>CAMLMC010000002.1:0-252500 GCA_946481075.1 uncultured Alphaproteobacteria bacterium
AACGCCAACCATCCCGGCCGCCGCAAACAACGCGAACATTACATTCCCGGATTGGCGGATGAGACTCTTTGGATGGTGTCTGGTGTGCATAAAATAACCCTCTATTAATATTGTACCGCAAAACAGGTTAACGATAAACCTATTGAGCAATAAAAAACCGGGCCTCGATGGCCCGGTTTTCGGTTTGGATGAGGCCATAATGGCCAGTCCTTATTTCTTTTTCGGTTCTGCCTTGCCGAGGGCGGCGCCGAGGATATCGCCAAGCGATGCGCCGGATTCGGTCGAACCGAATTGTTCCAGGGCTTGCTTGTCTTCATCCAGCTCGCGCTGCTTGATCGACAATGTGACATGGTGCTTTTTCTTGTCGACGGTCAGGATCTTCGCATCGACTTTCTCGCCAACCGCAAAACGGTCAGGGCGCTGCTCGGAACGCTCGCGGGACAGATCGGCTTTCTTGATCGTACCCGTTACGCCTTCGCCAACCGTCACTTCGATACCGTAGTCTTTGACTTCGGTAACAGTACACGTCACGACTGCGCCTTTGGCCATGCCTTTCATCGCACCTTCGAACGGATCTTCGGACAATTGTTTCATGCCGAGAGCAACGCGTTCTTTGGAAGCATCGATGTCGAGGATTTTCACTTTTACCGTGTCGCCCTTCTTGTAGTTTTTCAGAACGTCTTCGCTCTGATCTTCCCAAGAAATGTCGGACAGGTGAACCATGCCGTCGATGTCATCGTCGATGCCAACGAACAGGCCGAATTCCGTGATATTGCGGATTTCGCCTTCGAGGACTTCGTCAACCTTGTGCTTGTCGGCAAAGCTCGCCCATGGGTTTTCCTGTGTTTGCTTGATACCGAGGGAGATACGGCGCTTGTCCATATCGACTTCGAGAACCTGCACTTCGACTTCCTGAGATGTCGACACGATTTTGCCAGGGTGGACGTTTTTCTTGGTCCAGGACATTTCGGATACGTGGACGAGGCCTTCGATTCCGTTTTCCAGTTCCACGAACGCACCGTAATCGGTGATGTTCGTGATACGGCCCTTGAGTTTGAGGCCGACCGGGTACTTGGAGGCAACGCCTTCCCATGGATCGGATTCCAGTTGCTTCATACCGAGCGAGATACGGCCATTGTCCGCGTTGTAGCGGATGACCTGTACATCGACCGTCTGACCAACGGAGAGAACTTCCGACGGGTGGTTGACGCGTTTCCAGCTGATGTCCGTGACGTGCAGCAAACCATCGACGCCGCCAAGATCAATGAACGCACCGTAATCGGTGATGTTCTTGACGAGGCCTTGGACAACGGAGCCTTCTTTAATGTTCTCGAGCAGATCCGAACGGGCTTCGTCGCGGGATTCTTCGAGGACAGCGCGGCGGGACACAACGATGTTGCCGCGTGGACGGTCCATTTTCAGGATCATGAACGGCTGAGGCGTACCCATCAGCGGGCCAACATCACGCACGGGGCGGATGTCAACTTGGGAACCTGGCAAGAATGCCACGGCGCCGCCGAGATCGACAGTGAAACCGCCTTTGACGCGGCCAAAGATAACGCCGGTAACGCGCTCGCCTTTGTTGGATGCTTTTTCAAGATCCAGCCAGACTTCTTCGCGGCGTGCTTTTTCGCGGGACAGAACTGTCTCGCCGTCGCGGTTTTCCATACGGTCGACATAAACTTCGACGATATCGCCGGCGCGGATCTCTGGATCCTGACCTGGCATGGAGAATTCACGAAGGGCCACGCGGCCTTCGGATTTCAGACCGACGTCGATAATGACGGCGTCTTCTTGTACTTCGATAACACGGCCTTTGACGACATTGCCTTCAAAAGCGTGTGTAGACATGGATTCGCCCAATAACGCGGCGAATTCTTTCGAATCGCCGTTGTCGGCGATTTTGGATGATGCTTTACCCATTTTAGTGATAGTCCTTTCAGATTTTTGATAGATCGGCTTAAGGCCTGTTCTTCCCCGCAGGGCAGGCAAAAGCGATCTTCATATTCTTCGCAGAGGCGCATAGGCCTTTGGATTTACGAAGAATAGGCGCGTTTTAGGGGATTTGCGGCGGAAATGCAAACATTTTCCTGAAAATAATGTTTGACAAAAAGCTCCATATATAGGAATATAGTCTTATTCAAGCCACAGGTGTGTCTGCGCCTCGTGGCTTTTCTTTTATTTGAACGAGACCCTCATGAAAATCGAACTTTCCCGGCCCTTTGCCCTGAACGGCGAGGTGGACGAATTTGACGTGCGCCAGATGAAAAAGGCGCTCAACCGCCTCGGCTATTATCAACCCTATGACAAGGTTGGCATCACCGGCATCGCCGATGAAGCCGTTTTTACGGCCCTAAAGACCTTTCAGGCGGATTATAACCTTGCACAAACGGGCGCAGCAAAACCGGACGATGAAACGATTGCTGCGCTCAACCGCGAAATCGCCAGGGTGCCGGATGGCCAATATATTTGGCGGACGGTTGGCGACGATAAAGTGCGCGGTGCCCATGCCGCCTATAATTACATGGTGCGGGATTGGAGCGATTCACCCGACCCCGGCGAGGATTATAATTGCCGCTGTTGGGCAGAGCCTATAGAGCCCGGGTTAAACCCCGTTTATCCGGAATTGCTTTTGATGCCTGCATTAAAAGCTAGGAGTGTGTGGAATTTGTTGCGACTCACAGGTTCGCAGCTAAATCGCATACCCGATTCATCCAAAGTTAAATTAGACGATACGCGGACATGGCCTAAGCCACCAACTTCTTCTAATCTTAAGGAAGGTCTTCCATCGAGACAGAAGCCGAGACTTAGAGGTGAAAAAAGCCTATATGATGAAAACGGTGGAGAATGGAGATATGCTATAGAAAGCAAACATCATAACCCCCATTGGGATTACAAAGCTTCTCCAAAATCGGAATGGGAAAATATCTCAATAAATGGAAAACCAACTCACAAGGGTGGATATTGATATGTTAAAAAGCAAATATTATCGTAATTTCAAAGGGAATGATGATTTCTTGGTAATTATTGGAGATTCTGAAAGCTATAGTAAAGCAAGTGCTTACTTCAAAAATTTAAAAGGGGGAGCGCTCATATCTGAATATATTTCTTTAGAAGATTTGGATGTTTTGAATCAAAGCCAAATAATACTTACCCCAGAGGAATGTTCTTTATTTTCAGAAATGTGCGATAAGCTGAGTGCAGCAAACAAGGCAAGTCATTTTTATCTCGAAGTAAAAAATGTTCCTAACTTAGAATTACTGATTTCTTATGGAGAATATGCTGACTTACCGGAATGAAAGTCTCTGAATCAACTATCAATGCCCTGCTTCAACAAGAAGACATAGAAGGGTTTGTCAATCTTGGTGCCCCCTCGGATGAATATTTATCCGAGGCACAGAATATTACTGCATCCATTTCACAACTATCAGAAAACGAACGTACAGAAGCCAATATTACAGCTTTGCTTGTCATTGAATGGGCGCAAAGTTTTAATTTATCTGAAGCGGATATTTTTCCGCGCAGAGAGGCATTTCAAAGATTGGCAGCAGCAATCCTAAAAGCTTGAGTTACTTCCGCGCGGCGGCTTCGACGATGGTGCCGCGGATGATGGAAAGGGCGCGTTCCATCACTTCGCCTTCGCTCATGGCGCTGGTGTCGATGATATGGGCATCGGCGGCGGCGGCCAAAGGCGCCGTGTCCCTCGATGAATCCCGCTCGTCCCGCGCCTTCATATCGGCCAGAACGGTGTCGTAATCTGTGGCAATTCCCTTGCCAGTCAATTCAGCAAGGCGCCGTTTGGCGCGGGTTTCCATGCTGGCCGTCACAAAGAATTTCACATCCGCATCGGGGCAGATCACGGTGCCGATATCACGGCCATCGAGGATTACTCCGCCGAATTGTTTATCATCCTGTCCCTGGTCTGGATCTTTGGCAAAGTTCTTCTGGAACTCTAGAAGTGCCTGACGCACACCGGGAAATTTGGCAACGTTCGAGGCCGCAGAGCCGACCGTATCATTGCGCAGATCGGGGCTTTGCAAATCTTCCGGTTTCAGGGACAGGGCCTTGGCGGCGCGGATTGCATCCATTTCATTGGCGGGATCCCCGCCCGAATCCAGAACAGCCTTGCCCACGCAGCGGTAAAGCGCGCCCGTGTCCAGATAGGCGTAACCAAGGCGGGCCGCCAGTTTACGGGCCAATGTACCTTTGCCGCTTGCTGCGGGTCCGTCGATTGCAATAACCATATGTGCCATGGCAAGAGCATTACCCCGAAGCGGGAAATCATGGAAGCGGAAATTGGGATGGCGCATTGGAAAACCTCGCCTTTGGCACGTGTTATTTTTTCAATATGGGGTGATTTGCGTGGATGGCCAACAAATTTTTGGCGTTCGGCACCCCTTATGGTGATAAAAGTGACGCGAAAGGTTTTGCATTCATGACGCGCCGTATTCTTGTGTTCCTCTCGCTCCTTCCTCTCGCCGCCTGTTCGACCGGAATTCCGCTGCATAAATATGCCCCGCAAGGACAGCCGAAGGATGATTTCACCTTCTGCTCGGGGTATAGCTGCACCCGCAAGGTCGAGAGCGGATTTACGGACAAGGACTGGGCCTCTGTGCGCAGCATTTTTGCGAAAAAACCGGCGAAGGATGCGGAAGGCGAGCGCAGCAAAATTGCTGCGGCGATTGCAAGGATGGAAAGTCTCATGGGCGCAAAAACGGGCACCGCGCACGATCTCCCCGAAGCGCGGGGGAGGAAAGAGGATCCGGCGCAGATGGACTGCCTCGATGAAACGGTCAACAGTTCGCGCTATCTGGAATTTTTGGCAAAAGATGGGCTTTTCAAGTTTCATAAAGTCGGCTTGCCTATCCATCGCGGTTATATGATTGATGGGGCGTGGCCGCACAATACCGCAACGATCATCGAAGATAAAACCGCGCAGCAATTTGCTGTTGATTCCTTCTACCGCGCAAATGGGGAGGAGCCCTATATCGTCCCTGCCAAGGACTGGCTGATGGGGTGGAAACCCGCGGGGGCAAAGCAGTAATCAGGCAGTCTTTATGACGTCGCTTCCGGCAAGAGTGTTCATCAAGGCAACAAAATTGGGGAAGGATGTGGCCACGGGCGCGATATCGTCGATCGTCACAGGCGTTTCGCTGGCCATGCCGAGAATGAGGAAGCTCATGGCGATGCGGTGGTCGAGCGCGGTTTCGATTAAAGCGCCGCCCTTTGGAGCCGTGCCGTTGCCGTAAATCGTGAGAGTATCTTCCCCCATTTCGAGTTTCACGCCGCAGGCCTCTAAACCCTTGGCCATCATCGCAAGGCGGTCCGATTCCTTGACGCGTAATTCTTCCAGTCCTGTGGCACGCGTAATGCCATTCGCAAAAGAGGCCGCAACAAACAGAATCGGGAATTCATCGATCATGCTGGGCACACGCTCCAAGGGTACATCAATCCCTTGCAGCATTTTTCCGCCTTTGATGCGAATATCGGCAACGGGTTCACCGGCTTCGACCCGCTCATTTTCAAACGCAATATCCGTGCCCATTTCTCTCAAACAAAGGAAGATGCCATTGCGGCGCGGGTTCATGCCGATGCGCGGCAACAGGACGTCCGAGCCTTGGCAAATTGCGGCCGCAACAGCAGGGAAGGCCGCGGACGAGGGGTCGGAGGGGACATAAATATCCGCACCCGCAATCATGTCCTGACCACCTTTCAGGTGGATGGCCTGCGCCCCGTCATCAAAGTCTTCAACATCCACTTTCACACCGAAATGGCGCAGCATATTTTCGGTATGGTCGCGGGTTGGTTTTGTCTCGATCACGGTTGTCGTGCCATCGGCGCGAAGCCCTGCGAGCAAAATGGCAGACTTCACCTGTGCGGATGCGACCGGCAATTTATAATGGATCGCTTTTGGTTTTGCTGCACCCGTTACCGTCATGGGAAGGCGGCCGCCTTCGCTGGCCTCGAATGCTGCCCCCATATCGGTGAGCGGTGTAATCACGCGGCCCATCGGGCGTTTGGTCAGGGATGCGTCGCCGGTAAAGCTGGCCGTGATAGGATGTCCCGCAACCAGACCGGCCAGAAGGCGGGTTGATGTGCCGGAATTGCCCATTTCCATCGGTTCTGATGGCGAGTTCAGATGGCCGATTCCAACACCTTCCGTGGTCCATGTCCCGTTGGCGTTTTTGATGATTGTGGCGCCCATCGCCCGCATCGCGGCGGCGGTGTTGAGGACATCTTCGCCTTCCAGAAGTCCGTGGACGATGGTGCGGCCCTTGGCGATCCCGCCGAACATCAACGAGCGATGGGAGATCGATTTATCGCCAGGAATGGCGGCCGTGCCTTTCAAGGGGCCGGATTTGCTGGATTGGAACGGAACAGGGGCGGAATGATGATGTGTCATAGAAGGTTATTATCGGTTTCAGGATTCTAATACAAGATCGCTGGACAAGCTCCACAATCTGTGTCCTTATTACGACAAAGGAGTTTGTTATGTCCGATACTGAAAACACTAAAGCCATGCAGCGGAAAAGAGAAGCGGAGTTCGCCGCCGCCCATCCGGATCTGTACAATGATTATAAGGATGCTGTCGGGAGAAAGCCGAAAGATATTGGCGATGAACCAATAACAAGTCTTACTTTTGGCGTGGATCAAAACGGCAAGGCAACAATGAGTTATCAAACCCTTGCTGGTGCCGGAAATTTTGATGCCAATGGCCGCTATGAGGGCTGGGTCTGGGCTTGTTAGTTATTTATCGAAGGCCGCGAGATCGCCGTTATAGTTTTTCAGGAATTCTTCGAACCGATCGACCGGAATCGGGCGGGAATACCGGAAGCCCTGTACCTCATCGCAATTCTGGCCACGCAGGAAGGTTTCATGCTCCTTCGTTTCCACACCTTCAGCGATAACCTTCAGGTTTAGAGAGTGCCCAAGCGCGATAATTGTCCGGGCGATCGCTGCGTCGTCCTGATTGTTCAGGGCGTTGCGAATGAAAGACTGGTCGATTTTCAGGCGGTCAATCGGGAATTGGCGCAAGTATGACAGGGAGGAATAACCCGTCCCGAAATCGTCAATTGCCAGTTCTATGCCAAGCGCGTGCAATTGCTGCAAGGTTTCGATGGTTTGGTTGATGTCATCCATAAAGACGGATTCGGTGACTTCCAGTTCCAGATTGTGCGGGGCAAGGCCACTTTCGCGCAGGCACTTCGCTGCATGATTGACGATGTCGCTTTGATAAAATTGTGCGCCCGATACGTTGACGGCGACGCGGAAATCATATCCATCCTTGGCAAGGCGGGCTGCCATTTGGCATGATTCCTTCATTACCCATTCCCCGATTGGAACGATCAATCCGGATTGTTCGGCCACAGGGATAAACTCCGCAGGGGAAATAAAGCTGCCGCCATCCTTGCTGCTGTCCTTTTTAAACCAGCGGATCAGGGCCTCGGCGCCAATAATCTTCCCGGTGCTGAGTTCGAACTGAGGTTGATAGAAAACCTGTAAATCTTTGGCTTCCATTGCATCACGCAGATCGCGCAGCATCTGGAATCTTTGCTGCACAACGCGATCGAAATCTTCTGAATATTCTTTGACGCGGTCACGCCCTTCTTCCTTGGCGCGGTTCAGCGCTATATCGGCGTTTTTCAGGACTTGATCCGGGTCGATGCCATCGTCCGGATAGGTGGATACGCCGATGGAAGAACGGATCTGGAAGCTTTCATTGAAAACTTTGAAAGGCTCGGCGCGGATAACCTTGGATATTTTATCCGCGATGTCGCGGGCCTCCAGCCCGTCAGTCAGCGGCATGGTGAGGGCGAATTCATCCTCACCCGATCTTGCAACAACGGCGCTTTCGGGCATCGCGGCCCGCAGGCGTTTTCCAACGCCGCGCAAAATGGCATCACCGACATTGTGCCCCATGGAATCGTTGATATCCTTGAAATGGTCAAGATCGAGCGCGATAACGGCAAACCGTTTTATCTCTTCATGATGGTCACTGTTGGCCTCGCGGGCCTGTTCGGTCAGTTTTTGCAGAAACAGGGTGCGGTTTGGCAGGCCGGTCAGCGTGTCATAATAGGCAAGCTTGTGAATCTTGTCTTCCGCGGCGCTTTTGATCTGGCGGATATTGTCGGCGTTCTGGCGGATCAATGCGTGCGCAAGCCTGATGGTGCCGCCGACCTCGTCCTCCGAATCATAGGGCGATTCCGTAATTTGCGGATTTTCGGGACTCTCTGCCGCCGAACGCAAATTGTCGCAAAGATACAGGATAGGTTCCAGCAGCCAGCGCGACAGCGAGATCATAAGCACGACCGTCACAAACGCCGACATCAACAACATGATAGCAAGGTTCTGGTTGATATAGTCCAGCAGTGCCGGCCCGATGCTGCTGGAATCCAGTGCGGCGGCGACAATATAGGGTTTGTTGATTTCCGTTGGAAAATAAACGGTTTCGTAGGTCAATCCATCGGGCAGGCGTCTGCTAAGGTCCGGATTGCCGCTATCAGGGCGCAGCGAGACGGGCTCCCCATAGGTGCCCAGCAATCGCAAATCGATGCTGTAGACGGCAAAGCCGCGTATGCCTGTGCCCGAAAGGGCGCGATGTGCAATCCCATCGATCACGGGTACGGCCAGCATTTCGGCGGGCATCGGATCTATGATGGTGGAGATAACGGAGCGGCCTTTTTCCGCCACTTCGAACAAAAGTCTCTGTTCTTCCTTTTTGAAGAGCGCGAAAATCAGGCCGCCTTGAATAATCAGGATGGTCAGGAAGACGGAAACGGCGATCCGCCAACTGATCCTGCTTTTCCAGATCCTGTTGGATGAGTTGCCGACAAGTTTGCCGATTCTGGTTTTTCTTTGATCTTTCATCGCATACACGGACCCGTCGGATGTCCTCATGGACGGCGAGATGGCCATATTGTTTTTTCCCACATTTCAAACAATGAAGCGCCCGAGGCGCACATAAATCCCCGACTTACATTTTATGGAAGTAACTTTAATAAGAGATTACTAAAAGAGCGGAATTGCCCTGAAAGGATAAGAAAAGTCTAATACCAAGCGGAAACCTAGGGAAGAAAATTTTGGTTCGTGTGCTTCTTTTATTTTGCGATTATTCGTCAAAGAGCAGGCAGGATGGATTTTTTTGATCAATACTGCGGTAGAAACAGGTTCTGCGTCCCGTGTGACAGGCTCCGTCCTGCTTTTGCGGCTCAACATACAAAAGAAGGACATCCTGATCACAGTCGGTGCGAATCTCGCGAATCTTTTGCACGCTGCCGCTGGTTGCACCTTTGTGCCATAGCGCGGCGCGTGAACGGCTCCAATAATGCGCCTCACCGGTTTCTATGGTTTTGCGCAAGGCGTCTTCGTTCATCCATGCCATCATCAGAATATCTTTTGTCGTGGCATCCTGCGCGATGGCGGGGATAAGGCCATCCGGACCGTATTGAAGGGACAGCATGTTCGTTTCATCGATGGCCGTCATTGTTCAAGGCTCCATTCAAGCGTATCCTGCCCGAGGCCGAGCGGCAGAGGCATAACTTCTCCTTCTGCTGTCTTCAAAGAGGTCACGGTGGACTTAGCCCGCACCAAGGAAAGGGTTTTTTCGGGGACAGGGAGTTTATAAAATGCTGGACCATTGTGACAGAGGAACCGCTCAAACTCTTTTATGCGTGCGCCGTTCTCAAATGCCCTGATATAAAGTTGCGGGGCAATTCCGCCGGTAAAGCATCCGGCCGCGCATCCGCACGGTGTGCATTTTGTGGTATGTGGGGCGCTATCGGTTCCCGCGAAAAATTGCGTGTTGGACGGATCTAAAACAGCATTGAGCAAAGCTTGCCGATCCTGTTCAAACTTGACGAGCGGCAGGCAGTAAAGGTGATAGCGTAGTCCCTGTACCAGGTCGCCTACCGTATACAACAGATGTTGCGGTGTTATCGTGGCCCCGCATTTGTCGCCCGTTTCCTTTACAAAGTCGGCGGCGGTTTTGGTGGTAATATGTTCGCAGACGATCCGCAGATCGGGGAATGAATCGCGTAGACGCGTCATACGCTCGCGGTAGAAATAATCTTCGGCGTTGCTGTCTTTGCCAAAATAATCTTCACCTTTCAGGCCGTGTTCTTCCCCGTGAAGGCATAAAACCACATTGTTGTCTCTTATGGCTTCAATGACGCTATTATCAACATAATGTTGGAGCGGGCGTCCATGATCGGCATTTGTGGTACCGTGCGGGGGATAATATTTACAGGCACGAAGCAGGCCGGATTTTGCGCCCTTTTCGATCATGGCGGGCGTTGTGTCACCGGTTAGATAAAGCGGTATGATAATATCCGTAAACGCCTCCCCGCCGTTGCGGCGAATTTCTTCCAAATAGAATTCAACGCTCCAGCCGTCGCCGTCATCTGCATCGAAAATTTTGGATACGGGGGGCCGTGTGTTGGGCATGGCAAGGATGCCAGCACATCCCATATCAATATGCGCCTTGATATAGGCGGCCATTGCGGGCCCCTGACGAAGATGAACGTGGAGGTCATACCATTGCGGTATCGTGATGCGGTCGGCCATGGCGCTCTTTCCGTCGATATTTCGAATTGAAACTATTCTACACCCGTTTTTAATGGTTAAACCCGCACAATAACAAGAAGAATATCCTTTGGAGCGGCGGCCATATGAAAACGATCACACGAGGAACCGAGCATCATTTCCTGACATTCATGGAAAAATTAAGGGCGAATCCCAATGGCTGGATCGCCTGCACCTTCAATTTTTCCAAAAAGCTCAATCACGAGGAATTGATGTCGCGCCGCGCGTTCATCGGAGAGGAGCTGGAGCGTTTGCGGGCCGAAAGCCTTGCCTTTCTGTCGTCCGTAAAGGAAAAGGGCGCAAAACTGCCCAATGCCTATGTTTACCATTTCACCGACAATGACATCATCTTGCTCTGCTGCCCCAGCGATGCGGTCGGTCCGGTCGATGTTCAAAAAATTCTGGAAGAAATGACGCAAAATCTGCCGAAATCTTTCTGCGATTATGGGTTCCTGACGAAAGAATTGCCGCTTTTTCAAAAAATTGCCGAACAAAAGATGCTGAACGCCAAAAGAATACAGGCATACGCGGCGCTGGCCGAGCCAAACCAGTTAATTAGCATACCAATCCGCCGAAAAAGGCGGGATGAGCCTATCGTGATGGTGGTCGAAGACGACCGTTTTACGGCGACATACATACAGGGCTTCCTGAAAGAGTACGATGTGGTGGTGGCGCGGAATGGGGAGGAAGCACTGCTGAAATACATCGAGTACGCCCCCGATGCCGTATTTATGGATCTGCACCTGCCCGGCATGAACGGCGATCAGGCGCTTCAGGCAATCAAGGCCGCCGATCCGGACGCATTCGTGGTGATGCTGAGCGTCGATACGGCGAAGGGTAGCATTGTCAGCGCGACCGATCACGGGGCCTCGAGCTACCTGAAAAAACCCTTTAGCCGCGAGCGTATCCTCAATACCCTGCGTATGTCCCCGTTCATTCGTGATAGTCAAGGGATACTGCCATATAAATTAAGGGACAGTGTATAATTATAATTCGACGTAATCGCCGGGGTGGGGGATCAGGAAATCATCCTCGCTCATATCGGATCGCTCGAGGGCGGCAAGGGCATCTTTGCGCGGCGCGCCAAATTCCTCATTGGTCAGGCGGAAGGTTTCGAAATGGAATCCCATGCTCTTCTGTGGCTTCAAAATCTTGTGTACTTCCACGGCTTCTTGGGGGTTCATGTGGGCGTACTGCATGAACCACCGCGGCTCGTACGCCCCGATCGGGATCAGCGCAATATCCGGAGATCCATGGCGGGCGGCGATTTCTTCGAACACCGTGCCATGAAATCCCGAATCGCCGGCGAAATAAAGGCTTTGCCCCTCCACGTCCCGCATAAACGCTCCGCCCCACAAATCACGGTTGATATCGTTCAAACCCCTGCGCGACCAGTGCTGGGAAGGCGTTACGGTCAGGGATAGCCCGTTTTCGAACATATGGGTCTGGTGCCAGTCGAGTTCGATGACTGGGCAATCACGGGTTACAGTCTTCAGGACCCGGGAATTGCCGAGCGGCGTGACAAAGATGGGTTTATGTTCACGGGCGATCCATGAGAGGGACATCAAATCCATATGGTCGTAATGGTTGTGGCTGATAAAAACGATATCGGTTTTTGGCAGTGCCTCTAGCGCGAGATACGGCTTGCGCACCCGCATCGGCCCCATTTTGGTAAAGGGGCTGGCCCGGTCTGAAAAAACGGGATCGGTCAGGACAATCTGCCCCTGGATCTGGATCAGGTTCGTCGCATGGCCGACATAGGTTGCGCGAAGCGGGCGATGGGGCAGGCCGTCATGATTGCGGGGCTCGTTTTCGACCGAGAGTGGCCAGAGCCCGCGTTCATGAAACAGCCGCCATTTGATAAAATCACGCCAGCGTTTTTTGCCCATGCGCGACCACGGGTTGAAAAAACGCTCCCCGTCGAAATGGTCTGTAACCGGCCCTTTGTAAAAACTGGCGGGCTGTCTGGTTCTAATCATGCGCCCCCTTAAAAGATTTGAACAAAAAGCGGCCTGTGGTGTAAAGCTAACATATGATCAAATTATATAATTCCCTCGCCCGCGAAAAACAGGTCTTTGAACCGATTGATAAAAACAATGTACGCGTCTATGCGTGCGGGCCGACGGTGTATGATTTCGCCCATATTGGCAATGCGCGTATGGCGGTTGTGTTCGATCAATGGATACGCGTGCTGCGTACCGTTTATCCCAAGGTCACCTATGTATCGAACATTACGGATATCGACGATAAAATCATGGATGCCGCCAAGGCGAAGGGTGTCCCTGTTTCCGAAATCACCGAAAAATATGCGGCTATCTATAATGCCGATATGGCCGCGTTGGGCGTCAATCCACCAGATATGCAGCCAAAGGCGACCGAATGCATCCCCGAAATGATCGCGATGATCGAAACGCTGATTGCCAAAGGCCATGCCTATGAAGCACAGGGGCACGTTCTGTTCAATGTCCCCTCCGATCCATCCTATGGCGCGCTATCGGGCCGTTCCCGCGATGAACAAATCGCCGGCGCGCGGGTGGAAGTCTCTCCCTTCAAAAAAGACCCCGCCGATTTCGTGCTGTGGAAGCCGAGCGTGGACGATCAACCCGGTTGGGAGTCCCCGTGGGGTTATGGCCGCCCGGGGTGGCATATCGAATGCTCTGCCATGTCGAAAAAACATCTGGGCGATAACTTTGATATCCATGGCGGCGGTGCGGATTTGAAATTTCCGCACCATGAAAACGAAATCGCACAAAGCTGCTGCGCCAATGACCATCCTGACAATCCGGCGGCTTTTGCCAAATACTGGGTGCATAATGGCTTCGTGACGGTCGAAGGCGAGAAAATGTCCAAATCCCTTGGCAATTTTCAGGTCGCGCACGATCTCTTGCAAAAACACAAGGGCGAGACGCTACGTTTAACGCTTCTGTCCGCCCATTACCGCCAGCCGCTCGATTGGCGGGAAGAGACCATCCATCAAAGCAAAATGCTGCTCGATAAGCTCTATAAAAAACTGGACGGGTTTGATGGCGCGGCGGGGAATGTCCCTCAATCCATTATGGATGCGCTGTATGATGACCTCAATACACCGCGGGTGATTGCGGAATTACATGCACTGGCCAAGGGCAATGATTTGCCCGCACTCAAGGCCGTCGGCAATTTGCTCGGTATCTTGCAGATGGCACCGGAAGAATGGTTTGCGGAAGATGCGGCTGGAATCGATGTTACCGCGATTGAATCCCTTATTCAGCGGCGCAAGGACGCCAAGGCCGCGAAGGATTTTGCGGCGGCGGACGCCATTCGCAAACAACTCACCGACATGGGTATTGTGATCGAAGACAGCGCCAACGGCACAACATGGAAGCGCGCTTAGCGTTCGACAAGAACGTAAGCGAAGCGATAGCGGCTTGATGAGAAATAGCAGAAGCCCGTTTTCCCGGCAAAAGAATCGTCAGGGCTATCCAGAACAGTCGTTTCTTCAAACGCCCCGTCATAGTGGGTGATAGCGCTGGTTCCTGACGGCGGGGAGCCGCCGGGGTTGTTTACACCCATAAGGTCGTTAATGGCGACGCAGACCTCTTTCTTGATGGGGGGGACCTGAAGATAAATTTCTTCCCTGCCTGCCGTGCCGACGCCTTCTATGCGCGCGGCATAGATAGTGCCATGACCCCATTTCGTGCCACTGGGAATGGCAATTGAAAGGTCTGCGTATTTCTCGAAGGTGCTCGGTGTTATGCCGCCCTCATCCGGGTCGAAAACACTGCACCCCGAAGCTGGGGCACGGGGATTGTGACCCGGTGCATAAATCACGTTTTCATTGACGCTTCTCCAAACAGTGTTGGAAAAATCCAGCTGTGTTTCAGAACATCCGCGCATGATCAGTTTCTGAACCGCCCGCGAAAGCGCACTCCCGAACGAGAGCATTTCCTGCGCCGCGATTTTTGCCTGCTGTTTCGACATGGTGGAAATATTGGAATCACCGTTCCGCATCAGGGTGAAGATCAGGGCGGCAAAAAGCGCAACTCCGATGAGAATCAAAATCACCGCACTGCCTTTTTGTCTGGATTGAAATGCGTTCATGTGAAGAGCCTATCAGGTAAATTTAAATCTTTTATAGCGTAATTATAACTTTATCCGCGCAATGCGCTCTATTGCGTAGATGAGGTCTTTAAAAGTATAATAATCTTCTAATTTTTGCCTTTTCAGGGGGGTTAGCGTGCTAAAACCACCTGCACGAATTTATAATAATTGTCGGTGTCTTTAACGCAAAAAGCCAATTTGCCATTTACATCCGTTTGATTCATCGTAAAGGCAGCGGAGGCAGGGAAGCTGCCAACGAAGCCAAAAGTATCATAAAACGATGTTGATGGCGGTGCCGCGTCTTTCTGGCCAATTCCCAAAAGGTTATTGATTTGTATACATATAGGTTCTTTCAATCCGCCAAGATAAAAAACCAAATCGGCTGCTGTTGTACCAATGTTCGTATAATCACTATCTTTCGAATAGCCCCAATAGGACGTTGGGTATCCGTCGACAAACCAGCTTTTGTCTGCTTTTAAAGAATTTACCCCGCCGCCATTCGAATCATAAATATTACAGCTTTTGTCGGTAGGTGCCGCTCCGTTTGTATATGTGCCCCAGTTGAAATCCGTGACGTGATAAACGTTAAGTTGGGTTTCCAAACATCCACGTAATTTCACTTTTTGAAACGCGCCGGTAAGCGAAGTACCGTAAGATATGATTTCCTGCGCCGCGATTTTCGCTTGCTGCTCGGTTATCAGGGAGGTGTTGCTGTCCCTGTTCTGCGTAAGTATGAAAGACAATGCCGCAAAAAGGGCGATTGCCAGCAGAATGATAAAGGCGACATTGCCGGATTGTGTACGCGATTGTTGTTCCATTCTTATAGTTTACCGCTTTCTCGCTCCATTGTCATGCCCGCCTTGTGCGGGAATCCGAAGGACTGGAGAGCAACATGTGCTGGGGGCTTTTCCGGACCCCCGTATAAAGCGGGGATGACAAGAAAGATTACGCCAAAAAGGCGCGGAATTCCTTTTCGCTCGAAACGGGGACATAAACCTCGATAGCCTTATGCCCTTGCGCCGCGAGGGTGAGGAAAACGGCCTTGCCTGCGCCGATTTCGATATTGTCCATGATGCCGATGCCGAGCACGGGCCGCTCTAGCGGCGCCCCATTTTTGATTCGGTTCTCTACTTCCTCGCGTTTTTGATGTTCTTTCATCGGCAGGTCGCCCGCATCGCGAATGGCACCATCCGGAGTGAGCCATTCGAAGCTGTAGAGTGAGCTTTTCCAGCTTTTCAATACTTTGGCGGTGTCCACGCTCATGGTTTTATAGCGGGATTCACGGCCCGCGATGGCGGGATTGTCGGTCATTTGCAATGTTGATAGGGTCATGGTTTCGTTCCTTCTTTGTCATACTGAGCGCAGCGAAGTATCTCCTTTCGGGCCGGAGATCCTTCGGGCTGCGCCCTCCGGGTGACAAAACTACAAGGGATTGCCTTTTCTACATCTCCATGCCAATTTAAGGCGAAACTGGATAATAAATGGTTAAAAATCATGACCGCCGTAAATACCCAAGCGCCTGAAATTATTGAAGTTCCTGCCGATGCCGATCAGGTGAAATGCGATGGGGGCAATGGGCCGCTTGGCCATCCGGTCGTCTGGTACAGTTTTGATGAGCGTAGCTCCGTCGAATGCGGCTATTGCGACCGCCTCTTCTTGAAAAAATCCTCCTGAGTTCTATAATAATAAACAAGGGGCGCTGCACGGTGCGGGCCCCGATAACATAGTCGCTCGCTCAAAGGAGGAGTTACAATGAACACAAGACTGTCTGTCTTTGACAGCCCGTTGTTTTTGGGCTTTGATCAATTCGAAAAAACCGTAGACCGGCTGCGCAAAAGCGCCTCGGAAAGCTATCCCCCCTATAACATCGAACAAACCGGCGAAACGGGTCTGCGCATCACGCTGGCGGTTGCCGGGTTTACGATGGATGACCTTGATATCGAAGTGGAAAAGAACCAGCTTAACATCCGTGGCCGTCAGGCCGAGGAAGAGGGCCGCGTCTATCTCCACCGCGGCATCGCCGCCCGTCAGTTCCAGCGTAGTTTTGTGCTGGCCGATGGGATAGAGGTGGAAGGCGCGTATCTTGATAACGGTCTGCTTCACATAGATATGAAGCGACTGGAGCCGGAAAGCACGGCGCGCAAGATCAAGATTGCGACGAATGCGGAAAGCGCCCCGTCCACAAACGGCAAGAACCATGCGAAAGCAATCGATGTCGAAAAACACGATTGAGGCAATCGTCTTTAACGCCCGATTCACCACTTTCGCATTACACTGTAAGAAAGGTTCGATGAATGAATGATACACCGCAAGATGTACGGGAATTCCTGAAAGGTCTTTCGACCCACGATTTTCTACGCATCGGTATGAATGAAATCGCGTATATGCGCCCCGTTGAAAAACGGGGGGATGACAATATGTTTGCCGTCTACGCGGCGGACGGGACAAAGCTTGGCATCATGGATACCAAGGCAAAGGCGCTTGAGGCCATGCGCAACAACGACCTGATGCTTGTGACATTGCAATAGGCATTCCCGTACATAATCATTCAAGAGCGCCCGGTTAAATCTAGGCGCTCTTTTTTATGGTGTCGGGCCAGATATAACCCGCATCACGGCGGGCGCGGATTTCCACCTCGTCGAAATCCGCAAAATCATTCAACGCAATACCTTCCAGATAATTATGAAGGTCGAGCAATTGTTCATTGTCCTCTATCCGCCCCGATGGCGGCATGGCCAGGTCGGTGTCGACGACCAGTCGCCTTGATACACGGCCATGAAGATAGGATTCACTGACGCGCAGATTGGTAATATGGGGGTGTCCGGATAGCATAGATATCTCCTCTGGGTTCTCGTGTTTGAAAACCACACCATCCGCTAACTCTACCGCTTTGGAATTCTTCTTCTTGTGTAAGGTTTACACCAATCTTACGCCGCCATGCGGGCCGAGGTTCCTTCGAAGAGGGAGTAAATCGTCTTTTCATCCCCGGCTGCCCTCAGTTTATGACAGAAGGCCGGATTGCGCAACAATCTTGAGAGGCGGGCGAGAGTACGTAAATAGGCGGCGCCCTCGCGTTCCGGTGTCATCAAAAGACAGATCAGGTCGACCGGAAGATTGTCCGGCGCCTTGAAATCCACGGGGTTTTTCAAACGGATAAAGACAGAGACAGGCTTGTTCAGGCTGCCCATATGCAAATGCGGTATGGCAACGCCATTCCCCATGGCGGCGATGGACTGCTTTTCTTTTTCGATAAGCCGGTCCGAGAGTATGCGTTCCTGAATGCCGATAAGCTTGGAGGCCTCGTGCGCGATCAGGCGGTAAACCTGCTTCTGGTTCGCGGCGATCATGCCGGGCAACACAAGGTCGAAACTGATTTGGTCTGTGACTGGCATACTCATCCTCACATGAACAACTGCCTGTTATATACAGGCGATTTGTGAACGCGTGCAAGCATCATTGCCGTTCCCGCGCTCTGAATTTTCAAATTTTTTCAGAGGTTTGGTTTTTAGCAAACAGACCTTAATTTTTGATTAAGGGTCTGTGCATTGCCGCAAAAAAAACGGGGCCATTGGCCCCGTTTATCCAAAAAGTTTTATTAATATCCTTATTTTGTGTTGCCGTCCGGATCGACCCAGCCGACATTGCCATCAGGGCGGCGGTAGACCATGTTCAGGCCATGGTGCGTGGCGTTACGGAACATGATGGCGGGCAAGTTCGAAAGTTCCAATCGCATCACGGCTTCGGACGGGCTCATTGTCTGAATCTGTGTGGCGATCTCCGCAATGATCAGAGGATCATCGGATGTCGCTTCCGTCTCGGGCTCGTTGTCCTGTTCGGTTGAAATTGTTATATCGCGCGCAGGCAGGAAATGTTCTTCTGGCGCACTTTCAAGACGCTGGTGGTGGTCGCGCAACTTGCGTTTGTAACGGCGCAATTGCTTGGCAACTTTTTCCGCGGCCTGATCGAACGACACATACGGATCCGGTTCGATAGCATCGGAAATCACCATGATGTCTTTGCCGACACGGATAGAAATATGGGTTTTCACGAAGGAATGTCCTTCGGGAACGAATGTGACAATCGCTTCGATCGCACGGTTAAAATACTTGGTGTTGATGTCTTCCAGCTTGTCGGATACGTGCGTGCGCAGCGCGTCGCCAAGATCCATTTGTTTGCCTTGTACGGTTAATTGCATATCTTCACCTTTTATGTAGTTTTAGAAAAATAACAGAGCGTGCTCCAGAGATCGGGCCAGCTTTAGAAAGCCGCCTCCCTGGAGTGAAAGAATTCTCTGTTTTTAGGCATATAGTTAAGTATAGTACGATCTGGTTAATAAAGAAAGAGTTCGGCCTGAGAATCATGCAAAAAGGGCAAAAAATCGGCGTTTTCGATTCAGGATTAGGCGGCTTGTTTATCGCCAATGCCATCCGTTCGCGTTTGCCGGATTATGATTATCTCTTTCTGGGCGACACGCTTCATGTTCCCTATGGCCGCCGTTCCGACGATGCGATTTACAATCTTTCCGAAAAAGCGATGCGTTATCTCTTTGCGCAAGGATGCGAACTTG
The DNA here is from genome assembly GCA_946481075.1 of uncultured Alphaproteobacteria bacterium. Next base: position 19,226 of record CAMLMC010000002.1, read on the forward strand.
TTGTGATGGCGTGCAATACGGCAAGTGCCGCTGCGCTTCGCCGCCTGCAACAAGGGTTTCTAGCGAAGGAGTTTCCCGAAAAGCGCATTCTTGGCGTTGTTGTTCCTACATTAGAGGTCGCTATTGAACAGGGTGCGCACAAGATTGGCCTGCTCGGCACCGAACGCACCGTGCATTCGAACATCTATGATCTGGAACTGCGCAAAATCAATCCGCAAGTCGAATTATGTTCCGTTGCCTCGCCGCTGCTGGTGCCTTTGATCGAACATGAAGGCGCAAAATATTACGATGCCGTGCTGCGCGACTATCTAAAGCCGATGATGGATGGGGGAATCGAAAGCCTTATTCTCGGCTGCACCCATTATGTCGCGTTGAAAGCTGCCATCAACAATATCACCGGCGGTTCGGTTCGTTTGATTTCGCAGGACGATATCATACCGGACAAGCTGGCAGATTATTTGAAACGTCATCCGGAAATGGAAGCACGCCTTTCGAAGGGCGGTATGTTCGAGGCGCAGGCAACGGATCTTAATGAATCCTTCCGCAAGAATATCGAAGAATTGGTGCCCAAAGGCACAGCGATCAATCTCGCAGAATACTAACGTTTCTGTTTGCGGCGCTGGACGCTTGAGGGGATATTCAACATATCCCTGTATTTGGCAACCGTGCGGCGGGCGATATCGACACCGTCTTTTTGCAGGGCCTCGACAATTGCATCATCGGATAACACATCATCCGGCTTTTCCGCATCAATCATCGTTTTGATCCGTGCCTTGATGGATTCGGAGGAGTGTGAAATCCCGTCCGCCGAGATGAGTGCGGTCGAGAAAAAGAACTTCAGTTCGAAAATACCGCGCGGCGTCCCGATATACTTATTGGTCGTGACACGGCTTACCGTGCTTTCATGCATATCGATGGCGTCCGCAATGTCTTTGAGGGTCAGGGGCCGCAAGAACTCGATCCCGAAATTAAAGAACGCGTCCTGCTGTTCCACAATTTCCGATGCCACTTTCAAAATCGTTTGCGCGCGTTGGTCCATCGAGCGGATCAGCCAGTTGGCGTTGTTGAGCTGCGTCGTGATATATTCGCGGTCTTTCTTGTCCTTCGCGGCGCTCGATACTTCCGTGTAATATTCATTGTTGATCAGGACGCGGGGCAGGGTTTCGGTGTTGAGTTCCACGCGCCATCCGCCGCCGATATTTTTCGGCAGGCGTTTCATCAAGACATCGGGGATCGCGGTCTGCACGACCATATGATCGAAATTCGAGGCAGGCTTGGGGTTTAACGATTTGATGTCCCCGATCATGTCCTGCAAATAGGTCGGATTTACATCGCATTTCTTGGCAAGCGCCGCGAGATCATGTCCTGCCAGCAAATGAAGATTATCGAGTAAAGCCGTCATCGGCGCATCGAGCTTTCCCTGTTCGTCGAGTTGCAGGGCAAGACATTCCTTTAGATCGCGTGCGAAGACGCCGGTTGGCGAAAAGTGCTTCATTTCCGCGAGCAGGAATTCCAGCCGTTCGCGGTTGCCGAGCTTTTCTGCCAGTTCGTCAATATTTTCACGCAAATAACCGGATTCATCGAGCATGTCGATCAAAAGCGCGCCGACCATCCTGTCTTTTGGGTCGTCAAAGGCCATGTTGAGCTGTTCGAGCAGATGGTCGCGCAAGGTGTCCTGCCGCGCCATCGTGTTCTCGAACGCCTCATCCATCTCATCGAAATTGCGGTTTCCGCCCGCGCCGATGGTGGCCGTCCCCGCATCGAAGTCCGTGTTTTTTTGCGGCGTGTTGTCGGTGGCCTCGCCGTCCCATGCGGCGTCGAAATCTTCACGCACATTGTCACGGGCGTCGCTTTCGGTACTTTCCGGCATCGGGCCTTCAATTTCCGGTTCGCCTTTTTCAAGAAGCGGGTTTTGCGCAATCTCGGAGTCTACAAATTCCGCAAGCTCGATATTGTTCATCTGCAAAAGCTTGATGGCTTGTTGCAGTTGCGGGGTCATGACGAGGTTTTGGGACTGGCGAAGGTCAAGCCGCTGGGTGATGTTACTCATGCCGCTATTATATCATGGTTTTTGATGGCGGGTGAACCCTTGTCACGATCAGGCAAAGGGCCGCGGCCGCGAAAATCAGGCCGAGATGCCAGCTTTGCCACAGCCCGTATCCGGTGGCGAGCATGATGGTTACCCCGCCAAATACCCCGAAATAGAGTGGCTGGTGGGCAGGATCGCTTTGCGCAATCCGCCTCAGGGCCAGAAGGACGATAAGGCAGGCTATTATCGCACCCGCAAGTCCCAGCTCTACCCAGATCTGTAAATAGGAATTGTGTGGGTGGAGAACGCCCGTCGTATCGTTGACGGGCAGGACCACAGGCGAGATGAAATGTTTCGTCGCCTCGATACCATGTCCGAACCAGGGTTTTTCATGGATATGCCCGGCTACAAAATTCCAGATCTCGATGCGGCCCGCCATATTGGCCTGTGCCGCAAGACTGCTTTGTGTGGTCTCGCCCTCGTTTAAGTGTTGGAGCGTTGCGGGAATGATAGGCGAGGCAAGGATCAGGGCGCAGATGCCGATGCCGGACGCGGCAAACAAGATTCTTCGTACGCGTTGTGATTGTGCGATCCTGATGACCCCATAAGATAAAACGGCGAGCGCGGCGACCATCTGTGCTGTCTGGCTTTGCGTCATCGAAAGGGGCAGCGCCGCCGACAGGATCATCAATCCGCGGATGCCATACAGCCATCTTTTTTGTCCACACAGGCGTTTAGTCAGGACCCAAACGGGAAGAAATGCCAGGCAGTAGGTCACGAAACTGCGGTTGAAATTCCAGAGGTCTATGTGTTTGTCCAGCATTATGCTGGTCAGGGCGAAAAGTGATTTGTATTCAAACGCCAGATAGAATCCATAGAGTATGTATAGCCCGACCAAGGCGGCAAATCCGGTTTTCCCACCATAAGACACATTTGAAGTGACAGCGAATAATAGGGCCCCTCCCAGAAAAATGCCGCCGGTGTTGACCATACGTTTTACTACATCGGCTGGATAATCTGACCACAGCGCGCTTGCAAACCCGAGCAGGACGATACCGCCAAGCAGGAAGGCAAGGCTGCGGTCTATGGTGACCGGCGCGTGCTGTTTCCATGACAGGATGGCAAACGCAATCAGGGCTGGCATGAACGGCAGGAAGGAAAGACCGCGCGGCGCCAGGAGGCAGACCGCGAAGACAACGAAAATCAACCATCCCTGATAGTGGGTTCTCACCGTGCAAAGCCCTCGCCAAGATAGACTTTGCGCACATTGTCATCATTGACGATTTCATCGGGCGTACCTTCTTTGAGGACGAGCCCATCATGCAGGATATAGGCGCGGTCGACGATCTCGAGACAATCCCGGACATTATGATCGGTGATCAAAACGCCAATGCCCTTGGTTTTGAGATAGCCGATCAGATTGCGGATTTCACTCACCGCAATCGGGTCGATCCCCGCGAGCGGTTCATCGAGCAGCATGAATTGCGGACGGGACGCAAGGGCGCGGGCGATTTCAACGCGGCGGCGCTCCCCACCGGACAGCGCGGGCGATGGTGTGCGGCGCAGATGGGAGATTGAAAATTCGGCGAGCAGTTCTTCGAGCAACGCTTCCTGATCTTCGCTGTTCATATCCTGTGCCTGCAGCACGGCGCGGATATTGTCCTCGACATTAAGGCCGCGGAAGATGGAGCTTTCCTGCGGCAGGTAGCCGATGCCAAGGCGTGCGCGGCGATACATCGGAAGGCGCGTGATATCCTGCCCGTCCAGTTGGATCGCCCCTTGATCCGCGTTGATCAGTCCCGTCATGATGTAAAAGGATGTGGTTTTCCCCGCGCCGTTCGGGCCGAGCAGGGCCACGGCTTCCCCACGTTTGACCGACATGCTCACATCGCGCAGCACGGGGCGCTTTTTATAACTTTTGGCAAGATGCAGGGCGCTTAGTCCCTTGGGCACTTCCTTCAAATGTGGTTTGGTCGGGCTCACTTTTTACGAAACTCTTTAATTACGGCGTGACTGTAGCAGGGTTGGCGGGGGCGGGGGAAGGCGAATTTGTGGCCGCTCCTTTGTCGGAACTTGGGAAAAAGACCCCGCGTACGCGGCCACCGCCGCTTTCCGATCCGAACATCTTGCTGATATTGGTGGTCAAATCCACCTCGGCGCGGTCGCCCTCGATAATATTGGGGCCGCGCTCTATTTTAACATTGCCTGTCAGTTCGGCAGTGTTGGAATCGGCGCGGTAGACACCTTTCTGGCCGCGCAGCGTCTCTGTCGGGGTGACGATGACAACATTCCCCGTGGCCTCCAGCCGGTCGAGGTTGCTCGTTCCTTGCGTATTGCTGCCTGAATTTGCTGCGCTTTTATCTTTGAATGTTGCGGTAATTATATTCGCCGACAACGTGTCTTTACCGCGTACGACCTTGGCATTGCCGACGGCACGGGCCTGGCGGGCATTCGGGAAATACTCCATCTTTTCGGTGGCGGTGATGGTTTGCTCCGGCGAGACCATCTTCAGATTGTCGCCCGTCAATGTCGCAACCGCGCCGTCCACGTCATAGACGGCTTTGTCGCCATAGGCCTTGTTGCCTGTGTTGTCGATGGTGACATTTCCATCGGCGCTCAGGCGGTAGATTTCCATGGATGATGTCGCACCTTCGCGGTAATCGGCGGTGGCGAGGTCAGATGTGATGGTGACGTCGCCCTGCTTGATCACGACATCCTTGCGCGCCACGAATTGCTTGTCATTGCGCTTCCACTCCACGCTTTGCGTTGCGGTGATTTCAATGGGGGCATTACTGCCTGTGCTGGCGGGTGTTTGTGCATGGGCCGGAAAAGCAATCATCGTCATTGCGAGGAACATCGTGACGAAGCAATCCATGCGAAATGGACTGGAGGAAAGATAGTATGGATTGCTTCGCTGCGCTCGCAATGACGCGTTAAGACGTTTCATTCCTAATTCTCCTGCGGTGACAGATTTAAATTCTCGCTATACAGAACGACCTTGGCGGGTCCGGTGAAGACCAGATCGCCGCTTAGTCCATCGCCCTCAAGGCCCGTGGAATCGATGGTACCCGCGGGGCCTTCGACATGAACGTCCAATCCCGAAAACGCCTTTTGAGTGATCAGGTCGACACGCAGTTCTTCTGTCGATAGTATGTATCCATCGCTATGGGTTAAATGGACATCGCCTTCCAGATTGAGTTTCTGCTCTTTTTGCTGGTAGATGCCGCTATGCGCGTCTGCGCCGATTTTGGCGCCGTCATTCATCGCAATTTCGGCCTTGGGTTTTTCCAGATTGAGAATATCCGGATTGCTGCGATCCTGCGTGGCGCGCTCTGCGGTCACGGTAAAGGGCTGGTTTTTCTCATCGACACTGTTAAAAACGGGTTTCAACAGTTCGTTTTGCACATTTTCTGTTTGTGGCGCGATTTGTTCTTTTTTAAGCGGTTCGACGCGCCGGCCCGCATCTTCCCATGTCAGGACGATCGCGGTCATGCCTACGGCGACCAGCGGCAGTACAATCCGCATGGACCGCACAAAACGCGTATATCCGTGCCCGACCTTTGTTTCGCGTTTTTGCGAAAGGGCGGTCAGTCGGCTGTCATGATCGCCGGGAAGATTATCCATGCCAATGCTTTACCGGAAAAGACCCGATCAGGCAACGCCGCGCTGCAAACAGTCCTGAAGCCGGATCAGACCTGCCAGTTTCCCGTCTGTATCCCGCACGATCAGGCTGGTGAGATAACGGCCTTCGGTTTTGGTCATGATATTCAGGGCTTCGACGGCCAGGGCCTTGTCGTTAATGGCCTTGGGCTCGCGGCTCATAATCGTTTCGGCGCTTTTTTGCAGCAAATCGGGGGACATATGGCGTTTTAAATCGCCGTCCGTGATAATTCCGGCCAGTTCGTTTTGTGCATCTAGCAGGATGACGCAACCAAGATTTTTTTCCGCCAGAAGAACAATGACGTCGTCCATCTTGGCGGATTGCGGAAGAAGCGGAAGGTCCGATTTTTTGTGCATGATATCGGCGACGGTCAGGAGTTTTTGGCCCAGCTTGCCGCCCGGGTGGAAAACGCGGAAATCCTCTGCCGTCAGCCCCATTTTTTCAAGGAGCGCCACGGCCAGCGCATCGCCAAGCGCCATCATCATCGTGGTGGATGTCGTGGGGGCAAGACCATTCGGGCATGCCTCGGGCGTGCGCGGCAATTGCAGCAAAATGTCGGAATGCTGTGCGAGGGGGCTTTCCGGTTTGCTGGTCATGGCGATCAAGGTTATGCCAAAACGGCGGGTGTAATGGATGATATCCGACAGTTCCGCATTACCGCCGGAATAGGAGAGCATCAGGACAATATCGCCCTCCATGATCATGCCGAGGTCGCCGTGGCTCGCTTCGTTCGGGTGCACGAAATGCGCGGGTGTGCCTGTGGATGCTAGCGTCGCCGTAATCTTCTTGCCGACATGGCCGCTTTTGCCGATGCCGGCCACGATCAGGCGGCCTCGGCTTTCGGTCTTCATCGTGTGGATGACATCGACGGCCCGTTCAAAATTTTCATCGAGCGTGGCGGCGAGGGCTTGCAAGCCTTCCATCTCCGTTAGAATCGCACGGCGTCCGGTTTCCAGGCTGTTCACATTGCTTTTTGTCATAATTTTAGTGTGCGAAGATGTCAATTTCCGGCCATCCTTCAAGGTCCAATGCTGCACGGGCGGGCAGGAAGTCAAAACAGGCCTTGGCGAGGTAATCGCGGTCTTCACGTTCCAGCATGACGTCCAATTTTGCTTTCAAGGCGTGAAGGTGCAAAACATCGTTGGCGGCATAAATTTTTTGGTCTTCGGTTAATGTTTCCGCGCCCCAGTCGGATGATTGCTGTTGCTTGCTGATCTCAATGCCGAGAAGCTCGCTGCAAAGAACTTTCAATCCGTGTTTATCGGTGAAAGTGCGCGAAAGGATCGATGCGATTTTGGTACAATAAACCGGCGTCACCGCGCAATCGAGATAGGCGTTGATCGACGCAATATCAAACCGTGCGAAATGGAAAATTTTCAAAACATTGTCGTTTTCAAACAGCGCGCGCAGGTTCGGCGCATTATATTCGCCGGGGGCAAACTGGACGAGGTGGGCATTCCCATCACCTGCCGAAAGCTGAACAAGGCACAGACGGTCCCGTTCGGGGCGCAGACCCATGGTTTCGGTGTCCACGGCGACCGCAGCGCCGAAATCGAGGTCTTTGGGGATGTCACCCTTGTGTAATGTAATGGTCATATCTTGTCTCCAGTGCCTGTTTTTAGCGGAAAAGCCACAGGATCACAACAATTTGCACCAAATAAAAAAGAGCCATACGGCTCTTTTTTATTTGGTGCCCACGAGAAGACTCGAACTTCCACGTCCTTGCGGACACTAGCACCTGAAGCTAGCGCGTCTACCAATTCCACCACGTGGGCACACGGGTTTGGTGAGGGGTGTTTTATCGTAAGCACCCCTGCCTGTCAAACGCTTTAAGAAGTGTCCAAGCGGCTGATTTCCGCCAGTTTTGAGATGTTTCGTTTCTTTTATTTCTTTTTTAACCAGCTAGGGGCAGAATAGGATGGTTATGCGCGTCCTCTAAAGGCTCTCTTCAATGAAAATCCTGATTATCGACCGTGACGAAATGTTTTCGAACCTGCTGGCGGGGAAAATCCGCGCGGCGGGCCATGAAGTTCTTGTTAAATCTATTAAAAACGATGCAATTGAGACGCTGGAATCCGCCGATATCGATGTCATTTATTTCGATCCTTCGCCGCTGAACGATCCCAAGGCCCTGCTTTTACAGATCCGCCGGATGGTCAGGAATTATCCCTACACCATCCTGATGGCGCCTGAGATGACGACGCAGAAGGCCAATATTTCAGGCTGTAACGATGGGATTACGAAACCGTTTGATCCCGAGGCGCTTTTGCAATCGCTGGAGAATGCACAGCGTATGACGGCCCTGATCCGCCAGATCGGCGATGAAAACACCGATTTTCCTAGCGGCGGCGGTGTCATATCCAAGTCCGCCTTCAACCAGCTGTTCCTGTCCGCCATCGACCGCGTGGGGCGGTATAGCGAAATGGCGCATGTGCTGTTTATCCGCATCGCCAATTATGACGACATCAAACTGGATGACGGCAAATATGCCGCCGATTACGCGGTCTCGAAACTTGCCCAAAATCTGGGACGTTTGCGCCGCCAGAGCGATGTGCTCGCACAAACCGGTCAAAGTGAATACGCAATCTTGCTGCAACGTCCGCAAACGGCGACTGAGTCGATGGATGCCGCCAACCGTTTTGCGGCGGCCCTCGATGCGCAGCGGGACATCACCTCGAACGGCGTCACCGATCTGGTGCTGGAGGTGGCGCTTGTCCATCTTCCGAATGGCGCGCTCGACTTCTTCCATACGGTGCGGATGACGGGGCAGGGCGCCCTTGTTGCGGGCTAAGACTTCAATTTTTTATCAACAGATAAAAAATCATTGATATCAAAGGATTGTGTGGATCGTTTGAAAGCCCCGCTGGCCATGCCTGCGGGTTTTCTGTTTAATGGCTCATCAGCAAAAACATCCGCGCAAAGCGGTCCGGTGAATGCCGGAACAATCGAAACTCAACCATCTGTTTAATGGGCAGGAGAATGATGCAGCACCATCGTTCGAAACATTCCTACATTCTTACATCGCTGGCTTTTGGCCTTGCGGTTTTTGCGGGATTCGCAGGCGTCGCCCGATGCTTTGTACAAAGCCCGCAGGCGAAATCGGAAACCTATCTTCAGATGTCGGTAAGCGCGCTCGAAAACGATCTGGATATTGCCCTGCATTCGGCGTTCGAGGCGGCGCGCAGCAATCCCGCATCTGTACGGGCATGGACGCATCTTGCGGCGGTGCTGCGGAAAAGCGGTGATGAAATCGCTTCGCGTCAGGCGCAAATGATCGCCCAAAAATTGCAGCATAATCCGGCGGATGACGTTCCTGTCTATGCGATGCCCGCCGAACTTCGCCTCGGGTTCCTCATGCAGGACGGCAGGGAATTCTAGGAATGGAAAAGGCCGGTTTCATCCTCACGATTGCCGCGGGGCTCGCCAGTTGCGTGCTTCTGACGTGGCAGCAGCAAGCGGGCGCACGGGCGGATTGGGTCCCCGGTTTCCTCTGCGCGCTTTGGAGTTTGCTGATGATGGGCCGCCTGCTTGTCCTTACCGCGCCTTCCCGCGCCTTGATTGCCAAAAACCATCTGGCGGCGCGGATTATCCATGCACTTGATCGCACTGACGAAGGCCGCCGCCGCAATTTGTTGCAACATTCCTTCGGCACACCCTATGTAATTTTTCTGGGGCTTGGAATGCTGCTTCTGGGCTGGCAGGTTTTTTGCGCGATTTTTTCGGCCAACAATTACCGGATCGAAGGCTTTACCAACGCTGTCACCGCGTTCTTCGCGGCGCATGGCCAAACCCAGACTCCGCTCTCTGCACAGGTGGCGGCCTTTGAATGGGGGCAGGGATTTCTTTATTTTCTATGTCTTTCGATGATGGGATTTTTGCTGCGTTCCTACGCGGCGCTGGGGCGTGAGGTCCGAATCACGTTGTTGGTCCTGGCGGCTTATGTTGCGGCGGGGTGGATTACGTTTTTCGGCCTGACGCTGGAGGGGGTCGCCCCGAATCTTGATGCGTCTTTTGTCGGCTACGGGCCTGCTGCCGCACTTGCGGGTGAGGCCAAAACGCTTTTTGACCGCATCCTTCTCGAAAGCGGTATTTTCGGTATCGCCTTCATGGCGTTCATCGTATGCATTCCGTTCGGCTTTATCGGCATGGCGGGCGCGGCGCGGCGTGATTGGGTGACCGTTATGTGCGGCACTTTGGCGGGGATTGCGCTTGTTCTTTCTATATTTCTGGCCCTGAGCCCGGCCCTCGGTGGCTTTATTTTCCTATGCTGGATGGCGGTTTTCCTGGCATGGGGGCGGAGCGAGAGCGTGCTCATCCATAAAACCACTTGACAAAAAGCAATATTTAGGCTTATATTCCTATAATTCCCCTTTTAATGGGGCAGAAATTACCATCCGCTGAATCAAAATTCGGCGGATTTTTTTTGAAAGGATCAATATGACGACACTTCTACCCAAGGACGCCGACAACAACGTCATCCCGGCGCTACGGCTTCGTTCTTCCGGCGGGGCGCACACAATTGCCGCCTCCGGCACTTCCGCCCGAAATTCAACGGCGTTTGCCTCCGGCACCAAGGTGGTGAGCGTTTATGCCACCGGCGGTGTCTATTTGAATTTTGGCGGTGCCTCGGTTGCCGCGACAACAGCCAGCCATTATTTTCCGCAAGGGATTTATTATGATTTCGCGATATCCGGCGGCGATGCCAAGGGTCCGCACAATACGCATCTCGCGGTTCTGGCGGCGGACGGCGATTGCACGGTTTATATATCGGAAAAGGAATAGGGCTAAAGCGTTGCGCGGGATTTGAGCGCGGTGGCGATGGTTGAATCATCCAGATATTCCAAAGCGCCGCCCACGGGCACGCCATGCGCAAGGCGGGTGATTTTCAGATTCGCGAAATCGGCAAGATCGATGCGGTCCATGATGTAATGCGCGGTGGACTGCCCATCGACGGTTGCGGATAGTGCAAGGACGATTTCGTGAAAATTTCCCTCGCGCAAACGGGTGATAAGTGAATCGACCTCAAGGTCATCCGGCCCCACGCCATCGAGGGCGGAAAGAACGCCGCCCAAAACATGGTACTGGCCGCGGTAGGACGCCGTGCGTTCCACTGCCCATAAATCCGCAACATTGGCGAGTACGCAAAGGGTGGTCTTATCACGTGCAGGGTCGCGGCATATGCGGCAAGGATTGGTGGAATCAAGATTGCCACAGCTATCGCAATTTTGAATCGCGGCCTCCGCCTGCTGCAAGGCATCGAGCAGGGGGCCGAGCTTGCCCTCCTTGTTGGTCAGAAGATGCAGCGCGATTCGGCGGGCGGACCGTCCGCCCAGCCCGGGGAGGGAGGCCAGCTGCCGCACCAATATGTCGAGTGGCCCGTCAAACATGCGCCGCAATCCCCGCTTTAATTGTTGAACATCTTGCGGCCTTTGGGGTCGCGGTATCCGAACAGGTCGTTGTCGAGCTTGATGTCTGTTTGCAAATTCTTCAGAACGATTTCGGTGACGGCGCCTTGCGGGTCCGTCACGCGCCAGCGGTTGAGCTGGTAGGGAACATCGGAGAAGACCAGCTCGATGTGGCCGGCCGCGGGATCATCTTTTTGCACGACCGTGATATTGGTCATGCCGTCCTTTTTATAGACTTGCTGGACGGCTAGGTCACCGCGCAGGCGCAAATCCTTACGCAGTAAAAAGTCAGCGAGTGTCTGGCCGATCGGCGCGTTGGTTTGTTCGCCCATCTCGGAATCATAGAAATAAATGAACACGCCGTCCGCAACAATGAAGTCTTTCACTTCGTTGTAATTGAAGCGCAGCCTGCCGGGACGGTCGAGATAGAACTGTCCGGACAGGCGGGATCCGGTGGATGCCGTCTGGATGAAATCCGCCTTCGCGGTTTTCAGGTTCTTCAAATAAGCCTCAGCCTTTTGAACGTCGGGGTCGTTCTCGAAGCTTTTGGCGTTCGCGGGAAGGGCGGCCATCAAAACAAACCCGGCCAGCAGGGCGAAAATTGCATGTTTCATAATGCCATTTCTAACGGGGAATCGCGGTCAAAGAAAGGCGAAAAGATGGAATTTCCGGTGTTAATCCCAACCGAAAAAAGTTGCGGAATCGCAAAACGAACTATTGAAGGCGAAGGGGATAAATTTGCGAATTGGAAAAACAAACTAAAGGATACGTCCTTGATTCTAAACAAAACGGGCGGCTTTTTTCGCCGCCCGTTTGGGTGAAGGGGCCTTTATCGCTGCCCGACCAGAACTTCGCGTTTGCCGACATGGTTGGCTTTTCCGACGACGCCCTGTTTTTCCATTTCCTCGATAATCCGCGCGGCGCGGTTGTAGCCGATCTGAAGGTGGCGCTGGATAAAGCTAGTCGAGGCTTTTTGCTCGCGAGCGACGAGCGCGACCGCTTCGTCGTACAGCTCGTCGCAGGCTTCTCCGCCGCCGCCTTCTTCACCCTCACCTTCGAATCCGCCTTCGGTGATATCTTCGATATAGGATGGCTCGGCCTGACTTTTCAGGAAATTGACGACGTTTTCGACATCGGCATCCGATGCGAACGGGCCATGGACACGGGTGATCTTGCCGCCCGGCGCCATATAAAGCATGTCCCCCTGGCCAAGCAATTGTTCCGCGCCGCCTTCGCCCAGAATGGTGCGCGAATCGATCTTGCTTGTGACCGCAAAGGAAATACGGGTCGGGAAGTTGGCCTTGATCACGCCGGTGATAACGTCGACGGACGGGCGCTGCGTCGCCATGATCAAATGGATGCCAGCGGCGCGGGCCATCTGCGCAAGCCTTTGAATCGCGCTTTCAACGTCCTTACCGGCAACCAGCATCAAATCCGCGAATTCATCGACGATGACGACGATGTATGGCAGGTCGGTGAGGTCGAGCGGTTGTTCCTCATAAACTGGCTTGCCTGTTTCTGGATCAAATCCTGTCTGCACTTTGCGCATCAGGACTTCGCCTTTTTTGCGCGCTTCGGCGACGCGGGCGTTATAGCCGTCGATGTTGCGCACGCCGAGTTTGGACATCGCGCGGTAGCGGTCTTCCATTTCATTGACCGTCCATTTGAGCGCGACAATCGCCTTGCCGGGTTCGGTAACGACGGGGGAGAGAAGATGCGGAATATCGTCATAGACGGAGAGTTCGAGCATCTTCGGGTCGATCATGATGAACCGGCACTTCTCCGGCGGCAGGCGGTAAAGCAGCGAGAGGATCATCGTGTTTACGGCAACCGATTTACCGGACCCCGTGGTTCCCGCCACCAGCAAGTGCGGCATGCGGGCAAGATCCGCGATGATCGGCGCGCCACCGATATCCTTGCCGAGGATGAGCGGCAATTTTGCGGTCGTCTTCTCATAGTCGCGGGTTGCAATCATTTCGCGCAGGAACACCGTTTCGCGTTTCTTGTTCGGCAGTTCGATGCCGATGACATTGCGGCCCGGCACAACGGCGGCGCGCACGGAAATCGCGGACATGGACCGCGCGATATCATCGGACAGGCCGATCACGCGGGATGTCTTGGTCCCCGGCGCGGGTTCCAGTTCATACAGCGTGACAACAGGGCCCGGGTGGATATTGGTGATTTCGCCTTTGACGTTGAAATCCTCAAGGACGTTTTGCAGCAATTCCGCGTTCATCTTGAGGACTTTTTCATCGACTTTCAGGGCAGCATTTTCGTCATCGATTTCCTGCAACAAATCCATGCCGGGCAGTTCCCATTCCCCGCCATCGAACAACTGGAATTTCTTTTGCTTGGCGCTACCCTTGATTTTTTCGGCCTGTTTGGATTTTACGACGCGAATACGGGATGGGCGGGAATCTTCTTCCTCCTCATCATCCTCTTCTTCATATTCCTCGTCTTCCTCGTACTCTTCCTCTTCTTCGCCTTCCTCGTATTCTTCCTCTTCCTCCTCCTCCTCGCCCTCTTCGTATTCTTCTTCCCCCTCTTCTTCCTCATCGTCTTCGGATTCGAGCAGGATTTCCTCATCGTCATCACGCGGACGGGCAGGCATCATCCAGCGGCGTTTGGGTTTTTCCTCGGCAATAAAATCATCATCGGTGTGGTGGCGGACCCATCCGATAAACGCCGCCCCCGCATCATAAATAGCGTAGGCGGCGGCCATGATCAGGCTGAACACCAGCATGCAAACCCACTGCACTTCGGCCCAGCCAATCGCGAAGGCGACACACAAAAAGACAGAACCCAGAATGGTATAAAATGCTGCAGCAAGGGCGAATCCGTTGCCTATTACATCCGCGCTGGTTTGGTAGATTTTTAAACCGCCGACACCGCCCAGATGTTCCTGGGGCAACCAGCCATCCGATGGCAGGTGTGCAAAGGCCGCGGCAAAACATACGGCGGAAAAAACACTCGCAGCGAACCGCAGCCAGAAGGGCGCAAGGGATTGCCGCCGCAGCATGGACCACCCCCACCAAACGCCGCATAGGCCAAACACCAATCCGCCAAGACCGATAGTTTGCAGGAGAAGATCTGCCGTGCTGGCGCCATCGCTACCCATCCAGTTGCGAACCGGATTGTTCGTTGCCGTACCAAAGGCAGAAGGGTCCGCCTGATTGTAAGAGGCAATCGCCAGCAAGATGAAAAGACCGCCTAAAAGAAAGACGAGGCCCGTCGCATCAATGATCCGGCGGGCGATGAAGGCCTGCACGGGATCCGGGAAGATGCGCGCGAAACGGCTTTTCGGGGTGCGTTTGACTTTGTACTTGCTGGCCATGAATTCTACTCTGCAATCGAATGGTCAAGGGGGGTGCCGGAAATGGCGGGGGCGTGAATCACAGCGGATATTGTACTGTTCGCGGCGCCAAATCTCAAGGAAACAAGCCATAATCCGGCATTTGTGTATTTATGCCTGCATTAAGCTTTAATTAACGATTCTGGCGATAGTGTTAAGGGGAAGGCGAATCGTCCTTTCAAGATCATTCAGATACAGGATGGCACCATGATGCAGGCAAATGCGGCCCCGATCGAATATACGGTTTATACGTTTGATTTGCCATCTTCCGCACGGCCCAAAGGTGATGTCCCGTGGAGACGGCATTTCAGCAGCCCCGACCGCGATCAGGCCCTGATGGAGGCCCAAAGATTGCTGCACACACGCCGCTTTGATCGCATTGAAATCAAACAGAAATTCTTTGATCCCAAGGCCGGGCGGATTGTCGACCGCCCTTACCGCACCTTGGGCAAAAACGGCGGGGGATGGGGCTGGCTGTTTGCGAATTTATGGCGGAATTCTGCGGACTCCGGTGTCTTTATCGACCGGTAATCTTAGATTATTTTTCCTCGATCACGCCTGTTGGCTCCGTCTCAACAAGGTCTGCGACTTGTTCGAAGACGACGGCGTTTTCATCCATCTGGATTTTCAGGGGCGGGTTCTGGTCGCCGATCGTGCGGAAGAAGACAGCGGCATCGCGAAGTAGTTTTGCAGCGAGCTGGGCGTGGGACGGCATGGGCAATTTCCTTCCTGATCTAAAAACCGGTTTTCAGTTTATCACGCAAAATTATTACAATTCAAAGATTTATTTCCGGCGGAACGGATGGGTCTCATAGGTGCCGAAAACCGTGACTTCCTTTACGAAGAACCGCAATTCTTCCATCGCAAGTTGCAGCGAGCGTGATTCCGGATGGCCGATCACTTCGGCATAAAATTCCGCGGTTGCGAATTGTGGGCTGATATAGGATTCCAGCTTGATCATGTTGATCCCGTTGGTCGCAAACCCGCCAAGGGCCTTGTAAAGCGCCGCCGGAATGTTGCGCACCTCGAAATGGAAGCTTGTGATAAACAGCTTGGCTTCGTCATAGGCTGGAATATGCGGTGTTTTCGACAACACCACAAAGCGGGTTGTGTTGTGATCCGCGTCCTGCACATCGCCGCGAAGAACCTCCAGACCGTAAATTTCGGCGGCGAGCTTTGAGGCGATCGCACCGTGTTCCTTTTCATTTTTGCGCGAAATTTCTTCCGCCGCGCCCGCAGTGTCGGCATGGACATGCGGGGTAAGGCCGAGTTCCTTGATCACCTTCCGGCACTGGGGCAAGGCATGGATGTGGGAATGGACATGTTTCAAATCTTCGACTTTTGCGCCTTTTACGCCCAGAAGCGCATGGTCAATTTTCAGGAAATGTTCGCCGATAATTGTCAGGCCGCTGCCCGGTATGAGGCGGTGAACGTCGGCGACGCGGCCCGCCAGCGTGTTGTCGATCGGAATCATGGCAAGATCGGTTGCGCCCGATTGTACCGCGGCGAAGGCATCCTCGAAGGTGTTGCAAGGGACGGTTTCCAGATCGGGAAAGGCTTCACGGCAGGCGAGGTCGGAATAGGCGCCACGTGCGCCCTGAAATGAAATTTTCTTATAGTTTTCTTTGTTTTGACTCATAACCGCCCTTGATTTTTCAGATGCGCAAATTTACACCATATCCGTGGTTTCTCCCCCTTGGCGGGGGACAGCCTCTGGTATAGGCTTAAACGCCTGATTTACGCAAGGTTTCAAATCCTTAAAACGACAAAGGGGTCCTCTTATGGGCGGTATGGAATTCAACAAAATTTTTGCGGCCATTCTGGTGGCGGGTATCGTTGCCGGGTTGGGCGGGTTTGTGTCCAAAGTGCTGGTGCACCCGAAAACACCGCAGGAATTCGCCTATAATGTCGAGGAAATGGAAGGTTCCGCAGGTGGTGGGGCAGCGAAGGTGGCCATGGCCGAACCGGTGCTGGCGATGATTGCCGGCGCGGATGCGGCGCGCGGGGAGAAAGTGGCGAAGGCCTGCGCGGCGTGCCACACCTTTACCAAGGGCGGCGCGAATGGCGTTGGTCCCAATCTTTACAATGTCATCGGTGGTCCGAAAGACCATGTTGCGGGCTTTGCCTATTCAGGCGCTCTGCTGGAACATGGGGGAAGCACATGGACTTATGCCGAAATGAACAAATTCCTCTGGAAGCCCAAGGTTTACGCACCGGGCACGAAGATGAGCTTTATCGGCCTGAAAAAGCCGGAAGACCGCGCGGCCGTGATCGCCTATCTTCGTACGCTTTCCGATTCACCGAAGCCAATGCCGTCCGATGCCGAAATCGCGGCGGAAGCCGCCGAACTGGCCCCGCCTGAAGCAGAGGCGCCGGTCGAAGCTTCTGCCGAAGCGCCAGCCGATGCCAAGGCGGCGGAACCCGCCGCGCAATAAGCGGGCGCCTGATAATAAAAAACCTCCCGCACGGGAGGTTTTTTTATGCCTTTTGCTCCCAACCGCCGGATTCGGTTTGTTGCCAATAGGTGACCGTATGTCCTGCCTCTTTATAGGCTTTCCAGCGGGTGCGGGCATCTTGGACCGCGCCATCATCCTGCCCATCCAGAAAATCACAGCATAAAGAAAATTCGGCGATATTTTCGGGGACGGTTTGCTGATAACACAGCACCAAAACGTCTGCATCGTTCGGATTTTCACTGGCGCTGGTCAAAAATACCGGCTGCTTGTCCGCATGGCCATCCGATTTTGAGCCGTGCGGCAGGAAACCGTTCGGATCGTACGTCCATAAAGCTTCGTTGTAATATCTGACCTGCTTTTCATCGGCAAAGCGTACAACCGCCTTGCGGGATGTCGACAATACCTTGCCCAAAATGGCGGGCAATGCCCGCTCCAGAGGTTGTGTTTGCAGATGATAAAATCTAATTTCTGTCATATCTATATACGGGGACGGTTTATCTTATGCCGCCTTGTGGTTCTTGACCAGATCATAGAGCAGGCGAACGCCGTAGCCAGTGCCGCCCTTGGGCGTTGTCGGTTTATCGGACTTCCACCATGCCGTACCGGCGATATCGATATGGGCCCACTTCACGCCGTCCTGTACGAAATGTTCCAAAAAGCCCGCCGCAGAGCAGGCACCGCCGTACCGTCCGATATTGCCCAGATTTTGCAAATCGGCAGGCGTACCTTTCATTTCGTTGCGGTACGCTTCATCGAGCGGCATGCGCCAGATTTTCTCGCCGACCGATTTGGCGGCCTTGCTAAGGTCATTCCACAATTCGTCATCATTGGCGAAAACACCCGCATATTCGTAACCGAGCGCAACCATAATCGCGCCGGTGAGGGTGGCGAGATCAACCATCACGGACGGCTTATAGGTGTTCTGGACGTAGGTCATGGCATCGCACAGGACGAGGCGGCCTTCGGCGTCCGTGTTCAAAACCTCGATGGTCTTTCCCGCCATCGACGTAATAATATCGCCGGGGCGGTAGGAGCGGTCGGATGGCATGTTTTCGGCAAGGCCCACAATGCCGATCACATCGGCCTTGACCTTGTTCGCGGCGAGGGCCTTGATCGCGCCTACAACAGCCGCGGACCCGCCCATATCCATCTTCATTTCTTCCATGCCGGCGGCGGGTTTGATCGAAATACCGCCGGTATCGAACGTCACGCCCTTGCCGACAAGGGCGATCGGGCCTTTGGATTTCTTGGATTTTGCAGTCGCGCTGCCCGTTCCGTTCCAGCGCATGATCACCACGCGCGGCGGGCGGATGGAGCCCATGCCAACGGCGAGATGAGCACCAAACCCAAGCTTTTGCATTTTCTTTTCATCGAAAATTTCGACCTGTACGCCAAGCGGTTTGAGTTCCTTGGAAATACGGTCGGCATAGCTTTCGGGGTAGAGGACGTTCGCCGGTTCGTTGACGAGATTGCGTGCAAGGAAGACGCCTTCCGATACGGCCTTGTATTCATCGTATAATTTTGCCGTCCCCGCTGCATTTGTCACAATCGAAACGGCCAGATCTGCGGATTTGGTTTTGTCTTTTTTGTCCGCCGCCTTCGTTTTGTATTTATCGAACACATAATTTCGAAGGGTTAGCCCCCCCGCAAAAGCGGCGGCATAGGCCGGATTATCCTGATCAATCAAAACTTCGGCCTTTTTGGCGGCAATCGATTTCAGGGCGGCGAGGGATTTGCCACCCATGGTTTCGAAGGCGAGGTGATCGAGTTTTTTCTCCTCCCCCGTCCCCACAATAAGTGCCTGCGTATATCCGCTTCCCTTGGGCAGGAATACGGCCAACGTTTCCCCGGTTTTCCCGGAGAAGGATTCGCGGGCCGTAATCGCCCCCGAAAGCAAGCCGCCTGTTTCCTTATCGAGTTTTGCGCCGGAGGCGAGCAATTTGCCCTTGGAATCGGCGAAAAGAATGACCGTATCGGCCTTGGAGGATTTTTTGGAAAACTGGACGGTAAAGCTCATGATCTGTCTTGATTGCTAAAAATGGTGGCGCCGGATGGACGAAGCCGCCCGATGCGGCTATACCATGATCATAGTTGTTTTTGGCCCCAAAGCTAGGGGCGTTGTGCGTGAGTTGGAATGGTTTTTGACCGCTATCTTCTGAGAAACCTGTTTTGGGCGACGTTGTTTACAACGTTGTCGCTGGCGATGGTTATCATGCTGACCCAATCCCTGCGTTTTCTGGAACTGATCATCAATTCCGGGGCTTCGAGCTTTTCATTCTTCACTCTCACTTTTCTCGCCATGCCGCGGTTTTTCGAGGTGATCCTGCCGATCGCCCTGATGATATCGACTGTTTTTATCTATAACCGGATGAGCGCGGATTCCGAAGTCGTGGTTATGAAGGCCGCGGGCTTTTCGCCGCTGCGTCTGGCGCGCCCCGCCATTACGCTTGCCGTTCTGACAACGATGGTAGTTTTTATCGTGGCATCGTGGTTCGCGCCCATGGCCCTGTCGAAAATGCAGACGATGCGGGTCACCATCAAGGCGCAATATTCGACCCTGTTGTTGCGCGAGGGGATCTTCAACACGATTGGCAACGACATTACGGTTTTTATCCGTGAACGCAGCAGCGATGGCGAGCTCGAAGGTTTGATGATTCACGACACGCGCAACAAGAATGGCTATCCGGTAACCATTCTGGCCAAACGCGGTGTTATGGTGAGCGACCGCAGCAGCCAGCAGGTTTTGGTTTATGACGGGTCGCGCCAGGAATACAATCCGGAAACGGGCAGTCTTTCACGTCTTGATTTCGAACGTTATTCAATCGACCTTCCTGAATCCGGGCCTGTGCGCCAGCGTTACCGCGAACCGGACGAACGCACGCTTGGCGAGTTGCTAAACCCGGATGAGACGATCCGCGCCAAACCGGATCTTGTCCATGATTTCCGCATAGAGGCGCATCGGCGTTTCGTCAGCCCGTTTCTGGCTATAAGTTTTACGCTGGTGGCACTTTGCTGCATGCTGCTGGGCCCGTCCGACAGGCGCGGCCTGTCAAAGCGGATTCTTCTTGCTGCGGGCCTGATCATCGTTCTTCAGGGGCTCTATCTGATTGCCTATAACCTCGCCAAAACCAATTTCGCGGGTTTGATCCTTATGTATGCTGTGGCGTTTTTGCCTCTGTTCTTTGCGGCGGCATTGCTCAGTCCGAAAGGCGAGGGATTTAAAATTATGCTGCGCAATTTGATGCGGCCTTCAAATGTGGGGCAATCATGAAGAACTTTTTGCCCCCGACATTGACCGCTTATCTGGGCCGCGTATATGCGCTGTCGCTGCTCGGGCTTTTGGGCATCCTGCTCGCCATCGTCTATCTGTTTGAAACTGTCGAATTGTTGCGCCGTGCAGCGAAGTTCGATGATGTGCCCTTATCGTCCGTCCTGCAAATGGGGCTTTTGAAATTGCCGGAAACAGGCCAGATCATCTTGCCTTTTGCCGTTCTGTTCAGCGCCCTTTATACCTTCTGGATTTTGGCGCGGCGCCATGAGCTGGTGATCGTGCGGGCCGCCGGATTATCGGTGTGGCAGTTTCTGGGGCCCATCATCGGCGTGGCGATGCTGGCCGGTATCATTCACATGACGATTATCAATCCCATCGGAGCGATGATGATTTCACGCTTCGAAGCCCTTGAAACCCGCTATCTGAACAAGGAAGAAAAAACGGTTTCGATCAGCGAGCAGGGGCTTTGGCTGCGTCAGGCGACCACGGACGGCCACGTGATTCTGCGTGCAAGCAGGGTAAATCTGCCCGAATGGGAGCTGAGCGATGTGATGGTTCTGTTTTTCGATGCGGGCGAAGGTTTCATGCGTCGCCTCGATTCTGAAAGCGCCGTGCTTGAACCGGGCGAATGGACTTTCCGTAACGCCACCCTGAACAATAACGGCCGTGCCCCGCAAATGGTTACGTACGAAAAGCTCCCGACCGATCTGACTGTCGGGGAGATTGAAGAAAGTTTCTCCACGCCTGAGGAAACGCCGTTCTGGGCCCTGCCGTCCTATATACGCACGATGGAGGCGACAGGGTTTGATTCGCGCAAGCTCAAGATCCATTTCCATACGCTTCTGGCGCAGCCATTGCTGTTTGCCGCGATGGTCGTTCTGGCAGCCACGGTTTCCCTTAAAGTTGCGCGGTTCCAGCAAACATCGGTTATGATCGGCGCTGGAGTCGTGTTTGGCTTTGTTATGTTCTTTGCAAGTTCGTTCCTGAAAGCACTTGGCGCATCTGACCAGATACCCGTCCTGCTCGCCGCATGGTTTCCACCTATCATCGCCCTTAGTCTTGGGGCTAGTGTCATAATGACAACAGAGGACGGATAATTTACAGGGGACAGACGGTTCCCGGTTGATTTTGCAATTGACGCGTGTATGTTCCACGTAATCTAATGATAGAGCTGGAGAAAATCCGTGCGCGTCATTTTCCGGAATAAAGAATCCTGACCAGAACCGGTTAAGGGCTTGTAAACCAAGATTTGATAGTTTCGTATTGAATAAAAGTTATTTGTCAGTGGGATAGAGAGCATGACCTACAAAAAAATACTAACGATGGCGGCGGTGGCCTGTTTGTCCGTAACGGCGGCGGGATGTTCGACGACCGGTGGTCCGAATGAAGCGGCCTATGTCGGTAACGAACAAATCCATGATCCGTTGGAAGGCCTGAACCGTGGCACCTTCGCGGTCAACGAAGCCATCGACAAGGCCGTGCTTGAGCCTGTTGCCCGAGGCTATCGCTATGTTACGCCGAAGCCTGTTCGCAATAGCATCCGTAATTTTCTGCGCAACCTGAAACAACCTATCGTCATGGGCAACGAATTGCTCCAAGGCGACCTTGAAGGCTTCGCCAATGCATCGGGCCGTCTGTTTATCAACACGCTGCTCGGCGTCGGCGGTATCTTCGATGTGGCCGACATGGGCGGCATTCCTTACGAGCCGGAAGATTTCGGCCAGACGCTTGCCGTCTGGGGCGTAGGCAATGGTCCATATGTGGTCTTGCCGATCATGGGCCCGTCTACGGCACGTGATGCGACAGGTATGCTTGTCGATTCATTTGCTGATCCGGTCCGTATCTATCTTTTTGCGCATGATCAGGAATGGCTGCATTACACCCGCGTTGCCGTGGGTGCGATCGATCAGCGCGAAGAATTGCTGGATATCATCGACGACCTGCGTGCCAACTCGTTCGATTATTATGCTGCTATCCGCAGCGCGTATTACCAGCGCCGTCAGGCCCTCGTGAACGATATGAACCCTGAATCGGCTTCGGTGCCGGAGATTCCTGATTACGGGAACTAAGGCTGCTGGCGCCTCGTTTGTTACGAGGCACCGAATTGATTGCAAAAAGGGCCTGATGGTGTATGACTCCTGCAGGCCCTTTTGATATGTGATAAACGAAGGATATATTTAAGAAGGACGTATAAAGGATATGAATAGAACTATGGGTAAAGCTTTACTGACTACGATTTCTCTCGCGGTTCTGGCATCCGGCGCGAACGCTGCCACTTTTGATGTGCGTCTGGATGGGCCGCGTGATTCTGTGCTGATGGTTTCTGCCGCGGATCAAGGGGCGCAGGATTTCATCGCCAAAATGGGGGATCGCGGGATCAACTTCCTTGGCAATCCGGACATGAGCGAAGAGTCCAAGAAGGCCGAATTCAAAAAGCTGCTGAATGACAGTTTCGACATGGATACAATCGGCCGTTTTGCCCTGGGTCCGACATGGAGAACGGCAACGCCGGCACAACAAAAAGAATATCTGAAATTGTTCAACCAGATGATCGTGAAGGTCTATTCCAAACGCTTCTCGGAATACAAGGGCCAGAAGTTCGAGGTTCGTTCTTCCCGTGCCGAAGGTAAGGATACGATGGTTGCATCCTATATCATTCCTTCCGACGGGCCGGAAGTCCGGGTCGATTGGCGCGTTCGCAATAAGGGCGGCAAGTATAAAGTTGTCGATATAATGGTGGAGGGCGTCAGCATGGCGCAGACCCAACGTGCTGATTTTGCCAGCGTGATCCAGCGCGGCGGCGGTAATATCGATGCGCTTCTTGCCGAATTGCGCAAATAATAAAAACCATTCCAAAAAAAATCCCCGCTGATGCGGGGATTTTTTATTCCATCTTCAGGCCTTCCATTGCTTTGGATAGCTTGCCCATAGCTCCGCCAAAGCCTTGCTGCAGGTTGGAGCCAACACCGGCCGCACCGATAGATACATAGCGCATCAGGCCATCGGCCGGATCGCCGTCTTGCGAACCGAAGGTTGATATGCCGGCGCCCAGCCATGTCATGACGTGGTCCGGAATCATGTCAACCAGTTTGAAGCAAGGGATAGCGAACAGATACACGATGATTGTGTAGATTACAGTGTAGAAAAATTCATCGATCGTTCCGCTAACGAAATTCGCCTCTGTCATGACTTCGGCGCTATCGACACCGGGTGGCGCAAAACATCCTGTATCACCGGTAACGTAGTGACCGGCCAGATTGCTGAGCACCAGATAGAAAACCTGATTCAAAACCTTCACCATGGCCGCAAAGATTGCAACGCCGCCCATCAGGCCCACCAGAATGAGGATCGGGCGCAGGAAAATTTCCAGGATGTGGAAATATCCTGATGCCGCCGCATCGCCCGGCATGCCCTGCCCACCAATGTTAAGATGCGCGAGGGCCCAAAGAGGCATGCCAACCATGGCCTCGAAGATGGATTTCACCCATGTCATAAAGGCGAAGAAAAAGTAGATGAAGGGCAGGAACGGTACGACGTAATAGAGAATGAATCCGAGCACAAGACCGATCCCTGCAAAGCTGACTAGAAAGCTCGACGCTGTTTGCAAAACCTGCTTGAAGCCAAATTTTTCGAACATGCCGAGCAAACCGCCCCCGATACCTGTCCCCGCCGCCAGCGCAAAACCTCGGATGGAGTGTTCGACAAGTCCTTTCCCAAGTGACGTCAATTGCGCCAAGGGGTGCACATCGGTGTTTTTACACATATCGAATAAGCCGCGCGTGCCCATGAATACATTCATTACATCGATGATGACATTGCCCGTAAGTTCCGTGTTATGGGTTTCCGGGACGTTCTCGAGAAAATACGAAGTGTTATCGCTGCCCCAATAAGCAAATAACTGGTTGATGGCGATGAGTACTTCACGTTGTTGCGGGTCTTCAAACGTGATAATGCTCCCCGATGCCAGATCAGGGGTGTATAGCGCGCTCATCGGCGTCGTGCTGTCTTCTCTTAGCTTCTGTCGCTTCACATACTCCATGACATAGGGCATCAAAACGATTTCCGGCTTCGCATAGACCGCGCTGGTTAGCGCACCGTTTTGTTCCGCGATTTTATTGAACCAAATGCCGGCTCCGGCCCATCCGTATTTCATGGCGGCATCATTCAGCCATTCACCGTTTGCAATCTGTTCTTCGCGCGCATTGCCCAGGGCGCGGTTCATATCATTTTGCGCATACCAAATTTCATTGGTTCTGGCATTGCCCCATTCCGTGAGGGACATATCAGGAAACGCATTTTCCGGTTCGTATGGCATATAACGCTGGGTATATGTTTTGGCCCGTGTGGCAGAAAGCGTATTGCGGCAAGCAGGAGATTCAATGGCCGGGGCAGAACTGACGTTAAAATATTCGCCGTGCCACAGGCATGCGACCAATTCCAGATAGGCTTGTTGCATCACCGTTGCGCCGGGCTGTGCCTGATCGACGATGGTCAGGGCCAGTTCGCCGCAGAATGGAAAGACAGCGCCCGGTTCCGATGCATAAAGCGCCGCATCCTGAACGCCGAAGCGTATGAAGAGTGTGCCGCCATTTGCCTTCTGTGAAAAATCAGCAAAGGCCGGCGGCTGGTTGCCGACCAGCTCGACGGCATTTGATTGCGATGCCCTGTCGACGCCTTCACCTGTTGTGGTTTGCGCGCCGTTGCCAAAGACGACATAAGGCTGAACGTCGCGGCCATAGGCCTTTCCTTCCGCGAACTGGCAGGTTTTCGCCAGTTGCATGAAGCTGACCAGAGAACTGAGATTTGGCATGTTCGGTTCAGCGATCATTTGTTCCGGATTGCCTAGATAGCCGGCACCTTCGATGGCCTCGTCAAATCCGATCCAGGCGTTGGTCGCGAGGTTGGAGCCAAGCTTGGCGGCGTTGAGAACGATATATTGTGCGAAGTTCAGGCCATAAGTCGATGTGGGAAGCAGCAAGCCAAAGAAGAGGATTAGGCGCACCGGTGCCCATGCCTTGTTGAAACGCTCGCCGAATGGAACGCCTGTCTGGGCTGTTTCCAGCACGATGGCTGTCGCCAAATAGATAATGACCAGCGAGCCAACCAGAAGCATGCCGAACGAATAGAATTCGAACAAGGCGTGCAGTCCAGTGTGGAACGGTGTTACCTCCAGGCTTTTGGAATCGAATATGCCGGGCACGCCAAAGACGAGGTCAAGCGCACGAAAGGCGAGGTCTTCCGCCGGATTATGGTCTGCAAAAAATTGCGATGTCTCCGTGGGGCCGGACGGGCCGTTATAGGTCGCGGCGCCTGCAAAGGCGTTTCCTGTGAACAGGGCAAAGATGCAAAGAACAAATTGCAATGCAAGCAGGACAAGGCCCAGAAGAACGACAAAGAAAATTGTGACCTTATCTATATTCCGCCGGTCGAAGACAAGATGGCGGCGGGATTCTATAAGCACCCGATATACGGAATAAGTCCCGTGGTTTTCCGCCCGCAGAAAAGGGTGATTGTCGGGAAGGATTCTTAACGTGTTGAATACAACAGCAATAAAATAGGCAAGATTTTTAAACCCCCCCAACAATTTCCCGATACGAGGGAGAATGCCGGGAAGCGCCATATATTTGATGACGCTGGTTTGGTTTATGGATGTCTTGCCTGCCATGCCGGATTACCCGTTTTGTGGAGGATTGACGGTTCTAATACCGGCTTGCGTAAAGCCGCCGGCGGCTTCCATCACGTTGCCAACCATGCCGTTGCCGCCAATGGTTTTTTCCGAGATCGCATTACCGCCGATCGACAGGCGCATCATCAAGCCCTCTGCGGGGTCCGAGGCTTTATCGTTGAATGTATTCACCGACGCACCCATGTAGCGCAGAATGTTGTTCGGGACGAGGTCGATCAGTTTAAAGCAGGACATCCCGATCATATAGACAACAATCGCGTACATAATGGTAAAGAACAGCTCATCAATCGGCCCACGGAAAAAGTCCATCGCATTGCCGCTGCTTGGCGTTGCCGACCCTGTGTTGTTGCTGTTTGTAATACCGCCACAGATCGCTGTGGAATTCGGATCATGTCCTGCAACGTTCTGGACCACCAGATAAAATATCTCATTCAGGACCTTGACCATGGCCGCGAAGATAACGACGGAGGCGAGAAGGCCAAAGACGATCAGAAGTGGCCGGAGGAAGATTTCGAAAATCATGTAAATACCGTTCATGGCGGCATCGCCCGGCAGGCCTTCACCATCAATCTTGAGGAAAGCAAGCGCCCATAGCGGCACGCCCACCATGGCCTCAAAAAGCCCTTTGATCCAGCCGCCGACCGCAAAGAAGAAGTAAAGGAACGGCATGAACGGCATGACGTAGTAAAGAAGGAAGCCCATTACGATCGTGATACTGGCCACGGATGTCAGCATAGACGATGCCGCCCCGGCAACTGGTCCAAGGAACGGCACTTGTATGGTTGCACCCGCGCCAAAGGCGATCCCGGTTCCAAGGTTGCGGATGGAGGCTTCGACAAGGCCCTTGCCGAGTTGCGAAAGCTGGGCCAGCGGATGCACTTCGGTGTTCTGGCACATCGCGAACAGCCCTTGCGTCCCGAAGATCAGGTTGATGGAATCAACGACAATATTGCCTGTAATCTGTGTCTGACTGCCCAGATCACCGAAGTTTGGATCTTTGGCCCAGTCGTCATAGACATTCTTCAAAACCTGGTGGATCTTGGCCATATCCCGTTCGGTGAATTCAATCTCGCGGCCATCTGCCATCGTTGCGCCGAACAGATCCGCCAGTTCCTGGTTCTGCTGCAACTGTTCCATCCGCACATATTCCATTGTGTACGGCATGCGGCGTGCCGAGGGAATATTGGCAACGGAGTTCACGAGGTCGCCATTGATATGCGCGATCTGGTTATACCACATGCCGGCCCCACCCCAGCCGCGGTCGCGAATGTCCTGTTGGTCTTGTTGCCATTTTTCGCTGGAGGCTTGTAAATCTACAGCAGAATTAATTTTTTCTTTTAGGTACTCGTTGATCTCATTGATGGCCGCATCGGCATAGGACATGTCGGCCTGTGGCGGATCTATACCCGGCTTCCCATCAACGAGAAGTTGTTCTGCGCGTAATTCTGCGGCGGTCTTTAATCCATATTGGCTGCCTGTCCACATTTGGTTGACGAGGGTCAGATATGATTTTTGAATAAAGGCACTTCCGCTTGCGTAAGCTTCTCCGAATGAAATGACCAGATCTCCGCAAAGCGAAAAGACGTGTCCTTTTTCGTTCGTATACTGGCTTGGATTATATTCACCAAAACGAATTAAAACATCTTTTCTGAAATCCCGTGCCTCTACCTGACCTGTATCCTCACGCGGGTCCTCATAAGCCAGCTGTGCAAGTGTTTGCGGCGGCCCCGCCATTTCAGATGTGGCGTCACTGATAACATAGGCCTGAATATCTATGGACCGGTGGCTTCCCTGTTGCAGCGGATAAAGTTTTTCATACACATACTGGCAGGCCAGAACCTGTGTCATAAACGCGGCCAATGGTTTGACATTCGGCACTTTGGGTGTGCCGACCCTTTCTTCCGGATCGCTGAGATAGCTTTCGTTCATCGTCTCGTTGAACAGGACCCAGCCCTTGGTCGCGAAATCCGAACCGAACTTGGCGAAGTAAAGCGTGATCCATTGCGCCGAGTTCAGGCCATATCCGACAGGGATGAGAAGGCCGAGGGCGAAAACAAGACGGATCGGCGTCCAGACATGGTCGTAACGCTTGCCGAAAGGGACGCCTGTTTGCGCGGTTTCGACAACGACCGCGAAGATGTAATAGCAGATGATGATAACGGCAACGACCAGCAGGCCGATGCTGTAGAGTTGGAACAATTCATGGAGCGAGGAATGGAAATCCGTTCTCGCCTCTCCGGGGCGGAAAATCTCCGGTACGCCGAACACGATGAACAACAACAGATAGGCAACGTCCTTTTCAAGATTGGGGTCCATGAAGAAGGCGCCATAATCGGTCGGCATGTTGCTGGCAAGCGCCGGATTGATCATAACATAACCGATCATGATGGCGAATTGCATGACAAGCATGACCAACCCGACAAGGATCGAATAGAACACAATGACCTTATCGGCATTTGACCACGTATATTTTAATTCCGATGCCGCGGCGGCAATAACGCCGCGCAGGGACAGATGCTGGCGATTGTGCGGCAATAAAATAGGATGCGTGACAGGAAGCAGGCCCAGCGAGCGGTAGACCGAGGCGATCAGGACGGCCAGATTGATAAAGCCGTCTTTGGCAAAGGCGCGGATGCGCGGCACAATTTGCGGCATAAGCATATACCGCAGGATATCGCCCTTTGTAACACCATTGAGAAGGCCCATAATCATGCTGCCCCTCCTTGTCCCTGATCACCGGCGGCTTTGAAGGCGGAACTGACCAATTGTCCGGCCGCCTGTCCACCCTTATTGATCCCTCCCAGAATTTGCGGGGCGATCTGGTTCCCGGCAATTGCGGTGTATTGCGACAGGTTCGCCGTCGGGTCGCCCGTATTGTCGTTGAACGTGCTGACCTGCGTACCGAGCCACTGCATCACATGCTTTGGTATTGTGTCGATCAGTTTAAAGGCGGATGTCGCCATCATATATACAAGGATGGCATACATGATAGTAAAGAAGAACTGGTCGACTGCGCCCATTTGTGTGATCTCGTAATCGCCGCTTGCAATCGTTCCACCGCCTTCGGGGTCCGGAATGGCTCCTACAATATTCCCGACAACCTGATCGAAAATTTCGTTGAGTACGGCAACCATGGCCCCGAAGATCGCCATACCGCCGATCAGGCCGAACAGGGTAACGATCGGGCGCAGGAAGATTTCAAAGAGCAGGAAATATCCGCCCGCTGCGGCCTTGCCCGAGAATCCGTCACCGTCGATGCGCAGGTGTGCAAGCGCCCAAAGTGGCGCGCCGACCATGGCTTCGAATATGGATTTAACCCATGCGCCAACCGCGAAGAAGAAATACAGGAACGGCAGGAACGGCAGAATGTAATATAGAATAAAGCCAGCGGTCAGGCCGATCGTTGCCACGTTGACGAACATTTTGCTGATTGCCATCAGTCCGGCGCCAAGCCCCTGCTGCATGATGCCCTCCATGCCTCCGCCAAAGGAGAAGAAAAGCGATGTGGCCATGCTGCGAATGGCATTTTCTACGAGAGCCTTACCGATGGAACTGAGCGCGGCGAGGGGATGGACCTGAGGCATGCTCGCGGTTCCTTCCTCCATAGACGTTTGCTCCTGTAATTGGAACAGACCGTTGATCCCGAAGACGACGCCGATGACGTCAAGGAAGACATTGCCGGTCATACCGCGCGGCACACCGCCTTCTTCATCGGCGCGCTCGCATGGCCATTTATACATGTTGTTCAAAACTTTTGCGACAGCCGCATCATGTGGCTTGGCGAACGTCACAGGTCTGCCGTCGGCCAGATTGGGGGCAAAGGCGCCGCATTCACCGGATGCCGTATCTGCCTGTTGCTTTTCGGTCCGCACGAACTCCATTACCTGCGGGTATGATTTTGGCCTAGGCGCTGCATAGATGGCGGCGGACATAGACCCATTGATCTCGGCCACGCGGTTATACCAGATACCGGCCCCGCCCCAGCCATAACGCTCCATCTCTTCGGACAGCTTCAGATTTATGCTGGAGCGGAGCTGATCGATACCAGTTGTGACGGCGATCTGGATGGCAGTTTCTATATTTTCAACATCATCAGTGATAGCACTTGCTGGCGGCATGGGCTGGGTTCCGCATGTTGCGCTATCGCCGAGTGTGCCGACATTGTGACACGGGTCCTGAATGCCCTGATTGGTATCGGCCGGCCTCCCAGGTACAAAAGCATAAGCAGCGCGCTCGCCAACATCGGCAATCGTTGATGAAGTATTCACAAAAAGGCGGCGGACAATGTTGTAATACTCCATCTCGACTGTACGCACTCCACCATTAGCGCCTGAGGATCCTCTGCCGCTCCCGCCGCTTCCGCTGGCTCCTTCATAATAAGGCGGATTTTGACTGGTCAATGATACGGTCAACTTGCCGCAATAGGGAATAATCTCGGTGCTGCTTTCGCCTGCCTGTCCCGGGATGGTTTTCTCTGCGCCGAACACAACCTCCATGTCAGACTGGCCGAAATCTTCATCGGCCTGATCGTAATCGTAATCTTCCCATGCATGGGGTTGCCCATCGACGATCACATAGGGTTTGATCTGGATGGTTCCTGCCGTTGGACGTTCCACATCGATCGGGTAATAGATATTGTAAATCTCGCGGCAGGCGTGGTAGACGGTGGCGAAGTAAACAAGTCCGTCGATACTTGGCGGCGTACCACCGGCGATCAGAGAGGCGTTGTCGACGCCCATCGGGTTTTCCAGTTGTTCGTTGTAGAGGATCCATCCGTTGGTTGCAAAGCTGGAGCCGAGCTTGGCAACATAGAATGTAATGTATTGCGAGGCATTGAAACCGTAATTAAGAGGGACCAGTAAGCCGATCGCGGCGATCAGGCGGAATGGTGCATAGATTTTCGAAAAGCGGCGGCCGAAGGGAACGCCAGTCTGCGCCGTTTCCACCACAACAACGACCACGTAATAAAGAAATATCAAGACGGCGATGAGCAGTATCGCCAAATTATAAAACTGGAACAAATCATGCAGGCCAAGATGAAAAGGCGTTGGCCCGTTTGCAATGGCATTCGAATCAAAAACGCCCGGCAGGCCGAACACATAGTCCAGCATCATGAAGGCGATGTCGGTTTCGGGATGATCGGTTTGGAAAATGCTGGTAAACGGCCCGCCTCCCGCTTCTTGCGCGAAGGCCTTGCCCGTGACGAGTGTTATAAAAAAGAGCAGAAATTGCAGGGCCAGTATAACGATGGAGGTCAGGATGGCACCGAAAACCACGACCTGATCAATATTTTTGCGGTTGAACTGGACGCGGCCGGCGGCTGCTGCCAGAACGTTTAAAAGACTGAACTGCCCGATATTGGATTGAAGCAGATAGGGATGTTCTGGCGGCAGGATGCGGACGCCGCCAAACACGCTGGCAATCAGAAAGGCAAGATAGCCGAAGCCGGTTCCGAACAATTCCTTCAAACGCGGCAGAACGCCGGGCAGCAAGGCATAAGCCGCCACGGTTTTTATGTTTAATTTCTGTGCGTTAGTCGTCATGCGTCGGTGAATCTGCCCCTGTCCCAATATATCGCAAAATCTTGTTAAGCTTGCGTAAATAATACCATAGCGTCCGCCGGGAATGCCAATTTGAGGCAAAAAAGAGGCGGTGCCCGTCTGGCAGGGCTGTGCGCAAAAGGTATATAAGTATAAATACAATAGAATGCATGAATATTTAAGTATTCACTGTATAAATGTTAATTTTATTTAACTATTATGCTCTCATTATTGTTCATACACACAAATCATGAATCTGGGGACTTGAGCCGATGTCCCGTAAGCGATCCGGTAGTGTCTTTTTCGCCCTTTTTTCTGCGGTGGTGATGGTGGGCATTTTGGGAGCCAGCACCGTCAACCTTCTCACAGGCCCTGTCCGTGCCATGGGGGAGGTAACACGCAGGACAATAGCCGAAACCAGCCTGATCGGGGCGGGAAAACTGGCCATTATTTCCGCCGATGCACAAAACGGAGATTGCGATGCCGACGGGGCCGTGGAGCCTCTTGAATGGCTCGACCCGGCCGGAAAACCCGCCCCCGTTAATGGTGGACTTTTACCAGTGACAATTGGGGCCTCCCTGATGGACCCGTGGGGCAACCATTACGGATATTGCGCATGGGATCATGGAACGGACCGTCTGGCGGTTGCTTGCGGAAATGGTGCCAACCGGCTTAGCGGCAGTCCGACGCGCAACAATATTGTCCTTGCCGTCATTTCCTCGGGACCTGACAGGATGTTCCAGACGCTTTGCAACAACGAAGGCGAGGGCGACTATGTTGTCAAGGCTTCCGGCAGTGACGACCTTGTAATGAGATATACCTATCAAGAGGCGGAGATCATGTCCGGCGGTCTATGGCGATTGAAGGAAGACGATTCACAGACAGCCGAAATAAAAAAGAACCTATCCGTGCAGGATGAATCGGGCGCCGAGCAAATGTCGTTCGATGCGCAGACGAAAGAGCTGGCGATTGCGAGTGGTGGCACCGGGGCGTTGCCGAATATCAAAACCGATTTTGTCCAGCCTCTGTCATCGGCCTCTGTGGAATTCCTGTCGAATATTAAACTCGACGGGGCCTGGCTTTCCGGTGATGGCAGTGATACGGGCATACAGGTGACGTTGGCGGGCGATGTCAACACGCTTGGAAAACTGAATATCAGTGGCGCCGCCATTGTGACCAACACGGCAGAAAACGATGTGGGGATAGAGGCTCTGGCCAGTGGGCTGAATTCCATCGGTGTCAGGGCGGGCGGTACGTCAAAGGCTATCGAAGCGCACGGCGTGATTGATGCGATGGACAATAAAATTGTGCAGGTGGCAGCGCCGACAGAAGACAGCGATGCGGCCACAAAAAAATATGTCGATGATAAATTTGTGCCCGTCAAAAGCGTAAAATGCGATGCCTTTGTCTTTAGCGGTTGTTCGGGCGGGACGACGACCAACCTGACGACAGCCAGTCTGGGGGATTGCAAAAAGGCATGCGAAGATGCGGGGGTGCAATGTTGCGCCGCGCAGTATGGCACCCTGGCCGGCAATCCGAATGCGACGTTGTCGCAATGTGTCGGGCATTCAGGTGGGAAGCCCAATGCCTCCCTCGTCAATCTGCTGGCGGCACTGATTTTTCCCGCCAATATCGGCGCCTATTGCTACGAGCAGCATTAAGTAAAAAATCCCCGCCGTGGCGGGGATTTTGATGATTACGCCGCGCGGAGCGGTTTGTATTTGATCCGGTGCGGGGTGTCCGCATCATGGCCCATACGGCGGCGATAGTCTTTCTCGTAATCCTCATAATTCCCTTCGAACCATTCGACATGGGAATCGCCCTCGAAAGCAAGGATGTGTGTGGCGAGGCGGTCGAGGAACGCGCGGTCGTGGGAGATGATAACGGCGCAACCGGCGAATTTCTCGAGTGCTTCTTCAAGCGCGGAGAGTGTTTCCGTGTCGAGGTCGTTGGTCGGTTCATCGAGGAGCAGGACATTTGCGCCGGATTTAAGCATCTTGGCAAGGTGGACACGGTTGCGCTCCCCGCCCGAAAGGACGCCGACTTTCTTTTGCTGGTCTGGCCCGCGGAAGTTGAAAGCGGCGACATAGGCGCGGGAGGGCATCTGGACCTTGCCGAGCTGCAACAGGTCATTGCCGTCGGAAATTTCTTCCCAGACAGTTTTGTTCGGGTCCAGTGCATCGCGGCTTTGGTCGACATAACCCAGAACAACGGAATCGGACACGGTGAAAGTGCCTTCATCGGGTTTTTCATGGCCTGTAATCATTTTGAAAAGCGTCGATTTACCCGCACCGTTCGGGCCGATCACGCCAACGATGCCGCCCGGCGGCAATTTGAAAGACAGACCTTCGATCAAGAGACGGTCGCCAAAGCCTTTGGAAATATTCTGGACATCGATGACATTTTGTCCAAGGCGCGGTGCGGCAGGAATGACGATCTGCGTACCGCGTACGGTTGTGGCTTCGGATTCTTCCACCATCTTTTCATAGGCGGCAATACGCGCCTTGGATTTCTTGCGACGTCCTTCGGGTGTTTGCTGCATCCATTCCAATTCGCGTGCAAGCGTTTTCTGGCGCTCGTCCTGTTCTTTGGATTCCTGTTCAAGGCGTTTGCGTTTTGCATCGAGATAGGCAGAGTAATTGCCTTCATATGGGATGCCGCGGCCGTTGGCGACCTCGAGGATCCAGCCCGTGACATTGTCGAGGAAGTAACGGTCGTGGGTAACCATGACAACCGATCCTTCATATTCGACCAAAAAGCGTTGAAGCCAGGCAACGGATTCAGCGTCGAGGTGGTTGGTCGGTTCATCGAGCAGAAGAAGATCCGGCTTCTCAAGAAGCAGGCGGGCAAGGGCCACGCGGCGGCGTTCACCGCCGGAAAGATTGGTCACGTCGGCATCGGCCGGCGGGCAGCGCAGGGCCTCCATCGCCATTTCGACATTGCGGTCGATCTCCCAAAGATTTTCGGCGTCGATTTCATCCTGCAATCTGCCCATTTCTTCGGTCAGCGCGTCGAAATCCGCATCGGGGTCGGCCATCAATCCGGCGACTTCGTTATAACGATCGACTTTGGCCTTCTTGTCTTTCAAGGCCTCCATAATGTTTTCGAAGACGTTCTTGGATGGGTCGAGTTGCGGCTCCTGTGCCAGGTAACCCACTTTGGCGGCCTTGTCGGCCCAGGCTTCGCCCTGAAATTCCTTGTCCACGCCCGCCATGATCTTGAGCAGCGTCGATTTACCGGCGCCATTCGGCCCAAGAACCCCGATTTTGGCACCCGGGAAGAAGCTCAGCGTGATCCCGTTCAGGACGGTTTTTCCGCCGGGATAGCTCTTCTTCAGGTCATTCATCACGTAAACGTATTGATAGGACGCCATCGGTTTATTTTCCTTAATATAAAATCTTCTATCGTTGGTTTTTGATTGCGACTGATTTAGCATAGGAAGCAACAAAAATGGAAGAAAGGTTTTGCCATGTCCGATACCGCAGGCGGCTCGCAGGGTTCGATCACCGAGGCAAACCGCAACAGGGCGGAATTTTCCCGTTATGGCGGGCTGGGGGCGGCGGGTTTTATCAGCCCCTATGATAAAAAACAGCCCGGAACCTTCTTGTCCCGGCCGGGCGAGGTGTCGATTGTCAATCCGCCATCGGCCGGTATGCCGGATTTCTTTGTCGGCGTGGCATGGGACAATGTCGCTGTTGAAAAGGAAACAAACCCGATCAAACGATTTTTCCGCAAGAAAATCGAAAAGGCGGGCGTAGATATAGATCTTGGCTGCTTGTACAAACTTCAAAACGGCATGCGCGGCGGAATGCAGGCATTTGGTGAAATCCATGGATCGCTTGATGAGCCGCCGTGGATATTTCTTTCGGGCGACGAGCGGCGCGGTGACCGCGCAGGTCCGGACGAGATTATCCGCATAAACGGTGCGCACTGGAACGATATCGAACGCATTCTTTTATATGTCTATATTTATGACGGTGCCCGCAACTGGGATTACGTGCGTCCGCAAATACAGGTTCGTGTGCCGGGGGAAGAAACGATGGTGGTCAGCCTCCATGCCCGTAAAACAGAGATGTCGGTTTGTGCGGTGGCGCAAATCGAAAATATCCGCGGCGGGATAAAATTAACGTCCCTTCTGGAATATTACCCCGGTCATGCGGAAATGGACCGCGCTTTCGGTTATGGCATAGATTGGGAAAGCGGTAGCAAAGACTAAAATTCCCATTTGACGCCGCCTGCGTTATAATGATGGAAGACAAGGAAAAGATTATGGCCGATATCGACGATGAATTTGACGACGACATTGATCTGGGCGAAGAATTCATGATGCCCGATTCCAAAATTGTGCGCGTCAAAAAGGGCGAGCAAATCAACATCACGCGCATCGATCCTACCATCCGCGATGTTACGATCGGGATCGGATGGGATTTAAAACGGTTTGAAGGCGATCCGATCGATGTCGATGCCTCCGTTTTCCTGCTGAACAAGAATGACAAGACGGTGGTGGATGAGGATTTCGTTTTCTACAACAATCTCGTCGGCCGCGATGGCGCTGTCAAACATATGGGTGATTCGCGCACCGGTGCCGGCGATGGGGATGACGAGCAAATCATCATCGATCTGATGTCTCTGCCATTTGAAATCGTGCGTATCGTCTTTACGCTATCGATTTATGATCTTGATATGAGCAACAGCAACTTCTCGATGGTCAAGAATGTATACTTCCGCGTGGTTAACAATGTGACAGGCCTTGAAACATTCCGGTTCGAACTGGATGATGACATGGGGCAGGGAACAGGTCTTATTATAGGCTCTCTCGAACGGATTGGTTCTGAATGGGTCTATCAGGCTATGGGGGAGGAAGCTATCGGCGGCCTTGTTAAGCTTGCCTCTGATTACGGGATCATCGTGGCGCAAAGCATGCGGGCCTGATAGATGACCTTTATAAAAAACCGGCCATAACGGCCGGTTTTTATTATTTGTACAGGCCGATCACGCGGCCTTGACCTCACGAATAAATTCATCGAATTCATGGCGCAAGGTTGTCGATTGTCGCGAGAGTTCATCTGCGGCGGAGAGAACCTGATGTGACGCGCTGCCGGTGTTGTTAGCGGCGTCGCTGACCGATCCGATATTCTGCGTGACCTCGGACGTGCCGGCATAGGCCTCCGCGACGTTGCGGGAAATTTCCTGCGTGGCGGCAGTTTGTTCCTGAATCGCGGCAGAGATCGAACTGGCGATGGAATCGATTTCCTCGATGATCGTGCAGATTGTCTGGATGGAATTGGCCGATGTCTGGCTGATGGCCTGCACTTCGGCAATCTGGGCCGTGATCTCTTCGGTCGCTTTGGTCGCTTCGGTTGCAAGGTTTTTAACTTCCGATGCGACAACGGCGAACCCTTTACCCGCATCGCCCGCGCGGGCTGCTTCGATGGTCGCGTTCAACGCCAGAAGATTTGTTTGCTCGGCAATATCCGAAATCATCTTCGTGACATCGCCGATTTTTTGGGCGGCCTCGACAAGGGCGCCGACACTCTCACCGGCCTGCCGCGCATCCTGAACGGCTTTGCTTGCAACTTGGGATGACCGCGTAACCTGCTGGGCGATTTCGTTGATGGACGATGACAATTGCTCCGATGCGCTGGCCACCGTCTGGACGTTGGCGGCTGCTTGCTGTGATGCGGTGGCCACGGCACCTGACTGTTTTGTTGTCTCCTCGGCTGAGGCCGATAGCGATTGGGCCGATGCTTGCAATTCTGCCGATGCGCCCGCGACGAATTTGACAATATCGCTCATGGTCGTTTCAAACTTTTTCGTGGCGGCATCAATTTTTTGCTGGCGGGCAAGACGCGATTGCATTTCCTTGGCTTCTGACATCTCCAATTCTTTTGCTTTCAACAGGCTGTCTTTGAAAACCATGACTGATCCGACAATGTTACCAACTTCGTTTCTTGTCTTCTTTAACGGAATATCAACATTCAAATCACCAGATGACAATTTGGTCATGATGTCTGTAATGGTGTGCAGAGGTTTGAGCGAGCGGATTGCCCATACAGTAATGCCTATACCCAGAACCAAGGCGGAAACACACATTATTGACATCAATATTAAAAATTGTCCTGTGATGTCGCGTACCTCCTGTCCGATCGCCTGATTCTTCGCTTCTTTCAGGTCGATAAATTTATTGATCGTCGCGAGCCAGTCATCGAACCCTGGGCGGGCTTCACGCATCAAAAGCTGATGCGCGCCGGTTACATCGCCGGAGCGATGAATTTGAATCACGCGGTCGATCAGTGGCAAGGTATGCTTTTCAATTTCTTTGATCCGACCCAGAATTTCTTCTTCACGCGGATCCTTGTTGACCTCTTCAGCCATCATTTTATCCAGCGGCGTGGCGGAACGGGCGTAATCATCTGTCAGCTTCTTTATGAATTGCAAGGTCTGCTGGCGGTCCGATTCTGTTTCGTTAAGGATCACATCGCGCAAGGCAATGGCGCGGTCATGCACGCTTCCACGAAAATTGATGGTATAGCGCTGCATAACACTGTTTTTGTCATTGATGATAGACAGCCTGTCTTTAACCTCGTTCATTTGATAGGCGGCAATTCCCGCAATAACAAAGATAAGAAGCAGCACCAAGGCGGAGCTCAGGGCGAAGCGGGTTGATATTTTCATGTTGTCGAGCGAGAAAGACATTTGACCATCCGGTGTTTTTGATTATGTGAATGAAAAGAGCACGCAGAAACAAAAGAATCATACTTTTGCATTCATTATATCTACGTCTAAAAAGTGGAGAAGCCCGCTTCTATGTTGCAATGCACAAAATTGATTGAGACAATTAGAACCCGCGGCCGTTTTTCATGCCAAGCAAGGCCTGCGGCTTTATTTTCGGGGCTTTGCTGCCGCCGCCGCGCCGTCCGCCACTGAAACGTTCATGGTCGGACATTTCCTTTTCCATGATCGCATCGATATCGGGAATCTGGTCCATCTTGATTTCCTGAACGCAGGCCGAAAAGAAATTGCAGCTTTTCGTTTCCCAATCGTAAACGCTATTGGCTTCGTCGGTCCCGCGTACGCGGAACTGGGTAGGTGACCATTGGCCGGCGACAACCGGTTTGCAGAAAATCCAGATCGATTGTTCGATCGGCGGTTTTCCGGCTTCGGGCACGTCATAGAGCATCTGAAGCTCTGCTTCGATTTCATCGCCGTCATTGTTCATGCGCACTTCGGCGCTACAGGTCACGCCTTTTTCTCCGTCATAGGCGGACCATGGACAGGTTTCATAGGGGGACAGGACGTACCCGACCCCCAATTTGTCGCACAATGTCTTCAGATCAACGCGCATAGCCACCTTCTTATGGCAGTATAGCACGAAAAGGCAAGGAATTTCAGGCTTTGCGCACCTTTATATGGCCGTTATGACGGAATTGGATGTCTAATGTATCCGGCTTTTGTGCGGCATCGGCATCGCTAACCAGTTTTCCATCCGGGCCGCGCACAACGGCATAACCGCGTTCCAGAACCTTTTGGAACGACAGGCTTTCCAGCATGCGGCCTGCGTGGTCGAGGTGCTTTTGCGGGTCGACGAGCAAGCGCGTCCCCGCCCGCTTCAGGGCGTCTCCTACAAGGGCCGCATGGCGGGCTTTTTCTTCGATCAGGCTGCGCGGATGGCGGGGTATCAATCCCGCCAGTTTTTGGGCATGGCGTGACAGACCGCGGTCAAAGGAATGGGAAAGCTTGGATGACAGGTGATCCAGATGCTGCGTTTTAATATCCAGAAGACGGACGGGATCGCCGAGCCGCGCTGACAATGTTTCAAGATGGCGCGAGGATTCCTGCAGGCGTCTGTTCATGCCGCCGGTCAGGCGGTGTTCGTTGTCTTGAACCTGTGTCAACAAATTGAGCCGCACCGGCACCGCCATTTCGGCCGCGCCCGTCGGTGTTGGCGCGCGAAGGTCCGCGGCATAATCGATGAGGGTCGTATCCGTTTCATGCCCGACGGCGGAGATGACGGGTATGCCGCTCGCAGCAACAGCGCGGACAACGATTTCCTCGTTAAAGCACATTAAATCTTCAAGGCTTCCACCGCCACGCGCGACGATCAGAAGGTCCGGTTTGTGCGATGGCGGCAGGACGTTGAAACCATTGACGGCCGCCGCAATTTGCTCCGCCGCGCCCGTGCCTTGTACCAGAACGGGCCAGACCAGAAGATGGCGCGGGAAACGGTCCGAAATCCGGTGGATGATATCGCGGATGACCGCGCCCGAGGGCGAAGTGACGACCCCGATTTTTTGCGGCAAGAAGGGAATAGGCTTTTTACGGGCCGGATCGAACAGCCCCTCCGCGGCCAGTTTCTTTTTCCGCTCCTCCAGCATTTTGAGGATCGCGCCTTCGCCGGCCAGCTCCATTTGTTCAATGACAAGCTGATAGCGGGAATTTTTGGGGTAGCTCGTCATCTTCCCCGTGATGATGACGTCCAGCCCGTCTTCGGGCCTGACAGATAACCGCCCCATGGAACTGCGCCAGCAGACGATGTTGATGACCGATTCTTCGTCTTTGAGATCGCCGTAGAGATGGCCCGAACCCGCGAGTTTAAGGCCTGTCAATTCGCCGCGCACGCGCACGCGCCCATAGGTTTCCTCCAAAGTGCGTTTTAGGGAAAAGGCGAGTTCGGACACGCTCATTTCCGGCACATTGCTGCGCTTTTCGTTTTTTGCTGCCGCGCTGAAGAGATCGTCTGTTGCCATGGTCCCGAATAGTATAGAGTGTTGGATGAAATCACAACTATCCGGGAATCGAAGAATCCGATGCCGCACGACCTTTCTAACTATCTGGCAAAACCTGAAAAAGACTGTGTGGACTCACTGATCGCCGCGCTCGACTGGAACGGCGAAAAAGCCCAGAAAATTGCCACGAGGGCCGCGCACACCATTCAGGCGATGCGGGACACAAAGCGCCCTGCCGGAAGCATCGAAGGGTTTTTCCAAAGTTACGGGCTAAACACCGAAGAAGGCATCGCCCTGATGTGTTTGGCGGAGGCGTTGCTGCGCATACCCGATAGCGGGACTGCCAACGCCCTGATCCGTGACAAGGTTGCCGGAACGAAATGGATCAACGAAAAGGCGGCGGAGCAGGACTGGATGCTGCGCATGGCGGGGATGGGATTGAACGCCACCCGCGCCACGATGGACGGTCCTCTAGCCAAGTTGGGGGAACCTGTGATCCGTGCCGCGATGATCCAGGCGATGAAGATTCTCGGCGGCCAGTTCGTCATCGGGCAAAATATGGAAGAGGCACTGAAAAATGCCGCGCATCTGGAAAGGGAGAAAGGGTATCTTTTTTCTTACGATATGCTCGGTGAAGGTGCGCGGACGTTGGATGATGCGGAAGCGTATTTCGCGGCCTATGCCGAAGCGATCGAGGAAATCGGTAAAAACCGCCTGCGCCGTGATGCAGCTCGCCCCGGCATTTCCATTAAATTATCCGCTCTCTATCCCCGCTACAGTTTTGCGCAGGAACATTTGTGCGTTCCTATCCTGACCAACCGGTTACAGGCATTGGCCCGGCAGGCGGCGGGATATAATATATGCCTCACGGTGGATGCCGAAGAGGTGGACCGCCTTGAAACCTCCCTCAAGATTATCCGTCATGTGATCGACGATATCACACTGACGGGATGGGACGGGTTTGGCCTTGCCGTGCAGGCCTATGGTAAACGTTGCCTTCCCCTCATCGAAAACCTGATTGAATTCGCGCGGGGTGCGCAAAAACATATTCAGGTCCGTCTTGTAAAAGGCGCCTATTGGGACAGCGAAATCAAACGTGCGCAGATGAAGGGGCTCGCCGACTATCCGGTCTTCACGCGCAAAGCCCATACGGATTTATCTTATCTTGCCTGTGCGCAGAAATTGCTGCTGGCGAGAGACTGCATCTATCCGATGTTTGGCACGCACAATGCGCATACGGTGCAGGCGATTATTGAGATGGCGGCGGGGAACCGTAAAGGTTTTGAATTCCAGCGCCTCTTTGGCATGGGTGAAACACTCTATGACCACATCCTGAAAACCGAAGAATTACCGGTACGCATTTATGCACCTGTCGGCGTGCATAAGGATTTGTTGCCGTATCTGGTGCGCCGCTTGCTTGAAAATGGTGCGAACTCATCCTTCGTCAACAAAGTATTCGACTCTGTTTACGCGCCGGAAACTCTGGCCACCGACCCTGTGGAAGCGGCGCTGATCAACAAGGGCGCCATGCATCCATCGATCCCGCTTCCCGAAAATATCTTTGAAGGGCGCAAAAATTCACACGGTATAGATCTTGATGATGCTGGGACGCTACAATCTTTATTGCAGCAAGTGGAGAAGGATTTTGAACGTCGGGAGGTCTTTGCAACCTCGCTGATAGGCGGGCAGTTCGATAAATCGGGCAGTTGGGGCGATATTAAAAACCCTGCGGATACAAACGATGTCATCGGCACAGCCTATACCGCCAATGAACAGGTGGTGGAACGCGCTTTTGCCGCGGCCAAGAAGGGGTATGCGGAATGGTCGAAGGTGTCTTCTGTCCGTCGTGCGGAAATCCTGAACCGGATTGCGGATATCTATGAAGAAAAAGCCGCGCTTCTTATCGCGTTATGTGTGCGGGAAGCGGGAAAGACTTTGCCGGATGCCGTGGCGGAACTACGCGAGGCCGTTGATTTTTGCAGATATTACGCGCAACTCGGGGCAAGGGATTTCCGCGAAGATGGAATTTTGCTGCAGTCTTATACAGGTGAAACCAACCGGCTTTTGCTACAGGGGCGCGGGGTTTTTGCTTGTATCTCCCCGTGGAACTTCCCGCTCGCGATTTTCACGGGGCAAATCGTTGCCGCGCTGGTGGCCGGAAATGCGGTTGTGGCGAAACCTGCCGAACAGACACCGTTTATTGCCATGACAGCCGTCAAAATGATGCATGAGGCAGGTGTTGCAAAGAATGCATTGAACCTTGTTGTGGGCGATGGCCGCGTGGGCGAATGGATCGTGCAGCATAAGGATGTGGCAGGCGTGGCCTTCACCGGGTCCACCGCGGCTGCACGGTCGATCAACCGTGCGCTGGCGGCCAAGGAGGGACCGATTGTGCCTTTGATCGCCGAAACCGGCGGGCAGAATGCGATTATCGCGGATTCTTCCTCTCTGCCGGAACAAGTCGTTGACGATGTGATCCTGAGCGCGTTTGGTTCCGCTGGGCAACGCTGCTCTGCCGCCCGCGTGTTGTTCGTGCAAGATGATGTGGCGGATAAAATCATTGATATGCTGCGCGGCGCGATGGCGGAATTGAAGGTGGGAAGCCCCTCGCTCTATTCCACCGATATAGGCCCCTTGATCGACGAAGAAGCCTTGGCGGTTCTGCAAAAACACCGCACCGCGCTCGATGGATTCGGGCGGTTGATCGCGCAGGCGCCGATGGCAGAACATCTCAAAACCAAGGGGCATTTCTTCGCGCCGTGCGCCTATGAAATCAACGACCTCTCTGAACTCAAAGGTGAGGTCTTCGGACCTATCCTGCATGTTATTCGTTATAAAGCGTCTGATTTTGACGTTGTCATTCGCCAGATCAATGAAACGGGTTACGGCCTGACCTTTGGCATTCACACCCGCATCGACAGCGTGGCGGAAAAGGCGGCGGATGCTGTATCGGCCGGAAATGTGTATGTGAACCGCTCCATCATCAGCGCGGTGGTGGGGGTCCAGCCCTTTGGCGGCAACGGCTTGTCGGGCACGGGGCCAAAGGCGGGCGGGCCTTATTATCTGCACGCCTTCGCGGCGGAAAAAACGGTTTCCGTGAATACCACGGCCTCCGGCGGGAACGCTTCCCTTGTCATGCTGGAAGAATAACGGCTATAGTCCCCCCGGATTTACTAGGGAGCCTTGTATAGATGAAAGTCCTTGTTGTCGGCGGCGGTGGCCGCGAACATGCCCTTTGCTGGAAACTGGCGCAAAGCCCGGATTGTTCCGAACTTTATGCTGCGCCCGGCAATCCCGGTATTGCAGATGTTGCGGAATGTATCTCCATCGCGGTTGACGATGTCGAAATGCTCGCCAAATTCGCTGTTGAGAAGGGGATTGATTTTGTCGTGGCGGGCGGTGAAGTCTCACTGGTCGCTGGTCTTCATGACCGTATGAAGGTGGAAAACATTCCGGTCTTTGGCCCCACGCAAAGTGCAGCGCGTCTTGAAGGCTCCAAAGGGTTTACCAAAGACCTTTGCCGCAAATACAATAT
Source organism: uncultured Alphaproteobacteria bacterium (assembly GCA_946481075.1). The sequence goes on from CAMLMC010000002.1 coordinate 62,887, forward strand.
TCCTACTGCGGCCTATGAGCGTTTCACAGACATTGTAAAAGCTGAAGAGTTTATCCGCAAACTCGGTGCGCCTATCGTTATTAAGGCAGACGGACTTGCTGCCGGTAAAGGTGTTGTCGTTGCGATGACATTGGATGAAGCAATCGATGCCGCCAAAGATATGCTCTCGGGCAATTCATTCGGCGCATCGGGCGCGGAAGTCGTTATCGAAGAGTTCATGGACGGAGAAGAGCTGAGCTTCTTTGCTTTGACAGATGGAAAAACCGTTCTCGAATTCGCTTCGGCACAGGATCATAAGCGCGTCGGCGATGGCGATGTTGGCCCCAACACGGGCGGTATGGGCGCCTATTCGCCTGCGCACCTACTAACGCCATCCCTGCAACAAAAAATCATGGACCGCATCATTTATCCGACCGTCAAAGGGATGGAAGCGGACGGCGTGCCGTATCAAGGCATTTTGTATGCGGGTATTATGGTGGTGAAGGGCGACCCATACCTTATCGAATACAACGCTCGCTTTGGCGATCCGGAATGTCAGGTGATGTTGCCACGTCTGAACGACGATCTTTTGAAAATCCTTTTCGCCTGCGCGACCGAAAAACTGGATACGATTCCCGCGCTATCGTTCCAGCCAGATACAGCGCTCACCGTTGTCATGGCCGCGAAAGGCTATCCTGCGTCCTATGCGAAGGGCGGCGAGATCACGGGGATCGATATAGCGGAATCTCTGGAAGACATTAAGGTTTTCCACGCGGGCACATCACGCGATGCGGATGGGAAATTGATATCCAGTGGTGGGCGCGTGCTTAACGTCACGGCACTCGGCGCTGATGTTGCTCAGGCACAAAAGAAAGCTTATGCGGGCGTCGACAAGATCGTATGGTCCGATGGTTTCTGCCGCCGCGATATCGGCTGGCGTGCTGTAAAGGCTTTGAAGGACAGGGCCGCTTAACTTTCCTATTCGTCATTGCGAGAAGGCCTTTAGGCCGACGAAGCAATCCAGCTTGCAATATTGCCCCAATCACCGTGGGATGGATTGCCGCGTCGCACTTTCGTGCTCCTCGCAATGACGGAATTACCCTATCTCCGCGAGCTAAAAAAATCTTTCAGGATTTGTCCGGCTTCATCTGCCATGGTGCCGTGGCTTACTTCTATCTTATGATGACAGGTCGGCTGCTCATAAAATTTTCCGCCGTGCAGAACGCCGCCGCCTTTTGGATCTTGGGCCGCAAAAACCAGTTTTCGAATTCTTGCAAACGCAATCGCTGCCGCGCACATCGCGCACGGCTCTAGTGTGACATAAAGATCGTATCCCGGAATCCGCTGCGCCCCAACCTTTGCACATTGTTCACGGATGACCATAATCTCCGCGTGGGCGGTCGGGTCTGAATTGGTAATGGTCTGGTTGGCCGCCCGTCCGACAATCTCGCCGCTGACGGAATCGACCAAAACCGCGCCGATCGGCACCTCGCCGAGGGCGCCAGCGCGTTTCGCCTCTTCCATTGCGGCGCTCATATAGATATGGTCGTTTCCAGACATAGGATTTTTAATAATGGAAAATGACGAGGAAAGCAAAGGCGAACGGATTGCCAAGGTCATGGCGCGGGCAGGGCTGTGCTCGCGGCGCGATGCCGAGAAATGGATCGAGGCGGGCCGCGTTTCCGTGAACGGTAAGTTCCTGACATCGCCTGCCTATGCCGTAAAGCCGGGTGATCAGGTTGAAGTAGACGGCCAGAAGCTCAAAACCGCGGAAGAAACGCGGCTGTTTCTCTATCACAAACCGGCGGGCCTTGTGACGACCGCGCGCGATGAAAAGGGCCGTAAAACCATTTTCGATGCGCTGCCCCGCGAAATCGGCCGCGTGGTCAGCGTCGGCCGCCTCGACCTCAACACCGAAGGCTTGCTGCTCTTGACGAATGACGGCGAATTGTCGCGCTATCTGGAACTGCCCGCCAACGGGCTTGTGCGCACGTATCGTGTGCGTGCGCATGGGAAGGTGAGCCTTGATCAACTGGCGCGTCTGAAGAAGGGTCTCAAATGGAAGGGCGTCCATTACGGCCCGATGGAAGCGCGCCTTGAAACCACACAAGGCACCAATTCGTGGATCGAGATATCGCTGGCGGAAGGCAAGAACCGCGAGGTGCGGAATGTCATGGAGGCGTTGGGGCTTGAGGTCAACCGGCTGATCCGCCTGTCCTATGGGCCATTCCATTTGGGTAATCTGCCGCGCGGCTCTGTCCTTGAAATCAAACGCGGCGTAATGAAGGAACAGCTCAAAGGATTTTTCAAGAAGTGAGGGTTACGGGCGGGGAATATCGCGGACGCATTCTGGAGGCGCCGAAAGGGAACGATGTCCGCCCGACATCGGATAAGGTCCGCCTTGCGATTTTCAACATGCTCAATAGCCGCGGTCTGATCGATGATGCCGTTGTGCTCGATGCGTTTTGCGGGACAGGTGCGCTGGGCATCGAGGCGATTTCGTGGGGCGCGAGCGAAGCGGTTTTTGTTGATAAAGCGCGGTCTTCGCTCGATCTTGCCAGACGCAACTGCGCCACATTGGGGATTGAAGCGGCGCATTTTATCCTGAAGGATTCTTCAAAGATTGGTCCTAAGCCGGATTCGGTGCCTGAAGCAAACCTGATATTTCTGGATCCGCCATATCGGAAGGATCTTGTGCGTCTATCACTGGAAACACTTCACCAAAATGGGTGGCTATCCCAAACAGGACATTCAATCCTTGTCGAGTGCGAACGCCAGCTTGATCCGGGCGCAATAACTCAAGCGGGATATGACATCCTCGTGACAAAAGACTATGGCGATACGCGTGTTCTGCTGGCGCAAAAGTAAAATGGTCGTGAAGTTCATCAAGACTTTTGCGCAAGACGGTGTAATCATCACGCGTTAAATATAAATCCAGTTGTTCCTGTATGGCCTCTATCCCGTATTTATAGCGCGGCGAGGCGAATTGTCTCAGCATGGCAATAGTGCGCCCATCATGGTTCGATCCGTTCTGATACCACGCCGCATGCATGCCGGATTGAAGGGCCGCGAACACATCCTTGTTGCTGTCGCCAATCATCAGTGTGTTTTCGGGCAGAGCTTTAAAATCCCCCATGATGGCGCGTCCACGGCCATTCTCCGTTCGTTCCGGCGTTGCGGGTTTCCACCCTTTGGGATCCGCGCAAATCACCATCCGCTGTTTGAAGGCGCGTATAAATTCATCATCAATATCCCAAAGGGAAAGACTGTCGCATTCCGCGGATGGCATGACATAGAATTTATCGATCAGAGATAAAGTTTCCTTCATCTCCTTCGTGCGATATCCCAGATTTTTGCACGCGCTGTGAAACCGGCGGATCACGGTTGGCGCGTCGGAATCGGTCCAGATGGCGGCGGTTGTACCCGCCTTCTTTAAATCTCTTAGGAACCCGATGGTTTCCGGATAAAAAATCGTTTGTTTTCTCCAGTCATGGAAAAAACGGCTGCGGATATTGCGGCGGATGATTTCGCGTTCATATTGCCCCTGCGGGTCGGAAACTTCGGGGATCAGTCCCTGCTTTTTCAGGAAGTGGGACAACCCGCCGTAATCGTTGAAACGGTGCTGTCCGATGGCTTCGTTCTGAATGCAATGGCGGAGTTTTTCAGGGTCGGCCCCAAGGTAATCGATCAGGTCGCGGATGGCCGGTTCCATGCAGGCGGCCCATGGCTTATAGGCCTGCCAGATCGTGTCGTCGGCATCGAAAATGACCAGTTTGATATTGGGCTTGGCCGTCATGATGTTTTCATAAAGATGCGCACTTGCAAAGGCAAGATATATTTGATTGCGCGGCGCACATATCCGGATACAATTTGATGCATGGTCTATGTCTTTGGCATCGCTGGCTTTATTCTGGGCTTTGTGGCCGGCCTTTTCGTCATCCACTTATTTCTTAAGAATTTGTCTCGCCGTGAATTGGTGCAGGACAAATCGCTCCGCTGGACCTACGGTTTGGCGGTTTGGATAATGGCAGGAATTGGTACGGCGCTGGGGCTATGGCTGGCGGACCGTTCGGGGTTTTAAAAGAGAGAAAATATGATGCAACTCGCAAACGATGATGAGCGATACGGCCTCATCCATAAAATATTTCACTGGGTGATTGCGGTCCTGATTTTGGGGCTTATTCCCGTCGGGCTTGGGATGGCTCAGATGGAAAACTCGCCGTTGAAATTCGAAATCTATGCCATGCATAAATCTTTCGGGCTTTTGGTTCTCTTTCTCGGTGTTCTGCGCCTACTATGGCGGTTTTTTTCACCTGCGCCGGAACATCTCGAAACGCATAAGCCGTGGGAGGTCCCGCTCGCAGCTGCCGCGCATTTCTGGCTTTATATCTGCATTATCGGAATGCCGCTGACTGGCTGGCTCATGTCGTCGGCTGCCGAATTTCCGGTGCCCTTCTTCGGCGCACAGTTGCCGCATATTATCGGTAAGGACGAAAATCTGGCGGGGCTCTTTGGGCAAGCGCATGAGGTCCTTGCCTATACATTGCTTTTTGTTCTGGCACTGCATATGGCGGGCGCGTTGAAACACCATGTCATCGATAAGGATGAAACACTGCAACGGATGAGCTGGATGAAAGCGGGCATCGGGCTTGCGGCACTGATCGTTCTGGTTGCGGGCGGATCTTATGCGTTATCCGGTCTGGCTATATTCAAAAGCCTGCAAAAACCCGGCGCGCAAATTGCCGCACCCGAAGATGAAGCCGCGGCCGCAAGGACAAATGTTGACACAAGCAATCTCGGTGAAAACGGATGGGCTATTGTAAAAGAACAGAGCAAGCTCGCCTTTAAGGCTTCGCTCTACGGCTCCGAATTCGAAGGCGTGTTCAATGATTTCGATGGTACGATCCGCTTTAATCCCGATAATCTGGCCTCTTCTTCGGCCGATATCCGGATTGATATGATGAATGTCACAACGGGGGATGCCGACCGCGACGCGAATATCAAGAACAGCGAGTGGTTCGATTCGCAAAATCACCCCGAAAGCCGCTTCCAGACCATCCAGTTCGAACAGGCGGACGGCAACAAATACATCGCCATCGGAAACTTGAGCATTCGCGGCATCACGATGCCGGTCGCGTTGCCCTTTACGCTGGATATCACTGGTAATACGGCCAAGATGAAGGGGGAGCTGATCTTGAACCGTCTCGATTTCCGCATCGGCACGGGGCAGTGGGCGGACGGTCAATCTGTCGGCCTGCCCGTGAAGGTTCTGGTCGATCTGACGGCAGTGCGATAAATTCACCCTGTTCATTGTGATTTCAATAAGGTAGGATCATTCTCATAATGAGAACCCTCTATCATGTATGGCTCCATCCTTTTTCGCGGAAAGTGCGGCTCGCACTGGCCGAAAAGAAGCTGGAATTCGAACTGCAGGTGGAGAAAATCTGGGAACGCCGTACGGCGTTCCTCGCGATGAACCCGGCGGGCGACGTGCCGGTTCTGGTTGAATCGGATGGAACGATTCTGTCAAATAGCCAGGTGATCTGCGAATATCTCGAAGAAGTTTACCCGGAAACCAATCTTCTGGGCGCGGACCCGATGCAACGCGCGGAAACGCGCCGCCTTGTCGGGTGGTTCGATGTGAAATTCAACCGCGAAGTGACGGACAATCTTGTCGGTGAAAAACTGATGAAGCGTTTCCTGAAACTGGGGGAGCCGCATGGCCCTTCCATCCGCGCAGGACATGCCAATATTCACTACCACCTCGATTACATCGGCTTCCTGTGCGAAAAACGCAAATGGCTGGCGGGTGAGGCATTCAGCCTTGCCGATATCGCGGCGGCATCTCATCTGTCCTGCATCGATTATATCGGCGATGTCCCATGGGACGAACATCATGCGGCCCGTGATTGGTATTCCCGTGTGAAGTCGCGCCCCGGCTTTAAGTCGCTGCTGGAAGACCGGATACCGGGCTTTACGCCTGTGGAACACTACGAAAACGTAGATTTTTAAACAGTCCCGAACCGGACAAATCAAATAACAAAAAGACGGTGTGAAATTGGTTCAGGCAATGAAAAAACTATTCTGTTTCGGGTATGGCTATACCTGTGACTACCTCGCGCATGAATTGATGCGCAAGGGTGATTGGTGTATCGCCGGCACGACTCGCGACCCCGAAAAAAGGGCCTTTTTGCGCAATCAGGGCGTAAAGGCCTATCTTTTTGATTATGAACATCCGCTGGGTGACCCGTATTCCATTCTGGAAGGCACGACGCATTTGCTGATTTCCACACCACCCGATGATATGGGCGACCCGGCCTTTGCCATGCATGCCGAAGATATCCTGAACATTAAATCTCTTGAATGGGTCGGCTATCTGTCCACGACCGGCGTTTATGGAGACCGCGATGGCGGGACGGTGGATGAAACGTCCGAAATTCGTCCGAACAACCAGCGCGGTTCCCGCCGCGTCCGTGCCGAGGCGCAATGGTATTCTCTTTTTGAAGAAGCGGGGATTCCGCTGCATGTCTTTCGCCTTGCGGGAATTTACGGGCCGGGACGCAGTGCGCTTGATTCGGTGCGCGCCGGTGTCGCAAGGCGCATCAACAAACCGGGGCAGGTGTTTAACCGCATCCATGTTGAAGATATCGTCCAGACATTGATCGCATCGATGAACAACCCCAATCCGGGCGCAGCCTATAATCTATCGGATGATGATCCGGTGCCGAGCTGGCAAGTGATTACGTATGCTTGCGAATTGCTGGGAATTACGCCTCCGCCCTTGATGCCCTATGAAGAGGCGGACATGGCCCCGATCGCGCGGAGTTTTTACAAGGACAATAAGCGCGTTCTCAACAACCGCATCAAATCCGAACTGGGTGTTACGCTTAAATATCCGGACTATCGCAAAGGCCTTGAAGCCTGTCTCGCATCGGAAAGCGCCGCGGACGCGGCCAGCTATCTACCGGCCGAAGCCTCGGAAAATTAAACGATGCGTGAGGCTCGGTAGGCGAGGCCCAATCCCACGCTATCGAGTTTGTTTCCTTGAGAGATAGTGGCGTGAGGAAATTTTTCGCGCACGAGGCGGTTGATCAGTGGCAGTTCGGTGGATCCTCCCGTCAGAATGACCAGATTGATCTGCTCTTGTGCTACACCGGCCAGCGAGAGGCATTCCGTAATGGAGCCGAAGATGCGGGCCACATCATCGCCAATTGTATCTTCAAATCCGCTTCGGCTCAAAGACACAGCAAAATCTTCATCGAGTTCTGCAAAGCGGGCCTGAACGGTCTCGGCATCTGTTAAGGCGATCTTTGACTTTTCCACTTCTCCCAGAAGCGCGTGGCCCAGATGGTCCTGTTGTAATTTCAAAAGGCGGGATATTTTTTTTGGGGATCGTGACCGCTTTTTGATGTCCATGGTCTCGCTGATGGCGGCCTTCGTCTGCGCAAAATTCACCATGGCCCAGTCGGATAGCTGGAAATAGACATGGTTTGGGACCCGCATATATTTGTCTTTTTCGAAAATGTCATGGTACTGGCTGCCCATTCCCAGTTCCGGCATGAAATTTTTCAGGGCTATACGGTAATCGAACGTGGTCCCGCCGATGCGTACGCCGGACGTTGAAAGGATGTCTTCACGACGATCATCATGTTCCATTCTGTCTCTCGACAGGCGTATAACGGTAAAGTCCGATGTACCCCCGCCAAGGTCGACCACAAGTGCCAGTTTTTCGCCATTGATCTTTTCTTCGTGGGCAAAGGCCGCGGCAATGGGTTCGAACAGAAACTCTGTATGCTTGAAACCTGCGGCGTGCGTGATTTTTTTAAGCGTGGCTTCTGATTTTTGGTCCGCGTCCTCGTCATTGTCGTGGAAATGAACGGGGCGCCCCATCACGACATGATCAATCGCCTTTCCTGCGGCATTCTCGGCTTGCGCTTTCAGGTGGCCGATAAAGATTTGTAATATTTCCGTGAAAGTGACGCTGCGGCTTCCCACCAACGTCTTGTCCTCCATCAATGATGTGCCGAGAATTTTTTTAAGGCCGCGCATAAACCGGCCTTCATCACCATACATATAGGCATCTATAGCAGCCCTGCCAAAAAGCGGGCCTTTCGATTTCTGAAAGAACAAGGCGCTTGGCAACGTTGTGTACCCGTCTTCCAGTTCAACAAGATATTTTCCCTTTGCATCGGAAACGGCGACGGTTGAATTGGATGTGCCGAAATCGATGCCGCAGGCAACCGGACGTGTCATTCTTCTTGTCCCTGATAAAAATTAAGCTGACCTGGCGTGCTTGGGCAGGCGAATCGTCACCGTGGTGCCCACATCGATCTGTGATTCAATGTGGATCGACCCGCCATGCAGCTCCGCCAGTTCTTTCGTGATGGAAAGGCCCAACCCTGATCCTTCATGTCCGCGTGTATATTGATTTGCGGCCTGTTCAAAAGGATTGGTAATGGTTGAGAGCTTGTGCGCAGGAATGCCAATGCCGTGGTCGCGCACGCGAATGGATACGAATTCGTTCATGTCGATACATTCAACATTGATGCGGCCTTCAGGGTGGCTGAATTTCACGGCGTTCGATAGAAGGTTGAGCATGATCTGCATGATCGCGCGGCGGTCTGCCGTAATCTGCATATCTTCGCTCGATACATGGATGTTCATGCGAATGCCTGCTTCTACGGCACGGCCTTCCATCATATGAACGGCAAGGCGGATAATCTTGGCGATCTTGATGTCTTCGAGCGCGAGTTCGTATTTTCCGGCTTCAAGCTTCGACATATCGAGGATATCGGTGATCAGCTCCAGCAAATGTTCTCCGCTTTCGCGGATACCTTTGATGTAATCGAGATATTTGTCGTTGCCGATGGGGCCGAGCAATTGTTGCTGCATCATCTCGGAAAAACCGATGATAGCGTTCAGCGGCGTGCGTAGTTCGTGGCTCATATTGGCTAGGAATTGCGACTTGGCGGCATAGGCGCGTTCGGCCGCCTCCTTGGATTCGCGCAACGCCCGCTCATGCAAATAAGATGGCGTTACATCCTGCATAATCCCGTAAAGACCGACAACATCGCCACTGCCATCGAACTCGCACCGCCCTTGGCAGCGGACATAACGTGTTTCCCCGGCCGGCGTCATCACGCGGAAATCAACCTCGTGATCGTTTTGTTCAATGATGGCGCGCTGGAACACCTGCATCATGCGTGAGGAATCGCGGCGGTGAAGCATCGCGCTGACGCTATCCAGCATCGGGTGGAATTGATCCCGTGTTACGCCGAAGATGCGATAAATCTCGTCGGAAAATTCAATGGCCTGTTGCCCGATCGGCCAATGCCAGTGCCCCATATGGCCGATGGCTTCGGCTTCGCTTAACTGACGCTCCTGATCCGCCAGCGCTTGTTCAAGGCGTTTGATATGGGTGATGTCGCGGCCCGCACTGTATATTCTGCCGTCAAGGCATTTGTGGTTCCACTCCACCCAATGGATGCGGGCTTCGCTGGATATCATGCGGCATTCAAAGGAGACTGTCCCGTCGGCCTCACCGTGCATGAGATTTTGCAGCATGGGACGCGCAACGGCGCGGTCGTCCGGATGGACAAGATCGAGTAAAGAACGACCTTCAAGATTATCCAGTGCAAAGCCCAGCGTTTGGGTGAATGTATCATTGATATGCGCAAAGGTGCCGTCTTCACGAGCCATGACCAGAAGATCGCTGGTCAGTTCGGCAAAGGGAGAGTGCGTGTCGTTTTCGGCGGGTGGATGATTGATAAAATCCTGCACACTCGCATTGAAATCCTGATCGTTCGCCAAGGCAGAGGCGACGATGAAGCGGTTGCCGTTCTGTGCCTGCACAATATCGAATTGCAAATCGGCGGTCTCGCCCGTTGCCGCAAATCGAACCGTGTGAACACCGCTGCGCAGGGCGGTAAAAATGGAATCGCTTCCGGCAAACAGCAGGGGCGAATGGCGAAACGCTTCGTCCGGATCTTCGAAGGACGCGATATCCAGGAAATCAATCCCGTTGCTGTGGCCCTGTCCGGCCAGTTCTTCAAAGGCGGGGCTTGCGAACACGATCCGCCCATCCATGCCCAGCATCAGGCGCACCACGCCTGCGTCCGCTTCCGCAGACGGGCTGGTACGATGATAGTCTTTTATTTTCAAAGGCATGGATGTCATGGGCGAAATGCGGAAGGGCTGTGAATAACTATGTTGATAAGTGTAATCCGACTCGCTGTGATTGTCATAGCATAAAATGGCGGCGCGATGCGATTTTTGAAAAAACAGGCGGGTACAAAAAACCCCGGTTTACAGCCGGGGTTTTCGTAATTGTTCTATTGCGCTCTGCGGGCTTAGTACTTCACGCCACAGCCATACGGCTTTGTCTTGGATGTTTCAACCGCTTTGCCTTCCAGAACGGCATCGAGCGCTGCGGACACATAGTTCTTCGCGGTCAGCGCATCTTCAGCCTTCGCGCTGTCATTGTCATCGATCGCACCGTCGTAAACAAGATTGCCTTTGTCATCGATCACGAACATATGCGGTGTCACCTTGGCGTCATAGGCTTTGCCGATGGTGCCATCTGCGTCGAGGATATAGGCCGTTTGTTTTGCCTTTTGCGCTTCAACATAGGCGTTGGCGCCGGCGGCATCGAGCGCGCCCTGTTTACCGGCCTTACCGGAATTGACAGTCAGCCAGACAACGTCCTTGCCTGTGTATGTCTCCTGCAACTTCTGCATATTGCCGGATTCATAATGTTTCACGACATAGGGGCATTCCGGATTGTTCCATTCGAGCACGACTACTTTGCCTGCAAAATCGGACAGATTATGCGTTTTGCCGTTGGAGTCGGTCGCGGTGAATGCGGGCGCCGGTTTGCCGATTTCGACAGCGGCATTTGCCGGTATAGCGGCGCTGATCGCCACAGTGGCAAGTGCGGCAAGGAAAAGGGATTTGATCATGCTTTAATCTCCTAATGACTGTGTAATGGTTTTTTCAACAATGCCGGGGGTCAGGATTTGCGGCAGGACGTCTCCCTGCTTTTTGCCTGCGGCGTAATAAACATAGAGCGGCACGCCGCTGCGTCCATAGGATTCCAGAAATTTTGTAATTTCCGGATTCTGGTTGGTCCAGTCGCCCTTCAGGTATTTAATACCATGGTCTGCAAACAGTTTTTCCGTAGACGGGATGCTGAGTGCGACCTTTTCATTGACCTTGCAGGTAATACACCATGCGGCCGTCATATTGACGAACACAGGCTCCCCGTCTTTCAAATAGGCGTCGAGTTTTTCCTGTGTGAACGCCTCCGATAATCCCGTGGCGGTTTCGCCATAGGCGATTGTATCGACATGACGGTCGATGACGAGTGTTGAAAGCGCGAAACCGAACATGGCCAGCGATAAGACAATAACGATCGACTTTGGCGTCTTTTTCTGCGGACGCACTTTCCAGAGCCAGATGCCGAAGGCGAGGGCAAGCAGGCCGAGCATCGCAAGGAAAATACCCATATGGTCCGTTTGTTGTGAGAGCACCCAGAGCAGCCAGCAGGTTGAGGCGAACATCGGGAAGGCCAGGAACTGGCGGAAAGTTTCCATCCAGTGTCCGGGCTTTGGCAATTTGTGACGCAGGGCGGGGATATAGCACAGCAACAGATAGGGCAGCGCAAGCCCTAAGCCGAGGGCAATGAACACCGTGATGGACACATAGGCGGGTTGTGTTAGCGCATATCCCATGGCGACGCCCATGAACGGGGCGGTACAGGGTGTGGCGACAATCGTTGCCAGAACGCCGGTGAAGAACGATCCGCTCAGGCCTCTATTTTGCGTTAGCTTCGCACCCGCATTGGCGAGGCCGAAATCAATCTCGAAAAATCCGGCGAGGTTCAGGCCCAGCAGGAAGAAGAGATAGGAGAGGAACAGGATGATCGCGGGGTTTTGCAACTGGAAGCCCCAGCCGATTTGCGCGCCGCCCGCTTTCAGGGCGATCAGCACGCCTGCGATCAGTGCAAAGGACAAAATAATACCGGCCGTATAGGCAAGGCCGTGACGGCGGGCCTTGACCAATTCCTTATCCTTGAGTTGCACAAGGCTTAGTGCCTTCATGGACAGCACGGGGAAGACGCATGGCATCAAATTCAAAATCAAACCGCCGAAGACGGCGAAAAGAACGGCACGGGCAAGGCTGATATTATCGTTCGGCACCACGGTCGCGGCGGGCATGGAATCGCTCTTTGCCGTTACACGCACGCTCTTGCGCACGCCGGATGCATCTTCATAGGCGATGACATATTTGGACACCGCGACTTCTTTCGCGCTGCGATCACCCTTTGGATGAACCATTGTCAGGCTTGTGTCATTCGCCATGGAAACGGTTTTGCCGGGGTTGGAGATAAGACCCCATTCTTCGGGGTAGAGTTCAATGCTGCCCAATTTTTTAAAGGCCGATATCTGGTCGCTGGTAATCTCCACTATCAGATTATCTTCCTGCTCCCGTACCGATGTGCTCCATGGCATATCGATTGGCAATTTCCCGCGTGCCGCCTCTATGGATGCGGCGGCGGGTTTCTGGTCTCCGTTGATTGTGAAGGACGCCTCATGGGTTTCGGGGATGCATATTTCCTCGCAGACCAGAATGTCTATCGTGGCATTAATGGTGGCCGGGCCTGCGGGAAGATTGTCCGGCAGGGTGATATCCTGAAGAAGCGTGACCTTGTCCTCATATCCGAAATTTGTAAGGGGGCCCATCGGCAGGCGCTTCGGTGTGGGCCATGCAATAGGGGCGGCCTCGATCTTGTCTTCCAGGCCCGACCATTCAACACGGGCCGCAGTGCCGGAATCCCCGGGGTTGATCCAGTATGTATGCCATCCTTTTTCAATCGTCTGCTCGATACCGACCGTGAGCGTTTCACCGCCGCTGAGCTTTGTCTTTTCAGGCAAAAGGCGGATGGAAACACGGCTGTCTTGGGCATAAGATGCTGAATTAATTATAAAAAATGAAAAAAATGTCAGGAGGGGGAAAAGAATTTTGCGAAACGACATGCGCCTTCACCTTTTGGTTACTTTACTAATCTAGCCTATCTGCCGCCTGTGTCCACACTATGGCACTGATGCGAAAAAGGATTTATCATGGCAAAAATCGCCCGGAACCCCCCGCCTTACGGACCAATATCATGACCGACACACCGCTTTGGACCCCCTCTCATCCAGAAAAAACGCAGCTTGCCGCCTTTATGAAAGGGCTGGGGCACAATAGCCTTGATTACCAGTCCTTCTGGCAATGGAGCGTCGATCATCCCGAAAAATTCTGGGATGCGGTCTGGGATTTTTGCGGGGTTATAGGTGACAAGGGCGATGTGGTTTTGCAAGGCGGCGGTAAGATGCCGGGGGCAAAATTCTATCCGGATGCGCGCATCAACTATGCCGAAAATCTTCTAAAGCGGCGCGATGACGGCAAGGCCATCATTTTCCGTGATGAACACGGGCATGAACGCACGCTAACCTTCGCGGGTCTTTACGCCGAAGTCGCCAAATGGCAAAAACAATTCATTGCATGGGGCGTTACAAAGGGTGACCGCGTCGCCGCCTATATGCCGAATATGCCGGAAACAATTATCGCATGCCTTGCGGCCACCTCGCTCGGCGCCATATGGGCGTCGGCGTCGCCTGATTTCGGAACCCAGGGTTTGATCGATCGCTTTGGCCAGATCGAACCGAAAATCCTGATCGCCGTCGATGGATATTTCTACAACGGAAAAATGCTCGATTGTTTGCAAAAGGTGCGTGATGTCGCGCCGCAATTGAAGGGGCTTGAACATATCGTTGTCGTGCCGTTCACGAATGACAACCCTGATATTTCCTTCCTCGCCGATGCGGTGTTGTGCCGTGATTTTGCCGCTGGCACCGATGTGAAATTCGAACGGGTTGAATTCAATCATCCTTTGTTCATCATGTTTTCTTCCGGGACGACGGGCATTCCGAAATGCATTGTTCATGGTCATGGCGGCACGTTGTTGCAACATTTGAAGGAACACCAGCTCCAGACGAATGTGCGCGAAAACGATAGGGTTTTCTATTTCACCACTTGCGGCTGGATGATGTGGAACTGGCTGATCACCGGTCTTGCCTCCGGCGCGACTTTGCTCCTCTTCGACGGATCACCCTTCTATCCCGACGGCAATGTGCTTTGGGACTATACATCCAAACATAAGGCGATGCTGTTTGGCACGTCCGCCAAATATATCGATGCCTTGAAAGTGAATGGTATTGAACCGGGGCGCGATTACGATTTGTCGGCCTTGAAAGTGGTCAGCTCGACCGGATCGCCTTTGGTGCATGAAAGTTTCGATTTCGTGTATGCGCATATCAAAAAGGATCTGCACCTTGCCTCCATTTCCGGCGGCACGGATATCGTGTCCTGCTTTGTGCTGGGCAATCCCGTATCCCCCGTTTACCGCGGAGAAATTCAGGGGCCGGGGCTCGGAATGGCGGTCAATGTTTTCGATGATGACGGCAAACCGATTCCGGCAGGCGCGGGCTCCGGTGAGCTTGTCTGCACAAAACCATTTCCATCCATGCCCGTCATGTTCTGGAACGATGAAGACGGCGCGAAATACAAGGCCGCCTATTTCGAACGGTTTGACAATATCTGGTGCCACGGCGATTGGATTGAGCGCACGAAACATGGCGGTCTTATCATCCATGGCCGGTCCGATGCCACGCTCAATCCCGGCGGCGTACGGATCGGGACGGCGGAAATCTACCGCCAAGTGGAACAAGTGCCCGAAGTCATCGAATCCATCGCGGTGGGGCAGGACTGGGAAGGTGATGTCCGCATCATTTTGTTCGTCAGATTGCGGGAAAATGCAAAACTTGACGATATTTTGATCGATAAGATTAAGAAACAGATAAAAACGGGGGCATCCCCGCGCCATGTCCCGGCAATAGTCATTCAAATCACCGATATTCCGCGCACAAAATCAGGCAAAATCACCGAAATTGCCGTGCGGGACGTCATTCATGGCCGAAAAATCAAGAATATCGAGGCATTGGCCAATCCCGAATCTCTTGACCTTTACAAAAATCTGCCGCAAATTAGCAAATAATAATTGACATAATGCATAATTCCTCGATATAACCCGTTTTATGTCGAATGAGTTTGCACAAAACCAATATGAATTGTGGGCGCAGAAGGCCGATCTGGCAAAACTGCGTGGCCGCGCGGCGCAATTGTCGGCGGAGGACATGGATGCGCTTTTTCTCGAATCTGAAAAATTCAAACCCAGCGACAGGCCGCAAGAAGTTATTGGCTTCATCATGGGCGAGGGAAGCCGTGAAGAGGCAGCCTTTCAGTTACAAATTACAGCCAACGCATTGGAAAAAGTGAGCGGTGTCATACGTGTCCTGACGGCGCAAGCGCTTCTGAAGCCATATCTGACGTCTCCTGACAAAGATGATCTTGTGGCCTGTATTCACGCCGATGAGGCTCAGCTCAGCACGATGTTCCTGAAGGCGGGGCATTCGGTGCGGCAGATGAAAGAATCGCCAACAGTGCAGAACGGGCGCGAATACGCCAATCTGGATGATGAAATAGAACTTTTCATCACGCCTTTGTTCAATAGTATTGGCAATGAAGTCGACAGATATATCAGCAAAGAATTCGACCCTTCACTTTACACGATGGGCGAAGAAGATTTGATCGAACAAATCGGGTTGGCACGTCTGGAAAGTGTGTCCCACACCCTGCAGGCGAATGAAATCCATCTATCCAAGATCAAAAAAACGCTTGATCAGGTGACCTACATCGAAAAGGCCCGCGAGGAAAATATTATTCCGGACAGTGAAGGCGTACAGCACTTTATCGATGATAAAATGAAGTATGTGGCCAAGGCCATGACACGCGCGCAAGAACGTCTGAATGCGGTCGAAACCTATTTAACGGAGGTTTTCGAAATGGATGATATCGCCATGTCTCCGGATGACTTCAAGGCGCGGCATTATGTTCCCGCGCCCCTAATCAAGCTTTTTGATAATACCCCTTGATCAACCGCCTGTTTTTGTGGTCTTATAGTTCCATGAACATCGTTTCTACAGATGCAATGGTTAACAAAGCAGCGAAAATCGCTGCCGCATCTGTTTGCGCCGCCTCTGCCGCCGCAGCAGCCGCCGCCAACGCCGCGGCGTAGCCGCGATATTTTCCCGACATAGCGCGATGGGCGCGATCTGACCGAAAATCCAAAAAGCAAAAAATAAGTCTTTCAAGGCGGCATATATCATGATTATTACAGGCAGCAATTCAGGCCAAGACACGATGAATACACCAAAACATTATCAATTCCGGTCCGTTCTGGCGGGCCTTTCCCCCAATCCCGGCGCCGAAATGCTGCGCTATGGCTGGTCAAAACCCGGTATTATCTCCCTGGCGCAAGGCGAAGGCAGCGCCAAGACCCCCGATTTTATTATCGAAGCCACCCATAAAGCCTTGCAGGAAGGCAAGACCTTCTATGCCCCGGTTCTTGGCGTTCAGGATTTACGGCAGGAAATTTCAAATTACTATGCGTCTGTTTTCAAAATGAACATCCCGACAAGCCGGATTTTCGCCACATCCTCCGGTACGACGGCGATGCATCTGGCGCTCACCTCCATCCTCGATGAGGGTGATGAGGTTGTGGCGGTGACACCGATCTGGAAAAACCTACTTGGCGCGATTGAACTGACGCAGGCGACAACCGTGCAGGTGGCGCTGGAACATATCGATGGCAAGGGATGGGACCTTGATCTTGAAAAACTCTTTGGTGCCGTGACATCGAAGACCAAGGCGATGCTGATTGTTACACCGTCGAACCCCACCGGCTGGACCATGTCCGCCGGTGATATCAAAACGGTGATAGAATTCGCGCGGGAACGTGGCATCTGGATCATCGCGGACGAGGTTTATTCACGCATTTCCTTTGATACAATCCGCACGCCCTCTTTTCTTGACCATGCCTTGCCGGAAGACAAACTGTTCGTCGTGAACAGCTTTTCCAAGGCCTATGCCATGACCGGCTGGCGCCTTGGGTGGCTGGTCGGCCCCGCGCAATCCGAAGATTCTGTGCGCGACCTTGCGCTCTACGACAATATGGGCCCGCCGACCTATGCGCAGTATGGCGCGATTGCCGCCCTTCGTTACGGCGAACCGTTCATCGCCGAACAGCTCGCTCTCTGGAAATCCAACCTCGATATTGTGATGGATCGGTTCACCTCTAACGGGCGTATTACGATGAACCGCCCGCCGGCCACTTTCTATGCGTTCTTTAAAGTCGATGGCGGGGAAGACGATCTGTCACTGGTCAAGCAATTGATTGACGAATCCCTGCTCTCGCTTGCCCCGGGCTGCGCCTTTGGAAAATGTTGTACAGGCTGGATCCGCATGTGTTTTGCGGTATCGGAGCAGAAGCTGGTTGACTCCCTTGATCGTCTCGAACAGGTTGTGAAACCGTTATAGATTACTTGCGGAGAAAGTGGCGAATTCTGTTGGCGATAGTGCCGACGGGTTCGCCGCCATGTTCGGCGCGGCAGGGCATAACGATCAATGCCGTGCAACCTTCATGACGGGCTGCCTTGGGATTGTGCGCGTCCCCATCTTGCATAATGATGATATCACCGCGGCTGTATATGGTCCCGCCGTCATGAACGGATCCATCCAGTACCAGTGTAATGGCAAGTGTATATTCATGCGATACGGGCAGCGCCGATCCGCCTTTGAATTGCATTAATTCCGCAACCGAATGGCGGCATGTGGTTTCAACGCTGATCGCCTGCAATCCCGCTTTCGCTTTTCGCCATGGAAGGCGCGTGTCTTCTGTGGGGACATAGCTGCGCAGGCAGTCTGGCAAGATCTCTGCCTCCTTGCAGGCGCACTCCTTTATCTTCTCGCGGCATTCTTCGGAAAGCGTATCAAGGCGGTCCAAAACGGCTTTCAGGGCATCGCAATGCATCTCGACGGGCTCGCAGCATTCGGCAAGCATGCCGCCGCCGACCGCCTCGTACTCGCGCACGATGCGGCGTGCATTGGGCGACAGGGCGATGTGGGATGCGACCAGCAGCGAATGCGCCTCGTCGAGTGCGCCGCGTGCATAATCAATCAGAAGGCTGTGATATGTATCCGTCATAGCCATAGCTGTTTTACCTTTTGATTGCTGCGTAGTTTTTCCAGCGCAAGGCGGATGCGCGATTTGACGGTGCCGAGGGGGATTCCGGCCTCGGCGGCGATATCCGCATGGGTTTTATCTTCGAAAAATGATTTGTAAAGAAGGTCTGCTTGTTCTTTTGGCAAGGCGGCAAGGGCCTCTTCCATCGTATGCGTTTCTTCTTCCTGCGCGATGCGGTCACTGGCAAGAGGCGCTTCATCGGCGATGAATTCGGCCTCGCTGTCCTGCGTTTCGGGGCGGATTTTCTTGCGAAGCCCGTCGACTCGTTTGTTTCGTGCTATCGTGAAAATCCATGTGCTGGCATTGGCCTTGACGGGGTCAAAGCTTGCGGCTTTTTGCCATAGGGTGATCATGGTTTCCTGTGCCAGTTCATCGGCAAGGTCCGGCGCGGCGCCGCCCTTCATCAGGAAGGATTTCACACGCGGCGCGAAATAATCGAACAATTCCGCAAAGGCGGCCTTGTCCCTGTTTTGCCCAACCGATTGCAACAGGGCATTGTAATATGATGGTCCGTGCGCGGCGGTTCCCGCCTCGGTTTTTGTTGCGCTCGCGATCGCGGGTTGCATATCCATGGGGCCATTAAAGCCGCTTGGCCACAGGATGACAAGCTTTTGTGATGCGGCTTTGGCTAAAAACACTGAAAACGCCCCCTTTTCAATCGGCTCGTTTCTTTATACGGTTTGATGGGTCAACTGGATGACAGGGAAGAAAAAATGAGCGAAGACGAAAAGAAACTGATTGCCTATTCGGTTTACGGCACCGATCCGTTGATCCGGCCTGCCGAAACGACACGGCAATGGATGGATGAGACGCCGCAAAGCTTCGCCTATCGCTGCCTGCCCCTCAACATTGCCAACATGCATGGCTGGGAAATATTGTGCCCTGCCGATTTTGATGCGGTCTGGGACGGCACGCATGCCCATGACGGTGTACATATCCATACTGATGCGCCGCCGCATTTGAAACCGATGAGCCACTTCGGATCCGGCATTCTAACCTTCCATGTTCATGCGCTTTTTAAAACGCCGCCCGGACACAATCTGTTTGTCACCGGTCCGCTGAATATGCCCAAGGATGGTATTTTCGGCCTGTCCGGCATCATCGAAACCGACTGGTCGCCCTATACTTTTACGATGAACTGGCGTTTTACCACCAAGAACAAAGTCGTCAGTTTCAAAAAGGGTGAGCCCATCTGCTGTTTCTTCCCCATCCCCCGGGGATATCTCGAAAGCTTTGATCCCGTTATCCTGCCGCTGAGCGAGGATCCATCCTTGAAAGCGAATTACGATGCATGGTCTATTTCACGCAACGAATTCAACAAGGATCTGTCGGTGCAGGGATCTGACGCGCAGGCAGAAAAATGGCAGAAGAATTACTATCGCGGCTATATGCCAAGCGGCAAGGAAGGGCCGCCCGATCACCAGATTAAGCTTCGTCTCAGGCCCTTTAAAAAGGGCGAGGGGATTGCCTGATTGGCAAGACCGCATGAATTGGTTATTGTTTTGACCTTCTTCCCTATTCGAACCCAGAACAGGAACGCGCATGAAAACAAATCTTCTCACTCTTCTTCTTTGTTTTGCCTTGCTTGCACCAGCGGCGGCGATGGCGGCAGAACAGCAACAACTCGGTGTTTCGGGGGAATGGACGTCTTTTACGTTTGAAGAAAACGGCGGCTCTGTTTGCTACATGACGGCGTCGCCGGATTCCGCGGTGACAGAACCGAAGGGGCGCAATCGCGGGGAGATAGCCGTTTTTATCACGCATCGTCCGGCAGAAGGGACGAAGAATGTATTCACCTATATGGGGGGCTATAGCTATCAAAAGAATTCCGAGGTCAGCGTGTCGATCGATGGCAAGCGCTTCAAGCTTTTTACGCAAAATGATATGGCTTGGGCCGTGGATGCGGCGGCAGACAATGCGCTGGCCGAAGCGGTTAAGCGCGGTAGCAAGATGGTGGTCGAAGGGGTGTCCGAAAAAGGCACGAAAACCAAGGATACCTATAACCTGAAAGGCTCTACCAAAGCCCATGAAATGATCTCGGCGGCCTGCAAAGTTTAATAAATTACGTAAATAAATGTGTAATTTTTGTGACATTTGTTGGTAACTGGGGTTCATGACTTGGCAACTTTTTTGGGCTATGCTAATAAATCGACTTACCGGAATTCACAGACGAGATCTTATATCGACTAAACCAAGCTTAAACTTTGATTTAACCAACCTCAGGGATCTTTAAAAGATCCGAGTAAGGAAAGCGTGTTGTCCGGGACGCGTCTTGAAAAAGATGAAAATGAATATCAAGGGTGTTAAATGCCACTAATGAATGTCCTGGGTCACACCTGTGCGTTCGTGTCGCGCCATTTAGGCCTTCGCCAGCGTTATCTGTATACCAAGAACAATCGACTGCGCTTACGCTATGTTGCCAGCATGACTGCTACTATGGCCGCCGTCATTCCGACTGCCATTGCGTTTTCTCCGTTGTCGAGCCTGCCACTGACGCTTGAAATAGCCAGCTCGGCGCAGGCCTATAACTTTCAGGATCCGTCCGCGCGCGTCGCCAATCTTGGTCCGCAGGGCGACATGCAAGAGGCTGGAGATCTGACTCTCGCCGCAATTCCACAATTCGAACTCCCGGCCGGGCCTTCCGACCGGGTTGTTACTATCTCTTCCGGCGATGCGCTTGGCAAAGTCATGCAGAAGGAAGGTGTCGATAGCGACGATGTGCATAATATCATCGCCGCCATGGATGATCATTTCGACCCGCGCGATCTAAAGGTTGGGCAGGACATCCATATGCACTTTGAGCCCAACGGCGAGGATAGCCGTAACTATAAGCTCACTGACATGAAGATCCAGATCAATCCTCTCAAGACTCTGGTCGTCAGCCGCAAGGGAGAGCAATATGAAAGCAGCCTTGAAGAAAAAGAGGTAAAGGAAGTTATTACGGCCCAGAAAGCCGTGATCAAAACTTCGCTATATGGATCCGCCGCCAAGGCCGGCATTCCCCAATCGGTTGTGGCGGACGCCATCAAGATTTATTCCCAGACTATCGACTTCCAGCGCGATGTGCAAAAGGGTGACTCACTCGAAGTGATGTATAGCAACTACGCGACCGACGATGGTTATGTCGCCAAAACAGGCGATATCATATATGCGAAACTTGTTCTCGGGGGGCGCGATATCCCGCTCTACCGTTATGAATCCGCCGATGGGAATGTTGATTATTACGGTCCCGATGGGCAGAGCACAAAGAAAACTCTGATGAAAACGCCGATCAATGGTGCGCGTCTGTCGTCCGGGTTTGGTATGCGCCGCCACCCCGTGCTGGGTTACAGCAAAATGCATAAAGGTCTCGACTTCGCCGCGCCCACCGGTACGCCGATTTATGCGGCGGGTGATGGCGTTGTGAAAAAAGCCGGGCGTCTTGGCGCGTATGGAAATTATGTTCGCATCCGCCACCGCAGCGACCTTGATACCGCCTATGCGCACATGAGCAAAATTTCCGTCAAGAACGGTGAGCGCGTGAAGCAAGGGCAGATCATCGGTTATGTCGGCACGACAGGTCGTTCGACCGGTCCGCACCTCCACTATGAAATCCTCGTCAGCAACAAACATGTCAATCCACGCTCGATCAACCTTCCGGTCGGGCAGGCTTTGGCGGGCGCGGATCTGAAGAAATTCAAATCCAAGGTCAAGGAAGTCAACAATCAATACGCCGCTGTCCGCGATGGTATTGTCAAGGTCGCCCAGCGTGATGTTGAAAGAAAAGAAGAGCTGAACTAACGAATGTTCCGCGAAATTCAAAAATGGCCCTTCGGGGCCATTTTTTTAGGGGGGGATTATAGGGCTTTCCGGCTCTTCCAGTAAAACCCGTACACGACAATCAGGGTGAGCGCCATGGCATACCAGAACAAGGCATATTGCATATGTTTGTTGCGTGGCAGCCAACGTTGATCCAGCGGTTTGACGTCATGCAATTCCGGCTGTGACGCGCTGGCATAAAGAATAAACGGATATACATCATTCAGGTTCTTCGCGGCCGCTATCTGGTCTATATCGGCGCGGAACCACTGGTCCTGTGACGGGCTGTTTTTGGGTGTGAACCTGTTCCAGTCGGCCTTTCGCAGAACGCCGGTGATCGTGACATTTTCTTGCGGCAACATCACAAGACGGTCCGCCGGATCGTCCTTCCAGATGGCATCGACCCATCCCGTATTGACGATGATCGTGCCGCCATCGATCAGGTTCAATGGTATCAGCAAGTGATATCCTATGCGCCCTTCATCCGGTTTGGGGCCGAGCAGGATGGCGCCATCGCGCCGCAGGCTTCCCCGCACCCTGCCTATGGCCATTGGTTGTTCGGCGGCAGATATTTTTTGCAGTTCGGCTTTTTGAAGAAGCGGTGCCTGATTGTTTTCAAGTGCGGCGTATCCCGCTTCCAGTTTCTCGATCATATCGCTCTTCCACTGCAGGCGCTGAACCTGCCATGTACCGAGCGCGCAAAGAATGCCAACGCCGATGATGACGATGATTGTCTGGATAAGGGGGGGACGTTTCATGCTTCATTCACAATCAAAGTGAAACGGGAAGGGTATTATCACCCTTCCCGTGTTTAAGTTATTTATCGGACAGCGATCGCCATCATTAATGCGCTGCCCCTGCGCCGCCCCACCAATAGATGGCGATGAACAGGAACAGCCAGACAACGTCAACAAAGTGCCAGTACCAGGCCGCGGCTTCGAAACCGAAATGGCGCTGCGGCGTGAAATGGCCTTTGCGCGCACGGAGCCAGCAAACGAACAGGAAGACTGTACCCACAAAAACGTGGAAACCGTGGAAGCCTGTGGCCATGTAGAAGGTCGATGAATAAACGTTGCCTTTGAACGGGAAGGTGGCGTGATGATATTCATACATCTGGAAGCACAGGAAGATGAAACCAAGTGCCCATGACAGGCCAAGCCCGACAATCGCTTCCTTGTTCTTGCCTTCCAGAATGGCATGGTGCGCCCAAGTCACCGTGCAGCCGGATAGCAGCAGGATCATCGTCATCAGGAAGGGCAGGTCAAAGGCCGGAATCGGTTCAACGGCACTCGTTTCACCTTGTGGAGGCCAGACGCCGCCGGTGAACGCCGCGCGAAGATACTGGTTGGCTTCGGCCACGAAGAGCGACGCATCGAAGAACGCCCAGAAGAAAGCGACAAAGAACATCACTTCGGATGCGATGAAAAGCGCCATGCCGAAACGCAGGCCGATCTCCGTGATGCCGTTATGGACTTTTTCCGTCACTGTTTCGAATATGATGTCCTTCCACCAGAAGAACATGACGGCCATGATGGACAGAACGCCAAGGGCCGGGCCAAGCAGGCCGATATTGAAATCACCGATCGAAACCTTGTGCATATAAAGCACCATGCCGAGGCCGAACAGGCCGCCCGCGAAGGCACCGGCCAGCGGCCAGATGCTGGGGCGAACCAGGTGATAGGGGTGGGGTTTGCCGGTCGTGCCGTATTCAATCTCGTGGCCCATGCTAAATCCTTATAGTCTTTGGCTTTTTGTAAATATTACGGGAAGGTTTTATCAGTCTTTTGCGCCATTGTAAAAGGCTTCGAGAGCCTTATCAAGCTCCTCTGATTCTGCCGGAAAAAAGGTGTAGGACAGCGTGATTGTCTTAACGTCATCCATATTGGGGTCGTCGTTCATTTTCGGGTCGATGAAGAACAGGACGGGCATCTGCATTTCCTCGCCCGGCGTTAAGGTTTGCGCGTCGAAACAGAAACACTGGATCTTCTGGAAATACTGTCCGACCTTATTGGGCGTGACGTTGTAAATGGCGGTGCCTGCGGTCGGACGCGGGCCATTGTTCTGGGCAATGAAGGCAACTAGGCCCTGCTGGCCCAGTTTGACCGTTTCCTGATGTTTTTCCGGCTTGAAGGACCAGGGAATATTGGGGGATGTGTTGGCGTCGAATTTGACGGTCACGGTTCGTTCCAGAACTTTATCGGGTAGGGATTCCGCCACCATCGTCGTGCCGCCAAAGCCTGTGACCGCGCAAAACATCCGGTAAAGCGGGACGGAAGCGAAGGCGAGGCCTATCATGAGCGCGACCACGCCGAAAACGGTCAGCAGCGTTTTGGTGTTTTTATCCATCAGGTTTTACGCTCCACCGACAAACCGGCGAATGATTGTGTCGTCGGCATCATTTCGATCCGGTTGATATTGACATGAGGGGGCAGGGTCGCGGCCCAGAACACGGCCTCGGCGACATCCGCGGCTTGCAGCGAATTCGTGCCGGCATAGACGGATTTGGCCCTCGCTTCGTCTCCCTTGAACCGCACGGTTGAAAACTGCGTTTCCACTTGTCCCGGTTCGATATTGGTCACGCGGATATTGGTGCCGGTCAGATCGGCGCGCAGGTTCAGCGAGAATTGTTTGACGAATGCTTTGGCGGCGCCATAGACATTGCCGCCCGCGTAAGGGTAATTACCGGCGGTTGACCCGATATTGATGATATGGCCTTTCTTCGCGGCCACCATGCCGGGCAAAATTTCGCGTGTGACGAGGGTGAGTGCCTTCACATCGACATCGATCATGGTTTCCCAGTCATCGGGATTGGCTTCATACGCCTTATCAAGTCCCAGAGCGAGGCCAGCGTTGTTGATGAGAAGGTCAATCGCAGGAAGGTCTTTAAGGGCTGCGCGCATGGCCGTCTTATCAGTGATATCAAAGACCAGTCCCACGGAATTTGGATAGAGATCACAGAGCGCATCGACTTTGCTTTGATCGCGGCCATGCAGGAACAAATGATATCCGGCATCCGCAAATCGTGCGGCGAACGCCTTGCCGAAATCGCCCGTGGCGCCGGTGATAAGGACGTTAGCTGCCATTGGCGATTTTGATCATCGTGATGGCCCAAATCAGAACGATCCATCCGGCGATGGCGGCCAGAACGATGAAGTTCTTCGCGCGTTTCTTTTTGTGCAGTTCTTCTATGGGCATGATTTTACACCTTGTCGATCATCAGCGCGGTAAACAGCGCGAAGAGGTAGAAAACGGAATATCCGAACATCAATTTGGCGCTTTTGTCGGTTTTATCAACCAGCACGCGGAAATTGGTGAACAGGAAGAAAACGGACAGCGCGAACGCGAAGATGCCGTATCCCATCCCGGCAATGCCCAGAATATACGGTGCGATGGCAAGGGGGATCAGCAAAAGCGTATAGGCCAGCATCTGGATTTTGGTGCTGCGCGCGCCGGCCGTTACCGTCATCATTGGAATATTCGCGGCCTTGTAATCCGAATTGGCAAAAAGTGAGAGCGCCCAGAAATGCGGCGGCGTCCAGAAAAAGATAATGGCGAAAAGAATAATGCTTTCAATCGAAATGCTGCCCGTTACGGCGGCCCAGCCGATCATCGGCGGAAAGGCACCTGCCGCGCCGCCAATCACGATGTTCTGGGGTGTGCGGCGTTTCAGCCACATCGTATACACCACGACATAAAACAAATTGGCGAACCCAAGGAGCGCGGCGGCCATCCAGTTGACGGCAACGCCCATCGTCATGACGGAAAGGAGGGAGAGAATGACGCCGAAGGTCAGCGCCTCTTCCGCCGGAATTTTGCCCAGCGGAATTGGGCGGTTTTTCGTGCGCTTCATCACCGCGTCGATATCGCGGTCATACCACATATTGATGGCGCCCGCCGCGCCCGCGCCAATCGCAATGCAAAGAACGGCGGTGGCGGCAATCACGGGATGCAAATTCGCAAAACCCGGCGCGACATACATTCCGGCAAATCCGGAAAAGACCACAAGGCTCATGACCTTGGGTTTCAAAAGCGCGAAGTAATCGGCGACCGATCCTTCGGGGTTTTGCGCGGCAATGACGGTGGTTTCGCTCATGGCGATGTTTTACCAAGAAGGAGGGCGCAAATCACCTTAATTTTTGTCTTTTTTGAAGATGCCGGCCACGATTTCGGCGGCAAAAACCCCGATGGCGGCCAGCGCCGCGCAGAAGATGAACACAAGATTGCTGTTTGGTTCTGCCGAAAATATGACAAGGGCAGCAAACAGGGCGGCAAGGCCGTATCCAATCACCCGTGACAGCCATTTGAACTGCGGGACTTTCAGCATCACCGCCAGATGGACAAAGAAATAGAGAACGACAACGAAACGGATCATCGTTTTATATTACTCTCTTTTCGCTGTATTGCGATCTCATTCTGTCTTTTTCCGCCCTCGTGCGAGATGATAACAGGAAGGTATAGGAATATTTTCCTTGACAGTCTTGGGGCCCTATGGCATGTTGTCTTCATCGAACCGGTTCGAACGACATAGGTTCAAAGACCCCGTAAAACCGCGGCGCGTGCGCTTGAACATGCTGGTAGGGACAAATTTTTGACAGTCGGCAACACACCTACGGTGTGGGCGCCCACATTCTTTCTATGTTATCCGAACGAAACCAAACCACCCAAAACGCCTTGTAATACAGGCAAAAACACCCCCCGCCGGACCACCGGCCCTACTCAAAGGGCTAGAATCCGTTTTGCCGCCGCTTCATCGACGGGGCGGCAGGTGACGACCGTGTCGTCGATCATTCCCAAAAATTTTTCGCGGGCTTCAATATTGTCGAATTCAAACCCCATGATGGCACGGCCGATCGCTTCGCCGGAATAGGCGTAGTTGAAATAGCAGACATTGGCGACGCCGGAAATTTTGCGCATGAAATCGCGCAACGCGCCTTTGCGCTCCGGGAAATGGATATGCATCAATATCGGATCCTTCATCAGGGCCGGATTGTAATTGATGATGCGATACCGTGTGTCGGGGTCGAGCGTGACATCCTCGAATTCGACATTCGCTTTTTGCAGGCTCTGGTCCAGTTTTTCCATCTTCGCGGGGTCTGCGGCCTCCAAGGCTATCACCGGCCACGCCTCGCTCTCATGGATTTTGCCATAGAGGAATTCGGATACGCTCACGTCTTTGAAATACTTGTCGAGCAACGCAAGCATCCCACCTTTTTCTTCGCCGATATGAAACCGCAGATAACGCCGCCCTTGAGAACCGATGGCCGACCGCTGCGCAATCTGCGTCAGTTTTGAAAAATCCATATTGGTGCCGGACAAAACGCAGAGCAGTTTTTTGCCCCGCACCTCATCGGCGTAGGTATTCGCATATTGCAGCAAACCCGCAAGGCCCATCGCGCCGGATGGTTCCGGCACCACGCGGCCCGCATCCCACATTCTTTGAATCGCGCCCGAAACTTCTTCGTTTGTCACGGTGATATAGGCATCGATATATTTGCGGCAAATTTCGAACGTCAAATCGCCGGGACGCGTGACGGCGGTGCCATCGCAAAACGTATCAACGGATGATAATGTTACGGGTTCGCCCGCTTCGATCGACGTTTTCATGCAGGCCTGGTCTACGCCTTCAACGCCGATCACTTTGATGTTCGGGTTGTGGAGTTTCAGCCACGCGGCCACCGCGCCTGCCATGCCGCCGCCGCCGATTTGCAAAAAGGCATAATCGAACGGGCCGGTGCCGGAGAGCATAATCTCATCCGCAATCGTCGCCTGCCCGGCCATTGTGTACAAATCATCGAACGGGTGGATGTAAACGGAGTTGTGCTTTTCGACGTACTTCTTCGCCTCTGCCGCGGAATCATTATACGAATCGCCATGCAGGATAATTTCGACATGTTCGCCGCCGTGTTTTTTAACGGCGTTCTGTTTCATCGCAGGTGCCGAGAGCGGCATGAAGATTTTGGCCTTTAGCCCAAGTTTTTTTGCGGCAAGGGCCACGCCCTGCGCATGGTTTCCGGCGGATGCCGCAACGATTGTTTTGCATCCTGTTTTTTCATGATAAACGGCCACCGCATTATACGCGCCCCGCCATTTATAGGCGTTGATCGGCCCCAGATCCTCGCGCTTGATGAACAGGCGGTAATCCCCGTCATGGCCGGATAATTCCTGTAACGGCGTTGCATCCCCCGCCTGATAAACGCGGGTTCTGGCGCGAAGCGCTTCTTCAAATAACTGGTCGGCAAGCGGTTTGATCATAGGCAAAAGCAAAGCAAATAAGCCGCCGCTTCGCAAGGTTTATCGCTATTGATGGCGTATGCAAATTAACTAAAAGTTGAAAAATTTTTCAGAAATTTTAAATTTTAAACCCTTACCCTTACTAAAAGACGGAAAAAATCCATGATTTCAGCGCCCTCATATCCGCAGGAACAACAACGACTCACCGAGCTTAAATCCGCCGGATTGCTCGACACTCCGATTGAAGAACGATTCGAACGTATTACGCGCCTGGTATGCCGGCTCATGGATGTGCCGATCGCAATTTTCAATCTGATTGATGAAGACCGCCAGCATTACAAATCGATACAAGGGTTGAAGGCTGTCAACGCGCCGTTGGAACCCGCTTTTTGCACGCATGCGATTTTGGAACGTGACATGCTTCTGGTGCCTGATGCCAAGAAAGATCAGCGTTTTCATGACAATCCGTTTGTAACAGGTGAAATTTTGGATATCGGTTTTTATGCCGGATGCCCTGTCCACACACCGGGCGGCATGCCGATAGGCACATTGTGTGCAATCGATACAAAACCACGTGATATGACGCCGGATCAACTTGCCGCGTTGCGTGATCTGGCCGCCATTCTTGAAACGGAATTAAAGCTCAGCAATCTGTCGAAATCCGAACAAATGCTGATCGAGGAGTTGAGCGAGGCCAAAAGACTGGCGCTGGTCGACCCTCTCACCCGTCTGTGGAACAGGGGCGGGACAGAGCAATTGATGGAAAAGGAATGGAGCATCGCGCAACGCAACAAAGCGCCTTTCACCGTGGTGATGTGCGATATCGATCATTTCAAGAAAATCAATGATACATACGGGCATCCGGCAGGCGATGCGGTGATCGCGTATGTGGCCGGAAAGTTGCTGGAATCCATCCGCGGCGAAGACATCCTCGGCCGCGTTGGCGGGGAAGAGTTCCTGATTTTCCTGACCGATTGCAAGCCCGGCACGGAATTCGAAACCGTTGATCGTATTCGCCAGAAAATTATGGCGGACACGATCGTGGCCGATGACAATTTGGTGAATGTGACCATGAGCTTTGGCGTTGCCACTTGCTATCCGGCAGACGAAGTGGACGGCAAAGTCCTGATCAAACGCGCGGACGATGCGCTTTATTACGCCAAGAACAATGGCCGCAATCAGGTGAAAGTCTGCGAATAAAGGCAGTTTTATTTATAAAAAAACCCCCGCATTTCGCGGGGGTTTTTTAATGGGTTGCCAGCCTAGTTCACTTTCGGCTGGATATCGAACTGGTGGAACGGCGGCGGGGAGGGCAGCGTCCATTCCAGTGTCATGGTTTGCGGCTGGACGTTCCAGTAATTCGCGCCGACGCGGCGGCCGAAGAAGGCTGTCCACAGCGCGATCAGGATGAACATCACAACGGCAATCCCTGTGAGATAGGCACCGAGCGTCGAGATATAGTTGAACAGGTGGTAACCATAGTCCTGGTTCGCCATGATCCACTTGATCTTTTCGATCGGGTTGATGAACACGCCCTGCATTTCGGCAGGAACCGGCGGAGCGGGGTAGTCCACGTAACGGCGCGGCATACCTTGCAGGCCGAGGAAGTGCTGCGGGAAGAACACGAGGTTCACGCCGATAAAGGTTGTCCAGAAATGCAGCTTACCCGCCCATTCCGGATATTGACGTCCCCACATCTTTCCGGCCCAGTAATAGTAACCGGCAAACAGCGCGAAGACCGCGCCGAGCGAGAGAACATAGTGGAAATGCGCCACGACATAGTATGTGTCATGAAGCGATGTATCCATACCCGCGTTCGCAAGAACAACGCCCGTTACACCGCCCACCGTGAAGAGGAAGATAAAGCCGAGCGCCCAGAGCATTGGTGTCTGGAACGTGAGCGAGCCGCCCCACATGGTCGCAATCCACGAGAAGATCTTGACGCCTGTCGGCACCGCGATGATCAATGTGGCCGCCGTGAAGTAGGCCTGCGTGTTGACGGAGATACCGGTTGTATACATGTGGTGCGCCCACACGATAAAGCCGACGAAACCGATCGCCACCATCGCGTATGCCATGCCGAGATAACCGAAGATCGGCTTTTTCGAGAAGGTGGATACGATATGGGAGATGATACCGAAGGCCGGCAAAATCATGATGTACACTTCCGGGTGGCCGAAGAACCAGAACAAATGCTGGAACAGGATCGGGTCGCCGCCGCCTTCCGGGTTGAAGAAGGCCGTGCCGAAATTACGGTCGGTCAAAAGCATCGTGATCGCGCCGCCGAGAACGGGAACCGCGAGGACCAGCAGGAACGCCGTCACAAGCATCGCCCAGACGAAGAGCGGCATTTTGTGCAATGTCATGCCGGGGGCGCGCATGTTGAAGACAGTCGTGATGAAGTTGGCCGCGCCGAGGATGGAGCTTGCGCCCGCAAGGTGAAGCGCGAAGATCGCCATATCGACGGATAGACCTGCATGGCCCTGAATGCTGGAAAGCGGCGGATAAACCGTCCAACCTGTTCCGGCACCGGCGCCCGGTCCGCCATTGACGAACGCGGAGGCCACGAGCAGCAGGAACGCCGGCACGATCAGCCAGAAGGAGATGTTGTTGAGACGCGGAAACGCCATGTCCGGCGCGCCGATCATGAGGGGGAGGAACCAGTTCCCGAAACCGCCGATCAGGCCCGGCATAACGACGAAGAACACCATGATCAGGCCGTGGGCAGTCACCCAGACATTCCACTGGTGGCCGTTTTCGGCAAGCTGCATGCCGGGATCGCCCAGTTCATGACGCATCATCATAGAGAACCAGCCGCCGACAAGGGCCGCAAGGATCGAGAAGATGATGTAGAGCGTTCCGATATCCTTGTGGTTCGTCGAACAGAACCAGCGGACAAAGAATCCGGGTTTGTGATCGTGCGCGTGGTCGTGCGTATCGTGATCAGCGTGTGTTGTGTGGGCGTTCATTATTCGGATGCTCCTGAGTCAGTAGTGGTAGATGCCGCGGCTGTTGTGGCTGCGTTTTGTAGGGAACGGTATTTGTCGAAACCGAGTGTCTGGACACAGGTGCGTGCCGGGAAATCGGCGCCCGCTCCATCGCCCTTCATACAGGCGATCCATGATTCAAATTCCTCGTTCGTTACGGCATAGACCGAAATAGGCATGGCGGCATGGTCGATACCGCATATCTCGGAACACTGGCCGTAATAAATGCCGGTCTCGCTGATGTTGAACCATGTTTCATTGGTCCGTCCCGGAACCGCGTCTTTCTTGGCGCCAAACGCCGGAATGGTCCATGCGTGAATAACATCCGTTGCGGTCGTTAGAATCTGGATGTTCTTGCCAACTGGCAGGACGACGGGGTTGTAGGTTTCAAGAAGGCGGCGGCCCTTGCCATCCGGAATATATTTGTTGATCTCGATCATGTCCTGTTCGGGCGTGGCATAGCTTCCATCGGCCTGTTTTGGCGCGCGGATGATATCGGCGTTGAATTCAAGGTCTTCATAATCCGGATAGGTGTAGGTCCATCCCCACTGATAACCTGTAACCTTCAATGTCATGTCCGGCTCTGCGGTGCGGTCGAGGTAAAACAGCAGTTTGTAAGATGGAATAGCGATCCCCAGCAGGATAATGACCGGAACGATGGTCCAGACAACCTCCAAAAGCACGTGGTGCGTGGTTTTGCTCGGCACAGGGTTTGCCTTCGCGTTATAGCGGATCATGACCCAGATAAGCAGGACAGCCACGAACAAAACGATCGCGGAGATGATCCAGAGCAGGATATCGTCATGGAAATTTTGCAGGCGGACCATGTTCGGGGACGCGGGCGGCTGGAGGCCGAATTCTGCCGGTTTTGGCTCAAAGGCATAGGCGGCGGGAATGGCGGCAAGCCAGAGTGTCACGGCGGCCATAAGACGAAGAAGTGTGTTTTTCATTTTCAAAGAATGCTTTTATTTTGCTAGGGTTTTGAAAGGCGTAATTCAGTCTCTGACATACTGCCCGATCCAGCCCTTTTCTTACAGCGAAAAAACGGGCGAGAAAAGCGAAAAAACAACACCATACGGCCCATTTCCGCATGGTTTTTAACAAAGGGATTATCATGGTCACCATCTTCTATGCGGGAATACTGGGTTTGTTTTACGTTGTGCTTTCGGCGCTGGTCGTGCGGGGGCGTTATGGATACAAAGTCTCTCTCGGGGATGGTGGCAATCCGGACATGATCCGCAGGATCAGGGCGCATGGGAATTTTGCGGAATATGTTCCGTTCGCGCTGTTGCTCCTGTTTATGGCGGATTATGTTCAATACTCGCCCATTTTGATCCACGCGCTGGGCATTTCACTGGTTTTGGGCCGGCTGTTCCACGCGATTGCGTTGTACAGGGATACATTCCGTCTGCGCGTTACGGGCATGATTCTGACATTTCTGGTGATTGCCGTCAGCTCCATCCTGCTGATCTGGCACTTTCTGGCCCTGCAGATGTTCCCGCTGTCCTCCTGAAGGAGCGGACAACTGCAAGGATTTCACGGGATCCTTCGCTTCGCTCAGGATGACAAAAGGCAAGAAAGGGCGGCAATCGCCGCTGTTTCGGCGCGCAGGATGTTCTCGCCCAGCGAAACTGGCACAATTCCGGCTGTTTTACCCAGACGTTCCTTTTCTTCCGCCGTAAATCCGCCGGCGGGGCCGATCAATATGGCGACATCACCGGCGGGTATGGCCGAACGGATCGGCTGCGCATCAACCCGCTCCACCGCCGCAAGGACAGGCATAGACTTTAATGAAGCTAAAGACTTCCACATATCGGTCACAGGGTGAAGGGCGGGAAGATCCATCCGCTCGCATTGTTCCGCCGCCTCGATTATTTGCGCCCGGATTTTTTCGTCATTCAATTTACGGATGTCGGCGTTTTGTGTCAGAACGGGATGCAGGTCGGTCGCGCCGAGCTCGACCGCCTTTTCAATCAGCCATTCCATCCGTTCTTTTTTGATAGGCGCGAAGAGCAGATGGATTTTACGGGATAGAGTCCTCTGCGTTTTGATTTGTTTTGTTATATCCAAAACGGTGCGTTTTTTATCGCTGTCTTTAATAATACCAAGAAATTCGCCGTTCTTGCCGTTGAAAAAACGAATCTGCGCGCCAATGTCCAAACGCATCACATTTTTCAGATAGTGGTGGGCAGATTCCGAAACGACAAGTTCCATACCTGCGCTCAAATCTGATTCCGTAAACAGCCGGGGAGTTTTGTAAAAGTCATCCATGCGATGATTAAACGCGAAGTCGGCATGGATGCAAAGAGGATTTATATAATTCCCCCTTGGCGTTCTGGCTGTCTTGGAGTCTAATGGCTGTTATGGGTTTTACCGATATTCGCTTCGATGTCCTTTCCCGATTGCCGCTGTCATGGCGCCCTTATGCATTGCTGATGCGGCTCGACCGGCCGATCGGCTGGTGGCTCCTCCTTCTTCCCGGGTGGTGGGCGATTGCGCTGGCCAGCGGCGGCCTGAACGATATGTCCGGCTGGGGCTTTTATATGCTCGCGCTGTTTTTCGTCGGCGCGATTGTGATGCGCGGCGCAGGATGCATCATCAACGACCTATGGGACCGTGATCTGGATGCGCAAGTGGAACGGACGAGGGCGCGGCCTCTGGCCTCCGGAGAGGTGCAGGTCTGGCAGGCGGCCGTTCTGTTATTCTTCCTCTTGTTCATCGGGCTGATTATCCTGGTCCAGACATCGGCGATTACCATCTGGCTTGGCATCCTCTCGCTCGGCTTTGTCGTCGCCTATCCCTATATGAAGCGCATCACATGGTGGCCGCAGGCATTTTTGGGCATCACGTTCAATTTCGGCGCGCTGATGGGATGGGGCGCGGTGACAGGCGCGCTCGACTGGCCGGTTTTATTGTTATATGCGGGCGCGTTTTTCTGGACGCTTGGCTATGACACCATTTATGCGCATCAGGACAAACAGGATGACGAAGTCATAGGCATTAAATCGACCGCCCTCTTGTTCGGCGAACGCTCCAAACGCTGGGTCGGGATTTTTTATGCGGCGAGCTGGTCGCTGATCGCCCTTGCGGCCCTGGCCGCGGACGCCGGGACGGTCTGCCTCGGCCTCCTGCTTTTTCCGGGGTTCCACATGGCGCTGCAAATCATGACATGGGATATGAATAGCCAGTCCGCTTCGCTCGCCACGTTCAAATCAAACATGGTTTGCGGCCTTTTATTTTTTCTGGCTTTTCTGGCCGCGTGAAAATTATCGTGGTTTGAAGGCCAGAACATTCTCCGGAAGAACGTCCGGCATGGTTTGGGCCAATGTAATGATCCGGCTTGGCCCGCTGGCTGGCTGCAACGCACTGGCTGGAATATGGCGCATATCCTGCCCCATCCAGACATCGCTCAACTCGCTCTCGAATCTGTCCAGATAGGTTTCGGCGCTGTCATAGGGAATGTCCTGCCGTTCGCGCATAGCGCCGATCAGCCAGTCGATAACCGCGTATTTGAAGTTTTGTCCGTTCAGTTCGCCTTCAAAAGTCAGGAAGTAATGATCGTTTCCTTTGTAGTTATGACGCTGCATGTAAGGCATCGCAATATTACCCAACGGCTTATAGAAGGTGAATGTTGCAATTTCGTTGAACAAGAAACGCACTTTGCCGAATCCGTCTTCAGACATGTCATGCTCAAGGTTATAGCCCTCAACGCCGATGGACCGCACGAACATGGGCATGATGCGCCCGACCACGGTGTCGTAATCAACAGGCTGTTCACGGCGGACAAGGTCGAAGGCCTGAAGGGCGCGGGCCTGTTTGATGACATCGCCGTACCGGGTGGCGGGGGCTTTGTCATCGGGGATCAGGTGATAGCTGTTGCCCTCTTCGATAAGAAGGCGGTATTCGGCTCCATAATGGCTGAGGACTGTTTTGAACCAGGTTTCCAGATTCATGATGTTATCATAGATGGTTTCGAGGGCGGAAAAATCGCCCAGATAGATTTTCTTCCATCGTCCGCCGTTCGGGACGCCCGTCTTGTCTTCACCTATCTTCAAATCTGCAAGGGAATCGTAATTGGGCGTAACGGCCGCGTTGAAATCTTTTTTGGTGCTGTCAAAAACGGCGCGGGCGCTTAGGAATACCGTTTGCATTTCATAGGCGCTGAGGCGATGAACATCGATCCCCAAATTTTGGGTAGACTCATCAGATACCAAAGAAAACATAGCCCCTCCTTAAACACATGATAGGTAAGCCAAAAAAGCATATCAAAAATATACCTTATGGCAACCCTGTGGTTTAAGAATAACTAATATTTATCCACCGTAGAGCGAACGGACCTTTTGCTCTGCGATAATCAGCATCGGCAATTCGATGGTCGGCGCCTTGTGCAGATCGGCAAAGAGAGGTTCCAGTGTCGCCGCATGCGCGCCGTGGGTATTCAGCCAGTCTTCAACAATCCCTGCTGTGGGCGCGGATTTTTTCTTGCCCGTGCCCGCCGCCATGTCGGTGAGGATTTTGACCGTCAGGCCCGCCTGCGCATTGAAGAGGTTGTCGGTCACGCCATCGCGCGCTTCAATCGCCCAGCGGTCGTTCGCCGGAAGGTACTTTGCCTGCTGGCGCATCCAGTCGAGATGGAAACGCTCGCCCACTTCGAAGTAAATCTTGGCGATGGTCGGCAGATCGGCTTTCTCGGCCTTGGCAATCCGCACCATGTCGCAGGCGGAGGCGAGCAGCGGCATGATCGCGATGTCGTGCGCGAGCGTTTCGGGCAGGCCGTCGCTCACGCCTGCACGGGTCTTTTGCTGAATCCCGGCGAGCAGGGTGGGGGTGACAACGGAATCAATATGCTTGCGCAGTATTTCGATCCCGCTTTCGAATGTGGCGATATCGCGGTTGATATTGATGTTACCGCCCATGCGTGTCAGGAACCAGATCACGGCGCGTTCAGTCATGTGCGCAATGTCGCGGAAGGCCTTGAGCTGCACCATGGCCGGCACTTTGTTATCAAGCGATTCGATATCGATCCATAGTTCACGCAGTCCAAATGATTCGCGGATGATGATAAAGGCTTTGGCCACATCTTCCGGAGTCGCGCTGGTTTTGGCGAGACATTCGCGGATGAAGGTCGGTCCCATCCGGTTGATCATGCTGGTTGCGAGCGTGGTACAAACGATTTCGCGGCGCAGGCGGTGACGCATGATTTCCTTGGAATAGTTCTGCGCGAGCTTGACCGGGAAATATTTATGCAGGCGGCCTTCCATCGCCTTGCTGTCCGGAATATCGCTTTTCAGCAGATCCCACGTAAAGGCAATCTTGGCGTGGGCCTGCAACGTGGCAAGCTCTGGCCGTGTCAGCCCCTTACCGGCGCGCAGGCGGTTCTCTATTTCCTCCTCGCCCGGCAGATTTTCCAGCGAGCGGTTGAGGGCCACTTTGCGTTCCAGCTCTGATATCAGGGCCGCTTGCTCGGACAGGGTATCCGCCGACTGTATTTCCATCAGGCTGATCGCCTGTGATTGCTGATAGTTGTTGCGCAAAACCAGATTGGCGACTTCATCGGTCATGGAGGCAAGCAGCTTGTTACGCTTCTTCTCGTCCATGTTGTTGGCCTTGTTGCGCATGATGTCGTTCATCAGAATCTTGATGTTGACTTCATGGTCGGACGAATCCACCCCGCCCGAATTGTCGATGAAGTCGGCATTCAGGCGAACGCCATGTTGCGCCGCTTCGATCCGGCCTTTTTGTGTGATGGCGAGGTTTGCGCCTTCACCCATCACCTTGGCGCGAAGCTCGCCCGCATTGACGCGCAGCGCGTCGTTGGATTTATCGCCAACGTCCGCGTGGCTTTCATCCTTGGCCTTGATATAGGTGCCGATCCCGCCGACGAAGAGAAGATCGACACGGGCACGAAGCATGGCCTGAATCAGTTCGTTCGGCGATACGCGTTCACGATCAATATCGAAGCGTTTCTGGATTTCCGGGGTGAGTTGCAGGTTTTTTTCCGTACGGGAGAAGATGCGTCCGCCCTTGGAAAGGAGTTTCTGGTTGTATTCGTCCCATCCTTTGACTTCGGTGAAAAGACGCTGGCGTTCCTTATAGGTTGCTTTGGTATCCGGGTCTGGATCACAGAAAATATGAAGGTGGTTAAACGCGCCGATCAAGCGGATATGCTGCGACAGCAGCATGCCGTTGCCGAACACGTCCCCGCCCATGTCGCCAACGCCGATGACATCGAAGTCCTGCGTTTGCGTATCGTGGTTCAGTTCGCGGAAATGGCGTTTGACCGATTCCCATGCGCCGCGGGCGGTAATACCCATCTTTTTGTGGTCGTAACCGGCAGATCCGCCGGAGGCAAACGCATCGCCCAGCCAGTGGCCATATTCGATGGAAAGCGCGTTGGCGATGTCTGAGAACGTCGCCGTCCCTTTATCGGCGGCCACAACGAGGTACGGGTCATCACCATCACGGCGCACGACATTTTCGCGCGGGATGATTTTATCCCCGCTCTGGTTGTCGGTGATATCGAGCAGGCCGCGTATCAGGATTTTATAGCATTCTATCCCTTCGGCGAGATAGGCGGGGCGTCCGCCCTCTTTCGGCGGCTGTTTCACAACGAATCCGCCTTTCGCGCCCATCGGCACGATGACTGAGTTTTTCACCTGTTGCGCCTTCATCAGGCCCAGAACTTCGGTGCGGAAATCTTCGTGGCGGTCGGACCAGCGGATACCGCCGCGGGAGATTTTGTCCATACGCAGGTGGATGGCTTCCGCGCGCGGCGAATAAACCCATATTTCGCGATAGGGACGCGGCTCCGGCAGATCGTCGATCTTTTTGGAATCGAGCTTGATGGAAATATAGGGCTTGGGCGATCCGTCGGGGAGCGTCTGGAAGAAATTGGTGCGCAAGGTTGCGTTCACCACGGCGGTGATGGAGCGAAGAACCTTATCCTGATCGATGGAATCGACGGCTTCCAAAAGATGGTCGATTTCCACGGCGCAGCCGGCGGCGTATACCTCGTTCTGGCCATTCAGCGAAGGATCAAACAGGCTTTTGAACAGGCGGACGATGGTCGCGCTGATCTTCGGGTTGTCGCCGAGCGTGCCTTCAATAAATTCGCGGCTGTAATGCAGGCCGACCTGACGCAAGTATCGAACATAGGTGCGCAGGATTGTTACTTCGCGCCAATCCATCTTGGCGGTCAGCGTCAGGCGGTTGAGGCCGTCATTTTCCATCTGGCGGTTCCAGATTTTATCGAACGCTTCCTCGAAGACCGCTTTCACATCCTGAAAATTCACGCTCCTGTCTTTGGCGATTGTCATTTCCAGTTGGAAATCGTGAATCCACACGGATTGTTTTTTGATGGCGGGGATGATTTCGAACGGCAGTTCTGAAATGACGCTCAGCCCCATCTTTTCGAGCATGGGCAGAACATCTGACAGCGGCATCGGTTTGCCTGGATTGTAAATTTTCAGGCGGATCTGGCCTGCATCGCAATCATGCGGGCGGTAGAGATCAAGCGCAATATTGCCTGATTTCAGGACGCTTTCGATTTTGCGGATATCGTGCACGGCCTGGCGAGGCTCATAGCGTTCATGATAGGCAACAGGAAAAGCCTGCCCGTATTTCTGAACGATGGCGCCGGTTTCGCTCTGGTTCTTGTTGGTGATCTCCAAAGCATCCCGCAAAAGCTCGCTCCAGATACGTCCCGCATCTTCCAGTTTTTGTTCGATCGCGCGCTCGTCATAAGGCGGTACGGATTTCAGGTGATTGATGTCGATCAGATAGGAAACCCGCGCGAGAGGGGAATCGTCCTGCGTCACCTGATAACTGGTTGATTGCCCGCCCAGTTCTTCTTCCAGAATATGCTGAAGCTTCAGACGCAGTCGCGTTTCATAGCGGTCGCGCGGAACATAAACGAGACAGGAGATGTAGCGGCCGAACGGGTCGGGGCGGGTGAAGAGCGCAATATGCGGGCGTTCCTGCAGGCGCAAAATCTCGCTGGAATGCTTATAGAGAAGATCCTCCGGCATTTGCAGGATTTCATCGCGTGGATACTTCTCCAGAATATGGCGCAATGCGCGCCGGTCGTGGCTTCCGGGAAGGAATTGCGTACGGTTGATAACGTTCTGAACCTTGACGCGCAAATAAGGAATGTCGGCCACGCTGCGGGAATAGGTCACGGATGTAAACAATCCGATAAAAAGCATTTCCCCCGTGACTTTCCCATCTTTTGAAAAAGTTTTGATGGCGATGGCATCCATCGGCACGCGGCGGTGGACCGTGGAGCGGCGATTGACCTTGGCAATTGTCAGGGGCTCCTGGCCACGGCGCAATTTTTGTTGAGGCTGTGACAGTCCCTCACGCGCATCGTTCAAATAGACCGGCATGACGTCATCGCGTAAAAGGCCGAGGCTTTTCTTTTTGATGGTTTCGCTGACCAGCTTGCCGTCTTTTTCCACGAATTTATATTCGCGGTAGCCAAGCAGCGTGAAATTGTTGTCGTAGAGATATTCAAGGAAGGCTTGATATTCTTCGATCAGGTGATCGTCGAATTTGACGGGTGCGAGGCTCAGCTGCCGCTGTGCTTCACGCAGCATGTCTTTCATGGGAAGCCAGTCGCGCGTGGCATTGCGCACATCTTCCATGACCTGTATCAGGCCCATGCGAAGTTCTTCCGCTTGGGCATCGCTCAAGATGCCGCGCAGTTGAATATGCGAAACGGAATAACGCTGAAGTCCTTCTTCCGGATCGTGTTTGAAATCCTTGAAATTACCGTTCTTGTCGGTGACGGCATATAATGTGGGGTGCGTCACTATGTGGATCAATTGTCCGTGACGAACGATCTCGGCAACAATAGAATCGATCAGGAAGGCCATATCGTCCTGCACGATATCGATTATTGTGCGGCCGGTCGTCCATCCATCCTTTTCCATCGTTGGCGTATAGATGGCGATTGATGGCTGGCCTTCCTTCTTGGATTTAAGCAGGTCCCATTGACTTTTTATGACGCGCGCGAGCGCATCGGATTTGATCTGTTCCAGATCGTCCTGTGGCAGCCGCTCGAGAAGCTTCTGCGCGAAACTATGCATGGCGGCAGGAGTCTTTGCCTTCAGCAAGGATAAGGTTTGCTTGATGGTGGAATGAGTCATGGGAAGATACTTTTTACACTTCTATATTACCGCATAAGAACGTGCCTAACCCTATGCCTGAAAGTGCATAATGGCAAGCCTGTATGAACGTGATTGTATGCTGCAATGGCGAAGGTTCTGTTCGCTTAAAAAAACTAATTAGACGCCGTAAGGTCGATAATCAAACGCTGTCCCTTGCCGGGATCATCCATCGCACCCTTGTATGAGACGGCCGCGGATTTTTTCAACTGGACAATCAGCAGTGTGCCACCATTGTCTAGCGGTTCTATCCGGTAGGACGCGATAAGCGGAGAAGAGGGCAGGGTTTTCTGTGCGGCCGCGCTCCATCCCGCTTCCGGCAGTTCGACAACCAGAATCTTTTCCTGATTGTCCAGATCGGCCGTAAAACCGGTTTTGCCGCGCACGTCGAGGACGATGCGGGTTTTACCCGGATGTTCGCCGATCCGTATATCCATAACGCTGGCGACCGCAGGGGTGATCGGCGTTATGACCTGCGGCGCTTGAGCGGGCGCCGCGGGTGGGGCCGCCGCGGCGGGTGGCGTTGTCACGCCGCTCGCAGTGGCGGGGGGTAGCGGTTCCTGGGCAGGGTAGCCGGAACCGTCTTGCATCTCCGCCTGCTCTTGAGCAATAGGGCCGGACGGAGAGGAAATGGAGGGAAGTGCGGCTTGCTCGGAAGCGGCTTCTTCACTGGCGGGGATATCTTGCGGAATAGGCGGCAGGTGCGTTGCCTGCGGATAAATCGGCGTGTTGTCATACGTGTCATCATAGGATGACGGTGCGTTTGAAGCGCCGGTGATGGCCTCCAGTTGCTGGATCAGGGCCTGAATATCGCCTTCGATAGCAACAAGGCGGACAATCGCCGGGGCCATCGCGTCGAAGTCGTTGCGCAGTTCCTGCACCGCGTTTTCCAGGCGGTCAATTCTGTCCGCCTCGTCCGACATGCGCTGGGAGAACAGGGCCGTATTGGTTCCCTTGACCTGCAGAGCGGGCAGGCCATCGGCGGTCTTGGGGGCGCCCGTCGTGCCCGGCGCAGGGGGGCGGTCGGCGGAATTCGGGGGAACCGTGAGGGGCTGGAGCGTGTCGGACTGGGTGGTTGATTCGGTCGATCCTGAGTAGCCGGAGGGGCTGGAAAAACCGCAGGACGTGAGCAGCACTGCGCAGAGCAAGCCAAAGCTTCCCCGTGAAAAACCCTTTAAAAATGCGCATCCGCCGCTGAAATGCGGCTTGGACGTCCAGGAACTGGACATGGTAGGAATGACCCTGCGTTCTATAAAATTGCTCAAGAGCGAATATGCCCCATTAACAGGATACGTTTGACGGAATCGCTTGGCAACACTCTTTGCACGAATTTCTATTTTTTTTACAAGGTGTTGGGGAATTGCCGCAACTGGTTGCGGTCGCGGCAAAAGCGACTATACTAGTAAAAAAATCATTCTATTGCAGGCCTGTGACAATGATAAAAATGCGAAAAATCGGCATGTTTGCTGTTATGCTATTGTTCTTTGTTGCTGTAAGGGGCGAGACAGCATGGTCTGCAATTAACCAAATACAGCAACTATACTTTGGCAGTTGGTTTTTTGGGGACAATAATAGTCAACATACGATTACCGTGGATACGAGCGGGAACGTAAGCACAAGTTCATCTTCGATGATCATGTTCACATCCCCGCAACCTGGAGTGTATAGCGTCACGGGCTTGCCGGCATTTACGACAATCAACACTGTTACTGTAACCATGACACAGCCCATGGAAAGCGGCTCTCAAGAATTTACGCTTGATAATTTTACAACACAGATTCCGGATGCCAATGGGGCGGGTGTTACGACTCTCACGATTGGTGGCACGGCATACACATCAGGCGATGGAAATGCTTATACAGGTGGGACATTTGTGGGTGACATATTTATTGAGATTGACTATTAAAGATGAGAATAAGGAGTTTTTCATGACTTATAAAAAAGCAGGCCTTATAGCCATCGGCATTTTACTATGCATGGTCTCTCTGGCATCTTTTCCCGCCAAAGCGAATATAACACTTACGCCCACTATTGTTGTTATAGACGGTAGAGAGAGATATGCCGATATTCATGTTCTGAATACTACGGCTGAACGCCAGACTTATGAGTTAAGTTGGCGCTATCTTAAGATGACAGAAGGTAGTGGATCGTACGTAAAGATCGACTCATCGTTAACAGATTTTGACCTGTCAAAACATCTTGTCTATACGCCGCGCAAAATTACTCTCGCTCCGAAAAGTGCGCAAAAGGTGCGTCTGGGATTGCGTTTGAAAGGTGCCCCCCCACCTCCGGGTGATTACCGCGCGCATCTTGAATTTCTCAATACTCCTGCAGAAGACGAATCGGACATCGGTGGTGTGGCATCAGAGGGTAATACAATAAACGTCGGTATGAAGGTCGCTTTCTCGATTCCTATTATTTATCGTGTTGGTGATAAAGATGCGGGGGATGCTGAAATAGGTCGAGTTACAACCGAGATCAATCAAAAGAGCGGTAAGATAGAAGCGGTAATTCCAATTACCCGTGCTGATGGCTCTTATGGTACTACTGGATCGATTATTATAAATTACGGAGGAAAGCGCATAGGGCAACTTCGTAATGCCAATATCTTCCCCGAGATTAAAACAAGAACTTTCCGAGTGCCTTTAGATGTCCAGACACTGGCAGGTGGCGAGTTAAATATTATATACAGAGATTTTGACGCAGATAAGAATCACATATTTGATGAAAAGAATATACGTATTGCTCAGTGAACGTATATTGAATAAAGGAAGAAGGCGCCTGTTAAGGCGCCTTCTTTGTTAGAGAGGATTATAATTAGTAAGCGAATGTGACTGTAAACGATCCGTCTGAATCAATGCCAGGTGTCGGCGTTGCGCTGACAGTGATAGTTGCACCAAATGTCACAACTTCTGGAATGCCGCCCGTCACAACTGTAACAGGGTGAACAGCCAAACCATCTGCTGTGACAGCTTGGTTCGCGCCCTCAGTGGCTGTGCCATATGTAATCGCTGACAATGTATATGCAGCGTCAGCAAAGTCAGTAATAGTGCTTACCGTCATATCAAGTAAGTAGTTGTTTAGCCCAGCCGGCAGGTTGACATCGATACGTCCCGCGGCGCTTGCGTTCGTATCCAGTTCAAGCACTGTCGAGGGGGCGGTTGTGGATGGGGTGACGTTACCTGTCGTATCCATCACCAGAACGATATCGTTTGTATCATGCGATAACAACCAACGGCCAAAATCAAGGTTGCTTGTTTTGACAACGTTGAGCGCCGGAACCGCTTCAATCACCGTGTTCATAGTGGCGTTATCGGCTGCTTGTGAATTCGTGGCTACAGAGGTGAGGCCCGCGATAGCGGAAGCGGCCAGCATAAGGCCTTTTAGTGATTTGAACTGCATAAGTTTCTCCTTAATAAGTTTCCTAGGGTTCGACGACATTACATGTGTCGATATTTCGGCCATACCGGGCAATGCATCCTGCTTGTGGCATGGTCAAAGTAGTCATCTGACACATTATCTATATCACACTAAAAACGTTAATTCATGGTTAAAGTCGATTTTAATACCAAAAATTAACCAGATAACCCTTTAAAACGTCTATATAATTGTGTTAATTGGCATAATTCGAAAATTTTTATCTTATTTGAAATGTCTTTGTCGGGTTTGGCACGAGGCTTGCTTTGATGATTCGGGTAAAGGGGTTCTACCGGATCTTAATGAGCAAAATTTATCTAGTTTTCATAATTCTATTGGCGGTGATTTTGGAGCCAACATATGCCCGGGCTGAAATTCCCACGGGCACAAACGCCTTGCTTGCGAAAAAACTAATTGAGAGCATCGCCAAAAAATTTGAAGAAGCCGATAAAGCCTATCTTTATAAAAAGGATCCTAATGCAGCCCAAATCGCAGGGTTTGAAGAGGGGGAGGACTTGTTGTTTAGCATTAGGCTGAAGAATAACATTGTCTTAGATACAACTGTGCTCGCGCGCATACACAATGGCGAATTGCTAATATCATTGCGTGAGTTAATCCTTGCCCTGGAATTCCCCATCGAGTTTAACGCACAGACAGGTAAGGCAAACGGTTGGTATATTCGTGAAGACAAAAAATTCAGTCTTGATATTCCCGCTCGGCGGGCTTCATCGGATACGGGACAATACACGTTGCCACAAAATATTCTGGTAGAGGATAATGACATCTTCTTATCAACGGATGAGCTGGGTAAATGGTTTGGTATAAGCTTAAAGCCGCGCATTTCTTCTTTGGACATAGCCTTGGAGTCTTCTACACCATTACCAGTGGAGGAGCGGCTAGCGCGTCGAGGTTTGAATCCTAATCGTCTGGATATTGGCCCACCTGTTCAGCCTGCGTTAGTAGATGAAAACGCTTCCAAAGATTATCCTCTGGTCGATGTCTCTACGCAAATGTCTTATACAAAACCTGGTGATCAATTAGTTACGCGGCGCGAAGGTTTTGAGGGCTCTGCCTTCATTAGAACATCTGGCGATATTGCTGGC
Source organism: uncultured Alphaproteobacteria bacterium (assembly GCA_946481075.1). Next base: position 107,750 of record CAMLMC010000002.1, read on the forward strand.
GGCACACTAACTACGCAATCGAGCCTTAATCATGAGGACAGGTTAACAAATGTACGGGCGACATATATACAACAGTCGCTTGAACCTGAACTCCTTGGTCCATTAGAGGCGCGTCGCTATGAACTTGGGGACGTAAACATGCCCGTAATCCCCCTGCGTACAAGGACCCAAGCCGGTTTAGGAGCGCGGATTACGAATGCGCATCCCTTAAGAAACACATTACGTCCTTCCACAGAAATTCGAGGAACGACTTTTCCTGGGTGGGATGTTGAATTATACCGAAATGAACAGCTTGTTTCCATTCAGACGGTTAGTGATGATGGAGTTTATCTGTTTGAAGATGTTGATCTCTTTAGCAATGAGAACAATTTCCGGGTCATTTTGTATGGTCCACAAGGTGAAATTCGGGAGGAGGAAATTGCCATACCGGTCGATAACAAGAGACTGTCAACGGATGGTAGCGCCTATGATATTGCAGTTCTCGCCCAAGATACCCAGACATACCAGATCGATAAATATAAGGACAAAGACAATGAAGATAGGGGCGCAGCTGCGTTAACGGCTGTCTACGAATTGCCTGTAGGTAAGAGTAGCGCTATTTCAACAGGTTTTGAAACCAGTCAGGAAGAAGGCAATCAGCATTTTGTTGGACATGCCGGACTCTCAACAAGCGTGGCGGGAACATTGTTAAATCTTGATACCGCCGTAGATCAGGATGGAGAGTTGGCCGCCCAGCTGGTGGCTAGAAGGGATCTGGGGGCGCATAAAATTCGCAATGAAACCAAAATTGCAACTGACAAATTTGGTTTGGTTTCTAATAGCGTAACTAGAAACGATGTTTTTTCTAATAGGTTAAACCTCAATGGTCCTCTGGGTTTCGACTGGGGTATGAGGCCCCGTTATGGTTTGGGTATGGCGCATGCCGTCGAGGCGGATGGCGATCTGCGGCAAAATTATAATACGACTTTAAGTGCGAATGTTTTCAGAAGACTGAACTTAAACCAGCAGTTCGAATTTGCTACGACAACTGGTGAAAGAGAAGACGATCTCAATAGCGTCACCACCCTGACAGGGTCTTTAGGAAAAAACCGCCTAAGAATGATTTCAAACTATAAGATTAAACCTGATAGCGGACTTCAGAACGTAACGCTTGATTATCGGCGCCCTTTAACAGAGGATCTAGATTTTAATTTGAATGTACTTCATGAACCAAATCCGAAATTGACAGAAGGAACACTACAGCTCGATTGGCAAGCAGGATTTGCAAACATATCGCCATCGGTTAGTTATGATACCAACAAGGAACTAGTGGCTATGCTTAACACACGATTTGGTATAGCACGTGATCCTTTGAGCAAGGATATTCGTTCATTCGACACCAATATTACCTCATCAGGGGGTGTCAGTGCATTTGTATTCCTTGATAAGAATGGCGATAATATATTCAATGGAGACGATGAGCCTATAGAGGGCGCTATTTTAGAGGCGCCGCAAAATGGCGGGCGCAGTACAACGGATGAAAAAGGATATGCTTTCTTTACGCGCCTTGTCAGTATGAAGCCAACGGATATATTTGTTCAGCAGGACTCTCTCCCCGATCCCTTTTGGGTTTCTACTTATCAGGGGTTTTCTATCATTCCAAGAGAAGGGCACATTACGGCTATAGAATTTCCCGTACACATGGGGGGTGAAATCGACGGGGGAGTTTATTTAGTAAATTCCGCCGGAGAAAATGTATCTATGCGGGGCATAAGTCTCTCTCTCTATGACCTTAGTGGCCGTAAGGTAAAATCCACATTCTCGGAATCCGACGGGTTCTATCTTCTTGATAAAGTGCCGCCGGGGCGTTATTACCTTGTCGTCGACAACAAATCTTTCGATGGTAATTATGCCCGTCCGAAACCACAGCCGATTCTGATCAAGACAAACGGATCAACCATCTACGGCAACAACGTTTATCTGCGTGACAGCGGGCCTGATGTGGCCGTGAATTTCTACGCGAACGCGGAAGACCTGAAGATCGATCCATCGACCCTGCATGGCCGCAGTCTGTTCCTCAATCTCGGCAGTTACAAATCGCAACTGACGCTCGGCCTTGCCTGGTTTAAGATCCGCAGCATCTTTAAGCGCGAGTTGAAGGATATGGAACTTCTGGAAATGCCTTCTGAAAGCCTTCCCGACCAGAAGAGCAATAACTATGTCCTGCGCGTTCTGGCGCTCAGCGACGATATGAGCGATGCTTATAACAAATGTAAAGTGTTGCAGGCGAACGGCCAGACATGCAGTGTGGAAGTCATCCCGGAGCAACGGCCGGAGCGCCTCGCGGTCAAATAAATCAAGGCTGGTTGAGGAGAGATACTTTCCTGCGTATCACAGGTCCTGTCCAATCGACATCCGCACCGATCACTTTGCCGCGTATCTGGCCCATTGCATCGACCAAATAAGTTTCGGGAATTTGCCGCGTGCCATAATCTGCACCAATACTCCGGTCGTTATCGAATCCGATGACAACATTGTCCGGGAGATTTTTCCCATACTTTTGTAAAAATCGTTTGGCGTCATCGCCCTTTTCATCCCAGGACAGAAACAGGAAGATTGTGTCCGCCTCGGCGGCGGCCAGTTTGACCATCTGTGGAAACTCAATAATACAAGGCGCGCACCAGGATGCCCAGAAATTCAGGACGATCGGTTTCCCTTGAAATTCGTCTGAAGTCCTGAGCTTGCCGGTTATATCCTTATAGGTGAAAGCTGTTGCCTTGCCGATAACGGCGGCCCCTGCGGATTCGTGCGTTTGCTTTTCCGGTGAGGCATAACGGGTTTCAACGACTGTATAGATGGCCGTGGCCGTCATCAGGGCGGCGAGGATCAAAAAATTCTTTTTCATGCCTGCGCCCTTTTTTCAATACGCCACCACAGATAGCCTATGGCGATGAATTCAATGGCGCAGAAGGCGAAGAGGGCCGCGGCGACGCCGGTGATAAATCCATAGGAATGAAGCCCGACATTCAACAAATTAACCCCGAACCATGCAAGAGCCACAATGACCGACAGTGCGGCCATTACGGCCGTGAAGGCCGTTCCTTTTAGATGTCCCGAGAGATGGCCGTGATAGGCCCATGCCAGCCAGAGGACGATGAGCAGCGCCCCGTTTTCTTTCGGGTCCCATCCCCAGAAGCGCCCCCATGACTGGTCCGCCCAGATGCCGCCAAGGATCGTGCCGACGGCGGTGAACAAAAGCGCCATCAACCCGGTTGTTTTGATCGCGGTCATCAGATTGGTTTTTTGTGATGTCACCGCCCCTTTTGCCATATGGATGTGGGCGAGCGCAGAGGTCATCAGGCAAATCCCGTATCCGATCGTGATGCAAAGCACATGGGTCGCCAGCCAGAAGTTGGTGTTGAGCACGGCGATTAGCATATGCATCGTGTCTTCACCCGCGAAGGCCTCGGATATGAACAAGAGGAAGGCCCCGCAAAGCGATCCGGCCAGAATGCCATGGCCGTCCCTTCGTTTGTATTCGATTATAAGCGCGCCGATCACCACAATGGCGGCAACAAAGAGGATGGATTCATAAAGTGTTCCTACCGGCGGGCGGGAGAGGATATAGACCCGCGCGGCAATCGCGGCAACATGAAGAAGGGCAGAGAAGGACAAAAGACCAAGGGCCGTCAGGCGCAGCGAGGCTTTCCCCGAAAGCGCAAAACCAGCAAAGGCAAGAAAGGCGAGCAGATAGCCTGTCATGGAAACCCCGACCGGATGTGCGCCGTTATAAAAGGCTTCCAGATTTGTTCTGGCAGGGGAGGTATAGGGCGCATAGGCCTGTGCCAACCGGTCTATCGTTTCGTTGAAAACGGCGGCGTTGCCTTCCTTGTATGCGGCTGCGAGCGCCGACCAATCGGCGATAAATTCCTGGGTCTTCGCTGGGCCTGATGTCTGCAAAGCCACCCATGGCGATGCCCATTCTTCGCCGCTATCAGGCGGCACCACGCGCAAGGCGAAATTATTGCTGCCGTTGGTTTTGATGGTGTCAAAGAAAAAGGCAAAGGCGGCGATTTCCCTTTCCGCGTCATTGTATCTTTCAGGATTGGTGCCTTTGCGCCGGACGATTTGCGCAGTTTTTTTCTTCAATTTTTCTTCGAACGGCGAAATATCCCGAAGGGTATAAGGTTTATTATCGGCCAGATTCCATGCCTTGGCGAGCGATGACGGAACGTCTATTTCCAGCGGCAGGATATAGGTCATGCTACGCAGGAACTGCGTATAGAGGATGGATTGTTCCGAAAGCATCATCAGTTGCTTTTGATCATCGCTCCAATCCTGCGGTGGCATGGCGGCGAGTTTTTCTATTGTTTCACGCTTGCCGGCCAGAAATTCGAAAATCTCGGCATAGCTGTAATATTTACCATCTTTTTCATGCAGGCCTATCGCGCGCGGGGCAAGGATGCGAAAGACCGGTTTGTTGATGGCCCCTGCCGGATCGAAGAGAATCTGCGCAAACCATTCATCTGCGTTTTGTCCGCCGATTGAATTGCGTCCCGAAAGGGATGTGAGGAATGCGCGCGCCAGAGTGTCGAGTGGTTTGATGCGGCCTTCGTGCTGAACGGGCAGATGTGCGAATGCATCGATGTCCATCTTGTCTGCGGCCTTCGCCTGCCAGGGCGTTAACAGGAAGATCAAGAGTAAAAGGATACGGGTGATCATGCGGCGGTCTTTCTGCGAAGGCGTATAATCACATGCACCAAAAACCCTGCGAAAATGACGGCACTGGCCAGATACGGAAAGATGCGGCCCTGATTGCGCACAGCGCTAAGCACGGAATATTCCCCATCCGGCCGCATGGCAAAGGATGATTGATAGAAGGTGTAGCCTTTGTATCGCAAGGGCTCGTTCATGCGGATGGTGGCGGGCCAGGACACATCCCCGTCATGGACAATAATGTCCGATGAAAATTCCCGCGCCATGTCGGTGCCGGGGTGCAGGTCTCGTCTGAAATCGACCAGTTCGATGGAAAAGGGCAATACGCGTTCGGCACGCCTGACCATAAGGCTGAATTCGCTTCCATGCATCGATACGCTTGGCTTGTGGGGAATGTCTTCCATCGCGACATAAATGCCGTCCTGTCCGTCCGGCAGGCCGGTGAGCTGGAATGTAATACCGGATAAATTGGCCTCGTTCTCTTTTTCCGATGGTGCGGGGGTCAGTAGAATCGCCTCGGCAAGGCCGCGGCGGGTGTCTTTTTCCTGTGCAGGCACCGGGCGGCAATTATCGCATGTCGAAACAACGGTCACGGCAAATGGTAAATCCACGGCGAACACGCGCTCATCTGGTTTGATGGATTCAAATTCTATTGCGGCGTAATCCTCGCCATCCTTTTGCAGTGCCAGCACGCGCTCATGATAGTCGGCAACCGTTGCGGCGCTTTGTCCTTCCCCGAACGAAATAAAACCCTCTTCCTGCGTGAACGCGGTAATAATTCCTCCGATCAACAGGATAAGGATGCCAAGATGGGTCAGGATGGTGCCTGCGCGATCGGTCCGCCACGGGCTAAAGACTATGAATTTGATGGCAAGGCAGAATGTGAGCGCGCCGATGGTGATATAGGCACCGGGCAACGGAATGGGGCCCGCCCATACAATCCACGAGGAAAAGAACATTTCCTGCGCCCTGTAAAGGCCGAGTTCCTTTTGTGCAATGGTGCCGGCTGTCAGAAGGATCATCAGCCATGGGAGGATATAGAAAACGACCGACGGGCTGGACAGGGCGCGAAGCCATGTCCAGAGCCCTTGTTTTTGTGCGTTTTGAGGGTTGCCATCCATGCCCATGACTTACTGCGCGCGGGCGTCCCGTTCAACCGGAATCTGCGGCCATTTATCCCTAAACATCATGGGTGTCGTCATGAATGCCTGCCTCTACGGCCTGTTTGTTGCTCCAGGCGATAATGACGGTATAGGCGATGGCGAGCAGGGTCGGGCCAATGAACAGGCCGATAAAGCCGAAGGCGAGAATTCCACCGAAAACCCCGAGCAAAACGAGAAGGAGCGGCAGATTGCTGCCGATGGAAATGAAATAGGGGCGAATGATGTTGTCGGTCATGCTGATGACCAGCAATCCCCACAGCGCCATGAAAATACCCATGCCGATCTGCGATTCCGAAAACAGCCACATGGCGGCAGGCACCCAGATCAGGGGCGGCCCGAACGGCACAAAGGAGAAGAAGAAGGTGAGAAGACCCAAAAGCGCCGCACCGGGGATTCCGGCGAAGGTAAAGCCGATGGTGGCAAGCACGGCCTGCACGACGGCCGTGCCGAGAATGCCATAGAGAACGCCGATCATGGTCTTTTTGGAGACTTCGAGAAGATGTTGACCGAATTGCCCGATAAATTTGTCAATGAGGGCGCTGAGCCTTTCTGCTGTTTGCACGCCGTGGCGGAACAGGAAGAAGGCGATGAAAACGCCGAGCGAAAGGTCAATAACGCCGCGTCCGATAATGCCGCCCGCGATCAGAAGTCTGTCCGATATTTCCCGCGCGTTTTCTTTCAAGGACGCCGAAAGCGTTTGCATGTCTGAGAGGTATTTCTCCCAGAAGGACAGGGCGTAATCGGATATGAACGGCAGTTCGGCAACCCATCCCGGCGGGTGTCCGTCGCTGGTCTCGATGCTCGTGACGAGCGCCGCCCATAATTTCGTGAAGTTGCCGGTCAGGCTGTTGGCGATCACAAGGAGCGGGACAAGGAACCCGACGGCGAGCAGTAGGGTCATCAGCGTGGCGGCCAATGTTGTACGGTGGTTCAGCTTTTTTTCCAGCCATGAGAAGGCCGGCCATGTGGCCAGCGTGAAGATGACACCAAGCAAAATAGCCGGCATGAACGGTGCCAGGATGATCAGGCATCCGGCCGCAACGGCGACGATGGCGGCGGTCAGGGCGAAAATGCGGAACAGGCTGACCTTATTGATTGTTTCGAGGGAAATGTTGTCGCGAAGCCGCATGGATAGGTCCTATACATAAAGTGTCCGGTCATATTCTGGCACGAAACAGGATGACTGAAAACGGTCAATCGCCCATTTTTATGGCATCTTTGCGGTGTTTGGGGTAGGGATAGGGCATGGATGAAAACCGTTTGATCAAAATTGAAACCGCCCTGATGCATCAGGACCACCAGATTGCCGATCTGGAGGAGGCGCTGGAGCTACAGCGCCGCGAAATCGAGGCCTTGCGTAAATATCTGGAACGGCTTTTGTCGCGTGTGGATGACATGGAACAAGGCGGTAGTGGCGAGGACGGAAAAACGCTGAGCGTTGCCGAACAGGCCCTGCGCGACAAACCGCCGCATTATTGATACCTTCCGGGAAAACGCAGTTTCTAGAATGTCGCCGTGCCTACAAGACTGCCTATCAGGGCGGTAAGTCCCATCGCGCCTGCGCCCCATATCATCACACGCAAGGCCGGCTTCAATGCCGGTGCCCCACCCGTTCTGGCGGCGAGGGCGCCGAGAAGTCCGAGCAATATAATACACAAGATGGAAGAGATGACCACAAAGTGTGCGGGAGGAATGAGGATAACCGATATCAGGGGAAGCGCGGCACCCAGTGAAAAGGCGGCAGCGGACGAGATAGCGGCCTGTATGGGTTTTGCGGCGGTTAAATCGGAAATCCCCAGTTCTTCGCGCGCATGCGTGGCCAGAGCGTCATGGTCCGTCATCTGTTTTGACACCTGCCGAGCAAGGGAAGGTTCTACCCCGCGGTCAATGTAGATATCGGTCAGCTCCTGCAACTCGGCTTCCGATGTTTCAATCAATTCCTTTCGCTCGCGCGTGATGTCGGCTTGTTCCAGATCCGATTGTGAACTAACCGATACATATTCGCCGGCGGCCATCGACATGGCGCCCGCGACGAGGCCTGCGATTCCGGCCAGCATAACATCGCTTTGCGGTGCGTTGGCCGAAGCAATGCCGACGACCAGGCTGGAAACGGAAATAATGCCGTCATTCGCACCGAGCACAGCGGCGCGGAGCCACCCGGTACGGCTGACATAGTGACGTTCGTTGTGCTGATAGATAAGACGATCTCTCATAGGGGGATTGTATCAGCAAAGGGGTTGCAGCGGCAGGGGGAATTTGCCTTGCATAGGGGGCCTGCGGGACAAGCGGGCATATTTTTGTTTATTGTACGATACAGCCGCCGGAAACGCCGCTGGATGCCAGGCAGGAAGGGGTACCCTCTTGAGAATCCTCGGTGCCAGCCGCGGCCGGTTCACTCTTTGTTACATTCCGGCCTTCATCATCCTGCGCATTGTTCCCCGTGTCCCCCATATTGATAAGCGGCTCTGTGCTGATAGAGGGCACTTCGCCTGTATTCGTGGTGACCAGAGGGTCCGTGCTCGAGGGCTGTGAGCGCACCGTGTGCGGGAGCGAAACCTTGTTCAGGTTTGTCGTGTGGTTGATAACCGATGTCTGGCTTACGGTGGTCGGCGTTGTCGTTGTGGGCTGCAAGCTGGAAATCGTCATCGCGCCGTTTGCCAGTGTGATGGCGTATCCCATCGGGCTCGCCAGTGTGCCCAGCCCCATGACGATTGGCCGCGTGTTGCCGCTTAATGCGCCAAGGCTGTATGTGGGCGTCCCTGTAATGGCATCGGCCAGCAGATCATCACTGCGCAGACCGGACGATGCGCCGAAACTATAGACGGCCGTGGACGGGTCTGTCGTCGTGATATTGTTGGCCGCGAGGGTGATCGTCGGTTGATGCGCGAAGATAAAGCGGCTACCGCCCGTGATAGTAGACGGCAGATCATCGACATAGGTTCTGTTGTAAAGGTTTTTCGCGGTCAGTCCGCCTTTTGTCGTGTCGTCCGGATGGTCACCGTAGATCAGGTAACGTCCGGCGGATGTTTGAATGGCGTTTGCCCCCGCGGTGGCATTGTTCAGCAAGTTGCCGGTTGAGGCGATGAGAACAGCGGTGTTCGTGCCGGCGGAATGGATCGTCCCGTTCGCGCCGATCGTGACATTGCGGATGATGCCGCCGAAATCGATATCGTCAAGATCGAAGAGGGCGGGCGTTGTGATACCGCTGGAACCATCCCATCCGGCGAAGAGGTTGATATGGCCCGTGCCTGCGTTCTCCAGACGCTGGTTGATGCGCACAGGGCCCGTGGCCAGAAGCGTCAGGTCACCGGACGCATTGGACAGGCTGTCCGCGCTCACCGTGATGCCGTTGGTGCCTTTGGAGTACAGCGTAACATCGCCGGAACCCATGGTGATGCCCGCCAGTGTGATGTCTTTCCCGTGGACCTGAACATTGTGCGTTTTGCCGGATAGGTCCCAGCTATCGACGGTGATGTCACCAGTGCCGTTAACGGAATCGCCAATCACCATTGTCGCGGCTGTGATTGTAGATAATATATTGTCCAGAAGACCCAGTGTCCCGCTACCGCCCGAAACGCCGATGGATGCGGACGAGGTATAAGGCATAAGGATAACCCTGCCTTGTGTCGTAATCGTATGGGCCGCGGCACCGAAGTAATAATCGTTCATCTTGAGGGTAATGTCCCCTGTCGATGTCGCGCTACCCAGCTTCATGGCCGTGCCGGTATTGTTGATGTAAATATCGGCACTGCTGCCGGTACCGGTGAGGGTTAGATCGCCCTGTTGTGTGGCAATATCAATATTGTTCCACAGTACAATGCCCATACCGGGTGACCCGGTACCGCTGAGCGTTATATCTCCGCTGCCGGATTGAATGGATCCTGTTAAATTGATGGCGTGGGAGTTGCTTGCATGACGCGCGCTGCCTTTCAAGGTGATATTCCCCGACGTCGTGGTAATGCTGGGGGATCCGCTTGTCTGGTAAATACCGTAGCTACCGCCGCCTGCTGTCCCGCCTGCGCCTGTCAGGAAAATATCGCCTGCCCCGGTACTGATCGTGCTGCTGGTAAGATGAATGCCGTGGCCGGTCGTATTGGTGCGTATGGCGGCGACATCGTCGGCCCCGGTCCCGTCACCATTACCGAGAATCCCATCGACGCCGCCAACGGTGCCCGAACCGCCACCCATGACCAGATAGCCGCCATTGGTGGTAATGGCAGAGGAGCTAACGATAATCCCGCCTTCTGAATCCGCGTCGCGATCGGAATTGAACAGGGTGTTGAGTGACCCTGTCGTCGCCGTGATATTGGAGCTCAGGAGGTAGATATGGGAATCCGCACGGAGGTCGAGCAGGGAAGTGCCCGCCACCTGTTTCTGGATTGCGGCATTAATGATGATATCTGCCGGGTCCGCACCGCCGTCATTGTCCTTGGCATGCGCCATGAAGTTTCCGGTGCCAAGGCGAACGGCGTAATCGACACCCGCCGTCGCATCTGTGTCGTTGAAAGTTATATCGTTGCCGTAGAGTTCGACGTTGTACGATTTTCCGCTGAGATCCCAGCTGTCGACGATGATGTCGCCAGTGCCGAGGGCGGAGTCGCCGATGACAAGTGTACCGGCAGTGATGCGGGAAAGATAGGCATCGGTAAGGTTCAATCCCGTTCCCGTGAGCCCGACATTGATGTTTTGAGAGGCCGTGCGCGGTTTGATCGTTATCTTGCCCGTGGTACGCAACACGGAAGCCGTGTCAAAATTGACGCTGTTGGCGATATAGACCTGATCGCCTGTTGCACTGGCTCCCCCGACCGTATTGGTGATAACGATATCGGGATGGGCTCCGCCGCCTTCGCCTTTGATTGTTATGAGTGCACTTCCATCGGATAAGATACCCCCGCCCCATGCGGCGATACCCGACCGTGTTCCGGCCGCGCTGGTGCCGGATTTACCTATAAGAGTAAGGGCGCCATTATGGGCGGAAACATTGTTCCCGGTGCCGATGGCTATTCCGTTGGCATTGTTGTTCGTTGAGGAAAGACCTTTCCCGCTGAGTGTTACTGTGCCGTTGTTTCTGGCTGTGATGGAGGAAGAGCTTTCGATTTGTATACCCGTGCTCGACCACGCGCCCGCGGCACCGCCTTCTCCTCCGATAACAATATTGCCATCACTCGAAATGGATGATCCAAACAAACGGACCCCGTAAGACCATTGGTCTGTCGTGCCGCTTCGGCCGAAGATGTTTATCTTGCCGGATCCTGTATCGATTGTGCTCGATTGAATATTAACGCCGGGGCTACCATTGCCCGGTGCCGCCGCTGCCGCGATCGCGAATCCGTCGGGACGGCCGTCTGCCGCAATGCCTTGATAGAGAACATCACCGAATGCATCTAGTATGGCCGATCCGTCATCCAGGCCGCCGCCGATATGAAGATCCCCGCCATTCGTGTTCAGGGTCGTATTATAAATCTGGACGGCGAGGCGATCTGAAGAATCACCCGTATTGTCCGCATCGGCCCAGAAAATGGTATTGAGTTTTCCGGTGTTACTGGTGATCGAATTCGTTCCGGCCGTCGTAATCGCGCCATCCGCTTTGAGGGTGAGGGTGGCATCGCCGCCGCCGGATTTCAGGATCGTGGCATTGTTGAGTTCAATGTGGCCTGTTTGCGCCTGACCGGCATTCACCGTTGTGATGGTGACGTTGTTCCCGGCGGAAAGGGCCGCTGAAATAGAACTGGCGAGTATGAGGTAGGGGTTGGCCGTACCCGTCGGGTCAACTATGCCGCCGCCGCCCGGGATGCTGTTGCCGGAATTCGTGATGCGGACGTTCTGCGGGTCGAGGAGCCATTCACCGGCCTTGCCTGTGTCGTTGTTGGCTGTGGCGTTGACCGAACCGGTGACGCCGAGGTTGATTTTACCCGATGTTTCGACCTTGCCGCCGTCGCCGCTGAGCGCTCCGCCTTTGGCTTCGATCGTGCCGTCGAATTGCGTGTTCCCATCGGCCCAGAGGACGACTTCACCGCCATCGCCGTGATCGCCTGTGGTGTTGGCTTTCAATGCCGCGGATGATGTCACCGTTACATTTTTGGCGTTGTTTACGCTCTCGTCTTTTCCTTGCCAGCCGCCGCCGACATGGATGGTCCCGCCGCCGGTGTCGCCCGAGGCATCCAGCGTGCCGGACACTTCGATTGACGGGCCTTCCAGAATGATCTTCCCGCCTTTTTGCGTCGCCGATGCGACGTTGATGATACCGGATGTATTGATCACATTGTTGACAACGCCCTGCGCGGCGGCGGCGGTCATTTTCACTGTCCCGCCTTCCGCAATCATCGATCCGGTATTGTCGATCAGGGCTTCTTGAAGGGGCGCGTTCGCCGCCACTTCGACAAGCCCGTCGCCGTAAAGATCGATCGTTGCCGCCGTGCCCGATGCCAATGTAATTGTGCCGAGTTTGGCTTCGATCACCCCGTTGTTGATAACGCTTGGCGCGACGAAGGCGGCAAGCCCTGCCTCTGCCACCGTTATATGCCCGTCATTGACAATCGTTCCACCGTTATTGATGTCCGTGATCTCCAGAACACCCGCGCCTGTCATAAAGGCTGTGTCGTCGATGGTGCCCGTGCTTGCAATAATCCCGCCGACATCGACGCGGCTGCCGTCGCCAAAGATGACCCCGTTTTGGTCGAGGATGACAATCTGCCCGTTGGCTTTGAGTGTGCCGAGGATTTGTGTGGGCTCAAAACTTCCAGTGACCTTGTTGACCGCAATCGCGTTCGCACCGGACTGATGGAATTGCGTCAGAGCGTTTTTGCCGATATTGAAACTGTTCCAGTTGATGGTAACGCGGTCGCTCGACTGGTTGATGTGCAATTCATTGGGCGCCGAATAATCGAAACTGGCAGAACCGTTGGTAACCTGCCCGCCGGATGGCAGTGCGGAATCGTCGAGAGCATGGGCATGCGAATAGGGTACGGCAGAGACCCCGATCATCAGGGTCCCGTACGTAATCGCTTTACGAAGGCGCGCCGGCCCCCGTTTTTTCCCTATTCCGTGTTTATACATAATATTTTCGAGCCTGTGGAGTGTGCTGGCCGATAAAAGATGGTATGTGCTCTATATTTTCTCATGCCTTAGTATGACTGGAAAGGTTAAAAAATCCCTTACGACCAAAGGGCCTGGTAAAAAAATGGTTTGGGGTATGGCAGAGGGCGTTTTCCCGGGAAAACCGGGGCGGAAATGGTGCCGCGTGCGAACCTTGACCGCAAATTTTCTTCAGCAAACTGGGGGTTTCAGAGGATTTTAAGGGACAAAATCATGCTTTAGGCGACAATATTTTATACTCAAAAGACATCCTAGATATTCTACAATCGCCTTGTGTTTTAGTCATCTTACATCATCATGGCTTATCTGGACTTTATTTTAAGAGATAAATTATGAAAAAATATATATTTTCTCACGCACCTACTTTGCCTTGCATTGCTGTCTTACTCTGTCTTTGCCCTGCCGCCATGGCGCAGGATGACCAAAATAAATGGCAAGGCCATGTTGAAGCCGAAGGCAAGTGGGGCACCGAGCGCAGCCTTGGTGAAATCGGCGTGTTCCTGCCCGCATGGCAGAATAACAATACGCTGATCTTTGGCGATGTGCGGGGACGGTTCGACGATCAGGATTCTAGCGAAGGTAATTTCGGCCTCGGACTGCGCCATCAGATCAACCGGCAATGGATTGTCGGGGGCTATACTTTTTATGATCGCCGCCGCACGGAAAACAACAATATTTTTGATCAGGCAACAATAGGGATCGAAGCGCTTTCAGAAAATATTGAAGCGCGGATCAACGGTTATATTCCTGAAAGCGATGAGAAAACCGTAATTCCGGCGACAGGCACCTCAACAGCAGGACTTGCCACTGGGGGAACCTTCCAGCTTGTCACCACAACGGGTGGCGGCGTGGTTGAGCGCGCCCTGCCCGGATTCGATGCAGAAATCGGCTATAAGTTCGACCTGCCTCAAAACTGGGAATTCTGGGCCTATGGCGGCGGGTTTCATTTTTCCGCAGACGGATACGACGATGTTACAGGTCCGCGCGGGCGGCTGGAGTTAAGCTATAATGATGTCCCCTATCTGGGCGAAGGGTCGAAATTCACGGTGGGTTTTGAAACGCAGACCGACGATGTGCGCGGCGGGCAAAGCTGGGCCTTGGCGCGCATCCGCATTCCGCTTAATTACAACGACGCGAAAAAACCCTCCGAACTTTCCGCGCTCGACCGGCGCATGACGGCGCGCATTAACCGCGATGTTGACATCGTCGCGGCGTCCGGCAACGGCGGCCCGTCAACCACTACGACAGAAACAGCGCAAGTAACCACGGCGACGGGGCAGACAGTGACAAGCTATACCGTGCTCGACGCCGCCGACGATGTCGACGCCGATCTTCCGGGTGCCGGAATGCTGGTGGTCCTGGATGGTTCGAGTGGCACGCTGAATGCCGACAACGCCATCAACCTGACTGCAAACCAGACTGTTGTTGGCGGCGGCACGACATTTACAGCGACCGGGACTCAGAGCGGTAAAACAGCTACGGTGACAATGCCCGGGACCCGCGCCACTGTTGACCGCGGCGGGGCTATCATCGAGAACATATTCAATACCGGCGGCAACAACAGCCTTCAGGATTTCGATATGCAAAACGCTGGCAAAGGAATTTACATCAACAATACGGACAACAAAATCAGCGGCATCAATATCGACGATACAGACACGTTTGGTCTACACATCACAAGCAATGGGGATCGCACCCAGGTCAATGGCGTACAAATTACACAGAGCGTCTACGGAATATTCTTAGATGATGCAAATGATGTCAGTATCTCGGATACATCTATCACAACGGCAACAGAGGGTGTTTCAATACATGGATTCACTACAAGCAATCTGACGCTCGATAACATAACAATAGATGCGGCGACCACTGGCGTGAATATCGACGGGATCGGCACGTTTGACTCTCTGTCGGGCAACGTAACAACAACGGGCACTGCTACACCGTGTCAATTGGGTGGTTTAATGGTCGGCGTTACAAATTCGACCCTTACGGTTAACGGCGTCGCCTGCCCTTAAGACAATCCAGAGTATGAGTGCTTAACCTAGAACGCGGCGATCGTTGTAAGAATCAATATTCTTTCAAAACTCTCCGTCTCTCCAGCAAAGAATTCTCGATCGCTTTCGGTTTTTCAGCATTAAAACCAATCTGATACAAAACAAACATGGCATAAGACATATAAAATCTTTCAAGAATTTATAATCTTGTCTTGCCCATTAGCAATCTTTCTCATTCTCTATGGCTTGGCTGGAGAAGGGTTTCAATTTTTCCGTTAAGTCATTGAGTTAATTGAAAAAATATTAATTTTGAAAATGGTGCCGCAGAGAGGAATTGAACCTCCGACCCACGCATTACGAATGCGTTGCTCTACCCCTGAGCTACTGCGGCGTGTGGTTTTTGATACGGAATTTGCCCTTCTTTTGCAAGAGGGGCGTTGTGCGGCGATCTTGGGTTCTTAACGCGCCGCAGCACATTAAATCGTTCATATATGACTGAAATCCCTTCCCGCGCGAAAAAAACGGTTGCAGAATGGAAAAGGGCCTGTCTATATTGTCATAATTTCTTGAAAAAGGCTGAAGCGAGGGGAAAATGGATTTTCTGGGCACATTTGCCAAACTGAAAGACGCATTGCTTGACGGTTTTGCGGGTGCGAGCGTGCCGCCCAACGGTTTTGTGCCGTTTTCGGCCATTTCGGGCATGGTGGCGTTAAATTCGGCGGCGCGCGCGACAGCCGCTGAAACCCCGCCCAAGGTTCCAAGCGTGCGTCTGGAAGAGCGTGTCATCGATGGCCAAAAGGCCACTGTCATGATTGTTAAACCCGACCACCAGAAATTAATCGGCGAGGGGCCTTATATCCCCGATTATTTTGCAAGGGAGCTATTGGTAAGACAGCCGCCACAGCCGGAATACAAGGATTATGCCCGCATTGATGAGCGGGGTCTATTCATAGGATAGCCGAAACGCTGGACTTTGATGCGGTCTTTCTCTATATCAATCCACGGAAAGTCGGCGTGGGCGGTAGCTTCGCCAATCCGGTCAGGGCCGAGAGGCAGCAGCCGTAACGAATTTGCTCCGGGTCGCGTCCGGCTTTCCACCTGACCTTGTTAACCTTTCCCCTTATCCCCGCTATTCATGATCCAAAGGCCTGCTTTGCTTGCGCGGGGGCCTGAATCGCCCTAGATAAGAGATATGTCCGATACTCAAAAAGAATACCGCGTTCTGGCGCGGAAATACCGCCCGAAAAATTTCGATGATCTGGTGGGGCAGGATGCGCTGGTCCGCACCCTGAAAAATGCCATTGAATCGGGCCGTATCGCCCATGCCTTCATGCTGACCGGTATTCGCGGCGTGGGCAAAACGACAACGGCGCGTATTATCGCGAAGGCGCTGAACTATACCGGGCCGGACGGTAAAGCTGGCCCGACGACCGGCAACACGGATGATTGCGATATCTGTAAGGCGATTGCCGAAGATCGTCACCCCGATGTGATGGAAATGGACGCGGCGTCCCGCACCGGCGTTGACGATATCCGCGAAATTCTGGACGGCGTTCGTTATGCGCCGACCTCCGCCCGTTATAAAATCTACATCATCGACGAAGTGCACATGCTGTCCAAAAACGCGTTCAACGCGCTTTTGAAAACGCTGGAAGAGCCGCCGCCGCATGTGAAATTCATTTTCGCAACGACCGAAATCCGCAAAGTGCCGGTGACGGTGCTTTCGCGTTGTCAACGGTTCGATCTTCGCCGCATCGATGCCACAACACTTGGCGCCTATTACAAAACCATCTGCGAAAAAGAAGGCGTGAGCGTCGAAGACGAAGCCGTGAATTTGATCGCCCGCGCCGCCGATGGTTCCGCCCGCGATGGATTGTCGATGCTTGATCAGGCGATCGCGCTATCCCAAGGCAATGTGACGGCGCAATCGGTGAAGGATATGCTGGGCCTTGCGGACCGCAGCCTCGTGCTCGATCTGCTTGAAAAATCCATAACAGGCAAATGCGATGAAGCGCTCGCGCTCATGGATAATCTTTATTCCAAGGGCGCAGACCCGTCTGTCATTATCGGTGATCTGCTGGATCTTGCGCATCTTCTCACCAAACTTCGCGCTGTGCCGTCGATGAAAGATACGCTGCAAGTGATGGGCCGTGAAGAAATGGAACGGGCCGCACTGCTCGCCTCCAAACTCTCCATGCCTGCCTTGGGGCGCACATGGCAGGTGCTTTTGAAAGGTCTTAACGAAGTCAATTACGCCCCCGTCCCGCAAAAGGCGGCGGAGATGGTGGTTATACGCCTCGCTTACGCGGCGGAACTTCCCGATCCGGCGGACCTGATCAAAAAAATCCAAAGCGGGCAGGGCGCGGGCGTTGGCACCTCTGTACCCACACCGCCATCGGGTGGCGGAGGCGGCGGTGCCTACCAAACTGTTATGTCCGGCGGCGGCGCGGCGGCGGTTGCTGTGCAGATACAGGAACCTGTGCCCGCGATGCCAACGGAGATTGCAAGCCTTGAGGATATCATGGCCGTGATCAAGCCCATCGACATGGCACTTGCCACACAAGTCTATCTGAACGTCCATCTGGTGAAACTGGAAGAAGGCCGGCTTGAATTCCGCCCTTCTGCGCATGCCTCGCCTGCGCTTGCGCAGGAACTGACGCGGGGCTTAAAGGCCGCGACCGGCAACCGCTGGATGGTGATGGTTTCAGACAAACCGGGTATGCCAACGCTGGTTGAACAGGTTGAAATCAAGAAGGCGGAAAAATTCGCGGCCGTGCGTGCCGACAAACTCGTGTCGCAAGTGCTCGAAATTTTCCCCGATGCCGAACTGACGGCGATTCACAATAAAGAGGACATGCAGTAAAATGATGAATATTCAAAAGATGATGAGCCAGGCCAAAGCCATGCAGGAAAAAATGGCGGCGATGCAGGACAAGATGGGCGCGATGACAGTGGAAGGTGCTTCCGGCGGCGGCCTTGTGAAGGTTGTCCTGACCTGTAAGGGGCAATGCCAGTCCATCACCATCGATCCATCCATTCTTGTGGCGTCCGAAAAGGAAGTGGTCGAGGATTTGATCAAGGCCGCGCTGAACGATGCGAAGGCCAAGGGCGATTCCAAAATGGCCGAAGAAACGCAGAAAATGATGGCCGATCTCGGCCTGCCGCCCGGCGCGCTCGGCAATGGCGGCCTGCCGTTTTAAATTTGATGGCATCCTGAGGGAACGTAGCGAGCCGAAGGATCTTATGGGATTCTTCGCTGCGCTCAGAATGACAAGGGACACTTCATGAAAATCGTTACATGGAATATCAACTCGGTGCGGCTACGCGCCGAAACCGTCCTCAGGATGATGCGGTATTACAATCCGGACATCGTCTGTCTGCAGGAAACCAAAACGCCGGATGAATTTTTTCCGGCAGATGCGTTTGCCGATGCGGGGTATGGGCATCAGCATATCCACGGCATGAAATCCTATAACGGCGTGGCGATCCTGTCCAAACATCCCTTCCTTGCCAAAGACATCCATCATCGATGCGGCAAGGAAGATTGCCGACACATCGCGGCGAGGTTCGACGGGTTCGAAGTGCACAATCTTTATATCCCGGCGGGCGGCGATATTCCGGATGCGGCCGAGAATGAAAAATTTGCACACAAACTGAACTTCGTCGATGAAATGTCCGGCTGGTTCAAGAAAACCTATAAGAAAAGCGATAGATTGGTCACGCTCGGCGATTTCAACATCGCCCCGCTGGAACATGATGTGTGGTCATCAAAGCAATTGAAAGACGTTGTCTCCCACACGCCGATCGAACGGGAGAAGATCGGCGGCATGTTGAAATCGCTCGACTGGCGCGACGCCATCCGCCATTTCGTGCCGGAAGACGAAAAACTTTATACATGGTGGTCGTATCGCAATCAGGACTGGAAGAAATCGAACCGCGGCCGCCGGCTCGACCATATCTGGGTGACGCCGCCTCTGGTGGATGGTTTGCGCGGGCACGACATCTTGCGCGAAGCCCGCGACTGGGACAAACCGTCCGACCATGTGCCGGTCATGCTGGAACTGGATCTTTAGTTACCATTTTACATCCAGTTCTGGCAAACCCTTCATATCGAGCCTGCCATAATGGTAATGATCGACGATGCTACCGTCGGGCAAAAACGATTCCCCGCGCAAGATGCCTTCGCGTTCAAAGCCGAGTTTTTCGATGACGCGGCGGGAACCCTCATTGCCGCCTGCATGATGGATCAGGACCTTGCGGGCGGCAAGCGCGTTGAAGGCAAAACGGGTGAGGGCGTTGGCGGCCTCGCTGGCATAACCCTTTCCTGTTTCAGATGTGCGCACCCAATAACCGATTTCGAAATGCAGGCGGTCCCAGTCGAAACGGTGCAGACCTGTTGAAACGATGAGCTTTCCTGATACCTTTTCAAAACCGAGCATCATCATATCCTTGCGCAGGATAAAATCGGCATAGGCCTTACGCGCAACGATTTCGGAGTCATCCTCGGTGCCGGGTTCCTTCGCCCACGGCATCCACTGCCGTAGTTCGTCCATACTTTCTTTCTTTGCTTCGAACATCACCTTGCCGTCGCCCGGCCTGACATTGCGCAGGATTAAACGCGGTGTTTCTATCGGCATGGGAATGTCGATTAAAATGGGGTTTTTGGCACTCATCTCTCAAATCTCCTCTCATACATGACAAGGTCGGCGGTTTTCCCGTCCGGCCAAGTCCATGGATCCTGTCCTATATAGGTAAATCCGTGCTTCTGGTTTGATTTGCGCGAAGCTTCGTTGCCATCGCGGTGATTGACGCATATGCGCTCAAAACGTGGCTCTGCCTCCGCCCAGTCGATCCCGGCCTTTACAAGGCCCGAGAAAAGCCCGCGCCCCTGATAGCCGGACCGCATATACCACATGATCATCAGGGCGGTTTTACCGCTTTCGTCCTCACGGTTTGTGCAAATGCCGTTGGTGCCGATGAGGGTGGCGCCATGAAACAGGCCGAAGATTTTGCCTTGCGGGTCTTCGATACGTCCTATCCAATCCGGCTTTTCAAGCCGCAATTCATCGGCATAGTGGGCACCGAAATTGCCCGGAAAATTGCGCAAGGCTTCCAGCCTGATATCGCGGAAAGCCTGCCAGTCTCTGCCTTGCAGTGCGCGGATATTGAATTCTTTGCTCATGACGGTTCGTCCCTCTTTCTTTTTCAAAAGGGCCGGTGGATATTTCCTGATTTTTTGGGAATGATCTGCCAGCCTTTTCTTTTCGAAGCTGCTGGCGGTGTTTAATACTACGCCATCAGCATTTTACGCGGGTCCACCTTGCCGGCCGGTGTTCCGGCCAGAAGTTCATAGGAGCGCGTAAAAATCGTCTGTTGGCGTTTCATAAGATTATGGAACCATGAAAGTATGGCAAGCGGCAAGCAAAAAAATGAACCTTTCGCTATTTTTTATGTTTGCAGTTGTATGACATGCGAAAAATACGATTTATCTCCCGATGACCTCATGCCGAACAACCCCTTGTTGCCGGTGCTGGTTTACCGCGGTGTGTGCGCCCATACAAAATACAGATCAACCTTCTTTGAAATGATTTTTGCCCGCAACGATTGGGCCGGTATCTGGAAAGACGGCATATACGACTATCATCATTTTCATTCAAACGCCCATGAAGTGCTTGGTATCGCGCAAGGGCAGGTGACGCTTCGCCTTGGCGGGGATAGGGGTATCCTTATTCACCTGGTGGCCGGTGATTGCGTGATTCTCCCCGCCGGCACGGGGCACAGGCGCATCGATGCCACCGCCGACCTTCTGGTGGTGGGTGCCTACCCAAAAGGGCAGGAAAACCCCGATATTTGCCGGTCGTGGCAAGATCAACTGGGCATACGCGAAGATATCCGTACAGTGCCGATTCCCGAAAGCAACCCGCTCAAAGGCGCCATCTTCGAGGCGCAGGAATTGTGGGAAGGGCGCCATATGCCGGAATTTCTTGACAAAGGCGGCGCGGGTATGAGATACACGGGCCTGCAATCAGGTTCTGGGACCGGTTATTAACCAACAATAATAGGCCGCGCTTCCCAATGGTACTGTAATCCACCTTCCTTTCATAAAGGGCGAAAAGGCGGTTTCGATGTATCAGCCGAATGATGCTTTGAAACCGCGGCTACGTGCGCCGCTTCGCACCCATCAGGTGATGGGCGCGGATATTTTTATGAAAGACGAAAATGACGACAAGTTTTAAAGACTTTGCGCTATCCAATGCGCTGCAAGAATCACTCTCTATGATGAACTTCACCGAGCCGACGCCGATTCAGGCGATGGCCATTCCGCTTGCGCTCGAAGGCCGCGATATTCTTGGTTCTGCCCAGACGGGAACCGGCAAGACGGCCGCCTTCTGCGTGCCGATGATTGACTATCTGATGAAAAATACCAATGCGCATGCGCTTGTCATGCTGCCGACACGCGAACTGGCGATGCAGGTTCATGATGTCGCCCGCAAGATGATTGGCCTGTCCGCCAAAGGCCCGCAGGGCATCAAGACGGCCCTGCTGATCGGCGGAGAACCGATCGGCAAGCAATATGTGCAGCTCGACCGCCGCCCACGTTTGATCGTCGGCACGCCGGGCCGTATCAATGACCACCTGCGCGGCAATCCTGACCTTGTCGACCGTGTTTCCTTTGTCGTTCTCGATGAAGCGGACCGTATGCTCGACATGGGCTTTTCGGGGCAGATCGATTCCATCCTCTCCGAAACCGCGCTGGAGCGTCAGACATTGATGTTCTCCGCCACGTTCCCGGATTCCATCATCAAGTTCTCGAGACAGTATCTGAACAATCCGGAACGCGTCAGCGTCGGATCGCAATCCAAACCGGGCGAAAATATCATTCAGGAAAACCTGAACATCGCTCAGGAAAAGAAATATGACGAACTGAAAGCGCAAATCGAAAAGCGCGAAGGATCGATCATCGTGTTCGCCCGCACACAGCACAGCGCGGACAAGATCGCTGGCAAGCTGATAAAGGATGGTTACACGGCGGATGCGCTTCACGGCGGCCTGCGTCAACGTCAACGTGAAAAAGTCACGGCGGCCTTCCGCAAGAGCGATGTGCGCGTGCTTGTTGCAACCGATGTCGCGGCCCGCGGTCTCGATGTGCCGCATATCGAACACGTGATCAACCACGACCTGCCGCAAGTGGCGGAAGATTACATCCACCGCATTGGCCGCACGGCCCGTGCCGGTAACAAGGGCCATGCCGTATCCTTCATCTCTCCGGGTGAACGTCATTTGTGGCGTGAAATCGAAAAGATGCTGAATCCTGGCGAGAAGTATGAAAGCAGCTTGCGCGATGAAGGCGGCCGCAAATCCGGCGGCAAGAAATTCGGTGGCGGTTACGGCAAGAAGGACGGAGCTAATAATTTCCGCCGTGGCGGCGATGGCGATCGCAAGGGCGGCTTTGACAAGAAGCCCTTCGCCCGTGATGGCGGACGCCCGGATCGTAAAAAGAGTGACTGGAGCCCGGCGAACGATTTCGACCGTGCCGAACGTCCGGCACGCGACGGGTTTAAGAAGCCGTATCAAAAGCGCGAAGGCGGCGATAATTTTGCCGCGAATCCCGATGCATGGAAACGCACCAATAGCGGGGAACGTAAAGAAGGCGGCTTTAAAAAATCGTTCGGTGGGGATCGTCCCCGCAAGGATTTCGGCGACCGCCCGAAACGCTCTTTCGATCAAACACGTCCAGATGGCAACACTGGCGAGGGCCGTTCCTTCAAACCACGCAGCGAAGGCAATTTTGACCGTCCGCGCAGTGCGACCGGCGACCGCCCGTTCCGCAAAGAAGGCGAGTTCAAATCGCGTGATGACCGTGGCAACCGTTCAGAAGGCGGCTTTAAAAAGCCTTACAACAAGGATGGCGCCAAACGCGCCGAAGGCCGCTTTGAAAAGCGCGAAGGCGGTTTCAAAAAGCCGTTCAGCAAGGACGGCGGATTCAAGAAACAGGGCGGCAATAACAATGCAGGCCCTAGAAGCGGCGCGCAAAAGCGTATAACGCAAAAGAAAAACGTCAGACACGCCTAGAGCGGTAACGACCTTGAAACAAGCGGGGGAACCGGAAGCGGTGTCCCCCGTTTGTATTTTTATAATAGATTAAGATTAAGGAGAAAAATTATGGCTCAGACAAATGATAATTCCGGTATCGGCGTCATCCTCGGCGTTATTCTGGCGATTGTGATTGCGATCGGCGCGTATTTCTTTATCAAATCCGAAGGCGGTCTTGAAGGCGCCCAGACGACCAATATCGAATTGCCCGATGTGAATGTCGATGCACCGGAAGTTTCCCCATCGGCGGGTGATAATGCGGGTGATAATGATGGTGCACCCGCTCCGGCACAGCAGTAACAAAAAGCCCGCTTGATAGCGGGCTTTTTTTTATTCCTGCGTCAGGGATTAAGAGGCGCGTTTGGCTTCGCGCGCCGCGCGTTCGCGGTCGGTGACGTTTAGGTATTTTTTGCGAAGGCGCAAAGATTTTGGCGTGACTTCCACCAGTTCGTCCTCGTTGATATAGGACATCATTTCTTCCAAAGACATTCTCTTGGGTGGAACGAGTACGACGGCCTCATCGGAACCGCTTGCGCGGACGTTGGTCAGTTTTTTGCCTTTCAGGACGTTGATGTCCAGGTCGTTCTCACGGCTGTGTTCGCCGACAACCATGCCTTCATACACCTTGTCACCTGCGCCAATGAACATGATGCCACGATCCTGAAGGTTGAAGATGGCATAGGCGACGGCATCGCCCTTGTCGGTGGAAATCAGGGCGCCATTACGGCGTGCGGCCAGTTCACCTTTATATGGCCCATAAGAATGGAACAGGCGGTTCATCAAACCTGTTCCGCGCGTGTCGGTCAGGAACTGTGACTGGTATCCGATCAATCCGCGGGATGGCGCAAGGAACGTAATACGTGTCTTGCCCGCGCCGGATGGGCGCATATCGGTCATTTCGGCTTTGCGTTGCGTCATTTTGTCGACCACCGCGCCGGAATATTGTTCATCGACATCGCAAATCACTTCTTCATATGGTTCCGTCACATTTCCGTTTTCGTCTTTCTGAAAGATCACGCGCGGGCGGGAAACAGACAGTTCAAATCCCTCACGGCGCATCGTTTCAATGAGGACGCCAAGCTGCAACTCTCCGCGGCCTGCCAGTTCGAACGCATCACGCCCGGCGGATTCCGTCACGCGGATTGCGACGTTTGTTTCGGCCTCTGCCATCAAACGCTCACGGATCATGGTGGATGTCAGTTTCTTGCCTTCGGTACCGGCATAGGGGGAATCATTGACTGTGATTGTAATAGACATGGTGGGCGGATCGACCGGGTCCGAATTGATGGGCGTTGTAACGGACGGGTCGCATATTGTGTCAGCCACGGATGTCTTTTCCATCCCCGCAACGACGATGATATCGCCCGCGACGGCCTCTTGCACCGGAACTTTCTCAATCCCGCGATAGGCGAACAGTTTCGTCAGGCGGAAATTTTCAACCGCATTGCCTTCGAGGTCGATGGCCTTGACGGCCATGTTGATTTTCGGGCGGCCTGTATACACTTTACCGGTCAGGGTGCGTCCAAGGAACGGGTCGGACGAAAGGAGGGTTGCCAGCATCGTGAACGGCGCATCGGGATCAACCTTTGGTGCGGGAACATGTTCCATCACGAGGTCCAGAAGCGGGTGAAGGTTTTCACGTGGCGCATCAAGGCTCGGTGCGCACCATCCGTCGCGGCCGGAGGCATAAAGAACGGGGAAGTCGAGCTGTTCGTCGGAGGCGTCGAGCGATACGAACAGATCGAACACTTCGTTCAAAACTTCATCCGGGCGGGCGTCGGAACGATCCACCTTGTTGATCATGACGATCGGGCGAATGCCGAGTTTCAGGGCCTTGCCGAGAACGAATTTCGTCTGTGGCAACGGGCCTTCGGCAGAGTCAGTCAGAAGGATAACGCCATCGCACATATTCAGGATGCGCTCAACCTCGCCCCCGAAATCGGCGTGGCCGGGTGTGTCGATGATGTTGATGCGGCACCCGTCCCAGTCAATGGCGGTGCATTTGGCCAGAATGGTAATCCCGCGCTCTTTTTCCAGGTCGTTGGAATCCATCACGCGCTCATCCACCTGTTGGTTTTCGCGGAACGTGCCGGATTGTTTCAGGATGCCGTCAACAAGGGTGGTCTTGCCGTGGTCGACGTGGGCGATGATCGCGATGTTGCGGATTTTGGACGGGTCGTTAACCATTTGATATATCTCGTTTTCTATAAAATTTTATGGCGGCGCAGCAAAAGGCGCCATGCCTTCGGGCTGGGTGTATAGGAAAATGGCCGGAAATACCAGAAATTTATCATTTTACTGCATACATATATAAGTATTTTCTGATTGATACTATTCATGGTATGTATATCGCGTATTCATCCAGTATTCCTGTGTTTCCTATATTGTCATTCCATCTCAAAACTCACTTCGCGGGAGCCCGTTATCCATGTCCAGATTACGCATCGGAATAGTCCTGAACGCCCTTTTTGCCGTTATTGCACTCTTCCTTATCGCCACATTCGCCATAAGCCTGAAAGCATCCTATGACCGCCAGATCACGGCGCGCGACGTTCATAAAGCGGCCATAGTGCTGGATAATGTCTTTATCGCGCTTCAGAATATGCGGGTGGAGCGGTCGGATGTGCGGATCGCCGTGACGGGCGATACACCTGTCAGCGCGGAACGTGTTGCAGTGATCGCCGATCTGCGCGCCAAATCGGTGCCGGCGCTGGAAGAGGTTGTGAAGGCCTGCGAAAATATGGATTGTGGCCGCACCAAGGTCGAGGATCTGAAAACCGCACGCGACAATCTTTATGCGATGCGTCAGACGGCGGACGCCGAAGCGACCAAACCGTTGGCAGCCCGTCCTGCCGATATCAAGCAACGCTGGGAAGACGCTGCGACTGTGGCGATCGAGGCTCTCTCGCTTATCTCTCGCGATATCGGTGTGGAAACCCGTCAGAAGGATGCCTATGTTGCCGAACTGATCGATATCAAGGATTTCGGCTATATTATTCGCGCAGCCGCTGGATTGGAACGGAATGTCTACACCGCGGCAATCAAGGCCGGTGTTTTGCCGCCGATGGAACAAACCAAAGCGGCCGCCCTGTGGGGTGAAATCAACGCGGTGTGGCCTTTGCTGCAAGATCTTGCCTATCGCGAAGGAGCCGATCCCGCGATCAAAAAGGCGGCAGAAGATGCGCAAACAGGCTATTTCGACCGAATCTTGCCTATCAAACAAAATCTTCATAACACCCTCGCTGCTGGCTATGCATCGCCGATGGGATTTGAAGAATGGCAAAAGATCACGAATGAATCATTCGAGGTTTTGGTCGGAACGTCCTTTGCCGCGCTTGATGTCATGAAAGACTATGTTACCAAGCTTGAAAACGATGCGCGTATGAATTTCTGGTTCATGCTCGGTGAACTGGTGCTTGTTATTCTCATCAGCGGATTTGCCATGCTGATGGTCCGCAACAAAGTGGTCAAACCATTGAACACGATGACGGATGCGATGCTCGAAGTGGCAGGCGGCAAGCTTGACGGCGAAGTCCCCTATGCGAACAACAAGGATGAAATCGGCGATCTGGCCGGTGCCCTCGTGACGTTCAAGGAAAATGCAATCGAACGGCGCAATGCCGAAGAAGCCAACCGCAAGGAGCAGGAGCAGAAAGAAAAACGCCGCATTGCAATTGAAAGCATGATCGCGGAGTTTGAAAACAATATCTCCGGCTATCTGGCCAAGGTTGAATCGGCATCGGGCAATATGGGACAGACATCACGCGATATGTCGGGTTATGCCGTGGGTACATCGGAACAGGCTTCTATCGTTGCCTCGTCGGCTCAGGAAACGGCGACCAGCATGCAGACGGTGGCCGCCGCGACCGAAGAATTATCCGCCGCCGTTGCCGAAATCGCCCGTCAGGTCGAAGAAAGCAGCAACATTGTCGATCATGCGGTGAAGGAAGCCGAAGAAACGAACGGCACGGTTTCAGAACTGGCGCAATCGGCGCAACGTATTGGCGAGGTGGTGGAGTTGATCAACCAGATCGCCGAACAGACAAACCTTCTCGCGCTCAATGCCACGATCGAGGCCGCACGGGCGGGCGATGCGGGTAAGGGCTTTGCCGTTGTCGCGAACGAGGTAAAGGCGCTCTCTACCCAAACCGCAAAGGCCACCGAAGAAATATCGGTGCAGATCGAGTCAATGCGCGGCTCGACCGAAAATGCGGTTGCGGCCATTCAGGGCATCAGCGCCACAATCACAAGGATCAGCGAGATCGCCTCGACCATTTCTTCCGCCGTGGAGGAACAGAACGTTGTGACGAAAGACATTACCAGCAACCTGCACATGGCGAATTCGGCGACCGACTCCCTGACGGCCTCTATCGTGAATGTCAGCAACACGGCGGAACAGACAGGGGAGGCGAGCAAGAGTGTGCTGGCCGCAGCCGGTGAAATTTCCGATGTCTCCTTGTCTATCAACAAGGAGATCAAGGGCTTCCTTGCGAACATCAAGGCGGCGTAAGTCTTATTCTATTGAAACCGCCCTTTCCGTTCATGCGGGGAGGGCGTTTTTATTGCGCGGTTAAAAATCCACGCATTTTCCGCCGATTTCCCAGTCACCATAGCGGACGGGGTCCAGGCCGCCGCGCCCCCCGATTTCTTGCGGTTTTTCCTGTGACGGCAAGGGCGCGTCCGGTTTTACGGCTTTATCATCCGGCTTTTTCGGTGTATCAGGTTTTGTGCTCATAAGCTGACTATAGGATATCCATGGAAATTTTAAAGCCCTACCGTGACCGCATCGATGCTCTCGACGACCAGATTGTCGATTTACTCGCTGAGCGGATAGGCATTATTCGCGAGGTTGGCGCGCTCAAGGCCGCGCAGAATATCCCGCCCGTGTTGCAGGACCGCGTCGATGAAGTGCGGGAACGTTGCGCCGCCCGCGCCGCTGAAAAAGGCCTGGACGCCGATATGGTGCGTGGTTTGTATGACCGCCTGATCCGTCATTGCTGTGACCTCGAAGCCGAGATAATAAAGACATCATGACGGACCTTCAGCCCGATTTGCTTGGCGATCTTCCATCCGATGGCGTGGCCTCCCGCGCCGCCGCGCTTGCGATTCTTTCGCATGTTCTGGGGCAGAAAAAGATGCTGGACTCTGTTCTGGAGCGCGAAAGCGGCTTTAACCGTCTGCCGCCGCGCGACCGCGCGTTTGTGCGCATGCTGGTATCGACCATCCTCCGCCGCCGGGGTCAGCTTGACGATCTTTTGCTGCGGGCGAGTGACAAGGGGGAATTGCCGCGGCCGGAACAGCTCAAATGGATTCTCTATATCGGCATTGCGCAAATTCTTTTCATGGATGTCGCGGACCACGCCGCCGTGAATACGTCGGTTGATCTTGCCGCCGCCGAAGGGATGGAAGGCAAAAAGGGGTTCGTGAATGCGATTCTTCGCCGCATGACGGGGGAAGGGAAAGCATGGCTGAAAGAACAGGATGCGGCCTCCTTGAATATCCCCGACTGGATTTACACGCAATGGATCAATGCCTATGGCGCGATGAAGGCGAAAGAAATTGCGGAGGCCTCTCTGACTGAGGCTTCGCTCGACATCACGATCAAAAATCCGAAAGAAGAATCGCTCTGGGCCGGTGCGCTGGAGGCCGCGGTGCTGCCGACTGGATCGCTGCGCCGTTCGTCCGGCGGGCATGTCACCGATCTGCCCGGATACAATGACGGTGCGTGGTGGATTCAGGATGCGTCCTCCGCGCTGCCTGCCACCTTGCTTGGTGATGTTGCGGGGAAGACGGTTCTGGATCTCTGTGCCGCCCCGGGCGGCAAAACCGCGCAGCTTGCGGCGATGGGCGCCAACGTTGTCGCGGCGGACCGGTCTGCCGCGCGCATGGCGACACTGCGTGAAAATCTCCGCCGCCTGAAACTGGAGGGGCAGGTGCAGACGATGATCGAAGATGGGTCTGTCTGGAAACCGCGGGACAAATTCACGCATATTCTTCTCGATGCGCCTTGTTCCGCCACCGGTACTATTCGCCGCCATCCCGATCTTTTGTCTCTCAAAAATTACAAGGATCAGGAAGGGTTGATGAGCATTCAGGCGCGTCTTCTCGATAATGCGGCGGAAATGCTCGAGGTTGGGGGCATATTGATTTACTGCACCTGTTCCCTGCAAAAAGACGAAGGTGAAAATCAGGTTGCCCGTTTCCTGATCGCCAATCGCCATTTCCGGCGCGTGCCGATCCGTGCGTCTGAAATAGGCAATATCATTGGCGGCCTGACATCCGATGGGGATGTCCGCATTCTGCCCCAGCATCTGGGGGAACAAGGCGGCATGGACGGGTTCTATATCGCAAGGTTACAGAAGAACGCCTAAACCTTTAAAAAATTATCAAAACGATTCGCGCTGTCGTTGCCCTGTGGATAAATCACGGGTACAATGATTCGGTAAGGCCCTCTCATCCGCCCCTCCACATCGCGTAAGTGTTTGAATTATGACCCAAAACGTCAGAATAGCCCCGTCGATTCTTTCTTCCGATTTTTCAAGGTTGGGGCAGGAAATCGCCGCGATTGACGCGGCTGGTGCGGACTATATCCATATTGATGTCATGGACGGGCATTTCGTCCCGAACATCACCTTCGGCCCGCCGGTGATCAAGGCCGTGCGCGGTGCCTCAAAAAAGATTTTTGATTGCCATTTGATGATCGCGCCGGCGGACCCGTATCTTCAGGCTTTCGCCGATGCCGGATGCGATATCATCACCATCCATGCGGAGGCCGGCTCGCACTGGCACCGCAGCCTGCAGGCGATCCGCGCCATGGGCAAAAAGGCGGGCCTTGCGATCAATCCGGCAACGCCGACTTCCGTCCTCGACCATGTGATGGATCTTGTCGACCTCGTTCTCGTGATGACCGTGAACCCCGGCTTCGGTGGCCAGGCCTATATTCCGCTCGAAGACAAAATCCGCGATGTCCGCGCGCGCATAGATGCGACTGGCCGCGATATTGATCTGGAGGTCGATGGGGGCATCACGCCGGACACGGCAAAGAAAGTGATTGCGGCGGGCGCCAATGTCCTTGTCGCGGGAACCGCTGTGTTCAAAAACGGCCCCGCCGGTTATGCCGACGCCATCAAGGTGCTGCGGGGTTAGTTACTGATGCAATTCATTTCCTCCATTCAATCTTCCATCAAACGCGGCGTCGATAAAATCGCATGCTCCCGCATGGTTGATAAATGGAAACTTGCGGGGATGGTGCCGGAACGGCTGATCGTTTGCCCCGTTGATGTGTGGAAAGGCTCGCCGGAAAAGGCGCGCTGGCTTATCCATGGCGGCGTGTTCACGCTCGATGGCGATCAGCTGGAACTTCACAATGCGAACTGGCATCCCGAAGGCGTCGATGACGCATGGATCAAGCATATCCATGGTTTCGACTGGCTGCGTGATATGCGGGCGCTGGGTGGCGATCAGGGCCGCATGGCCGCGCGCGCGATGCTGGAAAACTGGATGCAGCAGCATCCTTATAAGAACGATCTTTACTGGCGTGCCGATATTCTGGGCCTGCGCATTTCCAACTGGCTCTCGTCTTTCACCTTCTTCGGCGAAAGCGCGAGCGAAGAATTCCAATGTGAATTCTATACGCTGCTCGCCCGTCAGGTGCGCCAGCTTTCGCGTTCCGTGCCGGGGCAACTCCACGGCATTGAATTGCTTCAGGCGATCAAGGGCCTGATCTATGCCGGTATCGCGATGGAAGGCCGGGAACAACTGCTCGAACAGGCACTGAATATCCTCCACAAGGAAATAGGCAAACAGATTTTGTCGGATGGCGGGCATGTGACACGTTCGCCGCAGGCATTGCTCGATGCTGTTATGATTCTCGTTGATATACGCACCGCGCTTCGTCAGGGCGGCTACCCATGCCCCGAAAAAATTCAGCATGCGCTGGACCGCGCCGTGCCGACGCTGCGTTTCTTCCGTCATGTCGACCGCAAATTTGCTTGTTTCCATGGGTCACAGGAAGGCAGCGAGGAATTGATGAAGCAGGTGATGCTGCAAACCAATTCCCGCGCGAAGACGTTAAACTCGCTGCCACACACGGGCTATGAACGTGTCAATCTCGGCCGCGGCGTGATTATCATGGATACGGGCAAAAGCCCCAAATGGCCGCATGATACGGCCTCGCATGCCGGGCCGCTGTCGTTTGAATTCAGCTATGGAAGAGAGCGCGTTTTTGTGAACTGCGGCTCGCACCCGACCAATCCGGACTGGCAGGACGCGCTGCGTTTTACGGCGGCCCACAACACGCTGGTGATCGATGACCGCAACGCCTGCGAGATTCACAAGGATGGATCGCTGGCCCGCAAACCCAAAAAAGTCACAATCAACCGCGATGATAAAATCGAACATATCCTGATCGACGCCAGCCACGATGGCTATGTGCCGCTCAACGGGATCACGCATCGCCGCCGCCTTTATTACGCGGATCAGGGGAATGATCTGCGCGGCGAAGATACGCTGACCTGCACGATTGGATTGTCCAAACCGCATAAGGTCGCCGCGCGTTTCCACCTTCATCCGGATGTGAGTGTGTCTTTGGTGAAGGAAGGATGCGAAGCCATTCTTGCTTTGCCATCGGGCATCGGCTGGCGCTTCACGGCCGAAGGCGCGCAATTGGAAATCGAAGATTCCATCTATCTCGGCGAAGGCATCCGCCCGCGCAAGACGAAACAGCTTGTCATCATGGCGGATATGGATTCCGACCAGCTGCAAATCAAATGGGCGATGCAGAGAGAGCTGCTTTAGAAGTGTCATCCTGAGGGAGCATAGCGACCGAAGGATCTCGTGAGATTCTTCGCTGCGCTCAGAATGACATTATAGTTCAATCCTACCATCCACAATATGAATCCGTTTGTCGGCCACATCCGCGAAATGCATATCATGCGTGACGGCGACCACGGCGCGGCCCGGTTGATGGGCGAGGTCGTGTAATATTTTCTGCACAGTCGCGGCGCTGTGGGAGTCAAGGTTGCCGGTCGGTTCATCCGCCATGATGAGCATCGGATCGTTGGCAAGGGCCCGTGCAATCGCCACGCGCTGCGCCTGACCGCCCGATAATTGTTTGGGAATTTTCCTGATCTGGTCTTTCAGGCCAATCGATTCCAGAAGCATTGTCGCTTTTTCAATTTGTTCCTTGTCCGAAAGTTTGCCTAGTTTACGCATTGGCATGCGGACATTCTCAAGCGCGGAAAATTCCGGCAGCAAAAAGTGGAATTGAAAAATAAAGCCAAGTTTTTCGAGGCGCAGCGCGGCCAGATCGTTTTCATCCATTTTTGCCGTTTCAACACCATCAATGTGGATTGTGCCTTTGGTTGGCTGGTCCAGCAATCCCAACAGATAAAGTAGCGATGATTTCCCTGATCCAGACGGGCCCGTGATCGCCGTGAATTCCCCTTCTATAATATCAAGGCTGGCGTTTTTCACGAGCGTTACAGGCACTTCGCCGGAAAGGGTGCGTTCCAGATTGCGGGCGGAAAGAAGGACGCGGCCCATGCTTAGCTACCCCTCAATATATCGACAGGCAGAACTTTTGCCCCTTTGCGGGCCGGCAGGTATGATGCCATCACGGCGGCGATAAAGGCAAACGCACCGGCGATAAAAAATTGCGGCGCGGACCAATCGATCGGCATATTCACCGGCTCGCTCACCCCCGGCGGTTTGAATTCAATCTGCATCAACGCATACATCAGCGCGCAGCCGAGTGGCAGCCCCAGCATAACGCCGCCGATACCGAGGACGCAGCCCTGAATGATAAAAATCCATTTAATGTCGCCTGCGCGAAAGCCCATGGATTTTAATATCGCGATATCTTTTTGTTTTTCCATGATGATGGTGAAGATAATATTGTAAATCCCAAACGCCGCGACGAGGAGAACCGCGCTCACCACCGTATACATGATGATGTTGCGGATCGCGAGCGTGCTCATAATATCCTCTGATGCTTCCTGCCATGACACGGCCTTGTAACCGATGCGTGATTCCAGTTCACGGGCGAGGGCTTCGGCTTTTGCCGAATCCTCCATCTTAATGATCACAGTGTTGGCGCGGTTCGATTTGTTCATCATCGCCTGCACACGTTTGATATCGGTGAAGGCCTGTTTCTCATCGTAATCGACCGATCCGGTGCGGAAAATCCCGACGATTTTAAATGTGCGAACCTGCCCTGTGCTCGCGGTTAAAGTAATGTTGTCGCCATTCTGCAGCATCAGGCGGCGGACCAGTTCCGCACCGACAATAATGCCGTTCCGGTTCGATATTAGATCGTTGACCGATCCTTCCACCATATTTTCTTCAATGGTGGTGAGGTTCAGCATGTCTTGCGGGATCATGCCGTTCAGCACAATCGAAAAATCACGGCCCGCGAAATTGAGGATGGCGGAACCGGATAAAGAGGCGCTCGCCCGCACACCCGGCATTGCTTTTAATTCATCCACAATGCGTTTGTATCCGCGTATGCCGCGCGTTTCGGGAAGGGGCTGGATGCTGCGTAATTCAACCACGCTCCCTTCATAGATCTGTTCCACGGGTTGTATCTTGGCTTCGCGGAATTCATCACTGATCGTGATATGCGGCGCGTTGTCGATCAGGCGTTTAATAAAATCGTTTTGCGACCCCTGCATGAGGGAGGCTATGGCCAGGAAGAACGCCACGCCAATGATAACGCCGAGTAGAGACACAAGGCTCTGGCGCTTGCGCGCCATAATGTGTTTGATGGCGATGTAAAAGAAAAGCCGCATGGTTGTTAACAGCCTGTGCCCATATTACAGACATTCTTATCTTCGGTTTGCATGATGCCCGCCACATCGTCATATCGCACCGCAATCATATCGCCTTCGGCCAGGCCTTCCAGAATTTCGATTCGCGTGTCCGTTCTAATTCCTGTCTTGACGGCAGATTTTTCAAACTTGTCACCGCGCTTTACCCATATCTCGCCTTCTTTGACGGATGCGAGCGGAACCATCATCGCGCGTTCTTTTTCCTGCGTAATGATGTTTGTCTCTGCGGTCATGCCGATCATCAAAGGTGTTTGTTCATCAAGGCTGACTCGAACGCGGTAAGACCGTGCAACAGGATCGCCCTTTGGCGTAATGCTTTGGACCTTGCCGTTGAAAATCTGGCCCGGATAGGCGTCGGCGCTGATCAAAACTTTTTGATCTGCTTTGACAAGCGCAATGTCTTCCTCGTCGACTTCGGTTTCGATTCTGACGCGGTCGCCGCCATTCATCCAAAAGACGGGCTCGGATGGTGTTGCCAATTCGCCGATCTCGCCATCGCGTCGAATAATCGTGCCGTCTTGCGGCGCGGTGAGTTGCAAATAGGAAAGCTCCGCCCTCGTGCGCTCAACGGCGGCCTTTGTTGTGGCATAGGTGGCTTGCGCATTTTCTAAACCTTCTTTCGAAAGCGCGCCGGATTTGGCAAGGCGCTGGCTGCGGGCCAGATCTTTTTCGGCAAGGCTCATGCGGGCCTGCGCCTCGGCAAGCGAACTGCGGATATCGCCTGATTCCAGTTGCGCCAGAACTTGCCCGGTTGTGACCACGTGCCCCTCATCGGCATCGAGTGAAACTATCCGTGCGGATAATTTCGGCGCAATCGGAATCATCTGCGCCGCCTCCACCGTGCCGGTCGCATAAACCGCCTGAACGGCCTTGGTATAGGCGGGGAAGGCGGTTTCGATTGCCGGGCCACCGTTGCGGTTAAGAACAAGCAGGGCGACCAGAATGGCAACGATAACGACGGGGATAGCAAATTTCTTCATAAAAGACCTTCCGGTTCATAACACCTTATACGGTAAAGAGTTTCCGCGGGTAAACGGTGCGATGATAAAAGCGACCCAAAAACATTTTTGTTCTTTATTTGTTCTCATTTATACAGTATAAATACAGGCATGACTTATTCATCGATTTCCATACCCGCCCAGTCTCTTTTTGCTCCTTTTGATACGTTCGAAAAGCTGCTCTCCTTCTGCCTTTCTTATGAAAATAAACGGGCGGCAAGCCCCCTGCAAAAGGCTTCGGAGTCGCAAAACGAACTGGACAAACAGGGCGGTTTTTTAGGCAAAATTGAAAAACAAACTAATGGATATGTTTCTGATATATAAATAATTAGGGTGTTTTTAAAATGGCCAAAATCGTCAAATCCTTCGTCTGCCAGAATTGCGGCTCCGTCACCAACAAATGGGCGGGCAAATGTGAATCCTGTGATGGATGGAATACGATTGTGGAAGAGGCGCCGAGTGAATCAGCGCCCAAAGGTCTGGGACAGGGGCGCAAGGGCAAGGCGCTGGACCTCGTCAGTTTGAAAGGCGAAGGCGGTCCGAAACTGCCGCGCCATATTACGGGGATCGCCGAATTCGACCGCGTGACGGGCGGCGGCATGGTGCCGGGTTCGGCTGTGCTCATCGGCGGCGACCCCGGAATCGGAAAATCGACATTGCTTTTGCAGGTCGTCTGCAAACTCGCATCCTCCGGCAAGACCTGCCTTTATGTATCGGGGGAGGAAGCGGTGGACCAGGTGCGCCTGCGGGCGCAGCGCCTTGGCCTTGAAAACGCGCCCGTTGCACTGGCATCGGCCACCTCGGTGCGTGACATCGTCGCCTCGATGGAATCGGATCCGATGGATCTCATCGTCATCGATTCCATTCAAACCATGTATGTCGATACGGTGGAGAGCGCGCCCGGCACGGTGACGCAGGTGCGCACCTGTACGCAGGAACTGATCCGCGTGGCGAAGAAACGCAATATCGCCATCCTCTTTGTCGGCCATGTGACGAAGGAAGGTCAGATCGCCGGTCCCCGCGTTCTGGAACATATGGTCGATGCGGTTTTGTATTTCGAAGGGGATCGCGGTCACCAGTTCCGCATTCTGCGCACCGTCAAAAACCGTTTCGGACCTACCGATGAAATCGGCGTCTTTGAAATGGTCTCCGAAGGATTGGTGGAGGTGCCAAACCCCTCCGCCCTGTTCCTTGCCCAACGTCAAAACGATGTGGCCGGCTCGGCGGTTCTGGCAGGGCTCGAAGGCACGCGTCCCGTGCTGGTGGAGGTGCAGGCCTTGGTCGCGCCATCTGCGCTTGGCACACCGCGCCGCGCCGTCATCGGGTGGGATTCCAACCGTCTTGCCATGGTGCTTGCGGTGCTTGAAACGCGCTGTGGCGTGACGTTGTCCTCATCCGATATCTTCCTCAATATCGCGGGCGGTATCCGTATCAACGAACCGGCGGCCGATCTGGCCGTCGCGGCCGCGCTTCTCTCCTCGCAATCGAATATCCCGGTCCCCGGTAACACCGTGTTCTTCGGGGAAGTCGGCCTGGCCGGTGAAATCCGTTCGGTATCGCAGCCCGATGTGCGCCTGAAGGAGGCGGCAAAACTGGGCTTCGACCGCGCCGTCATTCCGCAGCGCCCGCTCAAAAAAGGGGCCAAACCTGTGGCGATCGACGGCCTGAAAATCGAGGAAATAGGCCATCTCGAAGACCTCGCCCGCCAGTTCGCTGGCAAGAGCCTGATCAAGTCCTATGCGTAGGAAAACCTTAAGGATTTCCTTGCTTTTCACGGGCTGATTGCCTATCAATCAGGCATGATCGTCGATATCGTCGTTGCGCTTGTTGTCCTTGCTTCCGCCCTGATTTCCTTCATGCGCGGGTTCATCCGTGAAGTCCTGACCATCGCCGGTGTGGTCGGCGGTTTGCTGGCCGCCATTTTTGTCGGGCCGCATTTCGCACCGACCGTGCGGCTCTGGTTCGGGATTGAGGAGGGCAAGGAAGGCCCGCCCAACCTGTTCGGTATCATCCCGATGGAATTTGTATCCGATGCGGTCACATATGGCGCACTTTTCGTGTCGGTGGTCATCGTCATCTATATCATCACACATTTTATTTCCGGCGCGGCGAAGGCCGTGGGTCTTGGCCCTGTCGACCGCACTTTGGGTGTTGTTTTCGGGATCGCGCGGGCCTTGATCCTGCTGGGGCTGATCTATATGCCTTTAAACGTCCTGATCCCGCCCAAGAACAAGGAGAAATTGTTCGAAGGCAGCCAGACACATTTCATCGTTGAAAAAACGTCCGAAGCGATGGCGAGTTACCTGCCCGATTATGACAGCGTGAAAAAAGAAGCCGATGAAAGCTTTAAGAAAAAGCTGGAGGATACCGACCTGTTGTCCGGCGGCGATAAAAAGGCCGACAAGGCAGACGAAGTTCCGGCCGATGGGGCCGCGGGACGGGATGAAGAAGGCTACACCGATAAGCAACGCGAAAAGCTGGAGGAATTGTTCAGCGAGCCCGTTGTAAATGAATAGGCAAGCGAACAACAACATGATGATGCACACCAATCCTTTTGATGATGACAAGCTCCACGAAGAGTGCGGTGTGTTTGGCATCTACGGCCACCCCGAAGCCGCCGCCATGACCGCGCTGGGCCTTCACGCCCTGCAACATCGCGGACAGGAAGCCGCCGGTATCGTTTCTTTCGATGGCGATGAATTCTACACGCACAAGGCCATGGGGCTTGTCGATGCGACCTTTAGCAAGGCGCGCATTATCGAACAGCTCAAAGGCCACGCGGCTATCGGCCACAACCGTTATTCAACGACCGGCGAGGCGAGCCTGCGCAATGTCCAGCCTATCTATGCCGATCTGGCCCTCGGTGGGTTTGCCGTCGCGCACAACGGGAATCTGACCAATGCCGCGACGTTACGCGAAGAACTGGTTGCCAAGGGCTCGCTCTTTCAGTCCTCGTCCGATACCGAAGTCATCGTTCATTTGATGGCAACGTCGTTCAAGGAAAACGCGATTGATAAATTGATCGATGCCGTGCAGCAGATCAAGGGTGCATACTCGCTTGTCGCTGTTACCGAAGACATGATGATTGGCGTACGCGACCCGTTCGGGATCCGGCCGCTGGTTCTGGGTCAATTGGGCGGGGCGAAGATTCTGGCCTCCGAAACCTGCGCGCTGGATATTATCGGCGCGGATTTCGTGCGCGAAATCGAACCCGGTGAGATGGTGATTGTCGATAAAGCGGGTATCCGCACGCTCGACCCGTTTGCCAAAACCGGTTCGCGTTTTTGCATTTTCGAATATGTGTATTTCGCCCGGCCCGATTCCTTTATGGAAGGCCGTTCGGTTTACGAGGCGCGCAAGAATATCGGCGCGGTGCTGGCCAAGGAAAGCCCGGTGGCGAATGCCGATGTCGTGGTGCCCGTGCCTGATTCCGGTGTGCCGTCTGCTATTGGATATTCTCAGGCATCGGGCGTCCCTTTTGAACTTGGCATCATCCGCAATCATTATGTCGGACGCACGTTCATCGAACCGACGGCGCAGATCCGCCACCTTGGCGTCAAGTTGAAACACAATGCCAACAAGGCCTATCTGAAGGACAAGGTGGTTGTTCTGGTCGATGATTCCATCGTGCGCGGGACGACATCGCGCAAGATTGTCGAAATGGTTCGCGCGGCGGGGGCGAAGGAAGTGCATATGCGCATCTCATCGCCGCCGACAACGCATAGCTGTTTCTATGGCATTGATACGCCGCGCACCGAAGAATTGATGGCGCATACCCACACGGTCGAACAAATCCGCGATCATATCGGCGTTGATAGCCTTGCCTATATCTCCGTCGATGGCCTATATCAGGCGCTTGGCGAAGCGAAACGCAACGGCGATATGCCGCAATATTGCGATGCCTGCTTTACCGGCGATTATGCCGTGGAACTGGTCGATAATATCGCCGGTTGTAGCACGCCAAAGGTGAAAGCGAAGGCAACCGCCAAAGGATTGGTATCGATCGATGACTGATTTATCCCTTACTGGTAAGACCGCCGTCATTACCGGCGCGTCCCGTGGTATTGGCGCGGCAGTGGCAAAGGACCTTGCGCGGCGCGGCGCGCATGTCGTGTTGATTGCGCGCACGATTGGCGGCCTGGAAAAGGTCGATGATGACATCAAGGCAGCGGGCGGCAAGGCCACGCTTATGCCGCTCGATCTTTTTGAACTCGACAAACTCGACCAGCTGGGGCCGACTTTATATCAACATTTCCCAAAGATCGATATTTTCATCGGCAACGCCGCGATGCTCGGCACGCTTGCGCCGCTGACGCATATCAAGCCGGATGAATTCCAGCGCGTGATGGATCTGAACGTGATGGCGAATTACCGGCTGATCCGCACGCTCGATCCACTGCTCAAAGCCTCGGATGCCGGCCGTGTTGTGTTTCTGACCAGCGGCATTACACAGGATTTAAAGGCATACTGGGGTGAATACGCGGTGAGCAAAGTCGCGTTAGAGGCGCTTGCAAAAGTTTATGCCGCCGAGTGTGCGAACAGCAATGTGAAAGTGAATATCCTCGACCCGGGCCGGGTCCGCACGTCGATGCGGGCACAGGCCTATCCCGGGGAAGACCCTGCCATCCGCCCGCATCCGGACGAGATTGTGCATTATTTCCATCAATTGATTGCCGATGATTGTGACAGGAATGGCGAGACTATCGCCATTCCATCCGTGAAATAAGCGTCTTATTTTCCATCACCAACAGCAAGTTGGCGGGGCGTCAGAGCAAGGTCGATACCCTTGGCGGCCAGTTCTTCCTTCAGGCGTTTGTTGATATCCCAACGCAGGTTCCAGTAGTCAGCATTCGCGCTCCAGAAGCGCACAATAATATCGACGGTGAAATCGTTGAGTTTATCAGCCAGGATTTGTGGCTTTTTGTCCTCTGGCGATTGAAGAATGCGTTCGTCCGAATTGACGATTTCCATCATCACGGACATTGCTGTGTTGAGATCATCACGATAGTCGATGCCAACGATAATATCCTGACGGCGAAGGCTGTTGCGCGAATAATTGGCGATTTCAGTGCCCCAGATTTTTGAATTGGGGGCGAACACATATACGTTATCCGGCATCGCAAGTTCTGTACCGAAAAGGCCGAGCGACTTTACTGTGCCGCCTTGCCCATTCCACGTAATGTAATCACCAACATTGAACGGGCGCAGGATAAGAAGCATAACGCCGGAGGCCACGTTGGCGAGGGTTCCCTGAAGCGCGAGGCCGATGGCAAGACCCGCGGCACCAAGCACCGCCAGCAGCGAAGCCATGGGAATGCCGAACAAACCGATAACAGTGATAACAGACACCGTGATAATTGCATATTTGGCAAACCCGCCGAGAAAATCTTTGAGCGTGTTGTCGAGCCTGCGCATTTTGGCGAATCGCCCTCTGATCCAGCTGCCAAGGCTCCATCCTATAATAAGAATGAGAATTGCGGCGATCAGGCGCACCCCCCATGTCATGCTGAGTTCAATCAGGGCTGTTTCAAAACCTTCGAAACGGCTGACAATGACGGATGAATCGATATCCTTCAAACTGTCCAGCGTGATATTCGGCAGGTTGATCGCGCTTTCTTCTGCGGCGGTATCGGGGGCGGGAGTGGCGTCAGTCATAAGATCTGTTCTTTCTCCTTTGGCTATTGCTTATTCGGTAAAGGGGTTCCGGCTGGAGCGGATCAGAAGACGCACCGGCACGCCCTGTAAATCGAAATCCTCGCGCAGGGCGTTGGTAATGTAACGTTTATAAGTATCGGGCAGTTCCGGCGCGCGGGAAACCCACATCGCAAAGGTCGGTGGGCGGATATTGATTTGCGTGATGTATTTCAAACGGTTGGAACGGCCGCCGACGAGCGGCGCCGGATTCTGGCTTTCACGGGCGGCAAGCCAGCGGTTCATTTTCGAAGTGGAAATGCGTTTGTTCCAGACGCTATACGTGTCGAGCACGGCATCCATTAATGTGTCAAGGTTGCGGCCGTTGAGCGCGGAGATGGGGACAACGGGCAATTTCTTCACCTGACCCAATCCCTTTTCAAGAAGGTAATTCAGTTCTTCCAGGGCCTCTTTTTTCTGTTCGACCAGATCCCATTTATTGACGGCGATAATGAGCGCACGGCCTTCATTTAACACGTGATCGCAAATCTGCTGGTCCTGTTTTTCAAACATGGTTTCGGGATCGATGACCATGATGACGATTTGCGCAAGGCGGATCGCGCGCATCGTGTCGTCAACCGCCAGCTTTTCAATTTTGTCCTGCACCTTGGCTTTTTTGCGAAGACCGGCAGTATCAACCAGTTTGATCTGGCGTCCTTCATAGGTCCAGTCAACGGCAATCGCATCGCGCGTGATGCCGGCCTCTGGCCCCACCATCACGCGATTGTCTTTCAAGAGCGCATTGACGAGCGTGGATTTGCCCGCATTCGGACGGCCGACGATGGCAATCTTCAGGGGCTTAGCTTCATCTTCTGCGGGGGCAATGTTGGCAAAGTCGAAATTTTCATCGCCTTCCAGATCGTCAATCGAATCAAAATCGATCAGGTCGCGGTCTTCGTCTTCGTTCGCCTCTGCTTCCTCGGGGAAATATTGCTGAAAGGCGAGGTATATGTCGTGAATGCCATGGCCGTGCGCGGCAGAGACCGGAATGGGTTCGCCAAAGCCGAGGGCATAGGCCTCTGCCATGCCCGACATCGCGGCCTTTTCATTTTCGCATTTGTTGACGGCGAGCACGACCGGTTTTTTCTGGCGGCGCAGCCACTGCGCAAAATGCTGGTCAATCGGTG
Source organism: uncultured Alphaproteobacteria bacterium (assembly GCA_946481075.1). The sequence goes on from CAMLMC010000002.1 coordinate 149,436, forward strand.
TCAGGCCCGTACGGCCATCAACGACGAACAGGATGGCATCGGCGCGGTCGATCGCCTCTTCGGTTTGTTTGCGCATGCGCCCTTGAATCGAATCATCGAATTTTTCTTCAAGGCCCGCGGTATCGAGAAATTTGACCATGCGGTCGTAAAACATGGCATCGGTTTCACGCCAGTCGCGGGTGACGCCCGGGGTGTCGTCAACGATGGCCAGCTGCTTGCCGGCGATGCAGTTGAACAGGGTCGATTTGCCGACATTGGGACGGCCGATGATCGCGATTGTGAACATAGGCTTGGTTCTAGTCAGGAACGGCCTGATTTACCAGCTTTTTTTAAAAAATCCTATCGATAGGCCAGCAAATCCCCGTCTTCGGACAGCAGGTAGAGCGTGCCGTTCGCCACGACAGGTGCAATGCGGATATCTTCACCCGTGCTCCATTCGCGGACCAGCGTGCCTTGCTCGGGGTTGATTTCAGCCGCCCGCCCGTCGGTTGAAAAGGCGAGAAGGCGTCCGCCCGCAAAGAGGGGCCCCGTCCAGAAAATGGGGCCGGTTTTGCTCTTGGCGTCTTCATAACGGGCCAGTTGTGAAACCCATATAATACCGCCAGTATCTTTATCGATCGATACGATCTGCCCCTCGGTGGAAATTACGAACAGGCGGTTCCCGGCGATCCACGGGGTTTTTGCCCCCGCGATTTCCTGCTGCCAAAGGCGGGCACCGGTGCGGATATCTACGGCAACCATCTTTCCGGCAAAGCTGATCGCATAGACCACATTGCCATCGATAACAGGAAGGCCGCGAATATCCGAGAGCGCGGTCATGCCGCCAAGGCGGGTCGAGCCGGAAAGATTGTCCGACCATGCGACCGAGCCATTGTTGGCACGCAGGCCATATAATTCACCGGATGAAAAGGCCGGGACCACCATATCTCCTGCTGCGGCCGGGCTCGCCGCGCCAACAAGGCCCTTGTTTTCGCCAAGGCCCGCGAATTCCCATTCTTCACGCCCATCTGCGGCATTCAGGGCCAGAAGACTGTTGTTGATGGTGGTGATAAATATCCGCCCTCCGCTGATGGTCGGCGCGGCGCGGGAAGGGGTGCGTATTGGCGCACGCCAGCGGATGTTGCCGGTTTGCGCATCGACCGCAATAATTTCGTTATAACCGCTGGTGACATAGACAAGGCCGTTGTCATAGGAAATGCCGCCGCTAATGACGGCATCGTCTTCATCTTCCTTGCGCACGCTCACGCTCCAGCGACGCTTGCCGTTCTCTATATCGAACGAAGACAGGCGGGAGTCCGTATCAAGCGTGAAAATGCTTTTGCCGACTACAACAGGCTGCGTTGTCAGGGGTAGACGTTTTTTGCTGCCATCACCGATGGAAGAACTCCATGCCTTTTGCAGGGCTTTGCCGGACAAGGCCAGGTTTTGCATCGCGTGGTCGGGCTTTCCGCCGGCCTGTGGCCATGCATCGTTCTGCCATGCGTCCATCACTGCAAAAGGTGCGGTTTTTGCCGTTTCATCGGGACGAAGGGTGCGGTTTTCGTCAAGGATCGCTATCCGCTCTCCGGGCAATGGCGGTTTTTCCTTGTCACCGAATATGTCCCCGCTACACGCGGTCAGGGATGCGCCAAGGGCGATAAGGGAGATGATTTGTTTCAAACGCATGATAATCGCCTTTGGATGATTATTTACTGGGCTGATTTGCTTTGTTCGTATTCGAAGACATGGCGCAGGGCACGCGCTTTCTCTTCCAAAGATCCGGCTGGTCCGCCTTCTTCAAATCCTTCAAGACGTTTGAGCGCGGCGGCGTAATCGCCAAGCTGGCTTCCCTCGATCAGGGCCGCTTCCAGTTTGGCCTGCATCTGGAAGGGCGATTTATCATTCTTGGCAATCGCATCGAGCGTTTCGAGCTGGCCTTTATAATCAGTGTCATCGCTGTTCGTCATACCCTGCGCGCGGACGGAAAGGATCGTTGCAAGATCGCGCAATTCCGATGGGGCGGATGCATTGGAGGAAACCTGCCCGTACAATTCTGCGGCCTTCACAAAATCCTTCGCTTCGGCGGCTTTGTTGCCGGCAGTGATCAGGGCAATCGCCTCATGGCTTTTTCGCGTTTCGCTGGCCGCCGCGATATAGCCATTCACGTCGGCCGTATTCTGCGCGGCGATCAGTTTTGATGTTTCCTGATGATCACGCCACAAATCCCATGTCTTATAAGCGGTCGTGGCCGCCGTAGACAGGACAAGGACCACGACCGCCAGAATGATGGTCGGGCCGTTTTCCTTCCAGAACCGGGCGGCTTTTTCCTTTTGCAGGGCTTCATCGACTTCGCGGAAAATATCGGACATAGGGTTTAACCGGCGGCTCCTTTTCATTGGCTGATCGCGGGCATCATAGAAAAATTGTCGGGTTTCGGAAAGGCCTAAGATATGTTATCCTATGGGGATGAATTATCAGGCGCCCGCCCTCAAGGTCGGTTATACACGCTATGAATTCGGCCAGATTTTCCAGGTCTATAGCCGCAACGTCTATACGGGCCTTTTCAAGGATTTTTCCTTTACCGAATCCGCAGGGCACTATTTCATATCTTTCCGTGAAGAAGCGGGCAAAATCCCGCTGATTACTGTGCAAAAACGCCGCCTCGGGCCCGATCGCGCGCTTTTTATCGCGACAACGCCGGGGAATGGCGGCACCCTGCACGAAATCGTGCGCAGCGAGAAAATCGATATTTTTGTACAAAAATTGCGCGAAGAGGTCGATAAATTGCGGGAATCCAAAGCACCTTCGGGAAAATCTTTAAATATCGTTCGCTGATTTTCCAAAAGTCTTGACAGCCGCTCGTTATTTCGCCCAATATTTTTTCATAAGAAGAATATTGGGGTGTAGATGTACGCAACGTATCCTGCGAGTGATTTTCTATTGGCCAGCAAGGCCGATATTACGCAAAAAGCCGACAACCAGAATTCCCTGTTCGGTATGGAAGAGCTGCAAAAGATTTATGCGCTGGCTCGCCCCTATTTAAGGAGCGGTTTTCTGGAACTGGGGCGGCTGGACAATAGTTTTTCGAGCAAACCACAGCATACCATTATTGCGTTTAATTATGCCCCCGTAGGCAGCACGCCGCCAAGATTGGCTTTTTTAATCCAGAAGACGCTGTACGATGATGCGTTGCCTGATTATCTGGCACAATTCAATATCCACACCGAGCACGGCTGGCTTGAGACAAAACGCTCAGAGAGCATCAACCTGTCCGTGATTCTGGCGGATTTGCGCAATTGTATCGATACAAAGTGGAGCATGCCTAAACCGGTTTTCCCACTCATTCACGGTTGACTTCGCTGCCTGCCGCTACCATCCTTATGACACAATTTCAGGAGAAACAGTGGCATGAGCAAGATCAAGGTAGCGAACCCGGTTGTTGAAATCGATGGCGATGAAATGACGCGGATCATCTGGAAGATGATCAAGGACAAATTTATCCATCCCCATCTGGATATCGACCTGAAATATTTCGATCTTGGCATCGAAAACCGCGATGCCACGGATGATCAGGTGACAATCGATGCCGCCAATGCCATCAAACAATATCGCGTTGGCGTAAAATGCGCGACGATCACGCCCGATGAGGCACGTGTCAAAGAATTCAATCTGAAAAAAATGTGGAAGTCGCCCAATGGCACAATCCGCAATATCCTCGACGGCACGGTGTTCCGTGAGCCGATCGTTTGTAAAAACGTTCCACGTTATGTGCCGGGCTGGACCGCCCCGATGGTCGTGGGCCGTCATGCGTTCGGTGACCAATACAAGGCGACCGATCTGAAAATTCCCGGCGCGGGCAAACTTAAGCTTGTCTACGAGCCAAAAGATGGCGAACGTCAGGAATTCGAAGTGTTCGATTTCAAAGGCCCCGGCGTGGCGATGGGGATGTATAATGTCGATGAATCGATCACCGGTTTTGCGCGTGCCTGCTTTAATTACGGTATGAGCCGCGGCTATCCTGTTTATCTATCAACGAAGAACACAATCCTGAAGGCCTATGACGGCAAGTTCATGGACATCTTCCAAAAGGTTTATGATGAAGAATTCAAAGTGGAATTCGAGAAAAAGAAACTCTGGTACGAACACCGCCTGATAGACGACATGGTGGCGTTTGCCATCAAATCGAATGGCGGATTTGTTTGGGCGTGTAAGAATTATGACGGCGATGTTCAGTCGGATGTGGTGGCCCAAGGCTATGGCAGTCTCGGCCTCATGACCTCCGTCCTTCTGACGCCGGACGGGCAAATCGTGGAGGCAGAAGCGGCACACGGCACGGTGACCCGCCATTACCGCGAACATCAGAAGGGCAATGCCACATCCACGAATCCGATTGCCTCAATCTTCGCCTGGACGCAGGGGCTTAAATATCGCGGCAAATTCGATGGCAACGAGGCGCTGGTGCATTTTGCCACAATGTTAGAAAAGGCCTGTGTGGATACGGTTGAAGCGGGTCATATGACAAAAGATCTGGCGCTTCTGGTTGGTAAGGATCAAGCCTTCTTGACAACCGAAGCCTTTATGGACAAGGTCGCACAAAATTTATCGGAAAAACTAGGGTAATCCATGACGAAAACGCTTCGATTTCTTACGGCAATCGCGCTGGCAGCAACCGTTCTGTCGACACCGACGGCGGTCAGGGCCGCCAAAGTCTATGACAAGGACTATGTTGGCGAGACGATTATTTATCGCGCGAAATATGAAGATACATTGGTTCACCTTGCCCGTAAGCATGGCCTTGGATTCGTTGAAATGCGCGCGGCCAATCCGACGCTTGATCCATGGATACCCGGTGAAGGCGCGCGCGTGGTGTTGCCGACCCAGTCCCTTTTGCCCGATGCGCCGCGCGAAGGTATTGTCCTGAACCTTGCCGAAATGAAATTGTATCTCTTTGAAAAACCCGGCGAGGCGCCATTGGTTTATGCGATCAGCCCCGGGCGAGAAGGCCTGAACACGCCGGTCGGGACCACGATCGTGAATGCGAAGAAAGAAAATCCGACATGGCGCCCAACCGCGCGCATGTTGAAAGAAGACCCGACCTTAAAGGAATTCTATCCGCCTGGGCCGGACAATCCGCTTGGTACCCATGCGCTTTATCTCGGCTGGCCGGAAATGCGCATCCATGGCACCAACAAGCCGTATGCGATTGGCCGCCGCGCATCGTCGGGCTGCATCCGCATGTATCCGGAATCGATCAAGGATATTTACAATCGCGTTCCGGTCGGCACGAAAATCACATCGGTTGATCAACCGGTAAAGGTCGGCTGGATCAAGGATAAAATGTATGTCGAGGTCTCGCCGACACAGGAGCAATCGCTGCGTGTTGAAGAATTGGGTGAATTCAAATCGTATGAAATCACCGCAGCGGATATGAAACGCATTACGGCGAAGGCCGGTGCCTATGCCGAACAGATCGACTGGGAAGCGGTGCGCAAGGCGGTCCGCGAACACCGCGGTTACCCGGTTGCTGTTCTTGATAAGAAGGGTGCCAAGGGCGTTCATGTGTCCGATGAAACGGAAGATGAATTGAAGGCCGCAGAAGAAAAAGACCGTATCGCCGCGGCGGAGAAAAAAGAAAAGCTGACCCGTGAGCAACAAGCGGCAGAGGCCAAGAAGGATGTTGTTTATAAGGACGCCAAGAAGATCAAGGAAAGCGGCAAGGTCGCCGCGGCAGACAAGCCGGTCAAAAGAGAGCCGGTTATGAATCCCTAATAGGAAGGCCCCAGAGCGGGGCCTTTTTCTTAAGACTGGTGTGTCAGTGTGTGGACGATAGCAAAAAGTGATGGCGCATAAAGCGGGCTTAAATAGGGAACCCAGCGCCAGTTATCCTTTATAAAAAGACTGATAAGGCCAATCGGCAGGCTCGCCATAAAAACGATCATGGCCTTGTGGGTCATATCTTTGCCAAACCCTTCGCTGCCGTCTCCGGAGGGCGTCAGTCCCGCCATGACCAGAATATTGGTAACGATCGCGTATAGGATAAACCCTAAAGCGGCAAAGAGCACGAGCCCCGCAAAACGTATTGAACCAGTTTTCCAATCCATGACGACCATTATTCCTTTAATTCATGCAAAAGAAAAGACCGCCGGCGAAGTCGCGGGCAGTCTTTTCATGAAAGCCTTTGAAAGGCAGCCAATTACTTGACTTGGCGGCTTTCGAATACCGGCTCAGCGGATTGAACAGTTGTTTGTGCCGGAGCATTGCCAACTGTGCGCTCTTCAGCGTACGGAGCTTGTGTCAGTGTTTCATCTGTAGAGCTTGTGCCGGATGTGGAGCAAGCGGCAACGCCGATAACAGATGCAAGAACCAGAGCGTTTGTCAGAAGTGTTTTCATGGTATATTTCCTTTTTAGCTAAAAAATCGAATTGACCAAAACGGGAAAGAAGAAATCTTGTCCGCAACTGGTAAATCTTTGTTGTTATACAACAGCAAAGCACCGCTGATAATCCCCTTTTTGCAAAAAATTTCAAATTTTTCTGGGGGATGCGGTGGAACCAAACGGCAATGGCTATTTCTGGGCGTTTTTTTGCACCCGGGAGAAATAGGCGTCGATCCCGTTTCCGATGGCAGCAACCAGCTTTTTACGGTAAGCGGGGGATGAGAGCTGGGCGGCCTCCTTGCTATTGGACATAAAGCCCATCTCGATCAGGACGGAAGGCGTATCAGGGGCCTTGAGAACAGCAAAGCCCGCATAACGGTGCGGGCGCTCCAGAAGATCAATACCGTGCGTGTCGGCCTTTTTTACAACCGTGTTGGCGAAGAATTTGGACTGATTCATAGTGTCGCGCATCGCAAGATCAATCAGGATATCCGCCACTTCCTTGTCTTCATGCGACAGATCGACACCGGCAATCAGGTCGGCGCGGTTTTCGCGGGCTGCAAGTTTGGCAGTCTGGGCATCCGAAGCCGTGTTGGAGAGTGTATAAATGGAGGCACCGCGTACCCCCGGTTTGTCAATCGAATCGGCATGCAGGGAGATGAAGAGGTCCGCCCCGTAACGACGGGCGATTTTGACGCGGTCCTGCAACTTGATAAAGACATCTTTGTCACGGGTTAGCTGAACCTTGTAGCGGCCGGTATTCTCCAGATATGTCTTCAGGTCCTTGGCGGCGGCCAGCGTGACATCCTTTTCGCGGTGGCCGCTTGCGGATAAGGCGCCCGGATCCTGTCCACCATGGCCGGGGTCGATCACAATCAACGGCTTTTTCCCCTTGAAGTCCGGAACGGGGGCGGCCGGAACAGTGGCAGTGGGTACGGGTTTTACAGGAGGGACGGTTTGGGACTTGCCTTCGGGCAGGCGTAATACATGCGTCTCGTTGGTATAGGATGCGGTCACGGCGGCAGGCGGCGCGGCAGATGGCTGGCCCTTGTCTGCCTGCATGGTGCCAAGGCTGCCAAAACTGCGTTGTTGCGCCACATGTCCGGCAGACGGGGTGAAATCGATTACGACACGATCCGGATTTTGCCCTGCGCGGGGCATGATAAAGGCATTCTGCAAGGAGACGGCATTATCGGTTTCAAGAACGATCCGTGAAATTCCGGGCTGAAGCGGCCCTTGGCGAACGGCCTTGACGAGGCTGTCCGCCGGAAAGGTCTGGGTGCCGGCATTCCATGCAAAACTTGGCAGGTCGACCACCACGCGTGGCGGCGAGGGAAGATAAAAAACCCGGAAATCGGCGGATTGGGAGAGTTCGACCACGACACGGGTCTTGTCCGGATGCGTTCCGATCCGTAGCGAATTTACGTTGAGCCCCGCTTGTGCGGCCGCAATGCTGCCCGCCAGTACGGTCAGAAGAAGAAGGACCGGAAAAAATAAGAGTAAACGTCTGATCATGGATTCCGTAAACATTTAGAAGCAGGTTTCAGGATACAAGGAACACCGCGCAATGCAATCTTTTCATCGCCGGCCCATCAAATTAACATTGTATCTTAACCACCACCTGTGTATTGTCTTCCTTAAGCGACCCGTCGCGGCCAAGCAGTAGTTGTGAAGTTGTTTATTTTCAAAGGTTTCGCTGGCTGTAACGGATATATAGGTCCTGCCACCAGGCTATAAAAGCCGGTGAGAATGCGCAAAAAGGGGGCCGGCCGGAAATTTCAGGTTGGCCATACCGTTGCAGCCGTCTTCAAGCCCGTAAAGGGCAGGATTCGTTCACATTTATGGCGCTTCGCGCCGTCATCCTTCACTGGTCGCCCGGGGGACGTCAGGCCGCAGGCGCTGGAGGATTACTCATGCCTAAAACGATGTTGATTGACGCAACACACGCTGAAGAAACGCGGGTTGCGATTGTCGATGGTAACCGCCTTGTCGAATTCGATTATGAAAGCAAGGTTAGAAAACAACTTAAAGGCGGCATTTTTCTTGCCAAGGTGACAAGGGTCGAACCCTCCTTGCAGGCCGCCTTCGTTAATTTCGGCGGAAACCGCCACGGCTTCCTGCCTTTCTCTGAAATCCACCCTGATTATTTCCGCATTCCTGTTGCCGACCGCGAAGCCCTTCTGGCTGCCCAGATGGCCGAGCTGGAAGAGCATGACGAGGAAATGGAGCAGGCCGAGGCCGAGTTGGAGGAGCGCACAGCGCAATCCGGCGCCCCTGTCGAGGAAGAGGAGGAGGAAGAAGAGGAGGAGCTTGAGGCCATCGTTGAGGTTGGCGGTGAAGATCAGCCCCTTGACGAGGAAGATGAGGAAGAGGCGGATGATGAAGAGGACGCGGAGGACGACGAGCGCCGCGCCCCTATCGCCATGGAAAACCGTGCCGAACGCATTGAGGGCCCCGAAGTAGAAGAGGATGATGCAACCTCTCCTGACGATGAGGACGAGGAAGAGATTGCCGAGGATGGTACCGGGCAAGACGACGAAGAGGACGAGCAGCTGGAAGACCAGGACCAGGACGCATCCGCCGAATCCGATGACGAAGAGTCTGCTGTTGAGGGTGAGGAAGCCGGGGAAGGAAGTGGCAATCGCCGTCGCAACAACAACCGCGGTCGCGGTCGTGGCCGCCGCCATCAGGGACGTGGTCGCGGTCGCCACAGCCGTGCCGAACATGATGACCAGAGTGTCGATACACTCGGCGGTGATTCCGTTGAAGGGGATCGTCCGTTCCGCTTTAATATGCGCAAGAATTACAAAATCCAGGAAGTGATCAAGCGCGGCCAGATCATGTTGATCCAGGTCAGCAAGGAAGAACGCGGTAACAAGGGCGCGGCCGTCACAACTTATCTGTCTCTGCCCGGCCGTTACTGCGTCTTGATGCCGAACTCCCCGCGCGGTGGCGGTGTGTCACGCAAGATCGCCTCGTTTAAAGATCGCAAGCGTATGAAGGATATGCTCGATGACCTTTCCGTACCGGAGGGCATGTCGGTCATCTTGCGTACGGCAGGTGTTGCGCGGACCAAGGTTGAAATCAAGCGTGACCTTGATTACCTGACGCGTCTTTGGAACACCATCCGCGAACACACGTTGAAATCATCCGCACCTTCGTTGATTTACGAAGAAGGAAACCTGATCAAGCGCGCAATCCGCGATCTGTATTCCCGTGATATTGAAGATGTTCACGTGTCCGGTGAAGAAGGGTACAAGACGGCAAAAGAATTTATGAAGATGCTGATGCCTTCGCATGCGAAGAAGGTTCAGGAATACAAAAACGATCGCATTCCGCTCTTCCATAAGTTCAATGTGGAAAATCAGATTGCCGATATCGGGGAGCCGACAGTCAATCTGCGTTCCGGCGGTTATCTGGTGATCAACCCGACCGAAGCCCTGGTGTCGATCGACGTCAACTCCGGCCGCGCGACCAAAGAACGTCATATCGAAGAAACGGCGCTGAAGACCAACCTTGAAGCCGCCGATGAAGTGGCGCGGCAGTTGCGTCTTCGCGATCTGGGCGGGCTGGTCGTTATCGACTTTATCGATATGGAAGACCGCCGCAACAATCGCAAGGTGGAACAGCGTCTTCGCGACGCCCTGTCCTCGGACCGTGCGCGCATCCAGGTTGGCCGCATTTCGTCCTTTGGTCTGCTGGAATTGTCGCGTCAGCGTATGAACCCGTCGCTGGCCGAAGCGCAAACGGAAGTTTGTGCGCATTGTGCCGGAACCGGCCGCGTCAGAACGCTTGATTTTTCGGCGATTTCGATTATCCGCGCGCTGGAAGCCGAAGGCATTAAAGGAAAAGCGGCCGACATCATTCTGACTATGTCGTCGAAGGTCGCGCTTTATATCCTCAACAACAAACGCCGTATCTTGAACGATATTGAACAGCGTTACGGGTTTGCGATTACAATCGTAACGGATGATTCATTATCCAATACGCAATTCACGCTGGAAACAACGGCGCGCACCGCAACATCCGCCAAATTGCCAACTGCAATTTCCGTTGTCGAGATGCCGGAAGGATCGTTCGATGAAGAGGAAATCGAAGACGATCAGGATGAGGCCGAAACAACGAATGAATCCGGATCCGGTGATGACGATTCAGGCGAAGGCCGTCCGCGCCGCCGCCGTGGCCGCCGCGGGGGCCGTGGCCGCCGTGGAGGGCGCGATAACCGTGCGGAAGAAGGCGAAGATGGTTCGGACCAGAATGAACAACTCGCCGCCGATATAGCCGAATCGTCCGATGATGCGGAGCAACCTGCCGAAGCGGAAGGCGATGACAATGGCAATGACCGTCCGCGCAAGGAACGCGGCGGGCGTGGCCGTGGCCGCCGTGGCAACCGTGATCGCGGGGAACGCCGCCCGCGTGAGGACAGAGGCAGCAGCGATGAATCTACCGGTGCGGCGGAAACGTCCACGGTGCCTGCCCCTGTGGCCTCTTCATCCACAATTGAAACAACCTTTTCCTCCTCCCGCCCGTCTGCGGCTTCGAACGATGCGCAGCCGGCCCCCCAGGCGCCAAAGGAATATGAAATAATCAATCAGGCCCCGGATAAGAAGAAAAAGGGCTGGTGGAACCGACTGGTGGAGTAGGGCCATCTTTTAAAGAAGCATAGACAAGACGCGGTCCTTTGGGCCGCGTTTTTTGTTGACCTAATTTACAGAAGGTATAGGCTTTCCTTAGGAAGTTATATAAATGTCCAGAATTTGCAATTGTGCAATTACGGTCATATTCACGGTTTCAGCCATGTGTGTCATGGTAGCCGTGTTATTCGGGCTCGGGTCCTTATTTCTTCAGACTTCCGAACAAGCTGGCGTCAACAAATCCCATCAAGCGTTTTGCCTTATGGATCAAAATTCCGAGCGCTTGATGCATATCCATCCGGAATCCGCGATACCTACTGTCGAAATCAGAATTGATGTGGCCGAACTCAAACAATGCATGCTGCGTGAGAAAGACAAGGCAATTGCCACATACAGGCGTGATGCGATGGTTGGGATGACCGGCGCGGGAACATCCGCCCTTATTTTCGCGGTGATAGGATTCCATCTTTACCGCCAAAGCCGCCGGTTGTCGGGCCACCATGATAATGCCGCGCCTGAAATGGTGTGATTTCCTAAAATTTTAGAGATATTTTAAGACCCCTTAATCTTTGATCGTTACCATAATAATTGTATGGGGCGAGGTTGCAGGCTGTCCTTTCATGGCCTGCCCACACAGGTTTTTGGGCGGCGCTGGGCTTTCTTCCATACATATTCCCGTCTGTTTGCCTTTTCGGAAGGATGTTGCCCCCGCATCATCTCCCCCCTTTCGAAATGCTCCGGGTATGCAGGCGTTTTCGTCCCTTGGCCGCCGGAACATTGTGTCCGGCGGTTTTTTTCATGTGGGATGGGTTTGTGTTACCGTGTATATATTATACGGTTCAATTATTTCGCCCCGTTTTCGATGGATATGCCTATGACCCGCCCCTGTTTTCTGATTCCCATTCTGGCCTTGTCCCTCATAGCCGCCCCTGTCTTCGCGCAGGACAAGAAGGCCGAAACGCCCCCGGACAAAGAAGCGCCGGCCCCGGAGAAAAAGTCTCCGGAATCCGTTGTGCGTAAGAAAGAGGCGGAAAAAAAGGAGACAGCCAAATCCACACCGATCACGAAATGGATCGCTGCCGAAAACGCGCTCATCGATCCGCTTTCGCAAGCCGATAAGGAAAGTATTTATATTTTGCGACAAAAACATTCGATCATACGCGTGATCGGTGTGGTGGAGCGCGATATTGGCAATGCGGTCAAATCGTGCGCCAAGGCCAATCCGGATATGAAGGCGGGTATCGAAGGGCGCTTTGATCAATGGAAAAAGGCGGTAAAACCGGTAATCGACACGGCCCGCAAAAATCTCGATGCCGAAATCGACAAGCAAGAGATTGTCGATAGAAATGAATTTAAAAAAGTTTTGAAGCTGAATGACGAGGCCTTCGAATACGGTGATAAGATGACGGTGAAAGATCCGGTATCGAGCAAGGAAGCATGCGAGGCGCTGGTCGAAAGCATGGATGATACCGAGGATGATATGATCAAATTGCTTCAAGATACCCTGTTACCGCCAAGTGTCATTAAAAGCCGCGTAGACAGGGAAAAGAAGTCACAGGGCGAACAAAGGAAATCCTTTTCCAAAAGCGCGCAGTAACAGCACATGAAAATATTACAGGTTATGGCGGGCAACGATCATGGCGGCGCGGAAACCGCGTTCGTCGACATGTGTGTCGCACTGCATGAAGCGGGTATGGAGATCGAGGTCGCGACCCGCGCGAATCCGGTGCGCGTACCGCGTCTGGAGGCGGCAGGAATCAAGGTGCATACTCTGCCGTTCGGCGGCCCTCTTGATGTTTTTACCCCATGGAAACTGGGACGTATCATCAAGAAATTTTCGCCTTTGATTGTCCAGACATGGATGAGCCGCGCCGCGCAAAAAACGCCGAACTGGAAAGATGTGAAATCGGCGCAGCGTTATCTGGTGGTTTCGCGTCTGGGCGGTTATTACAAAGTGAAACATTTTAAAAACACCGATTACTTCAACACCATTACGCCGGATATCAAACGCCATCTGGTCGAAGGCGGTGTTGCCGAAGACAGGATTTTGCACATCAACAATTTTGCGGAAACGGAAAATGTTGTGGCGCCCATCACAAAGGCAGATCTTGATACGCCGGAGGATGCGCCTGTTCTTTTAACTCTCGCGCGGCTTCACCCGAGCAAGGCGCTCGATGTGGTCATTAAATCCCTTGCCGATTTGCCGGGTGTGTATGCATGGCTGGCGGGGGAAGGGCCGAGCAGAGCCGAACTGGAACAGCTCGCGGAAGAGTCCGGTGTTGCGGATCGCGTCAGGTTTCTGGGGTGGCGCACTGATCGATCGGCCTTGTTACGAGCCTGCGATATTTGCGTCTTTGTATCGAGGATTGAACCTTTTGGGACCGTCTTTGCACAGGCTTGGGCGGAAAGAACGCCCGTGATCGTATCCGATGCGGACGGACCCCGTCAGTTCTGTGTGGATGGGGGGGATTCCCTGATGGTACCGAAGAATGACGTTGGCGCCCTGGTCGACGCCGTTAAACGTCTGCGAGCCGATCCGGCCCTGCGCGCCAGGATCGTGGAAAAAGGACATCAACGTTATCTCTATGAATTTACAAAAGAAAAGACAGTCACTGCCTATTTGGATTATTTCCTGACTATATTGCAGCGCGAAAGAATTGTTTGAAATACAATTTTTGGTAGTAATAATTCGTTAATTAATAATATCTAATATTCATCTCGGGGAATAATTTCTTTCGGGGTGACTTTATGGAGAACCTAATCAAATCATACGGGCTGGATAAACTGGTCCTTGGGGCAGACAACAGTTTCCCATCGCAAATCGATGAATTGCCGGTGGCCATCTACGCGACGAATTGTGCGGGTGATATAATCTATTATAACCGGGCTGCGGTTATATTGTGGGGCCGCATTCCTGTTAAAGGGCGTGACAAATGGTGTGCCGACTATGACCTTTATACTGTTTGCGGACGATTTATTCCGCGCGATGAGTGCGCGATGGCGATGGCGGCCAGATACGGAAAGACTTTGCGGGGGGTCGAGGCAGTTGCTGTGCGGCCAAATAACACAGCCTTCCGCTTCCTGCCGTTTCCTACGCCTCTTTATAATGAGAATGGTGAACTGGCCGGAGCCTTCAATATGGTGATCTATCTTGGCGAGGTGGATATGTGCTTACCGGAGGCGGAGATCGCGTTTCAAACATCCTTATGATGCAAATCATGCAATTGCTTTGTCATCAGGCCAAGAAGGATAATAGCTCCTGCCTGATGTGTTGCGGCCACATGGATATGTACCTGTGTCAAAACCGTCGCGATGCCCAGTCCAACCTGTAACACAACCATGCCGGCGATATGCGGGTTCTTCATACGCCATGCGAAGGACAGCGTGACAAGCATTGTGACAATCGCGATCCAGCGATGAAAGAATTGCAGCGCCCCGGGATCGTGCAGGAAGGAATAGAGGCTGGCCGTCACTTCCGGTGGCATCCAGTGCGCATCCATCTTCGGCCATGTGTTATAAAGCATCCCGCCATCTTTACCGGCGACGAATGCCCCCCAGATGATGGTCAGCGCGATAAAGCCGAATGTGATCCAGCCATGACGCTTCTGACAGAATGTCCCGTTGATCTTGGACCCCGTTTTTTTGGGGACGAAATCGAATGCCATCCAGAGCAGCAGAACAAAAACCAAAAGCGCGAGGCCCAGATGCGCGGCAAGGCGGTAATGGCTGACTTCCGGAACATCATTGAGGCCGGAGACCACCATGAACCATCCCATCGCGCCCTGCGCACCGCCAAGGAGGAGGAGGCCGACAAATTTCACCTTATAGCCTTCCGGGATTTGTCCCTTTATCCAGAACCAGATCATGGGCAAGGCAAAGACAAGGCCGATGATGCGGCCCCACAGGCGATGCAGCCATTCCCAGAAGAAGATCTTTTTGAAATCCTCCAGTTCCATCCAGCTATTTTTATGGATGAATTCCGGTGTCGCTTGATAAAGGCCGAACACACGATTCCATTCCTCTTGGCTGAGGGGCGGGATCGCGCCAATCAAGGGCTTCCATTCCACCATCGAAAGGCCGGATTCCGTCAAACGCGTGATAGCCCCGATAATCGCCATCGTGAAAACCATAAAGGCCGTGAAAAAGAGCCAGTTCCGGATGTTTTTATAGGGTGTTTCTGGGGCCATGGTTGACAAATCCTTCCGCAATGAGATTTATAGCTCGTTATGAGCGAACACAAGACCGATGTGATAATTATTGGGGCGGGGCCGGTCGGCCTTTTTGCCGTATTCGAACTGGGCCTTTTGGATATGAAGGCCCATCTTGTCGATATTCTCGACAAACCGGGCGGTCAGTGCGCCGAGTTGTACCCCGAAAAGCCGATTTACGACATTCCGGCCTGGCCCGTGATTACGGGGCAGGATTTGACGGACCGGCTTCTGGAACAGATTGCGCCTTTTAACCCCACCTTCCATTACGGCCAGATGGCGGAAAAGCTCGACAAACTAAGCAACGGTAACTGGCAACTTACGACATCCGAAGGCACCGTGATCGAGGCGCCGGTCGTTGTAATCGCCGCGGGCGGCGGATCATTCGTCCCGAAAAAGCCGACCATTCCGGGCCTTGAAGACTATGAAGGCAAGAGCGTTTTTTATGCCGTGCGGAGGATGGAACAGTTCCGCGATAAAAATATTCTGATCGCGGGCGGCGGCGATTCCGCGCTCGATTGGGCATTGAACCTGCAACCAATTGCAAAGCGCGTCGCGCTCATCCATCGCCGCGATGATTTCCGTGCCGCGCCCGACAGCGTCAACAAGATGCGTGAATTGGTGGCCGCCGGACAAATGGATTTGCACATCGCCGATGTCAAGGGCCTGAATGGCGCGGACGGGCAATTGCAAAGCGTGGCCGTATCCAACAAGGATAAGGGTGACTTCGCGATTGAATGCGATACGTTGCTTGCTTTTTACGGCCTGACCATGAAGCTTGGCCCTATCGCAGAATTCGGTTTGAATCTGCATGAAAACCTTATTCCCGTGGATACCGAAAAATTCGAAACCACTACGCCGCAAATCTTTTCGATCGGCGATATCAACTATTATCCCGGTAAACTAAAGCTTATCCTTTCCGGATTTCATGAGGCTGCGCTTATGGCACAGCAAGCGTTCCGCTATGTCTATCCGGACAAGAAGCTGCGGTTTCAATACACGACATCGTCTTCCGCCTTGCAGGAAAAGCTTGGCGTGAACGACAAGGCCGCCTAATATCCGGTATGGCCCAGTTCGATATCATCGCCCCGACTATAAAGGCATACAGCATAAGCTGGGCCGAGAGAAATTATCTCGTGCGTTTGGCCATGGTTCCGTTGCTGCTCAAGATTGGCGGCTATTTGACCGGTTTTTCGATGGGCTTCCAGGGCAACCAGATCGCCCTGACACTCTGCCTCCTGCCGGCCTATTTCGCCGAAGGCTGGATGCTTTCACATTTTGTGCGGTTGATTACGCTCGGTCATCGCTGGCCGTTCAGGCCGAGCGGGAATTTTGAAGCCGACCTTGCCGTGTTACGGACGCGTGCCCGGGGTGTGATGTCCGGCGTGGTTTCTTATGTCCTCATCAATATGGCGCTGGGCGGGATCATGGCCGCGATCATGACGGTGATGCCGGATCCATCGCAAGACCCTGAAACGATTCCGCCGCAAACGGGTGTGGCGTTGATCATGATACTGGTTTCCTTTGTCTGGTTGTTCCGCCTGACGTGGCTTTATATTCCACTCGCGCTCAACCTTTCTGGTGAAAAATACCTGCATGCCGTGCGCGGATATCTAACATCCCTGCCGATGATCGGTGTGTGGATTTTGTGCGCGGTTCCGTTTCTGATAGGCTTTGGTTTCCTGGAAGGCCTGTTCAAACAGATCGCGGGGGACAGTGCGATTGTCGGGTTCATTTTTGTTTTGATCGTGGTTGTGGCGGATACGGTCAAGAATATCGTTGCGAGCGCGGGTTTGACCTATCTTATGCAGGACATCTACAAAGTACGCGGCGGCGGAGAGGGTGCGGCATGAAGATTATTGTTACGGACCAGCAAGGCACTGTACATGAACTGGAAGCCATCGATGGGTGGCGCGTCATGGAAATCATCAAGGATTACGGCCTGCCCATCAAGGCCGAATGCGGCGGATGCTGCGCGTGCGGCACATGCCATGTCTATGTCGATGAAGAGTGGGTCGATAAGCTTTACCCGATGCGCGATGACGAGGAAGAGGCGCTCGATACCGCCTTCGATGTCACGGACAGGTCCCGCCTGTCCTGCCAAATCATCATGAGCGAAGAGCTTGATGGCCTGAAAGTTACGCTTGCGCCAGGCAGCGAGCCTTAGCCTGCATCCGCGTTTCTTTTTTCCTTCGAAGCCTTAAACCCGTGCATGCCGATGCGCCATTGCAAGGCAACAATCGTGCCCTTGACGGGTTGAAGCAGCAGAAGCGATAGGATGATCGAAAGCGGGATTGTGCTCACCGTGTGCCACCAGAAGGGCGGGGCAAATTGCGCCTCTAGTTCCAGCGCGAAACCAACCATGATGTGACCCATGATAAAGATCACGACATAGGCCGGAAAATCATCGGCGCGGTGATGATGGAATTCTTCGCCGCAAGCGGGGCAATGATCCGTGACCTTCAACCATTTTGAAAACAGCTTGCCTTCGCCGCATTTCGGACATTTGCAGGCAAAGCCGCGGGAGAGATCCTGCATCAAAGATGTCTGGTGTGCGTTGGTCATCGTGTATTTCCTGCATCGATAAAATTAAACGGCTGTTTAATTGTGTCCGCCAGCGTATGGCGGTTGAGCGTATCAATAAAGGATTGTGTCGCATCGAACAACATATGTTTCAGAAGGCAGGATTCCGTTACGCGGCAGGTATTCGTTTCTTTCACGAAGCATTCGACCATATTCATATGCGGCTCTAATGTGCGCACAACATCGCCCAGTCGAAGAGTTTTCGGATCATCCGCCAGTTTTATGCCACCGCCCTTCCCCTTGGTACTGGTGATATAGCCGATTTGGGCTAGGCGGTGCACAACCTTCACAAGATGGTTATAGGAAATGCCGTATCGGTCGGCGATTTCACGCACGCTGCACACCCTGTCCGGATTTGCCGCCAGAAACATCAGGCTCCGGAGCCCGTAATCGGTGAAAATGGTTAGTTGCATACACGGTCCAAAATTAACTTGACGGTTATAGCATATATTATAATATGCATTTTAGATACATATTTAATTTCAAGGAGAATTCCCATGCTTTCAGCCCAGACTATCGCCATCGTCAAAGCCACCGCGCCGGTCCTCGCAGAGCATGGCGAAACCCTGACCCGTCATTTCTACAAACGGATGTTCTCCCATAATCCGGAGGTGCTGCCATTCTTCAACCCCGCCAATCAGGCGGGTGGGACGCAGCAGCGCGCGCTGGCCGCCGCCATCTGTGCCTACGCCGCCAACATCGACAATCTTGAGGTGCTAGGCGGGGCGGTTGAACTGATTGCCCAAAAACATGCCTCCCTGACCGTCAAGCCGGAGCATTATCCAATCGTTGGAGAAAATCTTCTGGCATCCATCCGCGAAGTATTGGGCGAGGCCGCCACCGACGACATTATCAATGCATGGGGGGAGGCCTATGGTTTTCTGGCCGATATCCTGATCGGCCGCGAAGCGCAGATATATGCCGAGCAGAAAGCACAGCCCAACGGCTGGAACGATTTTAAGAATTTCCGGGTGGAGCGCAAAGTTGCCGAAAGCGATATCATCACATCCTTTTATCTGGTGCCCGAAGACGGAAGTGGCGTGCCGGATTTCAAACCCGGGCAATATGTAACGGTGCGCGTGCCAAGCCCGTGCGGCCATACAACGATGCGCAATTACAGCCTGTCGGACAGGCCGGGCCAGCCATGGCTTCGCATTTCCGTGAAGCGGGAAATGGGACCCAAGGCCGATACGCCGAAAGGGTTTGTTTCGAATCTTTTGCATGACACGCTGGAGGTCGGCGGGGTTGTCGAACTGGCACCGCCATGCGGAGAATTCTTTCTGGATGACAGTGTGGAACCATCGCGCCCATTGGTGCTCCTTGCGGGTGGTATTGGTATCACGCCGCTTCTCAGTATCCTGAAGGCTTCCCTTGAACGCACGCCGGACCGGAAAATCGTTCTGGTGCACGGGGCCCTGAATGAAAAGGTCCAGCCCTTTGCGGAAAAATTGAAGGGTTTTGCGGACAAGCATAAGAATCTCAGCGTACATTTTGTCTATAGCGAGCCTGCACCGGCGGGTGTAACGCGCCTCGAACACGCATTGCAGGGTATGATTGATGCGGTCCTGCTCGATAAGGTTCTGCCATCCAGAGATGCAGATTATTATTTCTGCGGGCCAAAGCCGTTTATGGTGTCTATCTATCACCAGCTTCTGGCATGGGGTATCCCCGCATCCCAAACCCATTTCGAATTTTTCGGCCCGCGTCAGGATATCGAAAAGGCGCCGGAAAAACAGGCCGCATAAATATGCCCATACCCGCCTTGTGCGGGTGTGGCAAGTTGTGGATCAGTTACTGGATCGTCCCTTCGAAATCGGCGAAGGCGGCGTCAGACGCCGTGATGACTTTCTGGTGGGCGACATAGACGGAATGCAGGCGGCCTTCGATTTTTTCAACCCAGAAGCCGAGGAAATTTTTAAGGTGCGGAAAGGCGGGGGCGAGGTCGTAATCCTGCCAGATGAATTCCTGCAAAAATTTGGGGTAATCGGGCAGATGATAATAAATCTGCGCGGTGGTCAGACGATATTGGTCCTTAAACTGGATATCGAAATCCGCCATCCTGGCTCCTTTGTCAATCAGCACAAGGATAGCACAGATTTTGTTAATGGTTTGTTAAGGGGAATATTGGGCGTGTATTTGTTTGTCCAAGTCACGTGAGGGTGCTCCCCATAGGCATTCCCCACTTGCACGGTCAAAGACGGAATCGCCATCTTCCAAAAGAGTGTAAGCTAGACCAGGTAACGCAAATACGCGGCCCGCCAGCTCCGGATTTTTAGTAACTAAAGGTGTTAATTTCTGTTCTTCGCGCGGTTTGTGCATTTCCGACGGTTCAATAATTTCCATTTCATCGGCACGGCGGACCCCACTGAAATAAACTACACCACCAAGGGGTATTTTTTCACTGGTCAAACCGTGCCCGTCAATCTGTGCGTGATAGACTTTAAAGACTTCATAAGCGTTCAGTGTTTTATCGGCACGGACATAATCATGGAGAGCCGCAATATCGGCAACGCCGAGTTCTGCAAATGTCTTTTCCTCAAAATCGGCCGGGTCGCCCATCAGGTCACTTGCCAATTCATTGTGATCGAAGTACACACGGGCATAAGTGACCACGTGATAATTAAAAGCGTCTGTTGTTTGATTTTTCATAGGTTGAGTATCAAGGGATTGTCCATATTCTGTCAATAGTTTTGCAGCCATCGATGAATCCTTGAAATTTCTGCATTCCTTCTCTATATCTACTGGCACTCCCTGATGGGGAGTGCTAACACGCTCATGGTGAGGTGTTAGATTTGAACAATTTCAATCGTTTAGGAGATATAAACATGAAATTCAGACCGTTGCATGACCGCGTGCTCCTTCGCCGCGTAGAGCAGGAAGGCAAGACCGCTGGCGGGATCATCATCCCGGATACGGCAAAGGAAAAACCGATGGAAGGCGAAGTTGTCGCCGTCGGCACTGGCCACATCAACGATAACGGTGAAGTCCGTCCGCTGGATGTCAAGGCCGGTGACCGTGTGATCTTTTCGAAATGGGCCGGTACGGAAGTGACCGTGAACGGCGAAGAGCTGATCGTGATGAAAGAATCCGACATTATCGGCGTGATCGCCGCTTAATGCTTTGTTGTCATTCTGAGCGTAGCGAAGAATCTCAAAAGATCCTTCAGTCGCTTCGCTCCTTCAGGATGACAGATGTAAAAACAATTTTATAAAAGGAAACATAAAATGGCTGCAAAGAATGTACTCTTTGAACGCGAAGCCCGCGAAAAAGTCCTCGAAGGCGTGAACATTATCGCCGACGCGGTCAAGGTAACACTCGGTCCAAAAGGCCGTAACGTCCTCATCCAGAAATCCTTTGGCGCGCCGCGCTCCACAAAAGACGGCGTGTCGGTTGCCAAGGAAATCGAACTGAAAGACGCCCAGAAAAACCTCGGCGCACAGCTGATCCGCGAAGTGGCGAGCAAGCAAAACGATCACTCCGGTGACGGCACGACAACGGCGACTGTTCTGGCGCAGGCCATCGTAAACAACGGCCACAAAGTCATCAGCGCCGGCGCGAACCCGATGGACGTTAAACGCGGTATTGACAAGGCCGTTGCGGCGATCGTTGCCGAACTGAAAAACAACGCAAAGAAAGTATCGTCCAACAGCGAAATCGCCCAAGTCGGCACCATTTCCGCCAACGGTGAAAAAGAAATCGGCGATTTCATCGCTCAAGCGATGGAAAAAGTCGGTAACGAAGGCGTTATCACGGTTGAAGAAGCCAAATCCCTCGAAACAGAACTCGAAGTTGTGGAAGGCATGCAGTTCGACCGCGGTTACCTCTCGCCTTACTTCATCACCGATGCCGACAAGATGCAGGTTGTTCTGGAATCCCCATACATCCTGTTCTTCGAAAAGAAACTTTCCAACCTGCAATCCATGCTGCCGGTTCTGGAAGCTGTCGTACAATCCGGCAAGCCTCTGCTGATCGTGGCAGAAGATGTTGAAGGCGAAGCGCTGGCGACACTCGTTGTCAACAAATTGCGCGGCGGCCTGAAAATCGCGGCTGTGAAGGCCCCTGGTTTTGGCGATCGTCGCAAGGCGATGCTGGAAGACATGGCGATCCTCACAGGCGGTCAGGTTGTTTCCGAAGACCTCGGTATCAAACTGGAAAACGTAACGCTCGATATGCTCGGCCGTGCGAAGAAAGTGACGATCACGAAAGAGGCCACAACCATCGTTGACGGCGCTGGAGAGTCCAAGGACATCGAGGCGCGCGTTGGCCAGATTCGTGCCCAGATCGAAGAAACATCGTCCGACTACGACAAGGAAAAACTGCAAGAGCGCCTCGCGAAACTCGCCGGCGGTGTTGCCGTTATCCGCGTTGGCGGTGCGACGGAAGTCGAAGTGAAAGAACGCAAAGACCGTGTTGACGATGCGATGCATGCGACACGCGCAGCCGTGGAAGAAGGTATCGTTGCTGGCGGTGGTTCCGCTTTGCTATTTGCTGCAAAGGTTCTGGCGAACCTCAAGGGCGATAACGAAGACCAGCAAGCCGGTATCGATATCATTGCCAAGGCCTGTCAGGCACCTGTCCGCCAGATTGCGGAAAACGCCGGTGCAGAAGGCTCCATCGTTGTCGGTAAAATCTCCGACAAGAACGATGTGGCGTTTGGTTACGATGCCCAGAACGACAATTATGTCGACATGATCAAGGCCGGTATCATCGACCCTGCCAAGGTTGTCCGCACCGCTTTGCAAGACGCAGCCTCCGTTGCAGGTCTTCTCCTGACAACCGAAGCGATCGTTACAGATGCGCCGGATGACAGCAAGGCCGCTGGCGGCATGCCTGCCGGTGGTATGGGCGGCATGGGCGGTATGGACTTCTAAAAGCTTAGCCCGTTTCGCTGGGGCGGCGTTGCGGCGTCGCCCGTGTATGAATTATACACGTCGCTCCTTGCGTCTTGCCTCATCGAAACGGTCATCGCTTTACTGCCTGTATACGATAAAAAGAAAGGCCGGATTATTTCCGGCCTTTTTTCTTTGGTCTTTGTTCTCTTTGAAATGTAGCTATTGTCTCTAGTAATTCTTCTGTATTTTTATATTGGAATTTCTTCTTTGCTTTATCAAAGTTAGGAGGAACTTTTGATTTTTTCCACATTTGCGAAAACTTTTCACGGTAAACATCTGCTGCATTGGCGCTATCAATAAGAAAAACAATTGGTTCATCAAGCCAAAGAATAATGGCAAGTTTATTTCCGTAGACATAAAATGGGATAGACTGGAAGTCCTCTTTAGGTGTCCACCTGTATTCCGCATAAGAGCTTGCAGCAAAAAAATCATCGCCCTCTTCTATGAGGATCTTATATTTTACGTTATCTTTCAGTTCTGCCATTCTTTGTTGATGGATCAGAACATCTTCTTCTCTGCGTTCCGTGACAAATTTTCTTTCATCAACGTTCCCTACGAGAACTTCTCCGCCCTCTTTGTTTAATGTTTCATAAATATCAATATAGAAATTGGTAAGGCCGCTTTCTCCACGATAAACCGTAGTGGTTTCCGATTTCTTCTGCACTCCTCTCTCGCCCAGGAATTCGATGCCTGCTGCAGAAAATGCATCAATTATCTTCTCCATCGTATTCTTGCCCGGCGTTTGTTTGCCAAGTTCAATGTTGGCGATGGTTGGAACGGCAAGGCCTGTGCGTTCGGCCAGGTCTGTCTGGCTCCAGTTTTTGAGCGCGCGCGCAGCGCGGATTTGATCGGCTGTTATCAGCATAATTGAATGTCCCACATCACGTTATTTTTAAAGGTTGATATATAAAACTTATTTTACCCTTGACAAGGGAAATGTTTATTATATAAATAATATTGTTTACTTCATAATATAATGAGGATAAAGGCATTATGCCGCAGAAAACCGCCAATAACCTGTTGGAACGCAAGTTCGCTCATGAGGAAGAGCGGCCATTCTGGAAGGATATCGAGGATATTCTGATGTCCGGTGCTCCCGATGATACGGGCTTTATGAACGGGTCCATGACGGGTGAGAGCTGGCGGGCATACTTGCGGGAGCTGAGGGAAGAGATATTAAGCCGTTTGGAAGTGTATCGCTCTCATGCCGATAAAGGCGGGTTTTGCGCTTCGACCCTTGGCCCTTACAGGGATGAGCGGCAGAAGATAGAGCGTGTTTATTTGCGCAATTTGGCATCGTTGTACCGTACTGCGGAAAGGTCTTACAAGACGCTCTCCGGATAAACGGCATAGAGGTGCATAGAAAAGTTTCGTTTTTGTAGAGTTCCCACACCCAACTTGGCTGCCTTCGGGCAGCCTTTTTTTATCCGATAGCCTGCGATAACTTGCTGAAATATCGTGAATACCCCATAATAAGTCTATGAACGATCCTGCCCAACCCTCCAATCCCGTCAGGAGGCGTGCCCCTGATGGAGGCCGCCGCAGGCGCGCTGTGCAAGAGATGAGCCCCGAGTCCCGTTTCGTTGGTTATCTGGTTCTCGGGCTTGGCGTTCTGGCTTTTATAAGCGTCCTGATATTGGCCTTTGCCGGACCCGATGTTTCGGAAGAAGGGCCTGATCCGCAAGTCGCCGGACGCTTGCAAACCGACATGGCCAGTCAATCGCGTCGCGAAGAGGCGTTGGATAAAGCGCAACTCGTTCTGCCCCGCCAAAAAGGCGTTGATATGGGTGATCTGCAGGGATCGTGGATGGCCAATATCGGTCCCTACGTTGCCGTCATGCAAATAGGCAAGGGTGCCTATCAAATCATTCTTGCGAGGGGAGAGCCGGAATTCCCGCGTCTTTATTCCTCCGGAACCATATCTATGATTGACGATATTGCGGTGATGCAACCGCGCGCTGACTGGAAAGCGCCAGCCGCCCCCGCCGGTTCGGGAATCAGGTACGAGCGTCTGACCCGCGGGTCTTATCCCATGATCGCCGGTTTTAAAGACGATGCGATGATCTGGCAAAATGTCCCGCAGGGCGTGGAAACCCGTACCTATGTTCCGCCGCGCAGCCCCCTGTTGCTTGATCCATCCCGCGATTATATTGTCTGGAAAAGACAGGACTAAAACACCATGCCTGAATTGCCCGAAGTCGAGACCGTGAAAAACGGCCTTATCCCGTTTATGGCCGGAAAGGCCATTGCCAAGCTCGAGCTGCGCCGCGAGGGGTTGCGCACACCTTTTACACCGAAGATGGCGGATAGGATTAAGGGCGGGGTTATCGAGCGGCTGGAACGGCGCGCCAAATATATTCTGATTCATCTTGAAGGTGGCGACATGGTGGTGATGCATCTTGGCATGTCTGGCAGGGTGAGCACCAAAGCGACCTTGAAGGGATATGTTCCTGCGAAACATGATCATGTCCTCTTTCATATGGCGGGCGGCGGGGGCGTAGTCTTTAGCGATCCGCGCCGTTTTGGCATGTTGTTTTTGATTAAGCAGAGCGAATATGAAACCCATCCTGCCTTCAAGGATCTGGGGCCGGAGCCGCTCTCCAATGGCTTTTCAGGCCCGGTTCTGTATGAGCGGTTGCGGGCAAAAAATATGCCCGTGAAGATAGCCTTGCTTGATCAGCGTATTGTGGCGGGGATCGGGAATATTTATGCCAGCGAAGCGCTGCATCAGGCCGGTATCCATCCGCAAATTCCTTCATCCTCCCTAACACCGGGGCATGCCGAAAAACTGGCTGCGGCGGTGCGTGATGTCCTAATGCGTGCGATAGCGGCGGGGGGCAGCACCTTGAAAGATTATCGCCAGAGTGATGGCAGCCTTGGTTATTTCCAGCATGGATTTAAAGTGTACGGAAAAGAGGGGGAGCCTTGCCCTGTCTGCGCGCCAAATGGTAGAAAGAAAGCTGTGATTGAAAAGATAGTTCAGGGCGGCCGGGCGACATTCTTTTGCCGCCATTGCCAGAAATAGGAGCGTTTGATGCGCAGAATAAAGTTCGCAATCTTAAGTTTTGTGCTTGCCGCGGGCCTGTTTTCAGGGGGCGCCGCCCGCGCCGCGGATGCCTATTTCGAGGCGCTCTATGATGTGCCGATTATGACCGGTCTGGAAGAGGTTAAGGAACAGGCGATGCTGTTCGACAAGCCGGGAGGGCGGATTGCATCTGTAGTGGCCGTTTCCAAAACGGTGGATGCCAAGGATATACAGGGATTTTACGATTCTTCCCTGCCCCAGCTGGGCTGGAAAAAAATGGCGGAAAACCAATATGTTAGGGATGAAGACCGGTTGGTGCTTGAATTGGTGCGGCGCCCCCCTGTGACGGTTGTGCATTTTACCCTTTCACCCTTGAAACCCTAGGCGAAAAAAGCCCGATCTTTCGCTTGACAATGACGGTCCCACACGCGTACAACACGGGGCTTGTGGATAATATTTTGGGTTCAAATTCCCGCTTCCGGAGTGCCGGACGAAAGAATTTATTAGGATAGAGAAAAACAATGGCAAATCACGCTTCTGCAAAGAAAAGAATTCGTACCAACGCCCGTCGTAACGAGATCAATACATCTCGTACCAGCCGCATCCGCACCTTCCTGAAAAAGGTCGAAGTTGCGATTGCCAGCGGTGATGCGAAAGCGGCACAGGATGCCTATAAAAACGCACAGCCTGAACTGATGCGCGGTGTTTCCAAAGGCATTCTGCCGAAGAACACGGCCGCCCGTAAAATGTCGCGTCTTGTCGCGCGTATCAAAGCGCTCGGCGCTTAACTTTCCCCTGTGCCGTAACGGCACAGACCCCTTTCTCAATAAATTGGCACATTACAACTAATATAGTCTGGCGAAATCGAATCGCCGGACATAAGTCCGTTATAGGAATGTGTTCATTGTTCAATCATTTCTTTTTTCATTGTTCTCCATTTATTCTGATTGAAACTGAAAAAAAATCGGTCTAGGGTCTGTGGATAAGCAATCAAAAACACCCACGTAATCAAACGCGGGGACCCGCCAAAGTGATGTAGAACCCAAAAAGGGGCATACACCACACATACGGCAGTATCTAGAGGACTTTACACTACCCGGTTGGGAAAAGAGTTGGAGTTAAAGGGGGCATCTAACCCAAGGCATGCGGCTTGTCCGTGCGCTGGAGGTTTCTTTGCCAAAAACCTTAATTTTCGCCGATGATATAACGAAGAGGCCGTGAAAACCTGTTTTCACGGAAGGGGGACCTTTGTCTTTTCGCGGTACTTTCGGCCCTATTGCAACATTTTTGTACATGATAAGTGGAGATCATAAATAAATGTCTGAGTTTTCGGGTCAAACCAATGTTACGCCATTCAAAACGGAATCCTTTGCGCCGACGCCAGAAGTGCTAACGGCCTGGGCGGCTGTTTACAAAGAACTGCGTGACGAATTCGGCGAAGCGGTGTTCCGTAGCTGGCTAAAGCCGCTGACACTGCAAGCCTACTACCATGGCACGATCGAAGTGTCCGTTCCGACCCGTTTTATGCGCGACTGGATTCAAACCCATTATTCCAAACGCATTCTTGAAATGTCGAGCGCCCGTCATGCCGACATCCAGCGTCTGGAGATCGTTGTCGTTCAAACCGCGCAAGCAGCCGAAAATGCCGAAGAAGAGAAAAAGGCATTGAAGGCCAACGAAAACAAAGCGGCTGCGCCAATGGATGACCCGTTCGAGCTGATGTCACCGCTCGACCCTCGCTTTACGTTTGACTCGTTTGTTGTGGGCAAGCCGAATGCCCTGGCCCATGCCGCCGCCCGCCGCGTCATTGAAAGCGGCTCCGTACCGTTCAACCCGCTTTTTATCTATGGCGGTGTTGGCCTTGGTAAGACGCACCTGATGCATGCGATTGCACAGGCGATGAAGGAGCAGCATCCGAACAAGCGCGTGATGTATCTTTCGGCCGAAAAATTCATGTATCAATTCGTCCGCGCCCTGCGCAGCAACGACACGATGGCGTTCAAGGAATTCTTCCGCTCTGTCGATGTTCTGATGGTCGATGATATCCAGTTTATCTCCGGCAAGGAATCCACGCAGGAAGAATTCTTCCACACTTTCAATGCCTTGGTAGACCAGAACAAGCAGATTATTATTTCTGCCGACAAGGCACCATCTGACCTGACAGGCATTGACGAACGTTTGCGCTCCCGCCTTGCATGGGGTCTGGTGGCCGATATACAGCCAT
The DNA here is from genome assembly GCA_946481075.1 of uncultured Alphaproteobacteria bacterium. The sequence goes on from CAMLMC010000002.1 coordinate 177,357, forward strand.
CCACATACGAACTGCGCCTTGGCATTCTGGAGGCGAAACGCAAGCAGCTGAACGCCAATGTGCCGCAGCCGGTTCTGGAATTCCTCGCGCTGAAAGTCACCAGCAATATCCGCGAACTCGAAGGCGCCCTGAACCGTATCGTCGCCCACGCCGATGTGGCCAAGCAGGCGATCACGCTCGAATCCACACAGGAAGTGCTGCAAGATCTGCTCCGCTCCCACGACCGCCGCATCACGATCGACGAGATCCAGCGCAAAGTGGCCGAACACTACAATATTCGCCTCGCCGATATGCATTCCGCCCGACGTTCCCGCAACGTGGCCCGTCCGCGTCAGGTGGCGATGTTCCTGGCAAAGCAATTGACAGCACGTTCCCTGCCCGAAATCGGACGCAAATTCGGTGGCCGCGACCATACAACCGTGATGCACGCCGTGCGCAAGGTTGAAGAACTGGCGGTGGAGGATGCCTCCTTCGCGCAGGACGTAGAAGTCATCAAGCGCGCTCTTACTGGTTGATAGCGTTAAAGAAAGTTTCCAGTAATGGAGTGTGTGAAAACCCCTGCAAAGAAATTTGCGGGGGTTTTTTAAAAAGGCAATAGTGAGCGCCAAGGGGAGGGGGCTGCGGCCTTTGACTTTGGTACTATTCCTGTCTCATCCAGAAAGCGTTCAAAGGCCGTATCGTCCATCTTATGGGCCAGCCTTTCCAGCCGTTCCGCCTCATCCCCGGTCATGAGGCGGGTTTCGGCCCAGCGATGTATATTTTTTGCATTGATCTCAGGATGGTACGAGTAAATCGTCACATTCCCTTGTCCATATTTCAGGCGATACGAAAGGGGTGTTCCGTCATCATAAAGCGTTGAAAGAATACGACCTTCATCATTTCTGATAGGGGCAAGGGGAATGAGCGCCGGGCCGCCCCAGTGAAAGGCGTAGAAACTTCGTTGATCTTCAATACTGCGGACACGTATGAGTAATAGGTTTTCTGATCCACCGCTGAAAGGCAGGGGTGTAATTGATTTTGACGGACCTGTTGCCAGTCCATTAAAAAAGCCAAGCCCGGTATTTGTTATTTTTTTCTCGGTTGTGTTGGGGAAATCGATAACCCTGTATTTAATTTGGGCACTGGCGAAGGCTGCCCCTGCGCAAATACCAGTATAATCAAAAGCCCCTTCATGTACGAGGTGCTGAATGTCACTGAGAATTTCTTCTCCGAGCGCTGCTTTAAATTCGCGGACAGATTGACCCGCAAAAATCAGCATGGATGTATTTTTTTTCCAATCGCTGGAAGTGAGCATTTCATTGTGGTCAATGCCCCATGCGTCTTGGCCATGTTTTTGGAGCTCATGTACCAGAAGGGGCGAGCCCTTACGCGCCGTTCCTCTTCCTGTGTAAACACGAATGGTCATGGTTGATGCTCTGTTCCTAAAATCGATCTTAGAAATGAATGATTGTTATTTAAAGAAGAAGCGATTGTTTCAAGGCTTGTTGCATCATCGCCGTCTTCCAGTGGATAATCTTTGACATCGTCTGCCGAGATTTCCAGATGCACGCCGGACAAGATAGCGCGGCCCTGGCTGATCTTCTTCTCTATGATAGCGGCAGGAAGGCCTTCTATGGCATATCGCGCATGGACGATGGCCTCTTGATGGAGGTTGAATTTGCACCCGCCGTGATAATAGGCGGTAATTTCGTCATCCGCCAAAAGCTTGATCGGTGCGACGGTGCGGAGTTTGTCATCGTAGTAAGGGGCGAGGTCCGGAAGTGATCCAACCGCCGTGGCATCAATCAGGGCCAGTTCACGTGGTCCGCAGATTTCATCTGCGCGGCCCTTGTGGAATTCGATATCACGGCACGCGTAATAGGCCCCGGCGCAGATGCCAAGATATATACCGCCATTTTCAACGAAGGCGCGGATATTTTTGTTTCCCGCCCCGTTCAGCTTCCGGCAATAAGGGAGGTCAGCGCCACCCGGCATAACGAAGATATCCGCGCCATCGAAGGCCGTGTTGTCCATGACCTGTCCGGCGGCAACAAGGCGCACATCATCATCTTTGAAAAAACGCTGCAGGCAGGAAAGCCCGAACTCCCCCACACCCTCATCTTGATATATGACAATAGTTTTCGCCATGGTTCGGGGAGGCTAATCCATATCGCAAAGCGGCGCAAGCTTTGCGGGGAAAACACGGGAAATCCCTTGTTCCGCTTAGGCCGCCACGCTATAGTCGAATCATTCAAAACCATACTACGTAAAGTTAATCGCCAAGAAAGCTGGAAGGCTGCCCATGAAAATCACCATTGATCGCGCCGCGCTGATGAGAGCCCTGAACCACGTCCAAAGCGCCGTCGAGCGCCGGACGACTATTCCCATTTTGTCGAATGTTTTGCTCCGTGCAGAGGATGGCGAGTTGAGCCTTTCAACCACTGATATGGACCTGGAAATCAATGAAACAGTCGCAGCGAATGTCGAGCGTTCCGGTGCAACAACGGCTCCGGCCAGCACGCTGTTCGATATCGTAAAGAAGCTGCCGGAAGATTCCTCCGTAACGCTTGAGCTCGACCAGACTGGAAACCAGATGACAGTGAAGGCAGGCCGTTCAAACTTTAAACTTGCCTGCCTGCCTGTTGCCGATTTCCCGGAATTGAGCCAAGGGTCATTGCCAACGACATTTGCCCTTCCTGCCGGCGAACTGCGCAACCTGATTGATCGTACAAAATTCGCGATGTCGACGGAAGAAACGCGTTATTACCTGAACGGTATTTATCTGCATGCGGCGGACCGCGATGGTGTTGCGTTGCTGCGCGCCGTAGCGACGGACGGACACCGCCTTGCACTGTTTGAAATGCCCTTGCCCGAAGGGGCAGCCGATATGCCGGGTATTATTATCCCGCGCAAGGCCGTTGGTGAATTGCGTAAGCTGGTTGATGAAGCTGGCGATGCGATCAAGATCAGCCTGTCCGAAAGCAAGATCCGTTTTGATTTCGACCATATCGTCCTGACATCAAAACTGATCGACGGCACGTTCCCGGATTATCAGCGCGTTATTCCAAAGAACAATGACAAAATTGTCGAAGTGAACCCGAAGATTTTCTCTCAGGCCATCGACCGCGTTTCCACGATTTCCGATGGTAAATCCCGCGCCGTGAAAATTACTTTGAACGGCAAGACGATGACGTTGTCGGCGAATTCGCCCGAGGCCGGTTCCGCGACCGAAGACCTCGAAGTGAATGGAAACGACAACATGGAGATCGGCTTCAACGCCAAATATCTGCTGGATATCACATCGCAGATTGAAGGCGATGGCTGCCGTCTGACACTGGCCGACGCGGCCAGCCCGACGATCATCCAGGATGCAGGCGATTCCTCCGCGCTCTATGTCTTGATGCCCCTGCGGGTTTAATCCAGATAAAGAGACGGCAATAACCAATTATGTGGATCCTTATTGCCTCTCTTCCGCCCTTCTTGTGGGCTCTTAACAACATAGCCGATGAATATATGGCGAAGCACCATTTTGCAAAAAGTGGTGCTTTGTTAATTTTGCTGTCCACATCCTTTGAAATCATTCCGGCGCTTTTGGGGCATGGCTTCAATGAGGCTGCCCGCATTGTGGTGTGGACGGATGGGTTGGTTATGGCCGCTATGGGGTTTTGGTTAAGCCTTGCCTTCATTCCCTATATTTTTGCCATACAGTGCAGCAATGCCAGCAATGTATTGCCCATCTATAAACTTATTCCGGTCTTTGTGTTCTTTCTGGGTTGGTTCTTTTTGGGTGAAACGGCAACGGCGCAACAAGTTATTGGTGCGCTTTTGCTCATAATATCTTCTGTTGCGATCAGTTGGGATTATCATCACTCCCGCCTCGATTCTAAGCCGTTTGGGCTTATGGCGCTCTCGTCACTGATGATTTCTTTTTATGTTCTGGGGCTGCGGTATTACAGCCAGACGTATGACCCCATCGTCGTCAATATATGGCTATGGACCGGGTCAGGCATCGGCGGGTTGATTTGTGTCCTTGCCTACGGCAAATGGCGCCGCGAAAGCATGGATGTTTTTAGGACCAGTGACGCTATTTTACTCGGCGTATTCTTCTTCCAGATAGTCTCTCAATTATGCGCCAGCTGGCTTTGGACAGAAGGTATGGCGATTGCGCCGTCGGCGGCGTTGATGGAAGCAATGGGGGGAATTCATCCGGCCTATTTACTGTTCTTGTCACTTCTGGCGGGGAGGAGTTTTCCGAACCATTTTCATGTAATTGCCGTGGATCGGGTGTTTTATATCAAACTCTCGCTCATCGGCCTTATGTTGATTGGCGTTTATCTGATTTCCCTGTAAAAAGACCTATGTCCTTCGTTCAAAACCTATCGCTGCACAATGTCCGCTGTTATCAGGCCGCGCGTATGGAATCGGTCCATTCCGGCCTGATTGTGCTTTGCGGCCCGAACGGTGCGGGGAAGACCAATATTCTGGAGGCTGTTTCGCTTTTAACCGCGGGTCGCGGTATTCGCAATGCCGCAAATGATGAAATCCAAAAGCGCGATGGCGATACGCCATGGGCCATATCGGCGCAGGTGGAAACCGGCGGGGCGCTTGTGCAAATCGGAACCGGCATGGATGGTGGTTCCGGCAAACGCACGGTGCGGATCAATGGCGTTGCCGCCCGCAGCCAGATGGCGCTGGCTGATTATCTTGCTTGTGTCTGGCTGACGCCGCAAATGGACCGGCTCTTTCTCGATACTGCTGGCGGCCGGCGCAAATTTTTCGACAAGCTCATTTTCGCGTTCGATCCGACCCATGCAGGGCGCGTTACGCGGTATGAAAACGCGATGGCGCAACGTTCGAAGCTGCTACGCGAAGGGAATTTTGACCCGGCGTGGCTGAAAGGGCTCGAGGCACAAATGGCCGAAACCGGGGTCGCCATATCGGCGGCGCGGCTTGATTTTTGCGCGCGGTTGCAACGTGCCTGTGACGGTGCCCATGAACAGGAAGAAGGTTTTTTTCCAAAGGCAAAATTGCATTTGTCCGGCACGGTGGAAGAACTGCTTTCAAAAATGCCAGCCGTCGAGGTGGAGGAAATGTTTGCGTACCAGTTACAACAATCCCGCACGCGCGATGCCGAAACCGGTGGCGCCGCCACGGGGCCGCACAAAGGCGATTTGCAAGTGCGTTATGCGGCCAAAGACATGCCGGCCGATCAATGTTCGACGGGCGAGCAAAAAGCCTTGCTGATCGGCATAATTCTCGCTCATTCCCGATTGATGGCGGCAGAGCGCGGGGCGCCACCGGTCCTGCTTCTTGATGAGGTGGCTGCGCATCTGGATGAGGATCGCCGTGCCGCGCTGTTTGATTTGCTGGACGCTTTGGGCGGTCAGGTGTGGATGACGGGCACTGACATTGCGCTGTTTTCCGCGGCCCAAAAACGTGCACAATTCTGGTCTGTGCGCGATGCATTGATCGAAAAAATATAGAGTAAAAATTTCATTTAAAATCAAGAAGTTAATGTGTTGAAAAACGGGCGGAAAAACCTATATTTTTCTGTCTATCACCATCCCCCCGTGCTATAAAAAATCCTTCGAATAAAGGTATCAAAAATCATGAGTGAAGCGGCCCAGAAAATGGAATCAGAGAACGTACAACCGGCAGAATACGGCGCAGGATCGATCAAGGTCCTGAAAGGGCTAGATGCGGTTCGTAAGCGTCCCGGCATGTATATCGGCGACACCGATGACGGGTCCGGCCTGCACCATATGGTCTATGAAGTCGTCGACAACGCAATCGACGAAAGCCTTGCGGGTCACTGTGACCGCGTCGATGTCGTTATGAATGTCGACGGATCTGTCACCGTGCGCGACAATGGCCGCGGTATTCCGGTTGATATCCACCCGGAGGAGGGTGTATCCGCCGCGCAGGTTATTATGGTGCAATTGCACGCGGGCGGTAAGTTCGACCAGAATTCCTATAAGGTTTCGGGCGGTTTGCACGGCGTTGGGGTTTCCGTCGTTAACGCGCTGTCGTCCAGACTCGACCTTAAAATCAAGCGTCAGGGCAAGGAATGGGGAATGACATTCCGCCATGGCGAGGCCGATGAGGATTTGAAGCCAATTCGCGATCTGGAGCCCGGCGAGCGCAATGGAACCGAAGTGACGTTTCTGCCGTCGCCCGAAACGTTCACGACAGTGGAATTCGATTTCGAAACGTTGGAAACGCGTTTGCGTGAGCTCGCTTTCCTGAATTCCGGTGTCAATATTTACCTGACTGACATGCGGGGTGAAGAGCCACGTGTCAGCCATTTCAATTACACTGGCGGCATTCAAAGCTTTGTTGAATATCTTGATCGTAACAAAAAGGCGTTGATCAAATCGCCTGTCTCTGCGGTCTACGAGGAAAACGGCATTACGGTCGAATGCTCCCTTGAATGGACAGACGCATACCACGAAACAATGCTCTGCTTTACCAACAATATTCCACAACGTGACGGCGGGACGCACCTGATGGGATTCCGCAACGCGCTTACCCGCGTTTTGAACAACTATGCCGAAGAAAAAGGCTTGTTGAAAAAAGAAAAGATCAAACTTTCAGGCGAGGATATGCGCGAAGGTTTGACCTGCGTCCTGTCCGTCAAGGTGCCCGATCCGAAATTCAGCTCTCAAACCAAAGACAAGCTCGTATCAAGCGAAGTGCGTCCCGTGGTGGAAGCTGCGATCAATGACAAGCTTGCGACATGGTTTGAAGAAAACCCGGCCGAAGGCAAGGCGATTGTCGGAAAGATTATCGAGGCGGGCCTTGCCCGTGAAGCCGCGCGCAAGGCGCGTGAGTTGACCCGCCGCAAGGGTGTGATGGATATTTCCAACCTGCCCGGTAAACTCGCTGATTGCCAGAGCAAGCACCCCGAAGATTCCGAAATCTTCATCGTCGAGGGAGATTCCGCGGGCGGTTCCGCCAAACAGGCGCGCGACCGCAAGAATCAGGCGATCCTGCCACTGCGCGGTAAAATCCTGAATACCGAGCGCGCGCGTTTTGACAAAATGCTCTCATCCGAACAGGTGGGAACGCTGATCACCGCCCTTGGCACGGGTATTGGCGCGGATGAATTCAACATCGATAAAATCCGTTATCACAAAATCGTTATCATGACCGACGCCGACGTCGACGGCGCGCACATCAGAACATTGCTTCTGACATTTTTCTTCCGATACATGCCAAGCGTGATTGAGAAGGGATATCTCTATATAGCCCAGCCGCCGCTTTATAAGGTGAAGCGCGGCAATGTGGAACGGTATCTGAAGGACGATGCCGAGATGGAAAGCTATTTGATCAGCGAAGCCATTACCGATGTTAAGTTGGTAGAGGCAAACGGTGCAGAGCGCGCGGGACGAGATTTGAACGACATGCTTGACAAGGCCCGCTCTATCCGCGCGGCCATTTCTGCGCTTGCGCAAAAATCCGGCAGTCGCGATGTTATTGAACAGGCCGGTATTTCCGGTGCGTATGACGAAAAAATGTTCGAAGACCCGGCTTATGCATCATCCGTTGCCAAAACACTCGCAGAGCGTATGAACGCGCTTGCTGCGAAGAATGAAAACACATGGAAGGCGGAATTCACGCCTGTCGGTGGCATGGTTTTGGAACGCAATATGCGTGGTGTTGCCGAGCGTGTGCGTATTTCTGCGGAACAGATGAAATCCATCGATGCGCGTAAAATTCATGGTCTTCATGCATGGCTGAATGAAAATTTCGGCACTATCTCGCGCCTTGTCACCGATTCCAAGGATGTCGCAAAGGTGACAGGTTCCTATAGCCTGTTCGATGCCGTAATCGAGTATGGGCGAAAGGGCCTGACGTTACAGCGCTACAAAGGTCTTGGGGAAATGAACCCCGAACAGCTTTGGGAGACAACGCTCGACCCGCAGGCCCGTGTCTTCCTTCAGGTCACGGTGAAGGATGCGGAAAAAGCGTCGGAACTCTTCACGACCCTGATGGGCGATGTGGTGGAACCGCGCCGTGATTTTATTCAGGAAAACGCGTTGAAAGTATCCAATCTGGACGTTTAAACCATGGAAGCCGCCATCGCCGACAAACCAAAAACCGCGCCCTGCGGCCTCTATCTGATTTTGCCTGAAAACTGGATGGAACCGGATTTCTTGAAAAATCTCGGTGGAATGTTTCGCGCTATCAACGCGAATGCGTATGAACGCAACAACCATGTGATTGAGCTCCGCGTGGCAGATGGCATGACGTATAGCGATCAGGATATGGAACGCATCATCGCCATGTCGGAACTGTGTAAATCGCAAGGCGTCAATTTTATTGTCGGGCGCGACGCCGATTTGGCCAAGACATGCAAGGCTGATGGCGTTCTGGTTGATAGCACGGATGCCGTGCGCATGGCCCGCGCGCGCCTTGGTGATGATCTTATCGTCGGCATGCGCTGTGGTTCTTCGCGTCTCAAAGCCGATCAGGCGATGGAGGCGGGCGCCGATTATGTTTCCTTCGGTGATCTGGCCAGCCATTTTGTTGATCCGGCTATTATCGAATGGTGGAACCGGAAGACGGATCTTCCCTGTCTGATCGAAGGACCGATTACGAACGACAATTGCGCGTTCTATGTTCATGCGGGTGCCTATTTTATCGACGCCAGCCACTATGTCTGGACACATCCCAAAGGCGTGATGCAAGGCGTTGTCAATGTGGCCCATGCGATCGATCTGGCAGCGGGCGTTATCAGTGATGAAGGTGTGAAACAATGAGCTCTTTGGCGCAAAAACTATCCGGCATTGTTGGCGATGCGTTTGAGGCACAAGGGCTCGACCGCGCCTTTGGCCGTGTGACGGTATCCGACCGCGGCGATTTGGCACAATTTCAATGCAACGGCGCGATGCCCGCTTCGAAACAGGCCGGCAAAAACCCGCGTGAGATAGCATCAGCCATAGTGGCCAAACTTCTTGAAAAGCCGGTCTTTGCCAAAGCCGATATCGCAGGTCCCGGATTTATCAATTTGATCGTTACGGATGAATTCCTGTCCGATCATCTAAAGGAGTCTGCCGCTGAGCCAAAACAGGGAGTGTCTGATATAGGACGCGGCGATACCGTTGTCCTCGATTACGGCGGTCCGAACATTGCCAAGGCGATGCATGTGGGGCATTTGCGTGCCGCGATCATCGGTGAGAGTGTCTGGCGCATCATGGATTTTTGCGGCTACAAGGCGCTGGGGGATATCCACCTCGGTGACTGGGGCACGCACATGGGGATGCTGATCGGTGATTATATTGCGACCAAAGAAGAGCATCTTGTAACGAATTGCGACCTGGCCAATGACGCACAGGTTGAGGCACTTATCAATGATATGGCAGAGCGTTATCCGCGCGCGGCGACGGCGGCCAAGGAAAATCCGGAATTGATGGAGCGTGCCCGCGTGATTACGGTTCAGCTTCAAAACAAGGAAGAGCCGTATTATTCGATCTGGTCGAAAATCCGCGCCGTATCCATGCGAAGCATGGAGGCGAATTACAAGGCGCTCGGTGTTCATTTTGACCTTTGGAAGGGTGAGGCCGATGTGCATGATTATATCGCGCCGATGGTCGAAGAACTGAAAAAGAAAGGCCATGCCGTTGAAAGTGACGGCGCGGTGGTTGTGCCGGTTGCCAAGAACGACGACAAGAAGGAGGTTCCGCCGCTCATTCTCTATAAACGCGATGGCGCGGTGATGTATGGCACCACCGATATGGCGACAATTGTCGAGCGTGTGAAACTGTATGATCCCACAAAAATTATTTACGTGGTGGACCAGCGTCAGGGTTTGCATTTTGAACAGGTGTTCCGCGCCGCGCGTTTGGGCGGCCTTGTCCGCGATGATGTCGAACTGACCCATGCCGGTTTTGGCACGATGAACGGCAGCGATGGAAAACCGTTCAAAACCCGCGCTGGCGGCGTTATGCGCCTTGATGATCTGATTGCCATGGCGCTTGATAAGGCAAAGGCGCGGATGGCGGAGGCCAAGGTCGGTGCCGATATGCCCGCCGAGGAACAGGCCGATATCGCGCACAAGGTGGCGATTGCCGCGATCAAATTTGCCGACCTGCAAAACGCGCGTCAGGCAGACTACGTTTTCGATCTGGACCGTTTGACGAGTTTTGAAGGGAAGACCGGCCCTTATCTGCTTTATCAAGCCGTGCGGATTAAATCGCTTTTAAGAAAAGCAGGATCGGAAGGATCACCCGATGCGCTTTCATTACAAGATGCCGACCGTCCACTTGCATTGGTGCTCACGGGCCTTCCGGATGCGGTAGAAGGGGCGCTGAACAACTATGCCCCGCATCATTTGTGCGATTATGCCTTTAAACTGGCACAGGCATTCAGCTCGTTCTACGGGAACTGCCACATTCTTTCGGAAGAGGATGAGGGATTGCGCAACAGTCGTCTGGCGCTTTGCGCGCTGACCTACAAGCAGTTGGAGCTCGTGTTAAACCTGCTCGGCATCGATATTCCAGAGAGGATGTAGGCGTGTCATTCTGAGCGTAGCGAAGAATCCCAAGAGATCCTTCAGTCGCTATCGCTCCTTCAGGATGACAATTTTATTTTTGCAGAAGTCTTGTGAACGTCACTGAACGGCGGCCCGGTTTCTGTGGTCGAACGGTGCGACCCACCATGCTTTCGACACTGTCGAGAAAATAATCGCTGCCGCGCGGGCGGCCGGTTTGCAGGTGCCGTTCTATGGCTTTGGGGTCTTGTTCTTCCGGCCATTCGTTCAGAAAACCATTCCAGTCCGGCACGAAATGGAGAAGCGGTTTTTCCGGTGACAACAACTTATCCTCGCGCCCCTTTACATGCGCACGGGCGCTGCTCCATAAATAGGCGTCCGGCGTGGGGGCAATGCCCGCCATGACAGGCGTCATTTCGATATAACGCACGGCGTTCAGCAGATGGGTTTCATCCATGGGGTATGAAAAAAACCGGTCCTGAAACAGATGCCCGCGCCATGAATTGCGTTCGTTGATGCGGCGGGTATAGCGGCGGTGCGCTTCGCCAAGCGCGCGGGCAAGGGCGTTTTCCTTACGCGGCACGGCGATCAACTGGATTTGGTTGGCCATCAGGCAGTAGGCCCAGATGGATACACCCGCTTCCTTGCATTCTTCGGCGAGGAAATCGATATAGGCCTCGTAATCGCCTTTTTCGAAAAACACCGGCTCCCCGCGGTTGCCGCGCTGGGTGATGTGATGGGGGGTATCGGGTAAAACGATTCGTGCTTGTCTGGCCATGAGAAGAGATTAGGGGAAATGACGGTGGGCGTCAATAACTCTATCCTGTCCCCGGAAGTTTATCGGGCCAGCCAAACAAAAAAGATTTGATTGAAAGAAGATGTTGCGCGGCAGAATGTTGTGTGACCTCTGTAGGTTGCATTTTCATCTCCAAAGACAGGTGATGCATCATTCGCGGTACTAATGGTCAACCCCAGAATTCGGTTATAGGCGTCACAAATCTCCGGTTTGATAAAATTAAAATGAACCATGTAGTCATTTGCGGAAGTTCCAACATCCACAATGGAGTAGGTCAGCATTCTAAAATATAAATTGCCATGCTGAGCGGTATTTGGAGCGGCTATAGATGCAATCTGGTATTTTTTCCAGTCCATGTTGAAATTTACCTTGCCACCATTCTGATCGAAAACATGGCATGTTTTATCAACAGGCGCGGATGGAGAGGCATTATGGACGTTAAACCCGTTCGTATCTCCAGAATTTACAAAGCTGATGTCATTTTCTGAGCATCCTTGTGCCCGTAATTTATTGGTGGCTCTCTCGACTACACCAAAAAAATTTATTAATTCCTGCGCAGCGATCTTGGCCTGCTGGGCAGTTAGATTTCCTTGGCCCTGCTGGCTGCCGCGCATGAAGGTGTACATCAGGGCCGCGAACAGGGCGACGGCGATTAAAATGATGATGATGGCACTGCCCGACTGCCTGTTTCTGTATTTCAAAACATTATTCCTTTTTGCCAAACAGGTTGGAGGCGAGGTTCGACCCGGCCTCTTCCAGAATCGATTTTGTTTCGCTATCGAGTTCTGGTGCCTTAAACGCGGTTGCCGTTTTCTCGTCGATCAATTCATTCCATGACACTTTGTTTTCTTCCCTGACGGGGGCGGCAGGCGCCGTTGTTTCGGCAGGGGCTGCCGCTGTATCGCTCTTCTTGAAAAAGCCCATCGGGTTTGATGGTTTTGCGGCGGCTGGTGCTGGCTCTGCCGCCTTTACCGGCGCTGCAAGTGGCGCAGCAGGAGTGGATGGGGCGGTAGCCGCCGGGGCCGTTGTGGCGGCGGGAGCTGGCGGCGGTGTAGTCTCACCGCTCAGCGCTTTCGCGGCCTCGTCCGGATATTGGCGGGCGTGGAGTTCGGATACGGCGGCGATGCCGTAATCGGTCGGAACGTCGAAAATCTTCGTGCCTATTTTATAACCATCGCACAGCGCGTCGATCTGTTCCGATCCCGCAGAATTCACATCGGCCTTTGCCGCCGTCCATGTTTTGTTGATCAGATGGTCGCGCAATTGCGTAATCTGCTTGCGGTGCTTGATGATCTGTTCATCCGGCGGAGGCAGGGAAAGATAACGCGTGACGCGCATGGCCTTGGCATGACCGGGGTTCGAATAGAAAATCTGGACATCGATGACGGTGCCTTCGAAAATCATGACCGCCATACCTTCGCGGAGTTTCTTCAGATCGCCATAGTCGGCGCGTTCCATGAAACCGATACCGGCGGCGTTGTTGTCGTAGAAAGACCCGGTGGACACGCCGCCATGAAGCTGGAAGCCTGTCGTCTGCATGATCTGGGCCTTACCGGCCTGACGTTCGAAATAATCTTTTGTATCGGTCGGGTCAGAGAGCTTGCCGAAGATCTTGATGTTACAGTTACCGGTGATGGAACGGGATTCTTCCTTCACACGTTTTTGCAGGGCGGGCAAATCCTGCGCCGAGAAGATAAGGCAGAAACCAAGCGAACGTGCTTGCGCCGCCATAACGGCCATACCTTCGGAGACGTAATATCCGACCTCGTCGAACACTGTGATGAACGGTGTTGCCGAGTGTGCGGGTTTGGATTCGATAACGGTGGCAGATTCGCCTTCCACTGTCGCGCCGAGCGTTGACCCCATCATCCCTTTCAGGGTCGCGGCCACGATTTTACCAAGGTTCGCGGTTTCATCGCCGGATTTTTCAAGGGCAGGAATGAGAACGATCAGCACGCGGCGATTCAAAACAACATCGACCATGTCGACGTCCGCGGCCTGCGTATCGAAGATGTAGCCGTAATCATCGCCAAGCGATTGCAGGGAGCGAGTGAACTGCATGGTCAGATAGCCGTGCTGCTGACGTACTGTGGTCGTGTCGATCATCGGCTGGTCCGGCCCGGCTGGCTTTTCCTTCCCGTTGTCGTCAAACGCGGCGTCGACATAACCCGGCAGCGTATCAAGGTAACCCTTGATTGATTCCCGCAGATCATGAGGCAGCGCGTCGTCGCGGCTGAGCTTGATGATATTATTCAAAGAAAGATAATCGCGGATCGTGCTGACGGATAGCGGGATGTCTTGGTTGTCACGCTTCCAGGTCAGGGCGGGCATAAGCGAGGAAATCAGGGAAACCGCACGTTCCTTCCACATCGCGTTGTCGCCTTCCGCCTGTGGCATCAGGGAGACCAGCATGTTGGTCAGGTAACCGGCGGAACCGGAACTGAACGGGTTCATCGTATTCGACGGCGCACGCGCATCGGAGTTACCGGTCATATAGTTCAGGACCAGAAGGTCGTCGTCCCGGCCGAAGCGACGGACGAGGGAGGAAAGGGACGACCACAAGTCTGTATCAGCTTTACCGTCGATGTAAACGAAGCCCGAACCCCATGTCATGGCGTTCGTTACCATCGATTTCAAACCTTCGGTCTTACCGGCCCCGGTGGTTCCAAGGTAGAGGATGTGCGTTCTGGCATCGGAGTTGGAGAACCAGATTTCCTCATTCGTGTTATCGCCGCCGCGCGTGTTGCCGAGATAGAGGATGCCCTCCGGCTGCCCGGAACGGCCCGGACCCATATTCACGGGGTCCTTGAATTTCGAATCCATTGGATGCTTGAAAGGCAGTCTACGCTCGCGGGTTCTCAGCCACCAAAAGAAGAGAATGCTGGTGGCCAGAACAATGTCTGTAACCAACCGAATGGCGGGGATAAAGTAGAGAGGTAGAATAAACATAAGAAACAACACAAACGAGTGTTTGGGTTTCTTCATCCATTCCGCAAGACGGATATAGATTGGCCTTACGTCGCGAAGGTTCGCGTAATAGCCATATTTTCTTTCATTCACTGCCATGGCGCGTTAAAACCCCCGAAGGACCTCGTCGGCGGAGAGCGGAACGCCGCTTTCCCCTTGATCAATTGATGTTGATGATGGATCTGTCGCCGTGCCGAGAATTTCCGGTTCGGGCGACAATCCCGACACGAAAGAAAAAAGGAAGATAAGAACTATGGCGGTGGCGAGCGCGGCCAGCCATTTATATCCGGCACCGGACGATTTTACAGTGGCGGGCGCCGCATAAACCGGTTGCCCCGATTGTACAATCGTCGTTGATGGCGGTGTCATTTTGCCTTCGGCCTTGCCGAGCGCGTCCGATACTTGCATTAAGGCGTATATGGCACGTTCGCGGCTTTCAAACGGGGCGATTTCGTGCTCTTCCCCCTTGGGTGTCTTAAGCGCAAGTAGGAAGATATTATCGTTGGCGCGGACTTCCAGAGCAGACGCCTTCACGTTGCCGAGTTCCATACGCCAGATGATCGGGTTGATGGCATCGGGCAATGTCAGTATCAGGTTACCATCAACCACCTTGGCGGATGATTGATATGTTCCCTGTTTCTTGAAAAAATTGCACATCGTATTCATGTCCTATGCCGCTTTTGGTTTCTTGATGCCACTTTTTTTCGATCCGCTGTAATCAAGCTGTGGAATTGGCCGTGCCTTATTGGATGCCATATATTCTGCCAGTGACTTCGCAGGGTCTGTTACCTTTGGGCGCGGGATAGGGCGCTGCGCCATCTTTTCTGCCTTGAAATGCGCCATGGCCCCGATTGCTTCCATATGGAAAGACTGGCGCCCCAGATTGTTCAGCGGATACCAGAGTGCGCGGTTGAATGCCCGCATCCACACGAATTGTGCCGGAGCCAAAACCCCGCCTTCTTCCCGCGCGGTTGCCAGAGCCCGAAGAAGAGCGGTTGTTTCCCATGCGTGCTGGTTGCATTTCTTTAAAGTTGGCCCTGCAATATCCTCACGCGCTAAAACCGCGCGCGCTTCTTTAAGCAATTTCGAATCCTTGCTGAGATTGATTTTGTTATCGCTCCAGCATTGGGCAAGGCGGCCCATCATTGTATCGGCATCGGCGCGTTTGCGCGCGGCCTTCAGGCAACAGGCGGCCATGAAAATCTGCTTGTAGGGTTCCAGATGCTTGACGCCGCGCCAGCGTGGGCCGAGTTGTTTGGCAAAGGCCTTGGCAGCCGCATCTTCGTCCAGTTTGTTGTCTATGACCGGAATGGAATTGTAGGCGATCCATTCTTCCGGGCTTAAGGCTTCCGCAAACAAGGGCAATTCCGCCGGGACGGGCGCACCCGGCGCACGGGGCGGTTGTTTTGATGGGTTGAAATCGACGACGGGCGATATGATGGGGAAAATCTTCGCCTGACGTTTGATCAAACCATCCAGATCATATTTGGTGCGGTGTTCGGTTCCGGGGCCGTTGAACAAGGCCCAGAAGGCGAAGGCAAGGGTCAATAGAATGGTGATCCACATATAGGGCCCCATGGCCACAGTGGAAAGCATTCCTAAAAACGCGCCGTCAATCCGTTCCGTGGGAATGGTTCTTGCGACATCCATCATCTGGGTATAGGGGATATCCTGTCCGTTCCAGGATACGGTGTAATCAGCGGGGAGGAACCAGGATATAATCCACATCTCGCCATAGCGAATCCAGCGGATTCCACTTTCGATCTGATCACTGAATTTCAGCCAGATGACATAGGCAATTGCCGCAAACACCGCGAGCAAAATACCCCATCCCATGGCCATTTCGCTGGCGCCGGATTTTTTATCAGACATAAGACTTTTCTACCTAAATCCCGCCCCCGGGCTATACGGGGGGCGGCTTTGCTATCCTTTTATAATTTAACAGATTTTCCCCTGTTTTTACAAAATTTAATCGCCGAATGCAAAAAGGCAAAAAAAACACTGTTCCGCGCCGTATTTTTTTGTTACACATCCTCTCGGTCAATCGCGGGAAAACTTCAAAAACCGCAGAAATTGGCCGTTTTCGGGGCTTTTTAAGATAAAAGTCAAGATTCGGTTTTGGTGTGCCGGCATAGCACAGCGGTAGTGCAGCGGTTTTGTAAACCGAAGGTCGGGAGTTCAATCCTCTCTGCCGGCACCATTTTCCGATTATGTGGGCGGTTAGCTCAGCGGTAGAGCACTACCTCGACACGGTAGGGGCCACAGGTTCAATCCCTGTACCGCCCACCATTCTTTTCCAATAAATATCCGTTCGTTGATAAGTCCATAGGCCAATCGCCCGGCACGAAATTTTCTGGCGGTTTTCAAAGGGAATCTTATGTTTTGTACGGGCCGTTGCCGACGTTGTAGTAATCCCTGTACCAGCCCACAAAACGCGAGAGGCCGTCTTGCAATCTGGTCCGCGGTTTGAAATCGCAAATCTTTTCCAGCTCCTCTGTATCTGCGTATGTGGCATACACATCACCCGGCTGCATGGGAAGCATTTCGGTCACGGCCTCTATGCCTGTTTCCTTTTCCAGTATTCTGATCATGTCCATCAGGTCTGCTGGACTGCTGTTCCCGATATTATACAGGCGGTAGGGTGCTTTGCTTGTCGCCGGATCTGGCTTGTCTCCGCTCCAATTCGGGTTGGGCGCCGGATGAATATCAATCAAGCGGACAATCGCTTCGATAATGTCATCAATATAGGTGAAATCGCGTTTCATATCCCCATGATTGAAAATTTGAATCGGCTTTTTTTCAAAAATCGATTTTGTAAATTTAAAATACGCCATATCGGGTCTTCCCCATGGCCCATAGACCGTAAAAAACCGCAGGCCGGTGCACGGTAATCCGTAAAGATGGGCATAGGAGTGCGCCATCAATTCATTGGATTTTTTAGTGGCGGCATACAATGAAACCGGATGGTCGACATTGTCGGACACCGAAAACGGGAGCCGCGTGTTTGCACCGTACACAGAGCTGGAGGATGCATATAGAAGATGGCCGATATCGTTGCGGCGGCACGCTTCCAGCACATTCAAAAATCCCGCAAGATTGCTTGAAACATAGGCATGCGGGTTTTCTATCGAATATCTGACTCCCGCCTGTGCCGCCAGATTTACAACGGCTTCGGGTTTATGCGCCTTAACGATGTCATCGAGCCTTTGACCATTCTCCAGCGCCATGGCTTCGAATGTGAAATTCGAATGCGTTTTAAGGTTTTTCAGCCGGTTTTCTTTTAAACCAACGTCATAATAGTCGTTCAAATTGTCTATGCCGACCACATGCACGCCCATACCGCACAGGCGCGATGCCAGATGATAACCGATAAACCCGGCGGCGCCGGTGACAAGAATGGTTTTAGGCATGTGGTCCCTCATCAAGAATGCTGGCAACCATTTGCCGTACATCGTTTCCATCGCCAATCGTCGATATCATTTTTGCAAGCATTTCTTCCCAATTCAGGATGGACGACCGGTCGATCATACCCCGGTCATATGCCATGGCGGTATAAAACGCTTTCCCGATTGTCTCATCGACACGGCTGGAATCGTATGGAATGACATGCGCCCGTCCGATCGAGGCAAATTTGGGCGCGACTATAGGAAGAGAGCAGTATGTATATTGAACAAGTTTCAGGCTCGATTCACTTAAATATTCGCAATCTTCCGAATGGGAATAAGGGGCAAGTCCGATGTCCGCAAACTTGATATAGGGGATCAGTTTTTCCATGGCGAATTCGCCATAGACGATCACGTTCGGCAGGGGCGTTTCCAGTTTTGCCTTGCGGCCAAAAATATGAAACTTCCATGTCGGAAATTCCTTAGCCAAAACCTCGATTGCGTGCGCATCAAATTGCATGTCGCCGATGCTGATGGCATTCTGCCCTGTGGGATAGGGATTGACGGTTGCATTATCAAACAATCTTTTTTCGATGGCCTGGGGGATATATTGTACGGGCGCATCCGGCGGGAAATCGGCGATAGACGCTGTTGCATTTACCCTGATGGCGTCTTGCAGGGGGAGCGACAGCCTGTCTGTGTGGGGAATGATGGGATGGTATTTTATAACAGAGTAACGATCGCTGAAATTATACAGGAAGCGGGCATTGGGAAATAGCTTCGCCAGCCTTGGCACCAGAACAATGCCGGCCCCGCTTTCGACAATAAAGAAATCAACGCCTTCGAGCCCGCTTAAAAGATTCTTCGGCATCATTTTTGGATATAGCGCAAAGACTGGCCAAGACAGAAGATTAAGGAGCCGATTGCCCAGATCGACCGGATGAAACAGCGGGCACCAGACATATCTTTGGATATTGTCAGAGAACTGCACCCATTTGTTATAGGGCGGATTGTTTTTACGGGCATTTTTTTTCAAAGCCGTTACGCGGCTGAAGCCCACGGTCATCCAGCGGACCGAATGTCCCCTGCGTGCCAGAATATCCGCCCAGAAGTGGAACCCTGTTTTGCGGTCACCATCTATTGCGTGGTGGGTTATCAATACGACTTTCAATCCAAAATCCCGTTCCAAGGTTGTAACAAGGTTAGGATTATTAGCAATTATAAGGCAGGAAAGACAATATAAACTACGTGTGTTTGCATAATTTCATTAGCTCTTTTTGTCTTCCTGGCTAAAAAAGCGAAAGCTGCGCCTCCCGCGCGTTTCGGCGGAAATGCGCGGTTGAAAGCGGCGGGGTGGGTTTGTTCAAGCCGTATTTCGCCTTATAGAGTTTGAAAATATCGGCGATGCTTTCGGCGTAACGGCCTGTGCCGCGCATGCGAGTCTCGAAATCGGACTCATAGAGTTTGCCGCCGCGCGTATCGCGGACATGGGACAGGACTTTTTCAGCACGATCGGGGTAATGATCACGCAGCCATGTCTGGAACATGTCTTTAACGCTATAGGGAAGGCGCAGCATCGTGTAGTGGGCCCGCGTTGCGCCTGCATCGGCGGCGGCCTTTAAAATAGCCGGGATTTCATGGTCGGTCAGGCCGGGCAGAACGGGGCCGATCATAATGCCGACCTTGATGTTTTCCTTGGCGAGCATTTCGACAGCCTTTAACCGCAATGCGGGTTGCGAGGCGCGGGGTTCCATCGTTCGCGCAAGCTTGCCATCAAGCGTGGTGATGGATAACAGAATGCCGATGCCATTCCAGTCCCGCATCTCTCTAAAAATATCCATGTCACGCGTAACGAGGAAGTTTTTTGTTACAATCGACACAGGATTGCGGAATTCGTTGAACACTTTCAGGCAGCCGCGGGTGATTTCTAGTTTCCGCTCGCTCGGCTGGTAACAATCCGTGACACCGCTCATCATGACGACTTTCGGGGTCCAAGCTTTAGAGGAAAGCTTTCCGGCAACAAGATCCGGCGCATTCGGCTTCACATAGATTTGCGTTTCGAAATCAACACCTGCAGACAGACCGAGATATTCATGCGTTGGCCGCGCGAAACAATAAATGCAGCCATGTTCGCATCCGCGATAGGGGTTGACCGAGGCCTCCATTCCCACATCGGGGCTGTCGTTGGTGGTGATGATGGACCGGCTGGTATCGGTATGCAAAACAGTGCGCATTTGCAGCCCATTTGCCAAGTCTTCCTCTTCGGCGAGGGCAATGGCATCGTAGTCATCACCGTCGGTAACGCGGGATTGCCTTTCAAACCGGCCCGATGTGTTTTCCCGTGTACCGCGGCCGCGGATCATTGGGCTGGGTTGGGCGAAATAAGGTTTGTTCATAACAGGCAGACTATCATATGTTCTTGATTTGTTCTATATAAATGATGATCAGGGCGACTTTGAATTTTTAAACAAAAAAAGGACAGAAGCGGGCGAAGAGAACACTTGCGAAAACCCTGACGGAGGAATAGATATACGTACTTGAGAATAATTCCTATTATCAGGATTTTCAATAATACTTTAACAGTGATTACCTATGACGGCGGCCCTGAAAAAACAGCAAGAATTTGATGTGTCATCACAAGCGGAATTGCATGGCAATGACGCGGTGGAAGATCTTGACCCGCTTTTTGCACAGGCCGTCCAGCGCGTGTTTGATCTGCGTGAACGCGGCATCGAACTCAAGGTCAAAGCCCGCAACAAACCATATGATGCATTGATCGAAGTCGCAGAGCAGTTGCGCGAATTTGGCCTCTCCAACAACGTTGCGGATGTGCTTGTGGACGCTCTGGAAACACAGGCGACGCAACTGGGTGCGGATTTTACACGCAAAGAAAAACCGACCCCGCTCGAAGTGTCGATTACGGTTGCGGACAAAGCGCCCGAACTTGATAAAAGCAAAACCCATTTCATGGTTGCCTTTGACGGCAAGAAAAAATACGGCGCGGAATACAGCACTGTTGATTATCACCTTGCCGGACAGGGATCGAACTGGACCAAATCGACATCGACGAATGTTCCGGCGCTGGAAAAAATGTTCACTGGGGGCGGCGAACAATATCTGATCTTCCATTTCGAAAAACTGGAAGGCGATGGTGTCGATGGTTTAAATGTTTCCAGCGGCGCGCAACAATTGCCGCAAGCCGAAGTAAACACAGTGAGTATTTTGGAGGCCGCAGGACCGCGTGCCCGCGCCGCCGATCTTGCGCCTGTTCGCGAGGCGATGGAAAGCGGGAAGATGTCACCTGCCGAAACGGCCGTGATCAATACGGTTGCCCAATTGAACCGCACAGTGGAATCAATCGCCCGTGCACCGGAACAGCTAAAGCAGGCGCAACAGATTGTGAAACCGATCCGCCAGGAAGTTACACAAAAACTGGAAGCGATGACGCAATCCGGCCAATTGCCGAAACCCGCCGTTCTGAATGCCGTTATTGCCTCCGCCCAGCGCGCCGAAGTTGTTATCGCTCCGCAAAAGCCGCAAGTGGTTGCACCGGCCGCGGTGAAACCGGCGGTAACGACAACAAACAATGCGTCTTCGCCTGTGATGAAGGCCGATAACAACAATACCGTCAGTTCTGTTAAGGCAGCCGCGCCGAAAGCAGAGGCCCCCGCTGTGGCACAACCTGCTCGTCCGGAGCCAGTGGCCGCCGCACCTTCTGCTCAAAAATTCACATCACAAGTATCTGCACCGGTGGTGCCCAAGGTTGAAACTCCTGCCGCTGTACAGCCTGTTCGCGTGGCCCCTGTAGCGGTGGCTCCTGCGATTGTTACGCCGTCTCCTGCGCAAGTGGCTCCTACCGTTGCCAAGCCCGCCATGGCCGAAATGAAAGCACCGGAAACGCCGCGTGTTCAGGCGGTGGAAGCGCCGCGTGCCTTTGTTCAGGCACCCGTTGTGGCGGCCCCTGTGCCCCAACAGCCTGCCTATGTTGCTCCCGTGCAATCTGCCCCGCCTGTGCATAAACAGGAAACGCCATCCTATACGGCGCCGGTTCAGGCAGCCCCCGTTGTGACGCCTGTAGCGCAAAAAGCCGAAGTGGTCGCACCGGTCCAGCAAACGCCAAAGATTGAAAATCCGACGGATGAAATTGAAGAAGAGGGACCGTCGATCGCCGTGCCACGCGCTGCGGTTAAACCAAATTCTCCCGTGAACACTGGACCCCGCTCGACGGGCTCTTCGGGCAACGGTGTTTCCGCTTTCGCGGCGGGCGGCTCTATAAGCTCTTTCGGAAACGATGCACCGGTTATCGCGGCGCAGACTGCCGAGGCCCCTAAAATTGAATCTCGTGACAGCGATGCGCCGGAAATGACGAAAGCGCAAGCAATCGAACAAACGCAGGCTGTCCAGATGAAATCGGCGCAGGATGCGATCACATCTGTTGCGGCATCGCTTGGTGTTTCGGCTACGGCGCTCAATATTTCGGCGGCTGAAATCGCGGCTGCGCCGCAGGCGACGAAACAAACCTTACGGAACATGGCGCAAAAACCGATCCAGCAGATGATGGAATCCCAAATCATCGTGGAGCGGGAAGAACGCGAAGCCGATCAGCGCAAGGAGCGTGAAAAATTCCTTGCCGCGCAGGAGCGCGAAGCCGATGAGAAAAAGGCCAAAGAGAAAAAAGAACATGAGGCCGCAATGGCGCGCGCCAGCGCCATGCAACAACCCCTGATGCAAACAATGCAGGCCGCCGAAATCGCCCGCCCGAAAGCCGCCGAGCCAACGCAGGCACAGACCGACTACGAGAAGTTTTTCAAACGAGATGAGATTAAAACAACGACGAGTTTGTCATCCAGTTTTAATACAGCATGCAGTGGTAATTGCGCAACGTGCCGTGGCTGTAGTGTTGGCGGGCAATCCCGTGCACCGGCACCGACAGTTTAATTACGCCTGCTTTTCAAAAACGAACTGACGAATATAGGGGAACGCAGGGCCTAAATCCGCTTTTAGGCCTGATTCTGTTGCGCGTGTATCCCCGCCATTGACGCAATTGTTTCCGCAATTGCCAGAAAATACTACAGTTAAAATACCGCCTTTGTAGGATTTTGCACTGACATGTCCTTTATCGGACCTGATCGTATCATAGACTGTCGTGCGTTCACCGCGGCCTTGCTTACGATCAAACTCTGCTTTGTTGGCCGTTGCCTCCATATAGGATTTTCTTAAATGAACACTGATATTCTGCATGATATCGGCATCGCTGCCCATAGCTTGCGGATTTGAATAAAAAGGTTTTTTGTTCTTTATGAACTCTCGTTCCATAATGTCGGCATAACTTTGTGCGATTGTTTTTGGTGCCGATGCTGCGAGCTGCCCCCCCAATTGGGTTGCCGATGTTTTTACCTCGTTGTCCCACGATAAACCGGATCTAAGCGTTATTTCGAGACAATCCCATGGCCCACCTTCATACTCTTTTAGCTTCGAGGATGAAAAGAGGGTGATGGAGGCCACACGCGGATCGGCCAAAATCATCGCCGCGCCATAAAATCCGGATTGTTTGGCCTGATCTTTATTGGATATTTTATGCTCGCCCATCGGTAGGACGGGCGGCTTATCTTGCAGAATAAACACGCACGATTCATCCGTGCCGGATCGTTTTTTATAAGCAACACTCATTTTTACACACCTTGAAATTTTTTATGGCGATAATGGCGCAGGACCTTGGTCCTCGAATGCAAACGGGCTGTTTTCAATCTCATCATCTATATCTATTTGTTTGTCTTCCGGCTCAGGCTCTGGTTCTGGCGGGAATTTTTGTGTAGCCACGGTTAAAGCAGCATTGTCCTTGATATCGAGGTAGATGTCATACGCCTTTTGTTTCAGGCCGCCATTGAACGCCGCATAGGGTGGGATTTTTGACTCCGCGACTTCTTCTGAACTGGCGTCCAGCCCAATATCCTTGCAGACTAGTTTTAAAATATATCGTGATAATTCATCACTGGTGTCGCCGAAATTGACTTTGGTCCAGCCCAAGGCCTTTGCACTATGCGCCAAAATCATCGCGGCTTTCACGCGTTCGATGACAGCCTGTTCCGCCTCTACCTTGTTCTTGTCGGTATAATCCATTTCAAGATGCCGACAAGTGATGTGTTCATGCCGTCCGGGGGCTTGGGGCAAATAAAACACAACAAAATGCCGGTCATAGATGGTCGTGACAAGCTCTTCCTTGGTGTCAGGATGCGGGCTTGGGAAAACTTTTGTTATTGTTTTCGCAAGGAAGGCGAGGCTGTCGTCGTTTGTGGCTTTGTCAAAATCCCATCTCGGCTCGAACTGAATGTCTGTGACGCCTTTGGATTTCAGACCTGCTTCATAATCGAGCATCTTCATGATGCGTTCGCGGCGCCAGCGTTTACGCATGCGCGTGTCGAAATCGTCGTTCGGATCGTCTTCGTTGCGGATATCCATCATAGAACACACCTAATTGATAACGGTTATCAATTAGGGGATCGGGGCAAAAAAGTCAAAGAAAATCGTGCAGCCGGAAATGCCCCATCAGGCCTTCCGGTCAAGGAGCTTCAGGCTTTCCTCGGCCATGTCTTCGGCGGTTTTGATGACAGAGAGGCTGGCTTTATAGCTGATTTCCGCAAGTTTGAGGTTTACGGCCTCTTCGGCGAAATCCACGTTCGGCAGGCCGATAAAGCCGGAGGGGTCCGCCAGCGGGGAATCAGGGGCATAAACCCGGGACGTACCGTTCGGGCGGTCGACGTTGCGGGCCTGTGCACCACCGGTTTCATTGGTTGTCTGGACTGTCGTCTGGGGCGTGTAGCCGACGCTGGAGGCGTTCGCGATATTGCCAGCCGCCGCCTCTACCCGTTTCGAGGAGGCGAAAAGTCCGGTTAACGCGGTGGATATGGCACCAATCATCTTTATAGGATACCATATTTGCGTTAAAAGATTCTGCAAATTTAAGCCGTCCGGAGAGCCCAAGCATGAAAAAAATGAACCATTTTGCCCTGATTTTGGCGAGTTCAGTCCTGGCATTGTCTGCTCCGGCGATGGCGGCAGGCGGATTTGGCTGGTGGCCCGGTCACTGGCAATGGGCACAGTATAAAAACTTCAATCCCTATCTGGAAGAAGGTAAAAAATCCCAGAATACCCAGTGGGATGAGGAAGACTGGTACGTGCAGGACTGGATTGCGCAAAACGGTGACGGGTTCAAACTGATCGACGGGTGGTTCCGCACCAATATTCTGCACAAACAGGATGAAGAAGGCGGGGTGCCCGTGGTGATTGTCGGCCCGCAATTCTATCGCCTGTCTGGTTTCGACAAACGCCGTGTGATAACGACCCTTGATGCCGTTTATGGCGTAACCTACAACAATGCGCACCCCGTTATCCTGTTGAAAGACTGGAGAACGAAACGCCAGATCGGCGTTTTTACCAAAGACGGGCTTCAGCTCGAATAGGCCAAACTACATGACATTGGTTTTGTGAACGCTCACATCCTTTATGCGCGCGCGGGCAAGCTTTTGTTCGCGGTAGAGGATAAAGACGTTAGAGGCAATAACGATTACCCCGCCCGTTAATATGGTCGTGGTCGGCCATTCGTTCCAGATGGCCCAGCCAAAGAGCGTCGCCCAGATAATGCCCGAATAGTTGAACACGGTGACGATGGAGGCCTGTGCGTATTTATAGGCGATCGAGAGTAAAAATTGCGCAATTACACCAGTCAGGCCAAGACAAATGATATAGGGAACTTCCTGCCATGATGGCATCGAGAAGACGAGCGGCATAGGAATCAGCGATACAAACGTGCCGATAAAGACGAAATAGAAAGTCACGGTTTCGGGGCTTTCCGTTTTACCGAGCGAGCGCAGGATGGTTTGCAAGGCTGCATGCATAGTGGCAGCAGACAAAGCCACAGCAGCGCCTGTCATATTCACATCGCCCGTGGGTTGAAGCATATACAAAACGCCTGCGAAACCGACAAGAATGGCGCCCCATCGGTATGGCCCGACATATTCCTTCAGTATAAAAAAACCGAGTATGGGAACAAGAAGCGAAGAGGTGAAGAGGAAAGCTGTGGCATCCGCCATCGGGAGCAGCGAGAATGCGCCGAATGTTGCAACAAGGCTGATTGTTCCTATTACCGATCGGGCGATGATTTTCTTTGGCGATGATTTAATCACCAGCATATCACGCCGCCCCATCGCATAGACGATAAAAAGCATCGGCATCAGCGCGATGACATTTCGGTAAAAACCGATCTCTACGACATGGTGGTTTTCCGACAGTAATTTGGCAAACACATTCATAACGGCGAACATGAAGAACGCTGCCACGGCGCAAGACATGCCGAGGATCGGGCGGTCTGTATGGGCATGGGGGCTTTGTTCGGGCATATGCGCAACTTAACTTTTTCGAGGGGCTTTTTATGCTATACTGCTTGCTGGTAACTATGGGAAGAGCGAAATCATGGTTGACGGACTCTTAACGAGAGATCAGGTGCAAAAAGGCATAACAATTGCCCGTATGAAGGTTGGCATCCCATCATATCGGCCTCAAACGGCAGGCCTTACCGAAACGGAATCGCTCCTCGCCGATATTGTTGATATTGGCTCCGCGGTGCAGGAACGGGCGCAAAAAACCCGCCGCCTTGATGGTTATCTGCGGTTTTTTCAATCTTTCCTGAGATATATAAACCATGATCCGGCCAGACTATCCGTAAGGCCGCAGATCAGCCCCGTAAGTATAGAATATATCAATCTCGAAAACCCTTATAAATCCGGTATCGACAAAAAGGTCTAGGAACTATTGTGCCGATTTAACTGTTGGAAAAATAATCCGTTTAGAGGAGATGCACATGAAGAAAACAATGCTTATGACGGGGCTGGCCGTTCTTGCCTTTATGCCTGTAGCATATGGTGCAGAAGAGACGCCTGTGTCCGAAACAACAAAGGTTATCGTTGAGCCCGGCAAAACCGAAGTGGTGACAGAGGGCAAGACGACCGTGGTTGTAGAGGAAGAAACCAAATTGCGCGACGCCATCACCGGTGAACCGGTAGATGAAAAAACCGATGAAGAAAAAGAAGATATGAGCTTGCGGGATAAAGTCCGCGGCAAAATGGAATGATAGTTTCCTAATAAAAAAGGCCGGTGATTCCGGCCTTTTGTTTGTTCCTAATTTTTTGATTTATCGACCAGTTTGTTTTTGCCTATCCATGGCATCATGGCACGCAGGCGTTCGCCCACCTCTTCGATGCTGTGCTCGGCCTCAAGGCGGCGCGTGGCCTTGAAGGAGGGCTGTCCCGCCGCGCATTCCAGCATCCAGTCGCGCACGAATCGCCCGGATTGAATGTCTTCTAGAACGCGTTTCATTTCCGCCTTTGTTTCATCTGTCACCACGCGCGGGCCTGTTTTGTAATCACCATATTCCGCCGTGTTGGAAATGGAATAGCGCATATTGGCAAGGCCGCCTTCATAGATAAGATCGACGATGAGTTTCACTTCGTGCAGGCACTCGAAATAGGCCATTTCCGGCGCATATCCGGCTTCGGTCAGTGTTTCATAGCCCGCTTTGATCAATGCGACGAGGCCGCCGCATAGAACAGCCTGTTCCCCGAACAGGTCTGTCTCGCATTCCTCCCGGAATGTCGTCTCGATAATGCCGGAGCGCCCGCCGCCAACGGCGGAAGCATAGGCAAGGCCGATATCCTTGGCCGCGCCGGATGCATCCTGATGCACCGCGATCAGGCAGGGGACGCCGCCGCCTTTCATATACTCACCGCGAACCGTGTGGCCGGGACCTTTTGGCGCGACCATAAAAACATCGAGGTCCTTGCGCGGCTCGATCAGGTTGAAATGGATGTTGAGGCCGTGCGCAAAGGCGATGGCTGCACCTTGTTTCAGATTATCATGGAGATGGTTGTAATATATATCACGCTGTAGTTCATCGGGAGTCGCCAGCATAACGACATCTGCCCATTTCGCGGCATCGGAAGGCGTCATGGTTTCAAAACCGGCGTCTTTCGCCTTTTTGTTGGTGGCACTATCGGCGCGCAATGCAATGCGAACATTCTTGCAACCGGAATCGCGTAAATTCTGCGCATGGGCATGTCCTTGAGACCCATAGCCGACGATGACCACGTTCTTATTCTTGATCAGGTTCACATCGCAATCGCTGTCGTAATAGACGCGCATGTTACCGGCAAGGGTTTCGCCTGATGCGGGTGAGACCGCTGCAAGATTAGAACGGGTCATGATATGTCCTTTGTGAATAACGTTGCGTAAGACAATTACAAAATCATTCCAGCTTTGCAAAATCAATAAAATGCGTGGTTTTTTTATTGCGTTTTTAATGAAACGAGCCCGATTTTACTGATCCATAGCCGTTTGTGAGGCATTGACCAAGTTCATGAAGTTCTTCAGGCCGCCAATCACGTCCCCATCCTTTTTGCCAAGGATAATATCGTCATAGGATAGGCTTTCCAATGTGGCGACATGCGATGTTTTGGCAATCCCCCATTGCTCGGCATAAAGACAGCTATATTCTTTTTCACGCTCGATCCAGCCATCCTTTTCAAATGTTTTTAAGGTAATGCGGCGGAAACTGTCACCATCCTTATTGTCCTCGAAGGCATAGGTCGTAGATAGGATATCTGCAATCTTGGCGGGGGCGATCGCCACTTCAATGGCTGCCTTGCACCCTTTTACCATTTTTTCATCGGCTTGATCCTGGCTGACGCAGGCGGAGAGGACGAGGAGAGAGAGTACGGATAAAAAAGATAAAGAATATTTTTTCATTTTGGATTCCTTCTTTAAAAATTACATGGCCCCGCGGCCGCGCGACATGGCGGCAACGCCTGTGCGGCTGACATCAATCATGCCAAGGCCGCGCATCAAATCAATAAACGCATCGACTTTTTCAGAAGATCCGGTGACTTCGAAGACAAAGGATTCGAGAGTAGAATCAACAACACGGGCACGGAAAATATCGGCGGTGCTGAGGGCCTCCACTCGCTTTTCACCAAGACCCGCAACTTTGATCAGGGCCAGCTCGCGCTCCACATGCGCACCCTCTGTGGTCAGATCAATGACGCGGTGAACGGGCACCAGACGCTCCAATTGATTTTTAATTTGTTCGATGACAAGCGGTGTGCCGGAACTAATGACTGTAATACGCGAAAGGTTGTTGTCATGATCCGTTTCGGCAACGGTCAGGCTTTCGATATTGTAACCGCGGCCCGAAAACAGGCCAATGACACGGGCCAAAACGCCCGGTTCGTTATCGACCAGAACGGAAAGCGTGTGCTTTTCCTCGCGTTCGCCCTTGGGGCCTGTCCCGTAAACACTTTTGCTGCCAAGTTCTTTTTTTCTAGCCATACCCTTGATTAAAGGACAAAAAGGGACGGCTGTCCAGTGGCTACAGCTTTTAATTCAAGCTTGCGAACTGGTTATCTTGCAGCGGTTTCCGTGGAGGAACAAAGAAGTTTTTCGGTGTTTCCAGCAAACCGATTTGCTGGAATTTATCCTGAACATTCATATCTTCCATGTCCTGATAGGCCATGCAGACATTGTAGGTCACAATTGAAAAGACCAGCAACAAAAGTGTAAAATTCAATTTATAATTCATTGTATCTCTCCTCATTGACGCCCCCACCTGTTGTATCAACGGGCGTCAAATAAGGAGAGTTCCTGAAAATTTTAAGGCAGGCTTATTGTTACAATATTGTTACACAAGCTTTTTATCGTACTGGCTGGGATCGGCGGCCAGAATCATTTCATTGTGCGCCTTGCCGGATGGGATCATCGGGAAGCAGTTTTCCTTTTGATCCACGCAAACATCGACGATTGTTACGCGGTCCGTATTCATCATCCGCTCGATCACATCATCGAGTTCTGCCGGAGTCGTCGCGCGCAGGCCGATCCCGCCATAGGCTTCGGCCAGTTTGACGAAGTCGGGCAGGGAGTCGGTGTAGGAATTGGAATAACGCTCCCCATGCAGTAATTCCTGCCATTGCCGCACCATCCCCATCCATTGGTTGTTGAGGATAAAGATTTTGACCGGAAGGCGGTATTGTACGGCCGTGCTCATTTCCTGAATATTCATCAGGATCGAGGCTTCACCGGCAACATCGATGCACAGGGCATCGGGGTGCGCCATCTGCGCGCCGATGGCGGCAGGAAGGCCGTAACCCATGGTGCCGAGTCCGCCGGATGTCATCCATCTATTGGGCTTGTTGAATTTCAGGAATTGCGCCGCCCACATCTGGTGCTGGCCGACTTCGGTGGAGATGTAGGTTTCCCGCTTGTCCTTTTCTATCGCGGCCTGAAGTTTTTCGAGCGCATATTGCGGTTTGATGACGTCATCGCTTCTTTGATAGTTGAGGCATTTTACGCTGCGCCACTTTTCGATCTGTGCCCACCAGTCGTTCATGGCGTCTGCATCGGCCTTGAATCCGCGCTTAGTCCAAGCATCAAGCAGTGCCTTTGTTGCCTTGCCGGCATCGGCGACAATCCCGAGATCAACATGAACGTTTTTATTGATGGAAGATGGATCGATATCGATATGAATTTTCTTGGAGTTCGGCGCAAAGGCATTAAGGCGGCCTGTTACGCGGTCATCGAACCGCGCGCCGATACAAATCATCACATCGCAATCATGCATGGTCCAGTTGGCCTCGTACGTGCCGTGCATACCAAGCATACCGAGCCATTGTTTGTCATCCGCCGGAAAGGCCCCAAGTCCCATAAGGGTCGATGTTATTGGGAAGCCTGTGGCATGGACCAGAGCGGTGAGCGTTTTGCTTGCCTCTGGCCCTGCATTGATAATGCCACCGCCCGTGTAAAAAACGGGTTTCTTTGCAGACGCCATCATCTCGATGGCCTGATTGATCAAATCCGGATCTGCTTCCGTGCGGGGTTGGTACATATGCAGCGGGGCTTCATCTTTTGAAACATAGGCACCGTCTGCAAACTGGATGTCCTTCGGCAAGTCGATGAGAACGGGGCCGGGCCGGCCGGAGCGTGCGACATGAAAGGCTTCATGAATGATCTGGGCAAGGTCGTTCACATCTTTGACAAGGTAATTGTGCTTGGTACAAGCGCGGGTGATGCCCGTTGTATCCGCCTCTTGAAATGCGTCGGTACCGATCAGGAAGGTTGGAACCTGTCCCGTAATGCAAACCATGGGAATGGAATCGAGCAAAGCATCGGTCAGGGCCGTAACGGTGTTCGTTGCGCCGGGGCCGCTTGTTACAAGGCAGACGCCAACCTTGCCGGTGGATCGGGCATAGCCTTCCGCCGCATGTCCGGCCCCCTGTTCGTGGCGAACCAGAACATGTTTGACCTTCTTTTGTTGGTAGAGCGCATCATAAATCGGCAAAACAGCACCACCCGGATAACCGAAGATCGTATCCACGCCCTGCTGCGCCAAAGCTTCCATCACGATTTGTGCGCCAGTCAGTATGCGCGGCTTCACGGCTGGCTTGACGGGGGCTTCGAATTGGATTGCCTGATCGGTGCCGGTTTTGGGGGTCATGATGCTTCCTTAATAAAACAAAGCCCGCGAGGGGAGGCCCCAGGCGTGGCTTTGTGGTTTGCACAATGGAGGTTTAAGCTGTAATACCCCTTCATTATGGACATAATCATTGAGCGTTTGCAAAAGAAATGGAATTTTCTTTCAAAAAAAGCAAGATTATTATAATGAACGTTTATATGATGCATAACTTCCATACCTTAATTGCATAGCTTGGTTCTTTTCTTTCAAACCAATAAAAAAGCCCCGGCAGATTTCTCTATCGGGGCGCTTTACGTGTTTGACTTATCCAGATACGTCAGACTGTTAGCGCCTCCGTTAGAAGCACCACCAGCACGACGACCAGAATGGACAAAGCTTGTTGCATAAAATAAGCCTATGACAGAATTTCAATACCTGCAATATTTTTTTGCGATGCAATCTGGTTTTTAAACCATGTTACCTGCCGCTTGGCATATTGGCGTGTTTCCGTCTGGGCCAGATTGATTGCTTCATCCTTCGATATTTCACCAATCCGGTAACGGCGAAGCGGTTGTGCACCGACAGTTTTCATCAAAATGGCATCGGGCTTGATTTCGCCGTTGGCCACACGGGAATCGAACGCGGACAGTTCTTCGATTGCGCCGTTGTTCACCATATAAACAAAACGGTGGTTAATCCGTTCATGAAGAGCAGAGCGTTCCGGCATCACCAGCGTGATATCGAATTGCCAGTCGGCAGGAGGTGCAACTTTCGGAATTTGTTGCCATTGCGCAAGTGGTTTTCCCGTCGCCTCCAATATCTCCCATGCATGGACAAGCCGGGCTGTGTGCATGGGATGATAGAGCGCCGCTGTTTCCGGATCACGCTTTTGCAGTTCTTCATAAAAGGCAGGGTTGCCAAGCTCCATCTGTTTTGCCACGGCGGCCTTACGGATGTCATCCGGCACTTCTGGAATGGGCGAAAGCCCTTCGATCAGTGCCTTGATATACAGCCCGTTACCGCCCGTGATGATCGGCGTTTTGCCGCGTTCAAAAATATTCTCAATTAGCGGCATCGCCATCTTCACCCATGACCCTGCGGAGCAAAGTTCGTTCGGGTGCAGAACGCCGTAGAGTTCATGATGTGCGATATCAAGGTCTTCCTGCGGCGGTTGCGCGGTCAATATCGGCAGGCCTTCATATATTTGGCGTGAGTCGCAATTGACGATGACGCCGTCCAGTTTTTGCGCCATGTCGATGGCAAGCGCCGATTTCCCGCCTGCCGTTGGCCCCGCCACGATATGAATGGTTTTCTTATCCATGCCCTGTTGTGCGGCGAATGCGGACTTTTTTCAATAAAATAAAACAAAACAGGCACCCTGGGGCGCCTGTGATGCAATCTTTATACGGCGCTGCCTTATTACTCAGAAGGTTTTTCGTCCTTCTTGCCTTCATCTTTTTTGAACTGAAGGGCAACGAAACGGACATCGCCTTCGCGGTTCGTCAGGACGAGGACAGATGGTTTTCCATCTTTCTTCACCTTTTCTATGACATCCTGCGCGGCCTTTGGCGTTTCGACCGGGGTTTGGTTGATCTCTACGATCACATCGCCCTCGGAAAGCCCTTGCTTCGCGGCTTCACCCGAGGGGTCTGCCTTCATCACGACAACCCCGTTTACATCGGCAGGGATATTATAGGTCTTACGCGATGTTTCGCTAACCGACCCGATATTCATGCCGAAATCGGTGAGTTCCGTACCTTTTGTCGGGGCCATCGGTTTGGTCGATTCTTCGGAGAGAAGACCATTCTCTTCGGCCTTTTCAAGTTCACCCACCTTGATGGAGGTTTTACGTTCCTTTCCATCGCGCCAGTATTTCAGTTCGACATCCTTGTCAATCGGCGTTTCAGCGACGATGCGCGGCAGATGGCGCATTTCATCGACAGGTTTTCCATCGAATTCGGTGATGATGTCACCGGCCTTCAGCTTGGCTTTTTCAGCAGGTCCGCCTTCGGTAATGCTGGCCACCAGTGCGCCGCGCGCTTTGCCCAGAGACAGGCTTTCCGCTATTTCATCCGTCACGCTTTGAATGCGCACGCCGATCCATCCGCGTCGCGTGCGGCCATATTCGGCGAGTTGGTTGATAACGGATTTTGCAAGGTTTGAGGGAATCGCAAAACCGATTCCGACCGAGCCGCCGGAGGGCGAGAAGATGGCCGTGTTGATGCCTATAACTTCACCTTTGAGGTTGAACATCGGGCCGCCGGAATTACCGCGGTTGATAGAGGCATCCGTCTGTATAAAATCATCATAGGGGCCTGCATTGATATTGCGTTGTTGCGCCGAAATAATACCGGCCGTCACCGTGCCGCCAAGGCCGAACGGGTTACCAATCGCCAGAACCCAATCCCCTACGCGCAGGTTATCCGAGTCGCCGAATTTGACGTCGGTCAGTTTCTTATCGGTTTCCACCTTGAGCAGTGCGAGATCCATTTTTTCGTCTTTACCGATAATCTTGGCGGTAATGGTTGTGTCGTCGGTAAAGGTCACGCGCACTTCGTCCGCGTCCTGCACGACGTGGTTATTCGTAACGATATAGCCCTTATCCGCATCGATCACGAAACCGGAGCCGAGGGAGGCCGGTGGAATGGGGGAGGGCATACCGCCGCCATTGCCGCCGCGACGATTGAGAAACTGTTCAAAGAAATCTTCGGGGAAGCCCGGAATTTGCGGCAGTTCAGGAAGCTGCTCCTGCAAATCCATTGAGGGCTCTTCCGCTTTGTGCGTCGAAGATATATTGACCACCGCCGGAAGCAGGTGATCCGCCAGATCGGCAAAACTGTTCGGGGCGCCGGCCGGAACAGGGATGGCGGCCGTGTTCGATTCCTTCACGATATCCGTTTGGCTGGTTTCGGCAGGTTTGGATTTATCGCCCATCGCATGGCACATGGCGGGAATACCTGCCGCCGCCAGAAGAGCCAGAGCGAATACGGTTATAATCTGCTTACGCATAGGAGATCCTTTTTAGAATGAACAGGGCTTTAATCTAGGACGGCGTTGGCCGAGCGTCAATAAACCATCACGAGGATGCAAGCGCCGCGCCAGTTGGCATGTCCGCTTATTATGAAATGCCGCTATCATGGCAAAATAGAGGCGTTTTTTTTGGAATTGTATGGGGATTTAAAAACCCCGCCTTTTGGCGGGGTTTGTTGTCTTATTGGCCTTCAAAATATTTGAAGAAGGCACTGTCTGGCGACAGGATCATCCGGGTTTCGGGATCGGCCAGAGTGTTTCTATAGGCCTCCATCGACCGCATAAAGGCGTAAAATTCCGGATCCTTGTTAAAGGCTTGCGCATAGGTTTGTATTGCCTCGCGGTCACCTTCCCCGCGTTTGATCTGCGCATCACGCTCTGCATTCGCAAGGATGACGGTTTTTTCACGGTCGGCGTTGGCGCGGATTTCGGTCGCGAGCTGTTCCCCGAAGGCGCGGGTTTCGGTCGCCCGTTCATTCATTTCCGATATCATGCGGCGCACGGTGGAATCGCGCAATGCCTCGCCGAGATCGGCGCGGACAATGCGGATATCGACGATTTCGATGCCGAGCTTGCCATCCGTGATCCGCTGGATCGACTGGCGGTTAATGGCCGCCATCACGCGGGTGCGTTCTTCGGAAAGAAGTTCTTTGAGCGTGGTGCCGCCAAGCACCGCGCGGGTGGCGTCATCCACGATATTTTCGACCGTGGTGTTCGCGCGCTGAACATTACCGAGCGATTTCAGGAATTGAAGCGGATCGACGATGCGATAGCGGACGTAAGAATCGACGATGATAGGTTCCCCGCTTACGTTACCAATTGGCGGGACAACGACAGGCGCGGGCGTTGCCGGAGTTGCTTCTGCGGTGCTTGTTTCTCCTGCTTCGGTTCCTTCTGTTGAATCGGCAGCTGTTGTTTCTTCTGTTTCAACAGGCGCTGCTTCTTCTTCGGCTTCGGGCGCGCGGTATGTCAGGCTGCTCGCGATAACCATTTGCTCCGGCGCGGGGTCTACGGCCAGGATGCGGCGGTCAAAACGGCGCACTTCCTGTACCAGCGGCACTTTGAAGTGGAGGCCGGGGGAGCGCAGCTCGCCCACAGGTTGACCGAGTTGCAGGACGATCGCCTGCTGCGTCTGGTCAACCGTAAAGACAGCCTGCGAGAGGACGATGATACCAAGACCAAGGGCAATGGCGCCGAGTGTGAGTTTGTTCTGGTTCATGATTATTGCTGTCCTTGTACGGGGCGTTGCGGTTGCTGCGATGTGCCTGCGGCGGGTGCGGTACGGTTGAGTTCATTCAACGGAAGATAGGGAACGACACCTTTGCCGGCCTGTTCATCCATAATGATTTTTTGTGCGTTTTGCAGAACCTGTTCCATGGTTTCGATATACATACGTTCCTTCGTGACGTCCTTACCGGATTGGTATGCCTCCAGAACGGCGTCAAAACGTGACGCATCCCCGTTCGCACGGGCAATAACGGATTGCTGATAGGCCTCAGCCTGCTGGATGACTTGCGTGGCGGCTCCGCGGGCCTTCGGAATGACATCTTCGCGGTAGGCGCCTGCGCGGTTTTGGGCGTCTTCGGCGTCCTGTTTCGCAGATTGCACATCCTGGAAGGCGGGTTGGACATCCGGATGCACTTCGGCGGAATTGATCAGCACTTGCGCGATATTGATCCCGGATTTGTAATCATTCAGAATCTTTTGCATGATACTCTTGGCATTGCCGGCAACGGCCGCGCGCTCAGTCGTAATAATCGGGAACATACCCGTTTGCCCCACAACCTCGCGGATTGCGCTTTGTGCGACTTTACGCAGGGTGTTTTCCGGGTTTTCAATGTTAAAGATAAAATCTTCGGCCGATGAAATGTTCCACTGAACGACAAAGTCGAGATCGACGATGTTGAAATCAGAGGTGAGCATCAGGCTTTCTTCCGGTACGTCGCGGATGCCGCTCGTCTGGCCCCGCACGGCTGACCCCGCAAAGCCGATATTCATGGTGCGGATTTCATTGACGTTGAGGATTGTGGCGCTTTCGATCGGTGTGGGGAGGCGGTATTTCAAACCTTCCGTATCAACCGTGCGGTTCCACGCACCAAAACGCTGGACCACCGCGTGTTCCCCCGGATTGACAATGTAAAAACCGCTGGCGAGCCAGAGTGCCGCTACTGCGACGGCGCCGAGCACGACGAACTTGCCGGTATTGCCTCCGCCTGTACCTTTAGGGAACAGATCGCGCAAATTATCCTGAAATTTACCGAACATGTCGTCGAAATCGGGCGGGCCACCATTGTTGCCGCCCCCGCCAGAGCCCCATGGTCCGCGGTTTCCGCCGTTGTTTCCGCCGCCAGGCGGCGTACCCCATGGATTGCGTCCTTTGTTACCCGATTGATTGTCCCAAGCCATGGCGTTCCTTAAACTTCCTTGTTCGCTTTCATTTTTCCTTGCATGCCCTGTGGCGATGCCGGATAAGGATAGCGACTTTCACAAGGCGAGAAAACCACTTTATACGGTCATGACGCAAACGCTGGAACACAGGATTTATGCGGCTTTGAGCACGGTTGCCCACGAAAATGGCGACATCGTGGCAAAGGGCATGGTCACTTCGCTTTATATCGACGGTAAAAACGGCGATGTGACATTTGCCATAGAGGTGGACCCCGCCATGGGCGCGGCAATGGAGCCGCTGCGTCAGCAAGCGGAAGCCGCTGTGAAGGCGATCAACGGCATAGGGGAAGTCACGGCAATTTTAACGGCGCAGAGAAAGCCTGAACAAAAAACCGAAGCCGACCCGCATGGTATGGGCAAAAACCCTCGGCTGGATCTTCCGGTCAAGCACATCATCGCTGTAGGAAGCGGCAAGGGCGGTGTGGGCAAATCCACCGTCGCCTTCAATCTAGCCATCGCTTTGGCCGAAAGTGGAAAGTCGGTCGGATTGCTGGATGCGGATATCTATGGTCCGTCTGTTCCGCGTCTTTCTGGAATTACGGGTCAAAAGCCAACAACGAACGAAGCCGGAAAATTAATTCCGTTGCGTGCACACGGATTGAAACTGATGTCGATGGGCTTCCTCGTTGAAGAGGAAAAGGCGATGATCTGGCGCGGCCCGATGGTCCAGACGGCCTTCTACCAAATGCTACGGGACGTTTTGTGGGGCGATGAAAATGCCGATCTCGATATCCTCGTCATCGACCTTCCGCCAGGGACGGGCGATGTGCAACTCACGCTCGCGCAGAAAATATCGGCGAGCGGCGCGGTGATCGTTTCCACGCCTCAAGATCTGGCTTTAATAGATGCACGCAAGGCCATTGCAATGTTTGAAAAAACAGACGTCCCTGTTTTGGGTGTTGTGGAGAATATGAGCTATTACAAATGCCCTTCCTGCGGCCATGAAGACCATATCTTCGGCCATGGCGGAGCGCGGGAAGAGGCATCGAAACATGGCGTCCCGTTTCTGGGCGAAATCCCCCTCGATGGTGTTATCCGGACCAATTCGGATGCGGGCGAAAAGGCGGGCCATCCGGCCTATGCTCAAATTGCGGCGGAAGTGCTCAAGGCTCTCAAATAAATCTATACGGCCCGTATTATTTTCTTGCGCTTTGGCGGCCCGATCGCTTAGCGTATTTTAAATAAGAGCTAAGAACAGGGACCGTGTCATGAAACATGTAAAATTACAAAAGCCCGACCTTGCCGAAATTCTATCGGCTTTTGGCGGGATCAGCTGTGCTGCAATTGGCGTCACCTTGCGCGAAGACGAGGCCAACCAGAAGGCCATAAAGAACGCGAAAGAGGCGCAGGCCGAAACAATCCTGCGCAATGACTGGCCGCGCCACCCGCTGTGTGTCCTTGAAGCAAAGCTCTCGGATATACGCTATGACAGCCGCCACAAACTTATCCTCGGTTCGTCCAATACAGACCAGCAAGGATTGCAAGATGGAATTGCCGAAAAGACGTTGTTGGCCCTTATGGACTCCCTGCCGATTTTAAAGGGGCATGAGGATGCGCCGTTGATGCGTCTGGTTGGCGGTTTTGGCAAGAAAGGCCCCGCGACCCATACCGGCGGAACGATTCGCGATGTGATCATCCATATTGAGTCGATGGCCGAGCGCGAGGCCAAGGGAGAGGGGCGTGCCCTGATCCACGCAACAGGTGCGGGTGCTATAACGCCCGTGCATACACCGCCCTATATGCCCAAAAAGCAAAAGGCGGCAGCGGTGGAGAATTCAGATATAGAAGATATGGGCGCCGACCAGTTCATAGAACAGATTAAGGCGGAATTGCAGCTGAGCCTTTAATTATTTGCGGTCGAGCGTGAGGAAATCGCATCCCTCGATCTTGCGTTCTTCGACGATTTCCCAATCATCCTCGTTCAATGCCGGAAATGTTGCATCGCCTTCAGGGGATTGATGCACGCGGGTGAGATAAATGCGGTCCGCACGGGGCAGGGCCTGCGCGTAAATCTGCGCGCCGCCGATGACCATAATCTCCGATACGCCTTCCACCTTGCCCGCCTGATCGAACGCCTCATCGAGGTCTTTCACGGTCAGGGCGCCGTCATATTGCGGGTTCTTTCGACTGACCACGATATTGATGCGGCCCGGCAAAGGTTTGCCAAGGCTCGCCACGATGCTCTCGAACGTCTTGCGGCCCATGATGCAGGGCTTGCCCATCGTCACATTTTTGAAATGTTTGAAATCCTCCGGAATGTGCCAGAGCATTTTGTTGTCCCCGCCGATGACATTGTTATCCGCGGCCGCGACGATGAGGGAGATTGTGGGCATTAAACCGCCACCGCACCTTTGATATGCGGATGGGCCTCATAACCGACCAGTTCGAAATCCTCGTACTTGAAATCGAAGATATTCTTCACATGCGGGTTCAGGTGCATTTCGGGGAGCGGATATGGCTCGCGGGAAAGCTGTTCTTTCACCTGCTCCAAATGGTTGGTGTAGATATGCGCATCTCCAAATGTATGGACGAACTCACCGGGTTTCAGACCGCAGACTTGCGCCACCATCAGGGTGAGAAGGGCATAGGAGGCGATGTTGAACGGCACGCCAAGGAAAATATCGGCGCTGCGCTGGTAGAGCTGGCAGGAAAGTTTTCCGTCCGCGACATAGAACTGGAAGAAACAGTGGCAGGGCGGCAACGCCATTTTCGGAATTTCGCCGACGTTCCAGCTGGAGACGATCAAACGGCGGTCATCCGGATTGGTTTTGATGCGTTCGATGACGTTTGAAATCTGGTCGATTGTGCGGCCATCGGCGGTAGGCCAGCTGCGCCATTGATGGCCGTAAACGGGGCCGAGGTCGCCGTTTTCATCCGCCCATTCGTTCCAGATGCGCACGCCATTGTCGGTCAGGTATTTGATGTTGGTATCGCCCGCGAGGAACCAGAGAAGTTCATGGACGATGGATTTCAGGTGAAGCTTTTTCGTCGTCACCATGGGGAAACCTTCGGCAAGGTCAAACCGCATCTGGTGGCCGAAAACAGAAATCGTGCCCGTGCCGGTGCGGTCTTCCTTTTTGACGCCTTCGTCTAGGACGCGTTTCATCAGGTCATGGTATTGCTTCATGGCGAACTCCCCGTATTTGTCTGGATAAGGGAGTATAGGCCGATTCCGGCGCCATTCACCCCAAAAGGGGTGAATTTGTCCGAAAATCCACGGTTTATTTCCCTGATTACGTTTGACATTATGTTAAATATAAGATAGGTTTTTGCATCATAATCGTGCTATATGCCAAAAACGGCATATATAAGACTAAAGAAGGTGTGAGATGAACGAGATTTCGAGCAAAGCCGCATTTGGTCCAAGTGCCGAAGGACAAGGTGGTAGCCGCGGAATTATATTCAGCGATTGCAATGGTACTTTGGTTGGCCTGAATGATGGCACCAAATTCTTTAAGGAATATGCGGTCTATTTAAAGGCTATGCAGCATTCCGGATATACAGTTATTCTTCATTCTCTTGATATGAACGGTAACGCAGGCCTTTTGCCATCGCAATTCCTAATGTCAGGAACCAGAATTAAGGCAGAAGATTTTGCTTATGATGGGCTAATCGTATCAGACAAAAGAGAAGATACGAAAGGCATGAAAGGCATTGTTGCTTTTGATGATGACCAAGGTTCGCACTATGTCGAAGTCGATCATAAATTTGATACCAACGACCCTTTTACCAAGGCCGGAATCATGAGAATAGCTGCGGAATTTGAGGCGAGCGGCCGCACCAAAAAATTCACTTTCAACCCCGATGATTTCAAAGCGCCGGAGCCTGGCTTGAATGTCGGTTCCCCAGATGTTACAGGACCGCGATGAAAGAAAAACGCGATTTTTTGAATCTGGGAAAGGAGCATCGCGATGCGGCCACGCTTATGTCTACGCATCTTAATATCGCCAAGGTACGCGCCTTCCCTGATAAAACTTCCCCCATTCCTGTGTCCGACCAGATTACGGCGGATAAACGCGCAGGGGCCGTCATGCGGCAAGTCCATGTGATGAATCAGTTAAACCAGATTCCCGCCGATGTACCGGAAGAAGCAAAAATTCAGGCCGATCTTGCCTATTTGAACGCCCTGCATCGCGTGGGCGGGGACCAAGCCGTGGAAGAGGAACTTCTTCGCCGCAAGAATTATAAACTTCTGATGGAGCGCAATGACCATACGGCGCAAGCAGGTGATGTTCCGATGGCTCCGCTGGAGCCCGATGCCATTGCGAAATCCACCGTGTCTTATGTTGATC
This sequence comes from uncultured Alphaproteobacteria bacterium, assembly GCA_946481075.1. The sequence goes on from CAMLMC010000002.1 coordinate 218,236, forward strand.
CTGATTCATCAATTGCGCCGGAACATCAGGCTTTGCGCGATAAATTGAAAGCGGCCTCCAGGATGCCGCCGCACGAGCAAAGGGTGGAGGTGAGCGAAGCGCTTTCGTATGCTTCCACACATGGTGTGGCAAATGCCGCCGACTATATCCAGATCGCCCGCCTGTCGCTGGCGGCGCAGGGTAAGATAGGGCCCAGAGTCGCCTGATCGCGGCTTTTTCAGTTATCTTGAAATCTTAACGTTTTATCCCTATATTGAAGGTACGGGGCTTGCCCCGTTATGACGCTAAACGTTGTTACGGAATAGGCGTCGTGGACCCGGGGGCAGTGCCCGGCAGGTCCACCAGTATTCGTCTTCACGGGCGAATGCAGGCGGGCCTGAAACAGGATCGACACGCGTAATAAAGGTAATTTGCGGCGTTCGGAATGATACCGCCGGGGTTTTGCCCGAAGGGTCAAGCATTATAAATGCAAACGATAACTACCAAGCACCAGTTGCTCTCGCCGCGTAACGCAGCCTGAGCTACTAAAGCTACAATTCCTGTGACAGTGCTGTTACAGGTGGGGTTCGGCCGGTTCCTCGCAACAGAATACCGGCCATTTTCTTTTCCCTATGAATAATTGCCGTAAAGTGCAAATGCCCGTTTGATTTTCGCCTTTGGCGGGGCGAACATGGCGCATGACACAAACACGCTTTTCCATTCTATCCTCTTCCCTCTGGTTGCTTGCCTTTGTTTGCGCACTGTTTCCCGTCGGCGATTATGAGCTCGAATTTTTCACCGGCTCTATCGTTCTTTTGTTCGGCTGGTCCTTTTGCCTGCTTGCCCGCAATATCACGGAAGGATGGAGCGTTCCGAAATCGCCCGTGCTGGTTTTTTCGGCCCTGTTCTTTCTTCTGACGATTGCCAGCCTGTTCTGGTCGGAGATTAAGCCGATCACCTTGATGGTGGTCTGTCTGTTTTCGGTTCTGCCTATGACCTTCCTGACATGGTCGGTTCGGCCCGATCCTAAGGCCTTTAAGATTGTTGCCTGTGTCATGGTACCGGTGTTCCTGATCCTCGGTATTTGGGCGGTTGTGCAATATTATACCTTACAGGACACATATTTCTGGCAGGCGCGCTATCCTTTGGCCGATCCATCTTCCCTTGGTGCGTTGCTGTCGCTGGCCTTCTTCGCCGCGATCGGGTGGATGGTATCCGATGTATCGCGCGCTCAGAAGGCAATCGCACTCATTCTTTGCCTTGTCCTGCTCGCCGGCATTGTGGCAACCGCCGCACGCGGGCCGGTGTTTGCCATGATACCGGCGCTGGTACTGTTTGCCGTTTTACTTTGGCCACGGATTAAAGCCTCAAAAGCATATATTCTGGCGCTGCTAGTGGGCGGGCTTATCGTTGTTTCCGCTATGCATGCGACCAGCGCAAGCAACGAACGTATGGCAGAGCGCATCAAGGAAACCGTCACGCTCGAACTGCGTGATGGCGATGTTTTGAACCTGCGAGGTTATCTCTGGTCAGCCACGGTTGACATTATCAAGGACTATCCGCTGCTTGGGACTGGGTTTGGTACCTATTATCTCTACCTGCCGGAATATAAGGATAACACTTATAGCGCGCCAGCCTATCACGCGCACTCGGATCCTCTGGAATTCTGGGCGGAGCTGGGCATTCTTGGCCCCATCCTCTTTTATGCCATGCTGATTGCCGCCGCGATACGCACTTTCCGTGCGTTGAAGGCAGCGCGACCGGATCAGAAGAACGAGAAAATTGTCGTGGTGACAACATTTACCGCTCTGTTCGCGATGATCATTCACACCCATGTCAGCTTCAATCTTTATAACCTGTCGATCCTGATGATCTCGGGCATTATGCTTGCCGTATGGTTTTATACTACGGGCCGCTTGGTGGCCGATGTGCATAAGACAGTGGATTTTGACGGGGCGCCGCCGCTTATCGCCAAGTCGGCCCTGTCTTTGCCCTACATATTCATGACAGGTTTGTTCCTGAGCATGGTTGCGGGTGAATATTACGCTGGAAAAGCACTGGACAACCTGTTCGCGCACGACATGGAGAAGTTTGCCGAAAATATCAACAAGGCGGGGCGGGTCAGCAATTACACGAATTTCCGGTCTTATATTTTTGCGGTGAATGTGCCGCTGACCCTGTTGCAGGCGAATGGGGCGCGTCTTGATTTGGAAGAACGCAAGGCGCTTTACGATCAGGCGATAGGCTACATGGAAAACGTGCTTGCCATCAACCCGCGTAGCGAGACGGCCTATTATTACATGGCGCAAGCCCAAAAACTGGCAGGCCCCGGCGTGGTTCCCGATGACGCGCCGACGCAGGAAGAGTTGTATCAGGAGGCCCTGCGGTTGAATCCGATGCATCTTGGTGCGCGTCTGGCGCTCTATCGTCTTGCCAAAGCGAACGGGGATTCGGTTTATAAACAAATCGAAATTCTTGAACCTGCCAAGGACATGTATTTCAATCTGCCGATCGCGGAAGAATATTACCGCGAACTGGCGCTCCTTTATCTGGAAACCGGAAATTCCGTAAAATCGCGGGATGTTATGGCCAAGATGCTTGAATTCCGCAGACGCTCTGATTTCAGCCGGAAAGTGCAGGGGGCGACAGTTCCGGGTTCCCTGATGCGACTTGAGGCGGAATAGGCGTCTTTTCCACAAAAGCCTGTATGTGGCATAAGAAACTTCTGGAAAAAAGGGGGGTGGGCTGTAAGCTTACCGACAGATTCGTAAAAATGCCTACCAAAGAAAACATCCTCTTGATTTTCCACCCTGATCTTGCGACTGATAGAACATGATTGAAGAAGACGAAGATACATTGCGTTACGACAGAATGGTTGAAACCGCGCTGCGCGGTGTCGTGCGCCAGGCCGTCAGTGAAGTGATCGAGGCGGGGGAATTGCCCGGTGACCATCATTTCTACATTACCTTCATGACCGATTTTCCGGGCGTGAAAATTCCAAGCTATCTGCATGACCGTTATCCCGGCGAAATGACCATCGTTTTGCAATACCAGTTCTATGATCTGGATGTGGACGAGGAAAAAATGAACGTGACGCTCTCGTTCAACAACGTGCCGGAGCGTCTCGAGATTCCGCTGGCGGCGATCACGATTTTCGCGGATCCGTCTGTTAATTTTGCGTTGCAGTTCCAGCCGATGAGCGATGAAGGCGAAGAAGATTTCCCCGATCCCGGTGATGATGATACGACCCCGCCCACAGGGTCCGATGACACCAAGGGCGGCGGTGGCGACAAGAAGACGGGCGAGGTTGTCAGCCTCGACAAATTCAGAAAAAAATAATACATCATCCCCGCCCCAAGCGGGGATTGATTTATGCGAGATGAAATGACCAATTACCCTTTGAATAACACTGAACATGCCGTGAAGATGGTGCGCGGGCAAATGGTGGATGCCATTCGGGGCAACCGCGTCATTCCGCTCAAGATGTATTATCCCGTCGCAGAAAAACTAACCCATCTTCCGCTGATTCTCTGGAGCCACGGGCTCGGCGGTTCCATCGATGGTGCCGCGTTTTTATCGCGACTATTCTGTAGTCAGGGGTATGTTGTTTTGCATGTCCAGCATCAGGGCACGGATAGTGCATTGTGGGAGGGCAAGCCCGGCCATCCGTGGGACATCATCAAATCGCTCAATATCCCGCGTTCAGCGACACTCGCACGTTTTGCCGATATTCCCTTCGTCCTCGACAATCTGCCGGAGTTTCTAGAACAGCATCCCGAGGTAAAACCGCATGTCGATCTCAATAATGTCGCCATGTCCGGCCATTCCTTTGGGGCGATGACGACGCAAGTGATGCTGGGCCAGCGGTTTCCGAATGAAGAAGGAATATTGACGGATTACTCTGACCCGAGGTTCAAATGCGGAATATTTTATTCGCCCGTTCCGGCGTTTCACCTGACCGGTGCGATGCCGCAGGATATTTATGGAGATATCGACCGCCCCGCGTTTCATATGACAGGGACGGATGATTCATCACCTGTCGAAGGGTTTGGGTATGAGCGCCGGCTCAATGTTTACGATTATTCGCATAAAGCAGAGAAGATGCTGCTCGTCCTCAAAGACGGTGATCACATGATTTACAACGGCAGCCGCGGCAAACTGGGCCAGAATCCGAACCGCGAACGGCACGAAGATGTCGTCAAAACTGCCGCGCTGGCCTATTGGGATTCCCATTTGAAAGGCGATAAAGCGGCGCGGGAGTGGTTGACCGGCGGCGGTTTCGCCACATATCTAAACGGCGATGGTGAATTTAAATACGAACTGTCATCCTGAGGCAGGGCTGAAGGATCTCTTAATTAGAGATTCTTCGCTGCGCTCAGAATGACAAGAAAGAAAAAAATGGCTGACCTGGCAATACAGATTTCCGATTTAAAAAAGACCTATCAGGCTTCTGGCAAGGCGCCCGAGAAGCACGCCCTCAAAGGTGTTTCACTGAATATTCCTAAAGGTTCTATCTATGGCCTTCTCGGCCCCAACGGGGCAGGGAAATCGACGCTCATCAATATTCTGGCGGGTCTTGTCGTCAAGACATCCGGCAGCGTGAATGTGTGGGGCCGCGATATCGATAAGGAGCCGCAGAACGTGAAGGCCGCGCTCGGCATCGTTCCGCAGGAAATCAATTTCGATCCGTTCTTTTCGCCGCGCAAGCTGCTCGATATTCAGGCCGGGATGTATGGTGTGCCGAAGGCCGAACGCAAAAGCATGGAACTGCTTGACCTCGTTGGCCTGAAAGACAAGGCCGATGCTTACACACGGTCTCTCTCCGGCGGTATGAAGCGCCGTCTATTGGTGGCGAAGGCCTTGGTGCATACGCCGCCGATTTTGATTTTGGATGAACCAACGGCGGGCGTTGATGTCGAACTACGCCAGATGCTGTGGGAAAAGGTGCGTATGTTGAACGCGCAGGGCGTAACAATCCTGCTCACCACACACTATCTAGAAGAGGCCGAGGAATTATGCGACAAAATTGCGATCATCAATCACGGCCAGATCATTGTCGATGAAGATAAGCGGACGCTCGTTGGCCGTCTTGATAACAAGGAAATTATTTTCCGCCTTGACCGTGATATGTGGGACATACCGGATACATTGAACGGTTACGCGGTGACGAAGGATGATGGCCGGACTTTACGCATCCGTTATTCCCCGAAGGATGTAAGCGCGGGGACCTTGATCGCGGCGGTCCAGGGGGCGGGATACGGCATAGCCGATCTTTCCACCGAAGAAAGCAATCTTGAGGATGTTTTCCTTCAACTAACGCGGTAATCTGGCTGGACAGGGCGGGCCGAACTGGCTAAAACCTTGATTTATAGAAAAATGGTACGCAGCCGTAGCTCAGCTGGATAGAGCGCTTCCCTCCGAAGGAAGAGGTCGTGGATTCGAATTCCGCCGGTTGCGCCATTCTCCTTCTTTCCGGAACCAAACTGTTCTGTCCGTAGTAGGCAGATCATGGAACAAAAAATCCCCGATACGCCGCATACAAAAGCCGGATATAAACGCCAAAAAGGCCCGATTCCGCTTAGCGCCCTTTTTTTGGCGTTGGGACTGCTAGCGGTTTTTGTTCTTTTCTGGGGCTTGCCGCTCGCCGAAAGTGTGCTTGGGAGCTAGCAAAAAAAAGTCTTGACAAATTAGGAATAATATCCTATATATTGAAGTCTGTCGCACCCGAATTGTGTCTTTTGCCATCCAAAGCGGGGCGCGCAATAAATATTTTAAAAATGAATTTCAGTGCATGAAGCGATAACCCGCTTTCTCAAACCATACTGCCCTTTCTATGGTGCAGCGCGGGCCGCGCGCATATAGCACCCAAGAAAGGTTTATCTATGCAGCTTGGCCCCCGCCCTGGTTTTGGCGCCTATTTTTCCGGCACTGCGCCCACGCCGCCGTCCTTTATACCATCCGATCTATCCGATCTTGCCCTGTGGCTGGATGCTTCGGATACATCAACGATTACGCAAGTCGCAGGATCGGTAAGCCAGTGGTCCGATAAATCGGGCAACGGCCGTCACGCGACACAGGGCGCGGGGTCAAGACAGCCTTTGACAGGTTCAGCCACGATGAATGCGCGAAATGTCATTGCATTCGATGGATCGGATGACAGGATGTCTTTACCATCATCTCTGTATAGTGTGCCGTCAGGAAACAATACCATCCTTGTTGTTGCCCAAAGCACCGTGTCATCCGATGGCGCAACGGCGCGGCGATTGTTCAGTGGAAAGGTTTCAAGCACGACAAATTATGGCCTTATCCCGTTGCCGCAAACGAGCAATTTTTCGATCAGGAATGGCGGGCAGCTTAATTTCAGCTACACGAAGGATACGAACGCACATATATGGGGTATGCGCCGGAACGGTTCTGCCCTGTCGTCCTATCTTGACGGGGCGGCGAGCTCCAACAGTTCGGCCTCGAACATAACATTGACGGAACTGACGATTGCCCAGGATACAGGCGGTACATCCGGTCAAGCTTTTGGCGGTTACATCGCGGAGATACTGCTTTATACGCGCGCGCTTTCGGATGATGAAATGAACCAGATTGGTGCCTATTTCGTGGGTAAATGGAATACCGCGTGGACGGATTTATAATAAGGAGAAGATAGATGATCTATCGAACAGGGACACAGCAGCAGGCAGCTCATGATCTGGCGATTGTCAACCTTGTTGCCGCAGACTATTGGAATGCCCAAGGGTATGCCGTGATTGATATACCGGATGGAAAAGCTGTGATCGGCAAAAACGCAGGCACAGGTGATGATAATCCTGCAGGCCTCACGACCACATGGGCGGTGATAGAAGAATTACCGGATGGCCGCTTTGGATTTGTTGATCCGGTGAACGATGCGCGTTTCCGCCGGTGGAAGGACCATATACCGCAAGGCATAAGCCTCCAGTGCAGCGAGGAGCAGTTTACGCCGCTTGATCCTGCGTAATGCGGAACTGGCCGAGCAGATCCTTCTGGCGTTTTTCCATGGCTTTCAGATCGAAATCCGCGATCATGTCGTTGAAGACGCGGTACCAGTTCACCTCGGCCTTCAAATGCAGGAAGACGGAACCAAGGCCAAGCGCCGCGCGGTCCATAAAGACGAATTCCCGCGGGATAGAAACGCTGCCCGAAGATTTGCTGGCTTCGCGCAATTTTTCATGAACCTTCTGTGCGATTTCACGGCCGAACACGCCGTTGGTCACTTCGCCGATCGGGCGCACCTTGTCTTCCATCAGCGGGGCATAAAGGAACCGCGCCCATATGTTGAGGATGTCGATCTGTTCCGAAGACAGGTTCTTAAAACCCCATGTTTCATAGGCATGGACGGACCGGTCGATGTCATTCTCCATCAGGGAGTGGTAGAGGTCGATCACGCCGCCGACGAATTTTGGCGGGAAAATACGTACGCACCCAAAATCGAGCAGGTTGATAGAGCGGTCCTTGCGCACTGAATAATTTCCGAGATGCGGGTCGCCGTGAATGATGCCGTAATGATACAGCGGCACATACCAGGCACGGAACATATTCATCGCCAGTTCATTCCGTTCATCCGGGTGGGCGTCGACAAAATTTAAAATCTTCTCGCCGTCCATCCATTCGCTGGAGAGCAGACGGGATGTCGATAGATCATCAATAATTTCCGGCACATGAACGGCTGTTTCATCGCGCAGCATATGTGCATACATTTTGCCGTAGCGTGCCTCTAATTCATAATCCAGTTCTTCATATAAACGGGCCGCGAGTTCTTCATGGATATGCTTGGTATTGATCGCGCGGTCATACCGTTCAAAAACAGAAAAGATAATTTTCAATTGATTGAGGTCTGCCGAAATCGCCGATTGCATATCCGGATATTGCAGCTTGCAGGCGATTTTGCGTCCGTCATGCATAATGGCGCGGTGAACCTGTCCCAGACTTGCGGCGGCGGCGGCATCCTTTTCGAATGATTTAAATTTGGATTCCCAGTCCGGCCCAAGCTCTGCCTTCATGCGGCGTTTGACAAACGGCCATCCCATCGGCGGTGCATTGGATTGCAGCTGTTGAAAATCACGCGCATATTCGGCAGGCAGTGCCTCTGGAATTGTTGCAAGAATTTGCCCGACCTTCATCAAGGGGCCTTTGAGGCTGCCGAGCGCGGCGGTCAATTCGCGCGCATGGTCTTCCCGTTCGATTTTAAGTCCGAGGTAACGCTCCCCTGCGAGTTTTGCCGCCAATCCCGCCATGGTTCCGCCCACGCGGCCATAACGCATCAGGCGCCCGCCAAGCGATGCGCCTTCGCCCCGTCTTCCGCTGTCTTCATTGTTTTTTGCCATGGCAAGAGAATTGGTTTTTTTGGGCCAAAAGTCCAGTCATTCTTTGGCTTTTCGGGGTCTTTCCCTTTGGCCCCATCCCGCCTATAGTCATTGGTTATGACACAAGCAAATCGGGATATAAAAGACCGGATTATCGGAACAGCGTTGCCTGCTATTCCTTTTGAAGGATGGACTCTGGACGCGCTCAAAGCTGCGGCCATCGAATCCGGATATGACAGTGCGATGGTTCGCGCGGTCTTTCCGGGCGGGATTGCGGATGCCGTGTCCCATTTCGCCTGTATGGCCGACCGCGCAATGGCGGAGGCTTATAAGGCCGCCGATACGCACGGATTGAAAGTGCGGGAGAAAATAGCCCATGCCGTCTGGGCTCGTTTTGAATATTTGGCGCAGCATAAAGAGGCCGAGCGTTTGGCCGTGGCCTTCTGGATGCGTCCGATGCGTAAGTTTGCTGCGGCCAAAATCGTCTGGACCACGGCGGACATGATCTGGACCCTCGCGGGCGATACCGCCACGGACTACAACCGCTATACCAAACGCGCGCTGCTCTCCGGCATCCTCACGGCCACAACGCTTTACTGGCTCAACGATGAATCCAGGGGGCATAAGGACAGCCGCGCTTTTCTGGACCGCCGCATCGACAATGCCCTTGCCATCGGCAGGATTGCCGGAAAATTGAAAAGGGCCTAAACTGTTTTTTCCATTGAACGCATTGAAGGTTTTCCCCTTGTCCAGTGAATTGATCCAGAAACTAACCTTTCCTTTGCTTGCCCTGATTGCCGCGGCGTTGTTTACGGGCCTGTTTTTTTATGCGGGTGCCGTTGACCGCAACGATCCCCCCCCGCCGGATGCGAAGGAGATATTCGAGGACAGTCTTGGAAAACCTTCCATCCAGTCCGATGTGCCTGGCGGGACAGCGGACCTGTCCATTGAGCATATGAGCGGACAGGAAGTAGCACGATGGGTCGAGGTTATCGCGGTTGAATGTCTTTCCCTGACGCCCTCCAATTTCGACGAAAACACACGGCTTGTGAAAAATTACTTCACCGAACCCGGTTATCAGCAATATCAATCCTATCTGGCACAGACAAAGTTCGCGGAGGTTATTAAGGGGCGGGGCCTGCAATCAGGCGCGATACTGGAGCGCCCGCCGCTCGAAGCCAACTCGATGGTGCAGAACGGTGTTTATAAATGGCTCTATGAAGTGCCGATAACGCTGAGCTTTATTCCTGCTGGGCAGACCCGTGGCAGCGCCGCCAACGCGCAAAACCAGCGTTTTACCCTGCGCTTGCAACTGACACGGGCGCAAGATCCGCAAAATCCCAACAGAATCAAGGTTGAGATCTGGCAGATTCTGCCAGCCCGGGGTTAATCCCCAGAATTCACAGGCGGGCAGGGGCTTTCGCCTTTACAAAGCTGGATGAGGCCTCCTTATATAGGGGCACACAAAACATCAATAATTGAGGACAAGGCGTACACCATGAGTGAAGCAGCAGCGAGCGTGGCCAATTTCAGCCAGCAACAGGAATCCACGGCGAATGATACGGGCGGTGTATCCGGCCAGCGTTTGAAGGCCTTTATCGAACGCGTGGAGCGGCTTGAAGAAGAAAAAGCGGCGCTTGCCGAGGACATCAAGGACATCATGGCCGAGGCAAAAAGCGTCGGTTTTGATACCAAAATTATCCGCAAGGTGATCCGCCTTCGCAAGATGGATAAGGAAAAACGGCAGGAAGAGGAAGAGCTACTGGAGCTGTATAAATCCGCTATCGGTATGGAATAAAAGGCTTTTTTGACTTTAACCCGACAGTAACATATTTTCTATATCATGACCCCGAAATCAGAGTTTCGGGGTTGTTTTATGGTTGGGGAACCGCAAAACCTTATAGATATCATGAATGTCGTGGCCACAGGCCTCGATAGCGGTGAAATTTCTCCTGAAAACGCAAAACGAACTAGACAAACCAGCTCCGCGAGGCCCGCCGGACCCGCTTTAACGGAATTCGATGCGTTTGCGCATCTCGATCCTCTTCTGGCCGGCCTTCAAAAGCAATATCTCGATGCCAAGGCGCAACGCCTGCAGGCCGTTAAAGAGTTCGGTGCGGATTCGCCGATGACCGAAATGGCGGTTGATGCCGAAGATTCTGCGTGGTGCGCCGCGCAGACGCGCTACATCGAACTGCGCGCCGACCGCGCGCTGATGGGTGAGGCGCAAACGATGATGCGCGAAGCCGAGGAAGAAGAACGCGCAGCCGAAAAAGAGGCCCGCGAAAAAGAGGCGATGACTTTGCTTGCACATATGCAGATGGTCGAACGCATGCACACGCACGAAAAGACGTCATCGAATTTCGGATGGTGGTTATTGTTCTATTTGTTGTCTGAACAGGCCCACAGGCATGTACAACAAATGCTTTCTTACCAGCAGACTTACCGCTTTAACCGGGTTGCGGCATAGAACGGCTGTTGATTAACTCACGGAGCCGTTGAAGCGGGGTGGGGTCCGGCGCTACGCCGTTCGGTTTGATCTTCAGTGCCAGTTGTTCGTTCACCAATGGTGCGATCGTTTCAATCACCAGTTTTGATTTGTCTTCGTAATCGACATTGCCGAGTTTTTCAACCGCGCCGGGGATGGTGTCGGTGAGCATAACTTTATCAAGAACATCGCTTTCCAAAAGTTTTTTCAACGCACCATCAGTCAGAACCGCGTGGGTTGCGATGGCTATCACGCTTGCTGCACCTCGTTCTTTGAGTTTCTCTGCCGCGTGCAGGGTTGTGCTTCCACCGCTGATAATGTCGTCGATGATAACGCAGACCTTACCGGCAACATCACCATGGAAATCAATGATTTCAGTCGTGTCTGCATTGATCCTGTGTTTGCTGATCCCGAACATGCAGGGGTTATGACGCACATCATGCTGGCTTGCGGCGTTTGCAAACTCCGTTTCCTTGTAAAGTTCTTCGCCAAAGCTGTAGGCGCGCTGCATTCCAAAATCATTCGGTTTGTTCATGCCATCCGGAGAGCCGACAATCACCTGACACATATTGTCGCGCACCAGTTCAAATTCGGCGGCAATGCTTTTGGCAAAGAAATCGCCCATATTCACAAATGTGACGTTTTCGCGTCCAAAAGTTTCGCGGTAGATACGAACGCCGTCGCGGGAATGTGGCTCAAATCCTACGACCTGATCAATGCCTGCAAGTTTCATAATCGTTGCGAATTCTTGACAGGCAACAGCGTTGTATTGCCGCGTAACGATCTTGCTGCCATTTTCACCATCCGCTTCCTTCTTGAATTCGCGGTCGTTACGCATAAAGGGAAGATGGGGGGCAATCAGGCGTATGTTCTTAACGCCGTTCTTCTTTAAAAAGCTTGCGCCAAAGGCAAGGCCTAGCGCGCGGCTGCTGGTGTTTTCACCGCTGAGCGAATGGATGATCGTGACATCCGCGCCGTTCAGCTCATCAAAAATCCGCTGTTTTTGCTCGACTGTCAGACGCTGCTCAATCGGGTGGTCGTCTAGTTTTCCGTCAATGAATAATTCAAAGATCGCTTCGCCATCTCTGAACGTACCGAAACGGCTTTGGATGACGCGGCCGGGTTCGGTTATGATGGGCGAACCATCATCAGCATTGCCGTCACCGAACATCGGCAAAATGCCTTGCGCAATTGCTTTCGACGTGCGGCCCACAATGATGAAATGCTTACCCATGAAAAAATCCCGGCTGACTTGAAATATGCCGGGACCTTAACGATGTTTTCCGTATTCAGTCAATCAAAAACGCCGAAAACCGCGGATATTAACCGTTCTTGCGTCCCGCGATCAGGTCGTCTACCACGGCCGGATCGGCCAGTGTGCTGGTATCGCCCAGCGTGTCGAACTCTTCCGCCGCGATCTTGCGCAATATGCGGCGCATGATCTTGCCGGAGCGGGTCTTCGGCAATCCCGGTGCCCATTGAATGACATCGGGGGACGCAATCGGACCAATGATCTTACGTACGGTTGCGACAATTCCTTTTTTAATATCTTCGGTCGGTTCTACCCCGCCCATCAACGTGACATAGGCGTAAATCCCTTGCCCCTTGATATCATGCGGGAAACCAACGACCGCGCTTTCGGCAACGGCCTCATGTTCGTCAATCGCGCTTTCGATTTCGGCGGTACCGAGACGGTGGCCGGAGACGTTGATCACATCATCCATCCGGCCCGTGATCCAGTAATATCCATCCGCGTCGCGCCGCGCGCCATCGCCCGTAAAATATTTGCCGGGGAAGGTGGAGAAGTAAGTTTGTTCGAACCGCGCATGATCGCCAAACACGGTGCGCATCTGCCCCGGCCAGCTATCATTGATACAGAGCGCGCCTTCGGTTGCGCCATGCAGTTCAACTCCGTTCGCATCTACGATCACGGGCTTAATGCCAAAGAAGGGCAATGTGGCCGATCCCGGTTTGGTTGCCGTGGCTCCGGGTAGCGGCGTAATCATGTGCCCGCCGGTTTCCGTTTGCCACCATGTATCGACGATGGGGCAGCGCCCTTCGCCTACGACATCGTTGTACCAATGCCAGGCCTCTGCATTAATCGGTTCGCCCACCGTGCCCAGAATACGCAAACTTTTTCGCGATGTGTTTGTCACAAAGTCATTCCCTGCCTTGATGAGGGAACGAATGGCGGTCGGCGCGGTGTAGAAGGAATTGACCTTGTGCTTGTCCACCACCTGCCAGAACCGGCCCCAGTCCGGATAATTAGGCACGCCTTCGAAGATGATCGAGGTTGCGGCATTGGCGAGCGGTCCATAGACAATGTAAGAATGTCCTGTGACCCAGCCGACATCCGCCGTACACCAGTAAATATCGCCAGGTTTATAATCAAACGTGCATTCATGGGTATAAGAGGCATAGACCATATAGCCGCCCGTGGTGTGCAAAACGCCCTTCGGTTTCCCTGTAGAGCCGGACGTATAAAGGATAAAGAGCGGGTCTTCCGCATTCATCTTTTCCGGTTCGCACACATCGCTTTGCGTATGAACAAGATTGTGCCACCAGATATCGACCTTTGGATTCCACCCCACTTCGCCGCCCGTGCGTTTAAAGACGAGAACCGTGTGCACATTCGGGCAGTGTTTCAAGGCTTCGTCGGTGTTGGCTTTTAAGGGAATCTTCTTGCCGCCGCGCACGCCTTCATCGGCCGTGATCACCACATCGGATTTACAATCGAGGATACGGTCTTTGAGCGAGTCCGGTGAAAATCCGCCGAAGACGACAGAGTGGATCGCCCCGATACGTGCGCAGGCCAGCATGGAATAAACCGCCTGTGGCACCATCGGCATATAAATTGTGACGCGGTCACCCTTTTTCACGCCGCGGGATTTGAGGGCATTGGCAAGTTTGCAGACTTCGGACTTCAGTTCGCCATAGGTGATATGCTGATCGACGTTCGGATCATCGCTTTCCCAGATCAGGGCGACATCGTTTTCCTTGTGCGGAAGGTGGCGGTCGATACAGTTGTAGGAGGCGTTCAGGATTCCGTCTTCATACCACTTGATTGAGACGGGCATATCGAACGATGTGTTCTTGATGATGGTCGGCTGCCTGAACCATGTGATGCGCGAACCGACATCCTTCCAAAAGCCCTCGGGGTCTTGGATTGAGCGTTTATAAAGCTCTTTGTATTTTTCCGCTGTGATATGGGCGGATGTTTTCAAATCCGATGGAGGCGGGAAAAGGGGATTGGTATCGAGCATGGAAAAGCCTTTCGATCGTTGGTCAACCCATTCTTTTTTATTGTTATTTTATTCTACCACGGGCGACGTTAACGATTGAAGAATATCCTATTGTGCGCTGCGGCGAAACGGCTATTCCAGCCCTTTTTGAATGCGCCGGAGTGTAATGATTCCAACCCCCGCCATTGTGAGCAGACCGCCTGCGGTCATCTGCCATGAAATATGTTCACCCAAAAAGAAGACGGACATGATAACGGCGAGGAATGGGATCATAAGCGAAAAAGCACTGAGGCGACCGATATCACCTGTATGCATCAATCTCTGCCACCAGATATGCGTCATCGTGATAATGAAGGCCTGATAGATGTAAACGGGTGCGAGGACCTGCCAGTTCGCCTCCGGCAGGCTGGCCCAGCTTCCCGGTTCAAGCAACAGGCTTGCTGCATACAGGAACGGCACGGCCAGCACATTAAAGAAACAGATGTAGGTTGCAGGATGCACTGTCTGTAAATGTTTCATGCGGATATAGCTGAGCGCGAGGGCGAAGGTGGAAACCAGCATAATCGCAATCCCTGCTGGGTTCGCCAGAATATCGGGCTTTCCGATCATGACAACGACACCCGCCACAGCAACACCGATGCCGCCCCATGTCCGCCAGCGGATTGTTTCTTTAAAGAACAGCCAGCCGAGTATGGTGGCAAAGATGACTTGCGTTTGTAAAAGAACCGCAACGCTACCTGCGTCCAGCATACGTAGCCCCACGAACATCAGGCCGATATGAAGGACGTTCATGAGGATGGAGATTTGTAAGATAGTCCAGAATTGTTTTCTGCCGGGCCACTGCACGAAAGGGATGAAGGGCAGGCAGGCGAGGAAGAAGCGCAGCGTCGCCGCAGTAACGGGCGGCAATTCCATCACCGCATATTTGATGGCGATTACATTCCCGGCCCACAGGACGATAATGAGGAGGAGCAGAGCGTATTGTGTGCGGGTGAATGGCATGCGCGCAATATGATGGCGCGCCGTGCAAAAGACAAAGGCTTTTCAAAAATATTTATCGAACGCGTGTCTTAAGAATTCGACATCGCGATGATTTTGTCCCATTCGGCTTTTGTCACCGGGCCGACGGACAGGCGAGATTGGCGGATCAGGGCCATATCGGCGAGTTCGGGCGTTGCCTTGATCTCCTTTAATGTGACGGGTCGCTTAAGCGGCCTTAACGCCTTGAAATCAACTTGATCGAACCGGCCTGTTTCATCGGTGGGGTCCGGATAGGCTTCCTTCACCACCTCCATGATACCGACTATTTCGAGGCCTTCATTGGAGTGGTAAAAAAATGAGAGATCGCCGACCTTCATGGCGCGAAGGTTGTTACGGGCGGCGTAATTGCGCACACCGTGCCAGCCTTCGATCTTCTTTTTCACATGGTCATCCCACGAAAAAACGTAGGGTTCGGATTTGCAGAGCCAGTAATTCATATGGGGCAGAGTACACGAGGCGTATCAGTTGGAAAAGAGATTGTCTGCGTTTCGGAATTGTAGTTCGCCTCGAAAACTTCAAGAGGCATTTTATAAGCGCCAAGGCCAGATTCATCGCGAATGTAAACGAATCCAAGCTCCTCAACCGCAAGGTTGGGATCACGGCATGCCTGGGAAAGGCCGCCCGGCTTCTTTATGTCCAAGCTGGCGAGATAACCCAGTGGTTGATAGTTTGGCAGTGCTGCCTCCGTGGCAGTGGGCATGACTGCATAAAAGGCCGCTATAAGAGCTGGCGCGGCGGGTTTCAGATGTGGCATAATTCCCCCTTATGACATTTGATATGCCATAAGGTAATCACTGCCATTTTATTTTTGCAATGCTATTCGATTCTGCTTTGCACAAATTTTTTATGCAGCTTCCGCGCGGACCGGGCGGTCAAGCATTTGTTCGATGATGTCATCGACATTGGCGCCTTCGGTCAGGCATTTGTTCATGGCAATTGAAATCGGCATTTCCACCGCATTGTTTTTGGCCATGGTGGCGAGCGCCTTGGCGGTGTGCACGCCTTCGGTCACGGAATTACGCTCTGCCAGAATGTCTTCCAGTTTGCGCCCCTGTCCCAAGGCCACGCCGAGCGAGAAGTTGCGTGATTGCATGGACGAACAGGTCAGGATCATATCGCCGACACCGCACATGCCCATCAATGTTTCTTTCTTCGCGCCCAATGCTGCGGCAAGGCGGGCGATTTCGGCAAGGCCGCGTGTGACAAGAGCGGCGCGCGCACTATCGCCCAGTTTCTTGCCCTCGATCACGCCACAGGCAATCGCGATGACATTCTTAACTGCCCCGCCCACTTGCGCGCCGATGATATCATCCGATGCATACATGCGAAGGGCGCGGCTGTTTAAATGCTCCGCCAGCTTTTCGCTTTCTTCCTTGTTTTCCATGGCGAGTGTCACGGCACTTGGCAATCCCCGCGCGATTTCGGCGGCGAAAGTCGGGCCGGTCAGGATGGCGATTTTCGCTTTGGGCATTACCTCTTTTGCGACTTGTGAAAGAAGCAGGCCGGAATTGATTTCAACGCCCTTTGAACAAATGACGAGCGGTGTGGATTCGGCAACATGCCCCTTTAATGATTCCAGTGTGCTGCGCAGGTGCTGCGCTGGCGATACGATCAGGATGGCATCGGTCTTCGCAGCCTCAAGCATGTCGCCGGTTGCACGGATTTTACCATCAAGCACAATACCCGGAAGGAACATTTTGTTTTCATGGGCGGCGTTGATCGAGGTCACGACTTCATCTTCGCGCGCCCAGAGAACAACATCCTTGCCTGTCGCCGCCTGTGCTTGCGCCAGTGCCGTACCCCATGCGCCGCCGCCGATAATGCCTATCTTGTTCATGTCTTGACTTTCAATGTTGATGATTTTTTAAGCTTTAATGCCCGCGCCCGGCCTTGATTCCGCACCGGGATCTAGCGGCCAGCGCGGACGCGCCGGGACATCCAGAGCATCGGATAATCCACGCGATAATTTTTCAATGCCTGTCCATGCGATCATAGCACCATTATCCGAGCATAATTCAAGCGGGGGTGCAACAAATTCCATTCCGCTGTTTTCCGCCAGTTTTTGCAATGCGGTGCGGATACGTTTATTGGCGGCGACCCCGCCGGATACCACCAACGATGGCGAGTTATCACGGTTCCCATACTCATTTTTAAAACGCGTGATGGCCTGTGCACAGCGTTCTTCCACAATATTTGCCACCGTTTCCTGGAATGCGTAGCAAAGCATTGCGACATCATCGAATTGCAGATTTCCTTCCGGCAATTTTTCAACATGCTGACGTACTGCGGTTTTTAAACCGGAGAAAGAAAAGTCGCAGCCATCGCGCCCTTTCATAGGCGATGGCAGAGGAAAGCGCGTAATCGCTTCGGCGTGATCTACACATTGCATGGCCGCCTTTTCCACATGCGGACCGCCGGGATGTGGCAGGCCCATCAGTTTCGCCGCCTTGTCGAAACATTCACCGAGCGCATCATCGATGGTCGTGCCCCAACGTTTATAAATGCCTACATCTTCGGCGACCAGAATTTGTGTATGGCCACCGGAGACAAGCAACAGAAGATAGGGGAATTCAAGGTTGTTCGTCAGACGGGGGGTGAGCGCGTGTGCCTCCAGATGGTTCACCGCGACGAAGGGCAGGTTGTGCGCGGCGGCAATAGCCTTCGCCTCCATCATTCCGACCATAACGCCGCCGATCAGGCCCGGGCCGCAGGTGGCGGCAACACCGGATAAATCTCTGAACCCGATTTTGGCATCGGCCATGGCGGCGGCGATCAGGGTATCCAGATGATCCATGTGTGCACGCGCGGCGATTTCCGGCACGACGCCGCCAAACTCCCTGTGCTCTTCCAGTTGGCTGAGCACCAGATTGGCGAGAATCGTCTTGTCATCGCGGATTAACGCAACGGCGGTTTCATCGCAGGATGTTTCTATGCCAAGAACGATCATGGAGGGGGTTTTAGCATGGTTTTTTGGGGTTTGTCATGCCCGCCTTGTGCGGGCATCCGGATCCCCGCATAAAGCGGGGATGACAGCCATGGGAAAGGCTGATAGAAAAATTATCCATGACCCAATCTTCCTTAAAAATAGGCACACGCGGTTCCCCTCTGGCCCTGAAACAGGCGCATACGGTAGAGGCGCTGCTTAAGGCCGCGCATCCGGTCCTGCAAACCGAAATCGTGGTGATCAAAACATCCGGTGATTGGAAACCGGAAGACGGTGAAACGCGCCTTGCGGAAGAGCAGGGTGGCAAGGGATTGTTCGCCCGCGAACTGGAACAGGCCCTGATTGCCGGCGAAATTGACTGCGCCGTGCATTCAACCAAGGACATGGAATCATTCCTGCCCGAAGGTTTGGCGCTCGATCATTTTCTGGAGCGTGAAAATCCGCAAGATGCGTTTATCTGCCATAAGGCATCGAGCTTTATGGATTTGCCCAAAGGCGCGGTGATCGGCACATCCTCAATGCGCAGACACGCTTTTGTTCAGGCTCTGCGCCCTGATCTTGAGGTCGTGCCTTTACGCGGGAATGTGAATACCAGACTAGAAAAACTTGCGGCGGGGCAGGTCGACGCGACTTTTCTTGCGATGGCTGGGCTTAACAGGCTCGAAATTACAGGCGATTTCATTCACCCGATCGATTGGGATTTGATGTTGCCCGCATGCGGACAGGGGATCATCGGCATTGAAACGCGGGAGGATGATGCCGATACAAGATCCTTGCTTGATGCAATTCATCATGATGTGTCCGGTTTTGCCGCGATGGCTGAACGCAGCGCCCTGCAACTTCTGGACGGGTCTTGTCGGTCCGCCATCGGCGCCTATGCGCGTGTTACGGGCAAGGTATTCCGACTTGATGTTCACGTGGCCGATGTGGGGCAGAAACGTATCTATCGCGATCATGATATCGCCTATATTGGGTCGCTACACGAGGCCACGGATCTTGGCATCCACGTGGCGGAGCGTTTGAAAAATTCTCTTCCTGCGCATATCCTCGAATAATGCAAGATAAGGTTGTGATATTGCGTGCGCAGGAGGATGCGGATGATATTGCGCAGGCCGTGCGGGAGCGGGGCCTGATCCCGTTGACCGAACCTGTTTTATCCATCGAATATTTTCCGGTCGATATGCCCGAAACCGGCCCCGAACATCCGCTTATTTTCACATCTGCCCATGGTGTACAGGCCTTTGCCCGTTTAAGCGCGGAGCGGGACCATCCTATCTACACAGTGGGGCGCAATACGGCGGACGCTGCGCGGCAGGCGGGGTTCGTACAGGTTAAAAGTGCGTCCGGTACGGTCAGCGATCTTGTGGATTTGCTATCAGGGGCCTTTGAAGCAGGATTAAAATCCCCGATTTACATTCGTGGAGAGGATATTTCGCAGAATTTATCGGAGATTTTGAGGGGAAAAGGCATTAAAATCGATGAAATTATCGTTTATAGAACCATTTCCGCCGAAAAACTCTCGTTAGATGTCCTGAAATCGCTGGTTTCGCGTGAAATTAAGGCTGTTATGGTGTTCTCGGCCAAAGGCGGGCGGGTTTTTTCGGACTTGATCCGGCAATATGGCCGCGAAGGCCAGTGCAAAATCATTAAGGCCTTGTGCATAGGGGAGGGCGTGGTAGAGTCCGTTTCCGTATTGCCATTTCAGGAAGTGGTTGTGGCCCCCACCCCCGACCGATATGGTATGATAGAGTTGCTGGACCACTTGACGTAAAACATAAGTGAAGGATTGGTAGTTACTATGAGCCTGGAAGACGATTCCCTGAAAAATGCATCGGCGTTTATCGAACGATTTGGCGGTATCCGCCCGATGGCCGCGAAAATCGGTGCGCCGGTCACAACGGTGCAGGGATGGAAAAAACGCGATGTCATCCCGGGTACGCGCCGAGAGGATATTGTCAAGGCAGCCAACGAAAACGGCATCGATATTACCGATCTTCTGGACGGTGGCGACCCTGCGCCGGCAGTCGTGGGCATCGAGGGTATTCATGCCCCGTCCACGAGCGCCTTTGCCGACATTAAAGCCGCAGACACCAAGGCAGGCGACGAACCGAAAATCACGATCGAGCCGATCATCAAACCGCAGGCAAAGCCCCTGCCGCCTTCATTCCAAAGCAAAATAGATACCACACACGAAGACTTGATGAACGCCATCGCGCTTGGCCAAAAAAAGGCTGTGAACGCGAGCCTGTGGTCTACCGCGATTTTTGTTGTACTGGTGGGTGCTGGCGCTGGATTCCTGTTGTGGCCGACCGCGCAGAAAATAGAGCAGCATGATGTACAACTGGCCGAAATCGAAGGCAAGATGTCATCGATTGACACCGATGTGCAGTCTATGAATGAAACCGCGAATTTCCTGAAGGGCATGGTGCCCGAAGAAGTGCAGATGCGGATGGGCGAACTTCGCGCGCAGGCAGATGACATTCAGAAAAAGGTCACGAATGTTGCAATTCAGGCCGAAGATATTCGCGATGCCGTACTGGCAACCGATGCAGGTACACTCGCCGACCGTCTTTCCGTGCTTGAGGCCAAACTGCGTGAAACCGAAGGCGGGCAGGACCTTGCCGATTTGACGGCGCGTGTGCGCGGACTCGAAGCCGCCTATGCCGATGGCCAGTTGTCGGCATCTGTTGATGAACTGCGCAAGATTGTGGACTCCCTTGATGGACAGGTGAACTCAATCGACACCAAACTCGCGCAGGTGCAGCAACAACAAACGAGCCCGCTGGGCCAGACATTGCAGGGCGTGACGGGCAATGATTTGAAGGCCGCAGCGATGCTGATCGCCTTTGCACAATTGCGTGAATCGCTGAACCGCAGCGCGCCGTTTCAGGAAGATCTTGTTCTGTTGCAAAAACTGGCGGGCGAAGATGATCCGGAGCTGCAGGCGGCGCTGACCAAACTTGCACCACAAGCAGAAAAAGGCGGCGTGCTGACTCAGGAAGGTTTGTCCGAAGAATTCAAGACCATGGCGGGCGATATCGTCTTTTCATCCCTAAAAGGTGAAGATGTTTCTATCACGGAAAAGGCCAAGGTGCGCCTCACCGAAATCGTCAATGTGAAAAAGGACGGCGAAGTGATTGGCGGCAATGCCACACAGCAGGCCGTTGCCACGGCGCAAGCCCAACTGGATCAGGGCGATGTTCAGGGTGCGATTGCCACGCTGCAATCCCTCGACGGGGATGCCAAGAAAACGGCGCAGCCTTTCATCGATCAGGCACAGGCGACGTTGATGGCCGAACAAGTGCAGAACCTGCTTCGCCAGACTATTTTGGCCAAGGTCGGCGCGGATGTGACCAGCGCGGCGGGAACCGCTTCCACTGCCCAGCCGTTGACGGTCGATGACATCAAGGCAAAAGTTCAGGATGTACTTCCGGGCCAGCAGGGCGTTGTCGAAGATGAGGAATCGGGTTTCAAGGTCCTGCCGGCGCCAAAAGGATTCAAAGGGTTTTCTGATACGCAGGCCGAATAACAAAAGGCCTGTCTTGTTATCTTCACTCACCAATAGCGGGAGGTTCGCTTGATCCGCGCATTGTGGTATTTCATTCAGCTTTGTGTTGTCGCGGGTGCGGCGATCTGGCTTGCCTCGCGTCCCGGCGCGGTCGATATTGCATGGCAGGATTACACGCTGTCCGTACAACTGGGCGCATTTCTTCTGGCCTTTGTCGTTCTTGTCATTTTGATGATGGCGATATTTAAAGTGATCGGTCTGATTGTCGGCCTGCCGGGCCGTTACAAAAACTATCGCGGGCTTAAGGCCCGGGAAAAGGGATATCAGTCACTGACCCGTGGATTTGTCGCCCTTGCCGCTGGGGACGCGAAGAAGGCCACGCAATACGCGAAGGAGGTGCGGCACCTTATTCCGCATGAAACCGGTTTGCCGCTCTTGCTGGAGGCGCAGGCCGCACGTCTGCGCGGCGAAGAAGAACTGGCGCGTCATTCTTTTGAAGAGCTGTTGCAGGACAAGGATGCCGCGTTCTTTGGTGTGCGCGGACTTTTGAAATCCTCGCTGGATAGCGGAGATTACATTGCTGCGCTCGAATATGCCCGTACCGCGATGGAAAAAAATCCGAAACAGCCGTGGATTGTGAAATCGGTTTATGATCTGGAGATTAAAAACCAGCAATGGCACAACGCCTATCAGACTCTCGCGAAGGTGCGCAAGTTTAAGGCCATGGACGAAGCACAGGCGAAAAGCGATGAAATCGCCTTGCTCCTGATCATGGCCGATGACGACGCTGCGACAGGCAAGAACGAGGATGCCTTGAAAAAAGTAGAACGCGCCGTGCGTCTCGACCCCGGTTTCGTTCCTGCTGTTACGCATCTGGCAGAGCTATACTGGAACAGCAAGCGCAGGCCGCGTATTGCTTCCCTGATTGAAACCGCATGGCGTTTAAACCCGCATCCCGGTCTTGCCGTATGGTGGGACAAGGTTGCACCCGAAAACAAAACCGATGATTCTATGCGCCGACTGAGATGGCAGGAAAAACTGGTGGCAATTCATCCGCAAAATCCCGATGCGCAAATCTCGGCGGCGATGGTTGCGATTGAGGACGGATTGTGGGGCGAAGCGAGGGCGCATCTTGCCGAGGCGGAAAAAGCCCGCCCGTCTGCGCAAATCTTCCGTCTGCGATCGCGCCTTGAAGAGGTGAGCACGCATGACCAGAAACGCGCAAAAGAACTTTTGGAAATGGCATCCGAGGCTCCGGCCGATCCGGTCTGGTATTGCAAGCTGACCGGGATTGTCTATCACGAATGGTCGCCGATTGCCTTGCCGCACGGAGGGTTCAATACAATCGTCTGGGGACATCCCGTCGTTGTCGCCAATCAAAATCAGGTCACAGGCGGTTTTGGCAACCCCTTGTTGATCGAGAAAATCTAGGCCCGCATTAGCTTGATCACGGCAAACCCGCCGAGGAAACCGCCTACATGCGCGGCCCATGCGATCATGCTGCCGCCCGGTCCGCCCATCATGCCAAAACCGATCGAAAGGCCGATCCATATCAGGGCGAAAGGCAGAATGCCGAGGCGTCCACCCATTTCCTGCTGCCCGCGATTGAGCATCACGATTGCGGCGGCGAAGAAACCGCTAAGCCCACCTGATGCGCCGATCATCGGGAACTCCGAAGATGTGTTCAGAATATAATGCGCAAGCACGCCGAACAGTCCGCTGCCGAAAAACAGGATCAGCATGCGTTTAGATCCCAGCCAGCGTTCTATGCCGCTGCCAAAGGCCAGCAGCATGAACCCGTTCATGGCGATGTGATGCCAGCTTCCATGCAGGAACATATGCGTAATCGGGGTAAGCCACGCAAGGAGCGGGGTAGGGTTCTCGCCGGAAAAATACGCCGGGATGAACCCGAAATTCATGATGATGTCATCGGCTGCCTGAGGACTCAAAACCAGATTGAGGAGGATGTGAATAGCCACGATCAGCGCCAGAAGGGACGATGTGACAGGCGGTATGTTGAACAAGGCCTCTTTGGGCGTGCGCGCCTGATGCAGGCGGCGTTCTATTTCTTCTTTTTCACGGCGCATGCGGTCACGCTCTGCCAATGTTGGGAGGGGGACCACCTTGTCATTGTCTGGGCCGCCGCCCTGATCGCCGTCATTCCCGTTTAAGTGCGAAGACATATAAACCCTTTGTTTTGTAAACAACCATTCCCACTATAGAAACCAGAATAGAAAAATACAGCGGCTTTTTTATGGCCGCTGTATTTTGTTTCATTTCAAGGGCGTATTTCCTAGGGCGTGAGACCGCCGAACATCGGGCCGGTTTTCTCCGCATCATATTTATATTTGATTTTTTCGTCACCGCGGGCTTCAAGACCGCCGCCTGGCGTGGCTTTTTGGATGATATCGCTGACGCCCTTCATCAGGTCCATCGCCATGATCTTGGTTTGCGAAAGTTGATGCTTGAGGTTCTCAAGGGCCTGTGCATAGGCTTCTTTGGCTATTTCGCGGCCCATAATCACGAATTTCTGGATTTCACCGGATAGCGAAACCGCGCCATCGGCGATCTTGCTAAACGCGTTCAGGGATACCTCGGTTTCAATCTCCGGATTGCGGCGGTTCGGTTTCTTGCCGCCGCCGCCGGATTTGCCACGGGCGCCTTCACCGTCTTCATCGTCATCGGTTTCGTCGCGATTGTCGTTCGTCGTTTTGATATCGAGATAAGTCGCAGCCTGGAATGTCACTGGATAGTGGCGTAGTTCCTTCGCATCGAGTGTATGGCCGCTCATGCCCGCTTTGATTTCAACGCGCACGTTGCTTTTGTCATGCCAGTCGAAAACGACGCAGTGGCTTTTATATTCGCCGTGCTGGACGTATTTCTTCACCACCTTCTTACCGGGGTAGAAAGCCTCATCTTCCAATCCTGCGCTGTGCAGAAGTTCTTCGATGTTTACCTGCATGTCTTACGCACTCCTTGTACCCACCATTATTTTACGAAATTGTAGGTTCATCATGCTTCCAAAGATTTAAAGAAACGTAAAGAAATGATGATTTTTTGATGGCCGCCGGCCATGCCCGGGGAAGCGCTTGTTTCGTATGAAATTTTGCCGAGTTGTCTGATTTTATGATACAGTGAGATCAGAATTTTATAGGAAGGAATGGATATGCGTTTTGGCTCTTTCTTGGTGGTTGCAGGTTTGACGCTCTGCGGTATGGCAGGCGCTGCAGTCGCCCAGACCCCCTTATATATTCCTATGACGTCACAGCAGGGTTATGGCACCACGCAATCGGGCAATGTTCCGGTTTATAACAATCTGGGATCGCCGCTGCCGATGGACCAGATGATTGCCGGCAAAAACGCACCTTCTTACAATTACAATGCACCAAAGCCTTATAACCTTAACCCTACAACATACGGCAACGGCGTTCTGACGGCGGATCAGGTGGCGCGTGCGCGCGCCGAACGTAATGCCAGGGCCCAGCAATACGCACAGGAATATATGCAGCAGGCAACAGAATCCCAATATGGGCAACAGGCCCAGCAGGCCATGGGTGGTGTAGCCAACGCCTATGGCAATTACATGGAGCCTCAGCAGACGCAAAAGCCGAAGAAGAAGCGCCTTGTCTATCGCGAGCAGGACGAGATTTTGCAAACGCCACCGCGTTTGTTCAATATCGACTGACCTTCAGCCCGAATAAAACTTGCACCGCGCCCCGCCTTCTGGTGGGGTGTTTTGCATGATGGTTCATCGCATCGCCTCAACGCCTGTGCCGGTTCTTGCCCTGTTCGCGGCGATAGTGGTCTATGGCATGTTCGGGTCCCCCACGCCGGATAACCCCGGTGCGGTGGAAGCCGTTGTGGGCGCTTTGCTCATCCTTGCCGCCGGAATGGGACTGATGGGGCGGTTCCGCAGGCTCGATTTGGGGGAACCGTTTTTTCTGCGTATACTCCATGTTCTTTTCCTGACAGGCATCACTGTCCCTGTCCTCACCGGAATATATAACGGCAATGAGATGGCGTTGATCGTTCGCGATTTATTATCTTTTGCTTTTTTGTGTCTGCCGATTTTCCTGATGCGTATATTCGAGATAAACGAAGGGGCGGCGAGGTTCCTGCCTATATTAATGCTGGGCGCAGGGGCCGCGTTCGCGGTGCGGACCCTTATCCCCGCGTTCAATTTGTGGATCGCCGATGGCGAGCTTTTATACCTGTCCAATTCCCCCTTAGTTCTGTTTGCCGCGATCTTTACGGCGGGGTTTGTTTGGCGAGCGCTGGTTCATATATCGGTATCGCGTCTTCCGGTGCTGATAGGAGGCGGGATCATAATTGCCGTGATTGTCGCGGCCATGCTGTTGGATATCCAGCGTGCCACCATCGCCGCGATCGGGCTCAGTCTCTTTGTCTTTTGGGGCGATACCCTGATCCGGACACCGGGTCGGATTGTCCTGCCCACCATCTTGCTGATGGCTCTCTTATATATAATTGCGCCATGGGTGGCGGAGACCGCAGGCGCCATTTACAAGAAGACAGCGGAAGTGGGGATGAATATGCGCGTTCAGGAGGCCGGGGCAGTTTTTGCGTCTGCCGCGGCAGACCCTGTCCGATTCTTCGCCGGGTCCGGATGGGGAGGGGTTTTCGCCTCTCCTGCCGTTGGTGGGCTGGACGTAAATTATACCCACAGTCTTTTGACATTGATGTTTTTAAAGGGCGGGGCGTTGATGGCGCTTTTGGCCACGGTGTTCTGCATCGCCGTATTCTATGAGATTGTCCTTATATTTCAAAGGGACAGGGGCAGGGCGATGGCCGTTTTCTGGCCGTTCATTATCCCGGTTTTTCTCTATGCTTCCCATAAATCTCTCGATTTCGGGCTATTGCTTCTACTCATCGGGGTGTGGAGTAAGCGGTCCGCCCCGTTGCGCGAAACGTCCTAGTCGTGTATTCACAAAGAATATCCATATCGTAAAAGACGTAGGCCGATGACCTTAAACAAGCCGTCTGTTCTGTTAATCAACCGGGTGTACCCGCCAGCAAGGGGGGCAAGTGGCCGCGTCCTGCGCGATCTGGCCCGCGAAATGGCGCGCGCGGGATGGCAGGTCACGGTCCTGACTACGGGTGAAAAAACATTCTCTGAAAACGATGGCGGAATAGCGGTCTACCGCGTCAAGGCCAACCAATCGCCCAAGGGGTTTTTCAGCTACGCCCGCATTCTGGCCCGGCTTTACCTCGCCGCGATGAAACAGCCGCATCACGACCTTGTCGTCACCATGACCGATCCTCCACTGCTCGTGACCGTTGGCCGCCGTTTTGCGAAGAAGCGGCATTGCGCCCATATGCACTGGTGTCATGATCTTTATCCGGACTTGTTCCCATCCATCGGCGTCAAGATGCCGGATTTTGTTATGAAGTCGCTTTCACGCACCGCACGCCGTTCGATGAACA
Source organism: uncultured Alphaproteobacteria bacterium (assembly GCA_946481075.1). The sequence continues at coordinate 245,213 of CAMLMC010000002.1, forward strand.
AATCCGGTAAGGTAATTGCCGTAGGCCGTTGCATGGCGAAATATCTTGCCCATACAGGCGTTGAAACGGGGCGTATCAGCATCGTGCCCAATTGGCCGGATCAGGAAATTATCGAGGCCAACCGTGGTGCAAGCAACGATGTACGGATGAAGGCGAATGTTGCCAATGCCCGCCCGCCGGAACAGTTAATACGCGATACATCGCCGCGATTCCGGGTTTTATATGCCGGTAATATCGGACGTGCGCATCCGATGAACACGATACTGGAAGCCGCAGAAGCGCTTTCGATTCATCCTGAAATAGAGTTTGTTTTTGTAGGCGATGGGCCGAACCATGACCGCCTTGCGTCTGAGCGGGCACGCCGCGAACTTCAAAACGTAAAATTGCTGCCTTATCAACCCGCAAGTAAACTTAAGGATCTGATGGAAAGCGGTGATGTGCATCTGGTGAGCATGCGCGACGATGCGGCGGGACTGCTGGTCCCATGTAAGTTCTATTCCGCGCTGGCCGCCGCGCGCCCCGCCATCTATATCGGGCCGGACGATACGGAGATTGCCCGCATTATAAAAGATTATGGATGCGGCGCGATTGTTCCGCAAGGTGATGGGCAAACGCTCGCGCAGGCAATTCTTTATTTCCGAAGCGAGCCGAATGCATGGTTCGATGCGCAGCAAGGCGCATTGGAGGCGGCGCAGGAATGCCGTCCCGTCAAATCGATTCTTTCCATTATGAAGGAAGCCGAAAACACCATCCGTACGCGCGTGGCATAAGCGGACATGAACAGCGAACCAACCCTTGCAGATATGATTGCATCGTTCTGGAAGGCGCGGGTCTACATTCTTGTTTCCATGGTCGTGACATTGATTGCCGGGGCAATTATCATTCTAAGCGCTACGCCGCTTTATAAGGCGACCATGATTGTGGCACCTGCGGATGGTTATGCGCTTGGCGACTATGCTTCGACGCGTGCTGAAGGCCAATCACTCGACATTCCTTTCTGGCGGCCCAAAGACCAAGAAGGCGTATCGACCGATTTTTACCGATTCGTCTATACATCGACGGGGACATCAGTAGCGGCTATATTGCTTAAGGATCAATCGGTGCTGGCCGGTATTGCCAAAGATGGGCGCTGGCGCCATGGATCGGAGGCGTGGAGCGCGGAAGAGCTTGCGGAATATTTGCAAAAAAATTTAAAGATCGAGCATCTGGGCACGACGCCGTTGCGACGGATCAGCTATAACCATCCCGATGCGGATTTTGCCGCGGCACTGCTCCGCAAGGTTCATCTGGTTTCGGACCAACTTATTCGCCGAGACCGCAGGCGCCAATCGGAAACCCGGATCAACTATCTACAAGATTCATTGCAGAAAACCCTCAACCCTGATCACCGCAAGGGTATTGCCAATCTTTTAATTCAGCAGGAACATATCAGAATGCTGGCGAATCTCGATGAGCCATACGCCGCGATCGTGGTGGAACCTCCGGCGAGCGCGCCAAAACCTGTCTGGCCCAATACCCCGGCTATTCTAATTGTGTTTGCCATGATGGGGGTTGTGGGTGGCTATCTGGTCTGGTCGGTACGGCACCCACATGCAAGATAAGATTCCGATTACTGTTATTATTACGACCTTGAATGAAGAAAAAAATCTTCCGCGTTGTCTTTCGGCGCTTCAGTGTTTTGATGAGATCATCGTCGTTGATTCACATTCAAAAGATAATAGCCGCATGATTGCGGAAAGCTTCGGCGCGCGTTTTGTTTCCTTCACATGGAATGGACAGTACCCAAAGAAACGGCAGTGGTGTCTTGATAATCTTACCATCCAGCATGACTTCGTTTTCTTCGTGGATGCCGATGAGGAGGTGACAAAGGAACTGGCGGACGAAATCGCGGTGCTTGATTTCTCCCGCGCGGGATATTTCATTGATGGACTCTATGTGGCTGATGGTGTGGTTCTTAAACGCGGCATGCGCAATCGCAAACTCTGCCTGATCAACCGCCACAAGATGGAGTTTCCCGTAGTCGATGATCTGGATATCCCGGGCATGGGGGAAATAGAAGGCCATTACCAGCCCGTTTTGAGGAGTTGTGCAAAAGGTATGAAAATTGGACGGCTGGACGCCTCCCTGTTGCATTACTGCTTTAACGATGCGGGGAGGTGGGAGCAGAAGCATCATGGTTATGCGCTCTGGGAAAAGGGAATGATTGATAAAAAGGCCTATCCCGACGATCCGGTCGCTTGGCGAAATAGGATAAAATCTTTATTCCGCGCATCCCGGTATAAGCGGTGGGCATTCTTGTTTTATTACGGCCTGTTAAGAGGCGGTGTCCTAGAGGGGCGAAAGAATATCGACCTTCTTTTCAAAAAAGCGGATTATTATCGTGCCATCGATACCAGAAAATGAGTAAACACCTGGCGTGCGTACACAAAAACAGCAGTTATTCGCCCACATAGCTTATTTCCCAGTCTCGATCGCATTTCTTCGCTCCGTCCCAGACGGGCCTGTGTTTGCGATATGCCGCCCCGTCCAAAAAGGCAAAGCGGAGCGGGAATATAGGAAAAATTTTTCGCTTTCTTCAAAAACCTAGCCGTGAAATCAAAATCACCGGCGATTTTATAAGTCTCATCAAACCTTAAACCGTTTATACAATCGCGTTTGTAGATCATCGCCTGATGATGGGTGAACATGCCGCGCCAGAGCGTCGTATGTTTACGGGCACGTTTAATGTGGAAATGCATTCCGTCATGTTCCATGGCGTCACCATAGATAAAGTCTGATGGAAAAACATCGATGTGGCGAGTAATCAGCGTAAGAGTTTCCGGATCAGCAAGGATATCGCCGCCATTCAGGAAAAGAATATACCCGCCTTGCGAACGATCGAGCCCCTTGTTCATGGCATTGTAAATACCGCTATCGGCTTCATTGTTTCCGTCAATCACAATCCATTCAAAGTCACGGCAGGTTTGGGTCTCCAGACTCTGCTTGGTTTTGTCAAACCCATCCGGATCGTCTTTTGTGATGGTTATGATTGAGAATAATGGTTTAGTCGTCATCACCAAGATCGTCGATATAGAACCCCGTGAGGGCGATGTTTGCAAGGATCGTGCTGATTTTTTCCGCGCTTTCTAAGAAGTCGAAAGGCTTTGGATCACGCGGGACAATGATGGTGGAACCCGGCGGGATCATCGTTATTTTTTGCTTCCATGCGCTAACAGAAAGCGGCTGTGCACTGCCATCCGGATAAACGACAAAGGCGCGGTCCATATCGGCGTAATAGGTCGGTCCGCCCGCTTCATCGATATAATTGTCCGCATCCTTTCCTTTACGGAATTGCAGGGAAGCGGGGGAGAGCACTTCGCCGCCGACGCGCACTGTGAAGGGGCGGCGCGGGATGTAAATTTTATCGCCCGGCTCCAGCAAGATGTTCTGTTCCGGGTCATGGCTGAGCACACCCGGATCGGCCTCGACAGTGATGCGGCCCACGGCTTCCGCGTTCTTTAACTGCGCAATCAGACCTTGTGTCATGGATATGGCTGCGGCATCGGGCTTTTTGTCCTTGTCATCCTGTTTCAGGATGCTGGCAAGTTGCATTTCCAGTTCCTGTGCTGCGGCCTTGTAGCGGCTTTGCTCCTGCTTGCGTTCAGATGCGCGGCTGAAGATCACGCCATCCGGATAGGCGATATCAGTAAGCCCCCCTGCACGTTGTAATAGGCTCATCATCGTATCGCCCGGGAGAAGATCATATTTGCCCGGGTTTCTAATCTCGCCCAGCAGCGTGATGCTTTGTTCTTCGACACGGTTGAATTTTTGCATGACGCGCACAGTATCCCCGGGCGATATTTTGATCTGCGCCATATTGTCTTTTGAAAAACTGACATTGATACGGTTTGGCGCCATCGCATCCGCGCTTTCATCGGCGGGTATCAATCGGCTGGTCACTTCGATATTATCGGTATCGGCTTCTATCGTCGCGCCACCTGCAACCGCCAGCAAGGTTTCAAGGCTGGTATCTTTGGCAACCGGATACGCACCCGGCTGACGCACAGCGCCGCGTATAAAGGCGGAACGTTCCTGAAGGAAAGACGATATATAGCCATCTTTGACAATATCGTCGGCGGCCGGTGTTGAAGAGACTTTTTGCAGCAGAGGTTCAGAAGAAGTTTTTTTGCCTAGGTTGTGTATCTGCGCCATCGTGAAAAGATGAACGATATCGCCTTCCGACAAGGGCGCATCGAAATCTTTCTGCAGAACCTGGCGCGGCGAGAATTCAACAAGCGATTTTGTAAGTGTTTCTGGATCGCGCCGTTCAATTACGCCGAGGAGGGGATAAACATTATCCCCGAAGGCATTCTGGTTGCCTATAAGCTCTGAAAGGCTCTTCGCTTTCTTGAGATCATGTTCGCCCGTTTCGCGGCCGGCGCCTGACAGAGTAATGTTCCGGCCGCGTTTGGTTGTGGCCTGCGCGACGTTCAGGATACTGCCATCACCGAACTGGCGCTTTGCAGGTTCATCAATATCCTCGACAATTTCTTCGCCCGTATCGGTGAGGGCCAGGCGGATAAAACGGTTGCTGCCGGGCGCCAATACACCGCCCGCAAGACCAAGCATTTCCATGGCGCTTAAATTTTCGCCTTTGCGGATTTCATAGATTGCGGGGCGTTTGACTGCGCCCGTTATCGCCACTGTCGGTCCGATCGGTGGTACGATCAGGCGGTCACCATCGCGAAGTCGCGTATCAGCAGCTTCGCCGCCCTGAATCATAACATTGTAAAGATCAATAAACTGGCTTTTGCCTGCGCGGACCATTTTGACGCGTCGAAGGGATCCCGTTTTATTGATGCCGCCCGCCTGTTGCAGGGCATCGAGCACGGTGTGATAGGCGCTTAACGATTTTCGCCCCGGCTGCGCAACGTCGCCGATGACAAGGACATCGATCTGCCGTGCCTCCGCCAGCGATACATGGATAGACAGGTTATGCAATCGCGTGGCTTCCTCTTCCAGGCTTGTGCGAATGTCGCCAAGTGTTCGTCCTGCCGCATTGACGGGCGATAATGTGTCGATGACCAACAATCCATTGCTGCCGACTTCGTAGGTTTTTCGTGCGTTCTCCTGCCCACGGAAAATGATTTCCAGTTTGTCGCCGCCGGAAAGCAGATAGTCGTCCTGCGCCATGCCGGCCGGGATTTTGTCGGATGGCTTTGCCCCCTTATGAAAGAGATCATAGCCAAAAAGGGTAAGATTTTGTTCTGCCCGGTCGCCGTAGAGAGATTCCAGCGGGGTTCTGAGGATACTTCTGTCCGGAGTGTTGGGACCTTCCAGTTTTTCAAGGTCTTTCAGCGTGAGGGGGCGGGGCTCAATTTCGGGCTCTGCATCCCGTATGCCCACTGTATTGTCCATCCATGGGGCGGCGGCACTGGAAGCCAGCTGCTGGGCATGGACAGGGCTGGCGAAAAGACTTACCGCCGCCAGCGCCAAAAGCGGGCGGGAATAGAGGAGCGCAGGCTTTAATCTTTGAAACATCGGCGGGACCGCCTTCGTTGAACAGGCGAATATCATACAATCATATGTTGTTTCTGTGAATCCCCGTTCTTGATTTTGTTGGAGAAAAACATCTTTAGGAGTAAAGATTAGGACATGCGCATAAATCTTTTGAAAACCGCCGCGGGGTTACAGGAAATCGACCAGTTGATCGAGCGTCAGCGCGGCAACCGGATGACCTATCATGGCAAAAAGGCGACCTATGCCTATACACGGTACAAACCCACACGGGGCGACGAGATCCTTGAAACAGGAGGTTCCATCTACTGGATATTGAAGAACCGTATACAGGTGCGCCAGAAAATCCTCGGCTTTGAGATGGTGGACGACCCCGAAGGCACCTGGTGCCAGATTGTTGTCGATCCCCAACTGTACCAGACATTGTCCCAGCCGAAAAAAGCAATTCAAGGGTGGCGTTATCTGGACGAAAAGGACGCGCCTCGTGACCGCGGCCCTTACATCGGTGCCAATCCCGCCGAAGACGAACCGCCCGTGGAAATGGCGGAAGAGCTTAAAAGGCTGGGGCTTCTATAAGGCGGGGGCCCGAACTTTCCTGCGCATAATACGGGCAATGCCTATTCCGTATCTTTACAAAAGCGGCGTATTGCCAATAATTATGGCATGGGTAAAGCATCGCTGGGTGATATATTCTATGTATCTTCGAAGGGGGAGGTTTACGCCCCCATCCCGCATGATCATGCGATGATTGTCTATACCGCGCGCCGCCATATCTTTCCCATACGGCCAAAACCTGCCGCCTATCAACTGACATTCCTCCGCGATGACATGCCGATGCCGCTGAAGGCCGAATTGTTTAAGGTTTGTTTTAACCGGAGCGGGGCAGAGGCTATGCAAGACGGACTGCAGGTCGCCAGAACTGGCCGCGTGTCCTTTGGCGGCCTGACGCTGGAAACCGCAGAGGCCAAGGCCGAAGATATTATCAAGTTTGCCGGTATCAACGGGCACTACGCTGATTTTATTCTGGAAAAATCCTCCTAAGTGGCTGAAAACCGCCATTTTCTAAAAAAATGAAAAAAATCTTAAAAAAAAGCAAAAAGGCGTTTGACAGGGGAGAAACGATCAGTATATAACCCCCTCCACAGCGCGGGGCGAACCCAAGCTGATCTTCGAAAAGGACGTACGCCGTAAGGCAAAAATAAGTTCCTTAAGAAGTTGACGGCGAGACCTTCTAAAGGTATATAAATCGACATCGTCAAAAAATTCTTTTTCGGGGTAACTCGAAAAAACTGCTTGCGGCCTTGTTTGGCTTTTGCTAATAAGCGCCGCACCGGTTCTTGAACATCGTTTATAGGAAAGAGAAGATACGCAGGCAGCAGCGCTTCGTGGATGTGTTGAACACACAAACATAAAGACCTGTAATGCATTGCGTATCTATTCAACACAATAGTTATGTGACGCAAAGCAGGTCCTTGCACTTTTCAATCATTCATTTGGTTTTGAAGTGTCTAAGGATACTTCAATTCAAAAATTGAGTGATATGAGATGAGATCAAACATGAGAGTTTGATCCTGGCTCAGAACGAACGCTGGCGGCAGGCCTAAAACATGCAAGTCGAACGAACCTTCGGGTTAGTGGCGCACGGGTGAGTAACACGTGGGAACGTACCCTCTGGTGCGGAACAACGTCTGGAAACGGACGCTAATACCGCATAATATCTTCGGATCAAAGATTTATCGCCAGAGGATCGGCCCGCGCCTGATTAGGTAGTTGGTGGGGTAACGGCCTACCA
>CAMLMC010000003.1 GCA_946481075.1 uncultured Alphaproteobacteria bacterium
TAGAGTTTGATCCCCAGCAATAAGCCGCGCCATCCGTGCGAATACCGCAAGTATGCTCACCTAAACCCAATTGGGCGAATTTATGGTCGCCAGTTACGGCTGTGGGGACTGTTCTATTAGTCGTGGTGCCGTCACCAATCCTACCATTAGAGTTTGATCCCCAGCAATAAGCCGCGCCATCCGTGCGAATACCGCAAGTATGACTAAATCCCGCACGGATTAAAATAAATTTATGGCCACCAGACACTGCAGTAGGTACATTACGCTGTATTGTGGTGCCATCACCCACCTGACCAGAACTGTTTTGCCCCCAGCAATAAGCCGCGCCATCCGTGCGAAGACCACATACGCCTACATTATTAGCACTGATTTGAACAAATTTATGGCCACCACTAACGGCAACGGGAACACTGCTATCATTGGTTGTTCCGTTCCCAAGGAATCCTGCGGCGTTATACCCCCAGCAATAGGCCGCACCATCGGCCCGCAAAGCGCATGTAGCCGAAAAACCATTGCTGATTTGAACAAACTTATGCCCCCCACTAACAACGGAGGGGGTATAGCTCAGGGATGTCGTTCCATTGCCTAATTGACCGTATGTGTTGGAAGTTGCCCAACAATAAGCCGCACCATCGGCCCGCAAAGCGCAGGTGTGTCCTGCTACACTTATCTTCCCTTCCCAAAGCCCATTATAACTATACCCGCCGCTGCCTTCTCCGCCGCTGCCCGCCGGAACGTAGGCCGCGCCGTCGCACACCTCAACCCCGTTCGTGGCGTGATAACGCAAAAACCCTTCCTCTCCGGCCGCGCACGATGTCACATTCGTATCGTTGTCGAGCTTCAGGCCTGCCTCCATCGTGACGGGCGCAGTGAGCTTGCCCTTGATCGTGCCGACCATCAAACCGATGAAATCGCCAATCCCGGTTGCCATGTCGAGCGCGAAGTTCACATCCCCGTCGCCGTCTTTCACCTCCAAGGTTTTGGATATTTCCGTCGTGGTGGCATCACCGGCCTTCAAATTCCAGATACCGCCCATCTGCGCCTGTATTTCCGAGAAAGTATAGGTCAGAACGCTGTCATCGCTTCCCGATGGGCGCGTGACATAGGTGGGGGAATTGGCACACGTGGTCTGGAACACTCTGTCCGGCCCGGCGGAAATCATCGCGATGAGGGTGCCGGCGGCATCCGCCTGCCCAGAAAGCCTGTTCGTGGTAGCGCAATCACCGTTTTTAATGTCGCTGCCATGGTCCCAGACGCAATAGCCATAGGTCGTGCCCCACGGATCAAGGCTCGTGATGCTGATACTGCCTGGCACGAACCCGCCGCCCGCGGGCGCGGTGCCGGTGCCGGATGCACTCCACTCCAGCGGCTCTACCACGCTATCGCCGTCACAATCGCCGCCATCGCCCTGTGCCATCGCCGTCGCAACCGAGAGCTTGCCGCCTGCCATCAAGGTGTTTTCGGCAACCGCGCGCTTGGTTACTTTCGACATAGAGGACACAGGCCCCTTCATCACCGTGATCGCGCCCGCACCCAAAACACCGATCAACGCCACGGCAGAAAAGAGCGTGAATGCTATTCCGCCCGCCTGAGAGGCCCGCGCTTTATCCGCCCAGCGATGCATGAAGTTTTTCATCATGGATCGCTCACTTTCACGGGGCTCGTAAGCGGAGATGTGGTTGTACCGTTACCTCCCTGACCATTCGTATTGACACCCCAACAGTAAATAGAGCCGGAACTCGTAAGCCCACAACCGTTCGAACTACCTAAACCGATTTTTATAAATTTATGCCCGCCAGTTACAATTGTTGGTATAAGGCGTTGTGTTGTAGTTCCATCGCCCAACTGGCCGATATTATTGACGCCCCAGCAATAGGCCGCGCCATCACTGCGTATGCCGCAAGTAGAGCTGTATCCTGCTGATAATTGTATAAATTTATGCCCGCCATTCACCGAAACGGGGGATGTGCGTTGGGTAGTGGAATTGTCCCCCACCTGCCCGTTTGTATTCAAGCCCCAGCAATATGCCGCGCCATCACTGCGAAGGCCGCAAGTATGGCTTGCGCCCACCGCCAGTTGCACAAATTTATGGCTCCCGCCCACAAGGACAGGCGATGTACGATCCGTTGTGCTGGCATCACCCAATTGCCCGTTGCCATTGTTGCCCCAGCAATAAGTCGCGCCATCATTGCGAATGCCGCATGAATGGTTGTCGGGGCCCGCCGCCAAATGAACAAAGACGTGGCTTCCTGTCACGGCAGAGGGCGTTGATTGCGGCCAGGTTGTCGTTCCATTGCCCAACTGCCCTTTATTGTTATATCCCCAGCAATAAGCGGCTCCACTTGTTGTAAGCCCGCACCTATGGCTATTTCCATTCGTAAGTTCTTTGAATTTATAACCACCCGATACGGCAACCGGGGTGGTTTGGTCCGTTGTATTTCCATTGCCAAGTTGCCCGTTGTTATTCGCGCCTGAACAATAGGCCGCGCCATCGGTGCGAAGCCCGCAAACACTGCTGGATATAACCGCATATTGTTTGAATTTGTGGCCACCCAGCACGGCTGTCGGCGTTTCCCGCTGTGTTGTAGTTCCATCGCCGATAGGGCCGCTTGAATTTCCACCCCAGCAATAGGCATCGCCGTTACTACGGATGGCGCAGGATCCGTTCACAAAATCCCATGTCACGCCGCTCGCCGATACGCTGGATGCAAAGGTTGTCCAGCTTGTGCCGTTGCAATATTCCCATACCGCCCCGCCGGTGTAACGCAACGCACCGGAATTGCCCGCACCGCACGCATTCGCATCATTCCCGAATTTGAACGATGATTTTTGCGTTTCGGTCATGGAGAAGGTGGGAACATGGGTGGGGATAGAGCGATTGGTCGTTGTGCCATCACCGAGCCGTCCGAATGAGTTCGCGCCCCAGCAATAGGCGGTGCCGTCGATTCTGAGACCACATGTATGATCGGCACCGGAGGAAATTTGTGCAAACTTGTAGCCGCCGCTTACAGCTGTGGGAACATTTGTATTCGTGCTGGTGCCATCTCCCAACTGTGAATTGCTATTACGCCCCCAGCAATACGCCGCGCCATCCGTACGAAGGCCACATGTATAATAAGTCCCGCCGCCTATCTGCAAAAACTTATGCCCACCGCTCACCGCCGTTGGAACATAACTATGCGTATTTGTGCCATCACCCAGTTGACCGTAAGTATTTATTCCCCAACAATAAGCTGCGCCATCCGTACGAAGGCCACACGTGCTGTAACCGCCATACCCCAATCGCGCAAACTTGTAACCGCCGCTCACCGCCGTTGGAACATAACGATTCGTAGTTGTGCCGTCTCCAAGGTAACCGAAACTGTTTTGGCCCCAGCAATAGGCCGCGCCATCGCTGCGTAGGCCACATGTGTGATTATAACCACCTACCAACTGTACAAATTTATGCCCACCAGTTACCGCCGTTGGCAAGCTTTTATTTACCGACGTGCCATCACCCAACTGACCCGCGTTGTTATATCCCCAGCAGTAGGCCTCGCCATCCGTGCGTAGGCCACAGGTATGAAAGTAGCCTCCGGCCAGCTGCACGAATTTATGGCTGCCGTTTACTGCCGTCGGCACCAACCTCTCGGTTGTTGTGCCATCCCCAAGCTGGCCAGCAGCATTCTGTCCCCAGCAATAGGCCGCACCATCGGCGCGTAAAGCGCATGTACTATAGGATGTAGAAGTATCCATCAGCTGCATGAATTTGTGGCCGCCGTTTACCGCCGTCGGAACATATCTCGCCGTGGTAGTGCCATCTCCTAGTCTACCGTTCACATTCTCTCCCCAGCAATAGGCCGCACCATCGGCGCGTAAAGCGCATGTATGTGTACTGCCAGTGGAAATCTTCCCCTCCCAGATCCCGCTGTAATTATACTGGCTGTCCTTTGCGCCGAGTTGTTTGAAAGCCGCGCCATCGCAAAGTTCGAGGACGCCGCCTTTATACCGCATTGTGCCGATGGTTGTGGAATCACATGTCGGTTCGTTGTTGCCGAACTGGAAGGCGTTGTTTTGGGATTCCACCATGGAAAAGCCCGATACGTGGGTCGGAATAGAACTCGCAGTGGTGGTCCCGTCACCAAGACGGCCATAGGAATTCAATCCCCAGCAATAGGCGGCGCCATCTGCTTTTAAAGCACATGCATTTCCTTGACTATTCGCTGAAATTTCTACAAAGGGCCCGCCCAAGACCGCAACTGGGGTAAAACTTGTAGTAGTAGTCCCATCTCCTAAACCGCCCCAATAATTATCCCCCCAACAATAGGCGGCACCATCGGTACGTATACCACACGCGTGGGAGTGGCTTGTAGCCAAATCAATAAACTTGTGGTTGCCAGAAACAGGCGTTGGCACACTCTTATTAATATTGGTACCATCACCCAGTGCGCCTCCTGCTCCATTGGAATTCATTCCCCAGCAATAAGCCGCACCATCGGTACGTATAGCGCAATTATAAAGATAGCCTCCTGCCAAATACGCGAATTTGTGCCCTCCTGATACGGCTGTTGGAACGGATTTTGCCGCTGTTGTACCATCGCCTAATTGGCCGTAGAAGTTTTGTCCCCAGCAATAGGCCGCGCCATCACTGCGGAGGCCACAAGTAAAATTAGCACCCACTGTTATTTGTATAAATTTATGCCCACCGGTTACTGCCGTTGGCACAGCACGATCGGTTGACGTTCCATCCCCCAATTGCCCATGGCTATTACCACCCCAGCAATAGGCCGCGCCGTCGGTGCGAAGGCCGCAGGTATGAAGTGAGCGTACACTAATTTGGACAAATTTATGGCCACCAGATACTGGCACCGGCGTCAAACTATTCGTTGTGGTTCCGTCCCCTAGCTGTCTATTGGCATTGCTCCCCCAGCAATAGGCCGCACCATCGGTGCGAAGGCCGCAAGTATAGTCTTGGCCAGCCTTAATCTGTAAAAATTTGTGGTCGCCTACAACTGCTATTGGAAGTAAACTGTTCGTGGTTGTGCCGTTCCCAAGCTCACCACTGCCATTATATCCCCAACAATAGGCCGTGCCATCGGCGCGAAGGCCGCAGGTATGATAGCCCGCGCTGATCTTGCCTTCATATAATCCGCCATAACTATATCCACCACCGCCGCCTCCACCGCCGATGGAGACATAGGCGGTGCCATCGCAAACCTGCATCCCTTCGGTGGAATGATTGCGCAACGTGCCTTCCGCACCAGCGGTACAATCAACATCCGGGGCATCCGTTTCATCGGCGAGTTGCAAGCCCGATCCCATTTCGATGGGATCCGTTCCAAGCCCCGTAATTGTCCCTGTCGTTACTTCTTCAAACGTCCCCGCCCCCGTCGTGTTGTCGAGCGCGAAGGTGACATTACCGCCGCCGTCTTTTACCTCGAGCTTTTTGCCGATCTGCGCGGTGGTGTCATCACCGCTTTTCAGATTCCACAAACCGCCCGCTACCTTTTCCGCCTCGGCATAGGTGAAAGAAGTGACAAGGTCATCACTGCCCGCAACTTTTTGAACGAAGGTGGGTGAGGCCGCGCAACTTGTCTGGAATTTTTTGTCAGGGCCGGAGGAAATAATTGCGACCAGAACCCCTGCGGCGCTCGCATGCCCCGCAAGCCTGTCATCGGATGCGCAGGTGCCGTTGCGGATGGCCGACCCATGATCCCACACACAGTAACCGTAAGAGCGCCCCCATGGATCGAGAAGACCGACCCCGAGACCGGCTGGCAGGAACCCGCCGCCCGTGGGTGCCGTGCCGGTTCCGCTCGAAGACCATGCCATGGGTTCGGCAAGCCCGTCGCCGTCGCAATCCGCACCGCCCGCCTGTTCCGCGGCATTGAGCACAGTGAGTTTCGAAGAAGCCAGAATATTGTCTTCGGCAATGGTGCGCTTGGTCACCTGTTGCATGGTGGCCACGGGGCCCTTCATGACGGTGGTCGCGGAGTAGCCGATAAGGCCGACCATGCCGACCGCAGCGAACATCGCAAAGACAACGTTCCCGGCCTGACGTTTTCTAATATTAGGGTCTGTGGATGAAGCAGCTCGCAGGTTTTGGCGCCATGAATGACGGGCTACGCGTGTCCAGAATGTCAGTGTTTCCCCCAACTGACGTCTCCCGCTTAGAATAAACCCCCGAAGAATATCCCTTAAGCTTACCTGAAAAACGCTAAATACTTGTTAAGGAATGGCCGGATGGCCATAAAGAGGGTCACGAATCGCTGCGATAATTATGACGCAGTTGCAAAAAGCCTACAAGGGCGGCTATTTCGTCCAAAGCGGGTTCTTCATGGAGGCCAGCATGGCTTCATGGGCCGCGACCTCTTCTTCTTGCACCGCAAAAACGCGTGGTTCGCGATAGGTGCGGATTGTCTGGGTCACAGATGCGCTCTGCCCGCTGACAAAAGAGACGATATCAAGCCCTCCCTGCCGCCCGCCGGTGAGTTCAAGATAAACTTCTGCCAGAAGCTGGCTGTCAAGCAAGGCGCCGTGATATGTGCGTCCTGAATTGTCGATATTGAAACGACGGCAAAGTGCATCAAGGTTTGCAGGGCTGCCGGGGAATTTCTGCCTCGCCATTTTGAGAGTATCTAGAACGCGACGGTTGTCGAGCGATGGAAAGCCGAACATCTTGAGCTCGGCATTCAGGAACTTCACGTCGAATTCCGCATTGTGGATGACCAGGCGGTCATTGCCGATGAAATCCATGAAATTGCCGACAATCTCACCAAAAGTTGGCATGTCTTTCACATACTCGTCGGTAATACCGTGCACGGCGGTGGCCTCGGGCGGGATCGGGCGTTCGGGATTGATATAGACGTGATAAGTCTTCCCCGTCGGCAGCTGGTTCATCAATTCGACGCAGCCTATTTCGACCAGACGATCGCCAGTGGATGGGTCCATACCCGTGGTTTCGGTATCGAGAACGATTTCACGCATGGCCCACTAAAACCTGTTTTACGATGTTATGCAACTGCCGATATGTCCGCGCATATCCCATGCCGGTATCGACAACGAAATCGGCGCGCGCACGTTTTTGCGCATCCGGCATCTGGTGATCGAGAATTTTTAAAAAGCGTCGTTCATCCATATTGGGCCGCGATAAAACACGGCGGCGCTGGATATCAAAGGGCGCACTGACGCAAATCGTATAATCGACACGGGCCTCCGCGCCGGTTTCGTACAGCAAGGGAATGTCAAGCACGACAACGCGCTTGCCGATCCTGCGCATCGCCGTGATAAATTTACGCTGTCCTTGCTGCACGATCGGATGGAGAATCGCTTCAAGCTCCGCCCGTTTTTCTGCGTCTTCAAATACGATCCCGCCGAGGACTTTGCGGTTGATCGTCCGCGTTTTTTTGTCCCAGCTTTCGGGGAACGTCACGGCAACCTCTTCAAACGCGGCTCCCTTTGGTGACAACGCCTTGTGCACATCGGCATCGGAATCAAAAACGGGAACGCCCATGCGTTTAAGCATCCGCGCCGCGGTTGATTTTCCCATCCCGATAGAACCGGTAAGGCCAAGTATAATCATCTCAGAACAATATCCTGAAGCTCTTGCGTTACATCGGGCAAAACTCCATGCCATTTCTCGAAGGCTGGCCGTGCCTGATGGAGCAACATACCGATGCCCGTGACAATCGGATTCCCTCTGCCCTTCGCCGCGGACAGCAAATCCGTCATCAATGGCGCATACACAATATCCGCAACAACCGCATGCTGGGGCAATTGCGAAAGGTCAATTTGCAACGGATCTTTGCCCGTCATTCCGGATGATGTCGTGTTCACGACGAAACTTGCCCCCTTCAGTATATCGCTGCGATGTTCCCATTCAGCCAAACGGAGAATTTTATTGTCCATAGAGCGAATATCACGTGCCTTGTCGCCTGTGCGGTTCGTGACAATGATCTTGTCCGCACCTGCACCGATCAGCGCGTGGATAACGGCGCGCGCAGCGCCCCCCGCCCCCAGAACGACGCAGGGGCCTTTGGAAAAATCGGGCTTATTGCCGCTTTCAACAACATTTTGCCAAAAGCCATAGGCATCTGTGTTGGTACCTGACAACTTTCCATTTTTGATGATCACCGTATTCACGGCGCGGATAGCCTTGGCGGTATCATCGACCTCATCGCACAGATCGAAAATATCCTGTTTGTGCGGCGTTGTGACGTTGAATCCGGCATAACCTTCATCGACCAGTTTTTGCACGCCTGACCTCAAATTGTCGGATGGAATGTCGATCGCTTTGAACTCTCCGCTCAATCCATATTTTTGTATCCAGTAATTATGGATGGCGGGGCTTTTGCTGTGCGATACCGGATGGCCGATCAAACCTGTTTTCACAAAACTCATGAGAATACCTCTTCTGTCCGCTCATTCTAGAACGGCCAGGGCGGTCTGAAAACAGGGAATTATTCTTTTACCGTGACCAGCCCGGTCGGGAAAATCTTGCTGGCAAGAAGGGAGTCGCGGAACGGCACGCCTTCCACCATCACAACCTTGGAGTCATAGATAATCTGGAAGAGGTGGGATTCGTTGATCTCATCATGCATTGCAACAAAATAGGGGTCTGCGGCAATGTTTGCGCCCATGCCTTGAAGATATTTGATGTTGGACGGCTGGGCGGAAATATCTTCGATCGCGGTATAGGAAAGCGAGGCCGCGCCAAATTGGCCGCCCTGCTGCTGATATTCGTCCATCAATGACAAGGTGGCGGCATCGCACACGGCAACGCGCGCATCCTCGCCATACCACTGGCAGAATGTGCGTGTCAGGACCGCCCCGTCATAAAAACCGGCAGGGTCCTTTTCAACCGCGCGGGTAAAAATCATCGCCATATCTCCTTCGTCGGAACCAAGGATATGACGCCATAGATCGCTGTGTCCTGCCGCGCGCAATTCCCATCCCGCAAGGATGGTCACTGTTTCGATATCGGCTGCCTTGACCCGCCCCAGCATCAAAACGGCATCTGGACGGTGCTTTGTTTCAAAGCCGTAATCCTGCCCTTCATGCCAGACAGCGCGTAGCGCCCGGATAAAATTACAAAAGAGCGCATGACGGAAATGCGAGGAACGGCCCAGCGCACCTGCTGTAAAGCCGGAATGATCGAGCGTGATAATTCCCGCCTCTTCATTGATGTCATAGCCGGTGCCGGAAAGATCGGAAAGACAGAGCGACCATTCCTGTTCGATGGCATATTTAAGCAGCAAACGTGCGGCAGGGCTTTCGGCGGCCATTCCGCAAAGCCACTGCACAATGTCGTAATCTTCCTCGAACGCATAAGGATAGGCATCCAGATTGTGGAAGGTGCGGATAGAGTCAAAGGCTATCGTATCGAGGGGGACAAGCGATGTTCTCGCTTCACCATTGCGATACTGGCAGATAACAACTTCGTTTGTTGTCCTTCTGTCCGGCCTTGTCCGGCCTTTTGTTTTAAAACGGGTGGCTTTCACGTCATTTAACTCCGCGTCATCGAACCTTTCGGCTCCTGACAATATGAACTCTTTACGACCCCGCTTCGTTCCCGAAGCGGACATGAATGACATTGGTGCCGTCTGCCGTTTCGTCCAGATCACCTGCGCTTCCTTTACGGATCGATTTGTGGACAGGTTGCGAACGTCCTGGCAACGGTATGACGATAGAGTCTGTGGCATGGGTCGGCTCCGGGCGGGGCTGGTCCGGCAGAACACCGGACGCGTTGAGGTCGCCAGAGCTTTGCAAGGCCTGTTCCGTTTCGCGGAAAGAGCGCTCGAACTTGATAAACCACAGGAAATTGGCGTTGGAGCGATCCCTGACTTCGGTAAAGATCGCATCATCCATGATCATCTGGGCATAGGGGGCAAGGTAATTTTTGCCGTAGGGTTCTTGTCCCAGCGCGGTGATCAATTCTATGGAAATATGGCGGGAAATATCCTCGCTACCGAACACATAACCTTGATGGTCGGCCAGCATCGCCTGAATCAATTTTTTGTCCTGATGGCGGCAGCGTTCGGAGAGGAACCAGCTTTCGAACACGGCAGAGGCCGCTTTTCCGTTGGCAAGACTTCTGAAATCGACGAAGGCTTCGCGGGCAAAGGCGCGGCCAAGATCGGCCATCGGTGAGTTCTCAATATACTCCCATGCGTCGCGGGCTCCTGCGAGTTGTAATTCCCATGCCACGCGGATCATTGCGATGGTGAGATCTGCCTGCTGCGCGCGGTTGATCAGGATTGCCTGATCGGGATGGAAGGTGAGCGGGTGAAGCATCACCCCTTTGCGGTGTTGCCAGTGGCGGCGCAGTTCACGCACGGCCAGAAGATAGGATTCAACCTTGCCGAGATTTGGGTTGATCAGAATGCGCCGCGTGTCACGGTCATAACGGGCGGCGTCCGTCTGCTCGCTTTCGACAATATAAACGGAATGTGTTTTGGCAAAATCTAAAAGGGCCTGTGCCATGCGGCTCTTTCCAAGATGAAGGACGATATCATCGGCGGGTTGCAGCAAAGCGTCCTGCAACTGCGCATATTCTTCGGTAATGTTGATGGCTTCGGCGGAAAATTCCTGCAGACGGCGTTCCGGCTCATGCTGGAAATTCTTGGCCATGCGTTCATACGCATCCATTTTCTGACGCATCGCGATTAGGTCACGTTCGATTGCGGAATATTCGTCATCGAACAAGGCATCTTCGTCATAGGAGGCCTCTTCTTCATCCATGTAAAAATAAGGCTGTTCCGCAACGATAGTGCAGATAACCGGCTGATGGTTGTTCAGCGTGTACGCCATGAAACAGGATGGACGGCGTCCCTTATATCCTTGCGACGTATTCTCCGGTGATTTTTTCATGGTTTCCCCAACCTGATAAAATTCGTTCGATAAAATGCATGCCCCATAGAAAGCGTGCCCCTGAAAGCCATTATGGGGGGAGAAAGATTAATGATTTCCTATCGAAACAGCCTAAAAACGGCTCGGATTGCCGAAAATAATGGTAAATTTATCAGAGTCTTAACAGGGAATTAAGATAACGCTGATGGAAGACGGAAAGGCCGTTGGATCATTGGGGCGATAACCACAGTTGATGGCAACGGCAATAAAAACTACATCCCGAAAATATCGTCTGCGACGGGGATGTCCTCGACCAGCAATTCTTCATCCCGCATTTCAATACGCCCGTCCGCATGGACGTGGATATCGGCCACGAAAAGCGAATCTTTGAAAATAATACTGGCTTTGAAAATACTGACATCGCCTTCGCGTTTTTTAAGGGTCAAAGGCTCTATCATTTTGGCGAGCGCCTTGCGGCCGGCCGGTGCCGGTTCTTCCCGCCAGTCAATGTCATCGACATTATCGACAATTAAAAACCGTCCATGCTGTCCGCGCACATAGGTGAAGAAAAACCTGATGTAGTCGAGCACCGTGTTGTCGTTAAGGGTAAGTGGTACCGATTTGTTGAGTTGATAAATCACCGAATTGGTCCAATTGAGCACATGGACCGCGCCCGCATCGTTGCAAATCGCAATCCGCATGACAGGTGGGTTCTGGTCATGATCCGACAATTCCGCGATGTAATATCCCTCATAGAAAGACAGGCTGTGGATCATCACGGTCACCGTATCCGGATCGAATGTGATATCCAGTTTCGGGTTGACCAGCTCGGCCATTTTCATGGCCTGCATGGAATCCAGTTTAATGAAGGCGTCTTTGAACATATCTTCTTATAATATGTCACAGCGAATCGATAAAGCCTCCCGCGACCTTCCATCCACTTCATTTTCCCGTAAAAAATTTTGTTCCGTGTATGTTTGCTGGGAAAACTATTCGTGGGGGCCATGGGATAAGTCAGGGATTAAAATTATTCAAGGTGGCGGTACAGGGCCCAAACACGTTGCTAAGCTGTGGGGGGAAGAAAATTACTCTTGGGGTAGTTTTGAAAGGCGCGCACGGCGGGCCGCTTGAATCCTCAGGCGTTCCCATTTTATCCCCTGTGGGCAAAAATCGGGACAAGATTCCATCCCCGATTCCCACAGGACCTACTACTATTACTACCTTAATAAATAAATAATTGATTATTATAGTTAGAAGGGCTTTTAATGCCCCCATGGATGTAAAAAAATCAAAACCGGTCCTCGATGTTCTCGAACGCAGGACGCCTTCAAGGGTTCCCTTCTGGCTCATGCGGCAGGCCGGAAGATATCTGCCCGAATATCGCGATATTCGTTCCTACACTTCGGGTTTTTGGGGATTGGTGTATGACCCCGTGAAGGCCGCGGAAGTGACCATCCAGCCGATCCGTCGTTTTGGCATGGATGCGGCGATCCTTTTTTCGGATATCCTCGTGGTGCCGCACGCGCTCGGGCAAAAGGTTGAATTTCTTGCCGGAGAGGGGCCAAAGCTGGACCCGATTTACAACGTGGATGATCTTGCGCGGCTTGACCTTTCCCTGGTGAAAAAACACGCATCGCCTGTCTACGAAACCGTTTCACGGGTGCGGGCCATGCTTGCGGAAGAAGGATTTCACGAAACAACGCTGATTGGCTTTTGCGGTTCTCCGTGGACTGTTGCCTGCTACATGGTCGAAGGCGGAGGATCACGTGATTTTGAACGTCCGCGCCGCTGGGCTTTGACCGATCCGGAAGGATTTCAAAAACTGATCGATATCGTGATGGATGCCAGCATTGAATATCTTTCGGGGCAAATCGATGCGGGCGCCGAAGCGATTCAGCTTTTCGACAGCTGGGCCGGTATTCTGGACCCCGATCAATTTTCCAAGTGGGTGATTGCGCCCACGAAGAGAATCGTTTCTGCGATGAAGGAAAAATATCCTCACATCCCCATTATCGGTTTTCCGCGCGGGGCGGGAACCCTTTCATTGGCGTATGCCAAGGAAACGGGTGTTGATTGCATCGGTCTGGATTATACAATCGATCCGGTATGGGCGGCTGAAAACCTTTGTTCCCTTCTGACTGTTCAAGGAAATCTCGATCCGGCACGGCTTCTGGCGGGTGGGGCGGCCCTTGAAGACGGAATGGCCGCGATCTATGGTTCTTTTGCAGGCAAGAATTTTATTTTTAATCTCGGTCACGGTGTGATCAAGGAAACAGACATTGCCCATGTCGAACAACTGACAAAAATTGTGCGGAGCTGGAAACCATGAGCAAGAAAATCGCTGTTGTTCTTTTCAATCTGGGGGGACCCGATTCAAAGGCCTCGATTGAACCTTTTCTTATGAATTTTTTCATGGACAAGAATATCATCCGTGCACCGTTGCCAATCCGCTGGATGGTTGCCAAATTAATCTCCATCCGGCGCAGCAAACGCGAAGCCGGAGATAGCTATGGCGAACTGGGCGATAAATCACCGCTTCTTGCGAATTCACAGGAGCAGGCGTCGTTGCTTGAATCTGTTCTGAATAAAGATGGCAATAACCAATATAAAACATTTGTTTGCATGCGATACTGGCATCCGATGTCCGATGAAGTTGCCGAAAATGTAAAGCAATGGGGCGCGGATTATATAATTTTGCTGCCGCTTTATCCGCAATATTCCACGACAACAACGCGGTCGTCCTATCAGGTATGGAACAAGGCCTGTTCAGAAATTGCTTTGAACATACCAACCACTTTAATATGTTGCTATCCGTTCGAAGATGGATTCATCCGCGCATCCGCCGAAAATGTCCGCATGGTTTATGATCAGGCCGCGCGTGAAACGGGCCAACGGCCCCGCGTTCTGTTTTCCGCGCATGGCCTACCCGAAGACGTCATTACGGATGGCGACCCCTATCAATGGCAATGCGAACAATCGGCGGCACGGATGGCGATCGCTACGGGGATAGACAATCTCGACTGGCAAATTTGTTATCAGTCTCGTGTCGGGCCGAAGAAATGGCTGGGCCCTTCGACGGAAGAGGCGCTGGAAAAGGTCGCGCATGACAAGGTGCCGGTGGTTATCCTGCCGCACGCCTTTACACAGGAACATGTGGAAACGCTGGTAGAAATCGAAATCGAATATCGCGAAGTGGCACATGAACTCGGTATCACAGGTTTCTATCGCGTACCGACCGTGGGAACCCATCCGGCCTTTATCGAAGGCCTTGCGAAAATGGTTATGGCCCGCGCGGGTTCCACGCATATAGCGCCCGATACCAATGCGCGTCAGTGCCCGAAAGAATTCTGCCGCTGCGCCATGCAGCAATTCGGGGGATAGGCGATATCATGGACTTCCTGCTTGAAAACTATCTCTGGCTAAAGGCTCTCCACATTATCTCCTTTATCGCGTGGATGGCCGCGATGCTTTATCTGCCACGCCTTTATGTTTATCACGCATCGGCGGAGAGAGGCTCGGCCCAATCCGAAACGTTCAAGGTGATGGAACGCCGCCTCCTGCGCGCCATCATGAATCCGGCGTTGATCGCGACATTTGTGTTTGGCGGATTGATGATTGCCGCGAATCCTGCGGTTATGCAGGGCGGGTGGATTCACGCAAAATTGCTGCTGGTATTGCTTATGGCAGGCGTGCATGGTTTCTATGCCAAATGCCGCAAGGATTTTGAACGCGATGAAAATACGCGTCCTCCCAAATTCTACCGCATGTGGAACGAAGTCCCAACCGTCCTTATGATAGCGATTGTCATTCTGGTGGTCGTCAAACCGTTTTAATGGAGTTTATGCCCGGGCTGATAGTTTTCCGCCCGCTCCATCATATTCCCCGCATAGGTCAGATAACGGTGGGAAAAGATATTGGTAGGGCATTTTTCGACCCGCAGATTGTCGAGCGCAATACCGAAAACCGCAGGATCATAGAGCAGCGAAATAATATTATCGGGAGAGGTTGCGTCATATTGCAGGTCTTCGCTATTGGGGCTTGCCTTCATAAGATCTGCCAAGAAAGCCGAAAAATTTTTGAGGGATTTCAGTTTCTCTGCGCCGCTCATCGGCGCCGCTTCGTTGAATAAAAGCCTGAGGCAAGCCACATCGCTTTCATTGATAGGAAAAATGATTTTTGCCGAAATATTTTCTGCGCCGTAAACAGCAAGCATGCTGAGCGTTGCCTGGGCAAATGCCAGATGCGCTTCCATCATGACGGCCCTTTCCCCCTTTATAGCTGTGTCGTCGGCGTCCGTTGTTTCCGTGGGGCCATCGTTACGCGTCTTTGTACCGGCCACTTTTGTCGTCATGATCAACTCTCCCACGCTTTGATATGTATTCCCATTGAAAGTCACTGTTCCGGTAGCAGCGATATCCCCGGATGTCAGGGATGTTGTTGACCGCAGAAATGCATTGAGCACAGAGTGTTTGAGCATTTCTTTCGTCTTACATCACATTCAGGCGCAATTCACTGTGTTGCGGCCTCAATATTTTTTTATGAACATCATCCGTGGAATAAGGACAAACGAACATTTCACGTTCGACCAGCAAATGCAGCTTTCCTGCATTGCGAAGCATGTGTTTACGGTCGACGAAGGTTTCGTCGCCAAGTACATGGGCAATAGTTTCATCCTTTTGCAAAATGCTTTCATAAAAATCGTACGGAAAATTCTCGACGTCGTTAAGCTCGGCATTTTTCAACCCGTTCGTGCCATAGATGAAATTGCGCGAAGCCGCAAAGGAATCGAGGAAGCGGCAGAAAATACCAAGATCCTTGACAATGAAAACCAGATTTTCCTTGTCGACGGACAGGTCGGACCAGCTTCCACCGTCTTGGATCATATCATCCATCATCCCTTGAATGATTTCATAGTCCGCGGCCGATGCAGTTTGGGGGTCGACGCCGAATATATGCGCGCCTTCATACGAATGCTCCCACTCAACTTCCGATTTGTACTTGAACCGGCCTATGCCGAACAGAATATCCTGTATCATCCCGTGCGCCGTGGTCCGGACAGGTCTGTCCCACAGCTTGAAGGCCCCCGCCTCCCTTTTCTCTGCGGCGGCGAGTTCGTTCAAGGCTTCCTGAACACCATAAGCGGCCTGCAGCATTTCGTCGAGCGCGTATAATTGCTCGGGGCCTGTCAACCTGAATACCCAATCCTTCTTGTTACAGGCCACGCCTTCTGGCAGATCCTTTACGGGGAGTGATTTGAAAAACCCCTTAAGGCGCATTGCATTTTCGCGATCGGGCACCGTGGGGGCAATGAACAGACGGTAACCATCGGCGGCCTGAAAAAAGGTGGAATGATAATTCTGCGATCCGGTGATCAGGAAAATAGTCTGCATAAGGGCGCTGGCCGCCCGTGTCTGCGCTTCCTTATCCTCTGCAAGGGGAACGGCGGCGGCTTGAGAGGTTTCTGCCGCCTGTCTGCTCGATCTCTCGAATACTTCCGCCAGTCTGTCCCTGTCGTGTTCCAGGGCATCGCTGATTTGCATTATTGTGTAATGGCCGATAACGGGCTTTGCTCGGTCGTCGGGGATGGCGGAAATGTCATAGCCGGCTCCCTCGACAATTTTGAGATAAAGATCGAACAGTGTCTGAAGGCTCTTTGTTTCGATTTCGCAATATTCCGGAGAAACTGCCAGTTCATTGAATCCTTCTTCCAGCGAGATGCGGTGGATTATCTGGAACACACCGATCAGCGCATCATTAAATCCATCGGGAATGGCGCCACGGCGATCCGAGCGCGGTTCGATGTGGAAGGAGGATTCTTCGTAATCCTGAAAGACAAAAATATCGAGATCCCACCCTTGTTGCGCGGTGCTCAGCTCCTGACGGATAAAATCGGCAAATCCATCCGCGATCATCGCAAGCGCGCCATATTGGGCAGAAATTTGTTTGGGTGTCATATCAAGGGGCTTGCCCTTTTCATCGACAGCGTACAGCCCTACTTCCGGTTTGGCTTCGTCGTTATTGTCACTAAAGCGATAAAGATCGAAATCGAGATTGGTACGCATCGTAACCCTGATTTGTAAATTCGGAATGGCTAATCCTAGACTTATTGTTTATGAATAATCAAGCCGCTTTTGCCTTTGATCCCAAATAAAATATTGACTTGGGGGTGGATTATCGGTAATAGAGGGATATCTTTTTTGGAAATTCCACGAAATTGTGAGTGTTTTCTGCGGGTTCGCCTGCGAAAGGCCGGAAGGAAAAACCTTCGAAGCCATCCCAACAAAGAAACTTTAATACTTTTCATATATACTGAATAAAGGCTAAAAACCCCACAACCCCCGATCCTTACCGGATAGTCACCCCCCAAGAACATCAACGGATTTTCTTATGAATCTTCAAGAACTTAAGACACGTACACCCGCAGAGCTTCTGGCCTTCGCCGAAGAGCTGGGCATTGAAAACTGCGCGGCGATGCGCAAGCAGGACATGATGTTCGCGGTGCTCAAATCCCTTGCCGAAGAGGGCGTTCCCATTTCGGGCTCCGGGGTTTTGGAGGTGTTGCAGGACGGCTTCGGCTTTCTGCGCTCCCCGGAAGAAAATTATCTGCCCGGGCCGGACGATATATATGTCTCCCCGTCCCAGGTCCGCCGCTTCGGCCTTCGCACCGGCGATATCGTGGAGGGCGAGATCCGCGCCCCGAAAGATTCCGAGCGTTATTTTGCCCTTTTGAAGGTCGACACAATCAACGGCGAACTCCCTGAAAAGGTCCGCCACCGCATCAATTTCGACAACCTGACGCCACTCTACCCCGAGCGTAAAATCAATCTTGAAATTTCCAACGGTGATCCGTCGAAAAAAGATTATTCGCAACGTGTGATCGAATTGGTTTCCCCGCTTGGTTTTGGTCAGCGCGCCCTGCTCGTCGCTCCGCCGCGCACCGGTAAAACCGTGATGCTGCAAAATATCGCGGCCTCGATCGCTGCCAATCATCCGGATGCTTACCTCATTGTTCTTTTGATCGATGAACGCCCGGAAGAAGTGACCGACATGGCCCGCTCTGTCCGCGGCGAGGTTATTTCCTCCACCTTCGATGAACCGGCCGCCCGCCACGTACAGGTCGCCGAAATGGTTTTGGAAAAGGCGAAACGCCTTGTCGAACACAAACGCGATGTTATCGTTTTGCTCGATTCCATCACCCGTCTTGCCCGCGCCTACAACACGGTTGTGCCCTCATCCGGAAAGGTTTTAACCGGCGGCGTGGACGCCAATGCCCTGCAGCGCCCGAAACGTTTCTTCGGCGCCGCGCGTAATATCGAACAGGGCGGTAGCTTAACCATCATCGCAACGGCGCTCATTGAAACAGGCAGCCGGATGGACGAGGTTATCTTCGAAGAATTCAAAGGCACCGGTAACTCCGAAATCGTCATGGAGCGCAAGATCGCCGACAAGCGCGTCTTCCCGGCCATCGACATCCAGAAATCCGGCACGCGGAAAGAAGAATTGCTGGTTGATAAGGAAACATTGCAGAAAATGTGGATCCTGCGCCGTATCCTCAATCCGATGGGCACGGTTGACGCCATGGAATTCCTGCTCGACAAGATGCGCCAGACGAAGAACAACGACGATTTCTTCAATGCGATGAACCAGTAACAGATGCGGGGCTTAAATATGTCCCCTGCCATCTAAAATCAAAACCGCCCCGATGGGCGGTTTTTTACTTATATGGCCATGTGGTCCCAAGCTAGATCAAAAAACAGAAGCTGCGTTTCGACAAACTCAGGTTGATCGAAAAGCATCACGTTCACAGGATCATTAAAATCTACAAGCGCGACTTTAGTACCATACGTATAAATGGTCTTACTTTTAAATCTATCCGACGGGCAACGTTTGTAAATGCAATATCGAGCACCAATATCGCCTTCCTCAACTATGACTCGAAATCTGAAAGTATTTTTTATTGGCACCATTCTTTCCACATGCATTGTAAAGAACTCATTGCCTAGAGTGTTTTTTACCAAATGGGAAACCCCGTTATACAATGTGATTTCCGTCCATTTTCTTTTAATAAGTGTTTCGTAGATATCATTGTAAAATTCCCGAAACCCGTGCTCTCCTGTAAAAATTCTTAATTGGTCCCGCACTTCACGAACACCATTATTATCTAACAATTCTATGCCCGCATTCTCTATAACTTGCTGAATTGTAAGAAGTGTATTTTTTGTTGGGGACCCATTATCATGTTCAAAATTACTTATTGTCTGAACATGCATATCACAATGCTTCGCGAGCTCCGGCTGGCTCCAGTTTAGAAGAGCCCTCGCTGCCCGACATTGTGCGGATGTTATTATGCGCATTTAAGCGGCAACCTTTGCAGTGTTTTTCGATTTCTTTTTCATGAAAGCAATTGTCGTCATGGACAGGGGCGCAGGTATATTATTTTCTCTTAAGTAATATAAGGGCAAAGGAAAGGTGCCGGGATATATTTCAGCAATGTCGTCTGCAGACATGATCATGCTCACCGCAATTTCCTCTAGTATATAATTTCTGGATGCAGAAAAAAAATCATTCTTTCTTTCTTCGGGATAGCCTTCTTTGCCCCTGCGTCTTTCCCAAAAGGCTTCAACACTTTCTTCTACAAGCTTATAAAATCTAGGATCTGTTCCGTACATCTGGTTGGTTTTTTCCATCAATGACGGCCAGCTGACATCTTTTTTCCAATTTTCCCAGCGGGTAATATTAGCGTTTGGAAGAAAAGACAAGGCTTCTTTATTTCTGTCCATCCATTCTTCGCCGGCAGCAAGGGCCTTATCAAAAGCGGTAAAGGGAGAGTAGCCATGATACACAAGATTGTGTCTTTGAAGTGTATCGCAAAGATTTATGCTTATTTTATCAAAGGAATTCGCGGCCATCCATGTAGTGGTGGCTAAAAATTTTTCGTCCTCATGATAGGGCTGTCCAACAGATATCTGTAAACGAGCATGAGAGAAATTTTCTAATTCATTCTTTGTAATGCGTACTCTATATTTTAAAGACATCTTTCGCCTCACTGTAATCGGGCTGCTCTAGCATCTCCCAGAGCAGATCATATTTATTTCTAAAAAATTTTGCCAAATCGGCGTCGCGATGAACTAAGACGCTCTGCGTTGTCGCGGAAAGAATGGCAACGTTTTCCCCATATATGAAGATTGCTTGGTTGACGAAGAACCTCTCAGGTATCCATCGATATTCTTCCGGTTTGCCTCGTAAGTAACGATCGCCATACTTTATCATGTGGCGCATTTTCAGTCCGCTCTCACGCAGTTTGGCAACCTTTTTAACCAAGGCTGGCGGCGAAACTTTTTCATCGGCGCCATCAATAAGGAGTTCGCCGCCTCCCTGTAGGGTAAAACCAATATCATCGAAAAGTTTTAGAAGACAATTGCTGCCGTCTAGGACTGTTAACCTTCTCTCTTCAATAGAAACACTATTATCCTTGAAAACGACCCCTGCACGATCAAGTGCCATTTCAATCGCTAGCATTGTGTCTTGGGACGGGTTTTGTTTTTCGTTTTCGATCAAATTGATAGTGCGTCCAGAAACACCGCTTTCCCGCGCCAGATCCTCTTGGGACCAGCGCAAAAGGCCGCGTGCTGCAGTGATATAGTTCGGTTTAATCATAATATCTCTTAATTCTCATTCTTCTGTTTTTCTGATTTAAAGATCAAAAAAAAGAATGTCAATTAACTTTTTGTTAATCTTTTGTCTATAAAAATCCTACATACCGAATGAAACGACATTCACTTTTAACAATTTTAGGAGAGCACATCATGAACATCCGCGTTGTGGGGCGCAAAATTGGCCGCATTATCAAGGGTTTGAAGGGCCAGACGTCCGAAATCACGTTTTTCGAGGTAAAAGAGTTGTACAACGCCGCCTACGAACAAAAGGCCCAGGCCCGCAACGCCCTTCGCCAGTTCAAGCGGATCGAGGCGCAGGCCCGCCGGATGGACGCCGCCTATCGTGCCCAGCTGGGCCTGACCCGGAGGGCCGCATAATGCAGCACATTATTCTCTCTGGCGAAGACAAGGCCAAACTGGACGCCGCGTTTCAACAATTCCTTTTTAAATTCATCGATGTTGCCCGTACGGTGCCCAAGGAAAAATATCTCTATCCCATCATGCGGGGCGTGCCGTTCCGCGATCTGGAAGTTGCGCTTGATCTGGCCATTCTGGACCGCCAGCGCGCCAACGACAACGCCCACGAATAATTTTTAAAACTCCCACACACAAGGGTTATCCGCCGCTCCCCACAAGCGGCGGATTTCTTTTGGTTTCTGCCAACCATTTGAATTTGCCTAAAATGCATCCTAAATCCGAAACGATAATTCTTGAAAATTTGTGCGCCGCCGTGATGTAATAAAATTAAGAACACGATCACGAAAAATCACAAAAGCGCGGCGAACGCCGGCGAGCTTGAACAAGGGTGGGTACCAAAATGTCTTTCACAAGGCCGCATCATCATGCGCGCATCGTTGCGCACAATCACGATTGGGAACGGGCTATCCGTTGCACCATCATTTTGAAATCATTGCTGCTGGCCGTCCTTGTTTTGGCCTTTGCCGCGGCACCTGTTTATTCCGCCGAAACGAAATCCATACCGTTGAAATCATCGGTACAGTCAAAATCTTCTTCCACCGGAAAAGGATCTCCCTGCGCCCCCCCTCAGAATACGCGCATGGAAAAAAGCGATTCAATCGCCGGACCCGCCCACCGGTTACAGCGCAATGCTGTGTCTCCTCCGGCCATGTCCCATGCCATGGCGCTTTCCATCGCGCTCGGTCTGCGTAACGCGACCGGGCCGGTTGTGAAATCCGTCAAGGCACCGGGAAAGGCCGTCACCACCTCTGCATCGATTGCGCCTACACGCAAGGATGTGCAAAGCCGCACCCTCACGGCTTCTGCAACACATGCACAATGCGCGCGGCAGTTGTCGATGCGGTAAATTTCCTAGGGGTGTAAACAAAAACCGCGCGGGCATCCTCCTCCCGCGCGGTTTTACTTTGCCGTTTATTGCAAAAAGCCCAAAAGATATTGATACCAATAAGGGGTGGCGTTGCCGAGCGCGCGGCCCAGCTCGATCATAACGGGCGTTAGGATAAGCGCGGCGGCATAGCCGATTTGCGGCGCCTGGCCTGCCTTTGGAATCAATGTTTTCTTTTGTGAATCGGGGACGAGGTGACCGAGCGCGTTCTGCACCGACCCCGCCGCCATAGTCCGCACCGACATCAATGTGATTGTCCCGCCGAGCAGCAGCGGGATAAAATCGATCAGAATATCGAATTTTATATCGGGCAACAGGCGGGTGATGAAGGCCCTAACAGGCGTTGCGAAATAGACGGCCGATAAGGCAGCGTTGATAGCGATGCCAAGTGCAAGCCCCCGCTGCCGCGGTTTTTTTGTAATGCGGGCAATTGCGGTTTCGGCAAGGGTGACGATATGGTCTGCCGCGCTCTGACTTAATCCGGCATCGTATTTTTTAAGCAAAAGCCCGCTGGCCTTTTGCGGCGTTGTCCGGGCGGCATATAAGACACCTTGCGCAATAAGGCGATAACGTGTTGCGCTTTTTATCTTTGCGCCGACCGATCCGGAGCCGGCGGCCGCTTCCTCCAGATCATCGATCCCCCTTTGCACCATTTTTTCAAGGATCATCGGAAAATTGACCAGATCGGCTTTATAGCCGAACACGCCGCAGGCAATCTCCTTTTTACCGAGGGCAAAGGTGATGTCGCCATACGGGAAGGTTACTTCGTAATTGGCGCCAACCGCGTTTTCTTTGTCATCGGCGGCGCGGCCTTCCAGCCTTATTTTCTGATCTTTCACCAGCGCGGCGCCCGCCGCCTCGATCATATGCGCGGCATGTTGCGGAATTGATTTGGCATCATATTCGAAATAGGTGATGGCCCCGGCCATTAGGGTGATGATATGGCTGCGCCATCCTTGCCCGCCACACGATGCGCATTTGGATGTGCCATGCCCGTGACAAGTGCGGCACGGCATCATGCCGGTCTTGCGGCACATATCGCACGGGACATATCGTTGCCCGAAGCATTTTTGACACTTCACACCTTGCAGCAATCCCGTCCCGCGGCAATTCGGGCAGAACATCAAACCGCGCGCGGAACATTTGATGCAAGGCTCTATCCGGCGGCCCTGACATTTCGGGCAGGGGCCCTGTCCGTTGCCGTGGCAGGTGGGGCACGCATCGTGCCATGTGAATTCGCGTTTTAGGAAATCGATCGGGATTTGTTGCCCGCCAAGCCCGAACCCCTTATCGGGCCGCGATAGAAGGCTGGCGGCAATTTGCGTGCGAACACTGGCATCGCGCACGGCGGAAATCATCACGCTGTCGATTTGCTTGGTGGCTTCCTCACGGCTGCCGACCATTGTGCCGGACGTTATTTTGCCGGGCGCTTCGCGCTCGCTGACAACCGGCTTCAATTCAAGATAGGTCCCGGCATGCAATGTGTGCAGGCCGATACTGTGACGGACAATTGAAATGGCAGAGGCCTTGACACCATTACCCTTGCACAGCGCGCGCACCTTTTCCAGCGCGGCCTGCGCCAGTTGGTCGGGTGTTTGCTGGTAAGAAATACTCTCCGCCACGGTGATGTTACGATGCTTTCTTCACAAAATGCGGTTCATGCAGGTTCTTTTTCAAGAAAAGAACAGTGTGATGATCGGCCTCTTTCGCCGCGTCCGCATCATAATGCTCTCCGCCGACGCGGGTGAAGGCATGGTCTTGTTCCTTGTAGACATGCATCGAGATATGATGGTTGTAGGCAAGGTCGTGTGTGATTTTGGCGGTGGCTTCGGGTGAAGAGAATTTATCCTTGCCCGCAATATGCAGCAACAACGGTTTGTCGATGATCTTGGCTTCGTCGAGCAAGGCCTCCAGCCCCACCGCGTAATATCCAACGCTGGCATCTGAATCCGATTTCGCGGCCATCAGGTAGGCGAGTTTGCCGCCAAGGCAATAGCCGAGCACGCCGACATAACCGTTGCCGTCTTCATCCCGGCGGTAATGATCGATCGCCGCCTGCAGGTCCTGCAAGCCCAGCTTCACATCGAAACGGTTCATAAGGTCAAAGGCCTTGTCCCATTCTTCCTTGGTTTTGTCGGTAAGATTGACATTGCGCTCCAGGCGCCAGAATAAATCCGGCGCCACGGCGATGAAACCCTCACCCGCCAGCCATTCGCATTTGCCACGGATGCCGTCATTGACCCCGAAGATTTCCTGAATGACGATGACGACCGGATGGGGGCCGTCGCTTTCAGGGCGGGCGACATAGCAATCGATGCTGTCGCCGGAGGGGAGAGAAATTTTTTCGGTTGTCATGGCATCCTTCCTTCTCTTGATCGCGTTTGAGGGGGCAGCCTAGCAAGGGGAGCCAAAAGTGTCTATCCCGCACCTGTCATATGCGCTATAACGGGGCAAAGACAAGGAGGCCCTAATATGAAAGTGAATTTTGACATCGAATGCACGCCGGAAGAGGCGCGCCGCTTTATGGGTCTGCCGGACCTTGCGCCGATGCAGGAACGGATGATGAAGGAACTGGAAGAGCGCATCGCGGAGAATATGCGGGCGCTTGATCCTGAAACTCTTGTTAAAACCTGGATGCCGATGAGTATGCAGGGCTGGACCGACATGCAAAAGATGTTCTGGGGCCAGATGGGCGTCGATATGACCGGCGCAGATGGTAAGCAGCCGAAGAAAAAGTAATCATGACCGATACGATTTACGCGCTCTCCTCCGCACCCGGCAAGGCCGGCGTCGCAATTGTGCGCGTATCTGGGGATAAATCGTGGGATTCTTTGTATAAACTGGGAAAACCCAAGGATATCCCCAAACCGCGCACAGCCCTTTATGCCACGCTGGCCGATCCTGACACGAACGATTTGATCGACCGTGCGCTGGTGCTGCCCTTCAAAGGCCCCGCTAGTTTCACGGGGGAAGATGTCGTGGAATATCACCTTCACGGATCCGCCGCGGTGATCGACGCGTTTTTGTCCGCCTTGAAAAAACAAGACGGCCATCGTCTGGCGGAGCCCGGCGAATTCACGCGCCGCGCCTTTGAAAACGGCAAGATCGATTTGACCGAAGCCGAAGCGATCGCCGATTTGATCGAAGCGGAAACGCAGATACAACGTCAACAGGCCCTATCGCAAATGGGCGGCGTCCTCTCCAATCTCTACAATGGCTGGCGCGAGGAATTGGTGCGCGCCCTCGCCTATGTCGAGGCGGTGATCGACTTCCCCGATGAAGACGTGCCGGACAGTGAAACCGCCAAAGCGCATCCAGCCATTCAAAAGATTGAATCGGAAATCGCGGCGCACCTGAACGACAATCGGCGCGGCGAACGCCTGCGCGGCGGTATTCAGGTCGCCGTGATCGGAGCGCCGAATGCGGGAAAGTCTTCCCTTGTTAACGCCCTTGCAGGCCGTGATGTAGCCATTGTTTCCGCCATGGCCGGAACCACGCGCGATGTCATCGAAGTGCATCTGGATTTGGGCGGTTATCCGGTTATCCTTGCCGATACTGCGGGACTGCGTCCTGATCAGATCATGGAAGACGGCGGACATGGCAGTGTTGAATCCGAAGGCATCCGCCGCGCGTTGCAACGCGCCGAGAATGCCGATATTCGTGTTTTGGTATTTGATGGCACAAACCAACAATTGGATGAACACACTTTAAAACTGATCAATGATCGCAGCGTTATTGTTATCAATAAGGCTGATAGCTGTCATCCTGAAGGAGTGCAGCGACTGAAGGATCTCACGGGATCCTTCGCTATCGCTCAGGATGACATGGTTTTACTTTCTGTTACCACCGGCCAAGGCATGGATGAATTCCTCTCTGTCCTCACCGCGAAAATAAAATCGCTCTATGATGTTTCCCGTGAAACGCCCTCTCTTACCCGCGCGCGTCACCGCGCCGCACTGGAAGATTGCCTCAAGCATTTGCAAAATTCATTGACGGCGAGCTTGCCCGAATTGATGGCGGAAGATTTGCGCCTCGCCGCCCGTGCGCTCGGCCGCATCACAGGCCGCGTCGATGTCGAAGATTTGCTCGACGTTATCTTCCGCGATTTTTGCATCGGGAAATAATTACAGGCGATAATCGCTCATGAACACCACGTTGGCAGCGATGGAATCCTTTAGGCGATAGGCGTGCTCGCGTGTCGCGGTAGAAATATCTCTCATCTGAAAAAACTTTTCTTTTTCGCTGCCTTTTAAGACGGCTTTCAAAATGCCGGGCGCACGCTTGAATAATTCCCTGACATCATGTGCGCCTCTGGCCTTGAACGGATCGGCATAATAATGAAAGTTGTTGATGAGCAGCCGATGTACAAGATGGTCTATTTCATATTGAGTTTGGCTATAGTCGCTACCGATATAGTGATCGGGTTTGCCCATCTGTTCGGTGACAAACGCGCCTTGTGGAAGAAGCGGCTGCAAGCGAATATCGTTCAGAAAAGCCTCTTCCGCTTTTCCGAGAGCGGCTTCGCTGTATATCAATGACAGTCGGGCCAGCATTTCGCGCTTGGCGGGAGACCCGATCAGCCCGGGCTCTCGCATTTGATGGATGGTTATGCCTGTGTCCATAATGATTATACTTTGTTACCAGTCCCTAGTACGAATGTTGATACAATAAGATTTTCATCGGTGCAATTTGCGCCTCTTCGCGGGATAAAAACGAAGTGTTTAACAGGTCTGGCAAACCCCCGCTTATCGGCTCTCCTATCGCCCTGTGGATAAAATTTGTGGCATCCATCCACAGTTTCGGATTATAAGATGGCCATGGATTATTCATTCGACGTCATTGTGATCGGCGGTGGGCATGCAGGCTGTGAAGCCGCTGCGGCCTCCGCCCGCTATGGCGCGAAAACGGCCCTTCTGACGCACCGCCTTGATACAATCGGCGTGATGTCCTGCAACCCCGCGATTGGCGGTTTGGGCAAAGGGCATCTGGTGCGTGAAATCGATGCGCTCGACGGCATCATGGGCCGCGTGATCGATCAGGCCGGTATCCAGTTCCGTATGCTGAACGCGTCCAAAGGCCCCGCCGTGCGCGGCCCCCGCTCCCAGGCGGACCGGAAATTATACCGCGAAGGGATGCAGGCGCTGCTTCGTGAGTATCCCAATTTGACGCTTCTCGAAGGCGGCGCGGAAGACCTCACTTATAGTAACGGCGAAGTGACCGGCGTTATCACCGGGGACGGCAAAACCCTTTCCGCCAAATCTGTGGTCATCACAACGGGCACATTCCTACGCGGTCTCATCCATCGCGGCCTCGAAAAAACACCGGCGGGTCGCGTGGGCGAAAAGCCAGCGGTTGGCCTCGCCCAAACCCTTGAAAAGCTTGGATTTCCTTTGGGGCGCCTCAAAACCGGTACGCCTGCCCGTATTGATGGCCGCACGATCAATTGGTCGGTTCTGGAGACGCAGGCCGCGGACAATCCGCCCATCCCGTTTTCGTATATGACGGATAAAATCACGGTGCCGCAGATTGAATGCGGAATCACTTATACCACGCAAAAAACGCATGACATTATTCGCGCCAATCTCCATCAGGCGCCGATGTATTCGGGCCAGATTTCCGGCACAGGTCCACGCTATTGCCCGTCAATCGAGGATAAGGTTGTCCGGTTCGCTGATAAGGAACGCCACCAGATTTTTCTGGAGCCGGAAGGGCTTGATGATCCCACTGTCTATCCGAACGGAATTTCGAATGCGCTGCCGATCGATGTGCAGGCTGAATTGCTGGCCTCTATTCCCGGCCTTGAAAACGCGAAAATATTCGAATGGGCCTACGCCATTGAATATGATTACTGCGATCCACGGGACCTAACGCAAACGCTTGAATCCAAACGTCTTTCCGGTCTGTTTTTAGCGGGCCAGATCAACGGGACGACTGGTTATGAAGAGGCCGCGGCGCAGGGCCTGATGGCCGGTTTGAATGCCGCCATCCGCGCTGGCGCCGATCCCGTTTCACGTGAAACGGCAAAATTCACGCTCGACCGCTCCGAATCCTATATTGGCGTGATGATCGACGACCTCATTTCCCGCGGCGCACCGGAACCTTATCGGATGTTCACTTCCCGTGCGGAATACCGCCTGACGCTCCGCGCCGACAATGCCGACCAGCGTCTGACCGACAAGGCTGTTGAAGGCGGTTTTGCCTTTGCTGACCGCGCCGCCGTCTGGTCTGCCAAGAAGGCGGATCTGGCCGCCGCGCGCCAATTGGTTGCCGAAAAACTGATCGCCACGCCGAACGAATTGGAACGTGCCGGAATCGAAGTAAACAAGGACGGTCGCCGCCGCTCCGCCTTTGATTTGCTCCATTATCCGGAGATGAGCTGGGAAAAACTCGCCGTCCTTTGGCCGGAAATGAACAATATAGCCCCCGCTATCCGTGAACAGGTTCAGATCGATTCCACCTATTCCGCCTATATGGGGCAGCAGGAAGCGGATATTGTTTCCTTTAAGAAAGAAGAAGGTATGGCCCTTCCGCATGATCTGGATTACAGCCAGATCGGAACCCTTTCGACCGAAATTCGTATGAAACTAGAGAGTATCCGCCCCGCTACGCTGGGCGCGGCTTCACGCATACCGGGCGTCACCCCGGCGGCGGTGGTGTCCCTGCTCCGCTTTGTCAAGCGGCAGAAACGGATCGAGAAAGACCAGAATGCCGCTTAATTCTGTTTCCCGTGAAACACAGGAGCGGCTGAAGACTTATCTGGCCCTCCTTGAAAAATGGCAGGCCAAAATCAATCTGGTCAGTCCCGCCACATTGCCGGACGCATGGGAGCGGCATTTCGTGGATTCGGCGCAATTGGAACCCTTGATCCCCAACGAGGCCGAAACGCTCTATGATCTGGGGTGCGGCGCCGGGTTTCCGGGTCTGGTTTTGGCTATTCTAAGGCCGGCTTTATCGGTCAGCCTGATCGAATCGGATTCCAAAAAATGCGCCTTTCTTCAGACCGTTTCACGTGAAACAGGCGTGGCTGTAATGGTCGAAAACAACCGGATTGAGGCAGCGGCGGCCCGTCTTCCCGCCCCGGATGTGATTACGGCCCGGGCGCTGGCCAGCCTTGCAAAACTTCTGGACTATTGTGCGCCCTGGATCGCCGCCAATCCCGATCTGGTCCTGATCTTCCCCAAAGGCGCCCAGGCGCAGGCAGAAATCGACGAAGCGGCGCAGAAATGGGATTTTTTAATCGAAACGTCGCAAAGTTCCACGGACGCAGCCGGACAAATATTGGTCCTGAAATCAGTCAGGAAGCGCTGATTTTCGACCTCATTTCCAAATAAGCACCGGTGTAAAGCGCTATTTTCTTGACCTGTACGTCTGATCCTCGCATAGTGAAAACCTTCAAGCAGAAAGGGTCAGACCGTGGAAAACAACCTGTCCAATGGCAATGTCACGCAAAAACAACCGAGATCCTTTCTGTCCGGCCACAAAATTCCGCGCATCCTGTCTGTCGCCAATCAAAAGGGCGGCGTTGGCAAGACAACCACTTCTGTCAATCTTGCAACAGCCCTCGCCGCCATTGGTAAGAATGTCTTGCTGGTTGATCTTGATCCGCAGGGGAATGCGTCCACAGGTTTGGGCATCAAACGCGCCGGTATCCGCAAAAGCGCCTATGATGTCATTTTCGATGATGCCAGCGTTGCCGAAACAGTCCAGCCGACCAAGGTTCCGGGTTTGAATGTTCTGCCATCCT
Source organism: uncultured Alphaproteobacteria bacterium (assembly GCA_946481075.1). The sequence goes on from CAMLMC010000003.1 coordinate 29,591, forward strand.
CTATTCATTTGAGCGGCGCCGAGATTGAGTTGGTAACATCCGAAAACCGCGAATACCGTTTGCAACGCGCGCTGCGCGTGCCGCTGCCTTATGATTACGTGATTATCGACTGCCCGCCGTCTTTAAGCCTTTTAACGCTCAATGCGCTGGTTGCGTCCGATTCCATCGTCGTGCCGCTGCAATGCGAGTTTTTCGCGCTGGAAGGGTTGTCGCATCTGGCCAAGACCGTGGAGCGCGTGAAAAAGAGCTTTAATCCGCGTCTTGATATCCACGGGATTGTCTTGACCATGTTCGACCGCCGCAACAATTTGTCCGATGCCGTCGCAGCCGATGTGCGGGCCCATTTCGGCGACAAAGTGTATAATACGATTATCCCGCGCAACGTCCGTTTGAGCGAGGCGCCATCATACGGCCTGCCCGCGATTGTCTATGACATGAAATGCCCCGGCGCGCGCGCCTATATCAGCCTTGCCGGAGAGGTTGTCAAACGCGAGAAGCAAATTTTGCGCGAGCTGGCCGCCGCGAAGCCTGAGGACAAAACGGATGGTACCGTAAGCGCCGCGTAAAAACTATTTAGTGGCAATTGCCAAGTATTTGTAATATGGTCCGGTCCTTGCAAATCATTGTAAAAGATGTTTCCAGAGAGACCGTGTAAAAACAGGATAGACAAAATGACACCGAAACAACGTGGATTGGGCCGTGGGCTGGATGCCCTGTTCGAAGATGAAGAGGCAACATTTGCCGTGGACGCGAATGCGGATCCGGCAGCGGAAGGGGCATCGGTGAATGCCGGCCCCCGCCGTATGCTTGGCATAGGGCAACTAACGCCCAACCCCGATCAACCGCGTACTTATTTTGACCCGGCCCTTATCAATGAGCTTGCGAATTCCATCAAGCAGCATGGCCTTCTGCAACCCATTCTGGTCCGCCCCATTCCGAATTCCCCGGACATGTATGAAATTGTGGCGGGCGAGCGCAGATGGCGCGCCTGTCAGAAGGCGCAAATACACGAAGTACCGGTGGTTATTCGTGATCTGGACGATTCCCACGTTCTTCAAATCGCGCTGATCGAAAACCTGCAGCGTCAGGATTTGAACGCGATTGAAGAGGCCAAAGGCTATCAGCGCCTGATGGATGAATATGCGTTCACGGCCGAAGATGTCGGTCAGGCCGTGAACAAAAGCCGAAGCCACGTGGCAAACCTCGTGCGATTGCTCACTCTGCCCGAAAGCGTGCAGCAATATGTGGTGGGCGGCGGATTGTCTGCGGGCCATGCGCGCGCCTTGATCGGTTCCGCCAATCCCGCGCTACTTGCCACCGATATCATGGTCAAAGGCCTTTCCGTTCGCCAGACCGAAAAGCTCGTGGCCGCCGAAGCGGGTCGCGAAATCAATCACCGCCCGAAAAAAGGCAAAGACGCAACCTTCAAGGACCCGAACATTCTGGCGATGGAAAATGATCTTTCCAATGCGCTTGGTATGAAAGTAACAATCTCTATGGTCGGCGAAGGCCCGGAAGGGTCCTTGCGCATCGATTTCAAATCGCTCGATCAATTCGACGAGATCGCGTTGCGCCTCGCCAAGATTCCAAAAGTGCTTGCATAGGGCCGGATAATAAATGAACGATATTCTTTTAAACTGGCTGATGCTTGTCGGGGTTTTCAGTGTGGCGCTTGCCTCACCCGGCCCCGATTTTATCATGGCTATACGCAACTCGATCCTATATTCGCGCCGTGCGGGAATTATGACGGCGATCGGTTTTGGATTGGGGGTTGCCGTACATGTTGCCTATTGCCTTGGCGGCCTTGCGATTGTGATTTCGAAATCGGTCATGCTTTTCACCATCCTGAAATATATCGGTGCCGCCTATCTTTTCTATGTAGGAATCAAGGCCCTTCGTTCAACAGGGTTTTCCGGCGCGGATATGGATGCTTCAGGGGCGAAAACCATGCCGGATATTCAGGCGCTTCGAAGCGGTTTTATCACGAATTTGTTCAACCCGAAGGCGACGATGTTCTTTCTGGCGTTGTTCACGCAAATCCTAAGTCCGGATGCGACCATGCCCGTACAGGCATTGTATGGCCTGACCTGCATTGTCATGACAATGATATGGTTTTCGATTGTCTCGATTGTTTTGACCGCGCCCGCTATTCGCCAGAAATTCCTGAAAGCGTCGCGGTGGATCGACCGCGTCTGCGGCGGGTTGTTTATAGCCCTTGGTGTCAAGCTGGCCTTGGCCAAAGCCTGATTATTGCGATGCGAGCGAGAGGATCGCTTGCGAACACAACGTTTCCACCGGTGCGCCGGTGGTTTTCGTTTGCGCCTCTATCTGGCTAAGCCGCGTCATGATCGCCATCAATTTCCTTTCGCTGTATTTGCGCAGGTGCGATTTGAAGGCGTCTTCCTGTTTGAAGAAAATCGGCGGTTGCAATTCCTTCATCGCGGCTTCGATCGGAGTGCCGAGATCGGCCGCGCTGCGCACCGAATGAAGGCGGCGATAGTGGTTTTGCATCGAGCGCAGTATAGTGACGACGGCCACGCCCTCACCCAGCAATTTGTTATAGGTCGCAAGCGATAATTCCGTCTGCCCTGCACCCATCGCGTAAATCAGGTCATCGATAGATTGGTCGCCGGCTTCGCCGCAGGCGGCCCTCGCATCATCCAGTGTGATGTTTTTCTGGCTTCCTGCGTAAATGAAAAGTTTTTCGAGCTCGTTTCGCGCCCTGGCACGGTCTCCCGCGATATTGCCGGCAAGCCATTGCACGGCATCGGGCTGCACGGTGTATCCATTTTCCTGCGCCATCTGGCGGATCAGGTTTGATACGCCGCGCGCATCTTCGACATAACAGGGAACGGCGGCGGCATTACCGGATTTTTCGCAAAGGGCGCGAAGCGTCGACCGCGGGCCCAGTTCACCCGCCTCAATCACCACAAGATTTTCCGCGCTCGGCGCGGCCAGATAGTCTTTCAGCACCGTTGTTATTTTATCGGCGCCGTCTTCGATGCGGATCAGACGCGCACCGCCCATCAGGGACATGGATTGCGCTTCGTCGAACAGGCGCGATTTGTCTTCAACAATCTGGTCGGAAGTCAAAACGGTGACATTGAAGGGATCGGATAAGTCCGCGACGACGCTTTGTGAAATGGTTTTCGCGCGCTCGCGCATCAATCCCGCATCGGGACCGTAGACCAGAACCACGCGGGCTTTGGCGTCCGGTTTCTTGACGAAGGGTTCAATGTCTTTCCAGCCGAGTTTCATGGGGCTATCTTAAGGAAAGACCGGCGTGACTTCTACGGTTCTTTTACGAATTTCCGCCGTTAAGCGTGGAGCGCTTCACCCGCGACCAGTAAATGGCGTTTTTCCGCTTCCTCACTCAGTCTCTTAAGGACGCTGTCATAGCCATCGCTTTTGGGAATGGTTTCGACCAGCTGCTCTCCGGACTGATTGAATTCGTTTTTGGCCATGCCCTTAATAACGATGGCCCAGGAATCGCAGGGCACGCCCTGACGATTGCCGCCTTCGACGATGTTCACATCCAGATAGGGTTTTGAGTCTTCAGCCGTTTCCATGTCATTTCCTTTCCTTGATTGAGAAGAAATATTTCACATGGTCGCTTTAGTATTTTTAAAGGCGGTACAAGCTGGCCTTCAAATTCCGCCAGTGTGCATAACACTGTGGGTAAGTTTAGACGCTTGGAAAATTGCGTCAAGAAATTATTTTTTGAAATAAAGTGACAGATGGGTTTCGATCTGTCGGGCTAGGTCGGCAAGCGCCGCTTCCCGCGCATCGGCTTCGGATATCCGCGTGGCGAACTGTGTGGCCGAGACGTTGTAGCTGGTGATCGCGGTGAGAGAGCGTGACAGAACGGAGGCGTTGGTCGCATTGTCGATCAGATTCATCGATACCTGAAGCCGGATTTGTTTGCGGGTAGCTTCGGAATCGATGGTGATGTCGAGGTCGCGCTCCTGTTCCGCAACCGGGCTTAGAACCAGTTTATGCGTCGGAGAGGACGGATAGCCATTTTGATAGAAGCGGTCGATCAAGTGGTTGCGCAGCTCGATGCCCGCCGCATCCGGCACCATGGCGATTTCAATCTTGTCCAATCCCGCTACGACATTCTTGTCGCCATATTGGCCGTACATCGGCGTGAACCCGCAAGCGGCGAGGAATAAGGATAGGAAAATCGAAAGTTTAAGCAGCAACGACATTGACGATCCTTCCAGGGACAACGATGACCTTTTTGACGGACTTTCCTTCAAGCGCGGCCTGAACATTGGCTTCCGACAGCGCAGCATTTTCGGCTGTCTTCTGATCCGCATCAGCAGCAAGGGTAATCGTCGCGCGCATCTTGCCGTTCACCTGTACGGCGAGCGTGACGGTGTCGGATTCCAGCAGGGCTTCATCGGCGAGCGGCCACGGCGTTTGCGTGAGCATTGTATTGTTACCGAGATGTTCCCACAATTCTTCCGCCATGTGCGGCGCCATCGGGTTGATCATGATCACAAGGGATTCAATCGCTTCGCGGAGCGCCCATTGCTCATCGGCGGATTTCGCGTTGAACGATGAAATGGTGTTCGAGAATTCCCGAATGCGGGCCACGGCCTTGTTCATATGGAATGCTTCGATGTCCTTGCCCACGCCGTCGATGGTTTTGTGCGTGGCGCGGCGCAGTTCCGTTGCAGCATCCGAGAAGGAAGACGGCCCATGCAGATCCTTCGGTAAGGTTGCCGCAACTTCGGTGACAAGGCGGTGAACACGGTTGATATATTTCCACGATCCCTCGATCCCGGCTTCCGACCATTCAAGGTCACGTTCCGGCGGAGAGTCGGAGAGGATGAAAAGACGCGCAGCATCGGCACCATATGTGTCGATGATGTCCTGCGGGTCGATGACGTTCTTTTTCGATTTCGACATCTTGATGGTCTGGCCAATGGTGACAGGCTTGTTGCCCTCAATCGTTGTCCATTTGCCGTTATCATCCTTTTGAACATCGGTCGGGAACAGCCATTTGCCGTCCGCATCCTGGAAGGTTGCGTGCGTGACCATCCCTTGCGTGAACAGGCCGGTGAAGGGCTCGTCACTTGGCACCGGATAGCCGCAATCGCGGAGCGCGCGGGTCCAGAAACGGGAATAGAGAAGGTGTAGAACCGCATGTTCGACGCCGCCGATATATTGGTCGACCGCGCCCCAGTAATCTGTGGCTTTTTTGGAGAAGGCTTCGTTATCATTGCGGGCATCGAGATAGCGCAAATAATACCAGCTGCTATCCACGAACGTGTCCATCGTGTCGGTTTCGCGGGTGGCCGCGCCGCCACAAGCCGGGCAGGTCGTGTTTTTCCATGTCGGATGACGCACGAGCGGATTGCCCGGCGCGTCGTAATTGATGTCCTGCGGCAATTCGATGGGCAATTGATCCTCAGGTACTGGCACCGCGCCGCATGTGTCGCAGTAAACGATTGGAATGGGGCAGCCCCAGTAACGTTGACGCACCGCGCCCCAGTCACGCAGGCGGAAATTGGTGACGCCCTTCCCTCTTCCCAGTTCTTCGAGTTTGGCAATCGCCGCGGCTTTTGCTTCATCGATATTCTTACCGTTGAGAAACTCGGAATTGATGATCTTGCCCGGGCCTGTGTAGGGCAAAGTTTCTTCAGTGTCATTCTGAGGCGAAGCCGAAGAATCCCGAGATCCTTCGCTGCGCTCAGGATGACAGGAAACGACTTGAACGATTGGTAAGCCATATTTCGTTGCGAATTCGAAATCGCGTTCGTCATGCGCGGGGCAACCGAAGATCGCGCCCGTGCCATAATCCATCAGGATGAAGTTGGCGAGATAGACAGGAAGTTTCTTGCCTTCGATAAAGGGGTGATCGACGAAGTGGCCGGTGTTGAAGCCAATCTTTTCGGCCTGTTCGATGGCGGCTTCGGATGTGCCGCCCGCCTGACATTCCTTTATAAAGGCATCATAGCCTTCCTTGTCGCCGGCCAGTTGCTTGGCGAGAGGGTGATCGAAGGCAAGACCGACAAAGCTTGCGCCGAACAAGGTGTCGGGGCGGGTCGTGTAAACCTCGATCTGTCCGTCTGTTGACAGAAGGTTGAACGTGAATTGTGCGCCCTGTGACTTGCCGATCCAGTTTTCCTGCATCAGGCGGACCTTTTCCGGCCAGCGATCGAGGGTCTTGATGCCTTCGATCAGATCATCGGCATATTTCGTGATACGGAAGAACCATTGATTGAGTTTGCGGCGCTCAACCAGCGCGCCTGTGCGCCACCCTCTTCCATCCACCACCTGTTCGTTTGCCAGAACCGTGTTGTCGACCGGATCCCAGTTGACCATCGACTCCTTGCGGTAGGCGAGATCGTTTTCGAGAAGTTTCAAAAACATCTTCTGCTGATGTTTGTAATATTTCGGGTGGCAGGTCGCGACTTCGCGGGACCAGTCGATGGCAAGGCCCATAGACAACATCTGTTGTTTCATCTGTGCGATGTTGGAATAGGTCCACTCGCTTGGGTGGACATTGCGTTCCATCGCCGCGTTTTCTGCCGGCAATCCCATCGCGTCCCACCCCATCGGGTTCAGGACGTTAAAACCTTTGGCTTTTTTGTAACGGGCGACAACGTCGGAGAGCGTGTAGTTGCGAACGTGGCCGATATGGATGCGGCCCGATGGGTATGGCAGCATGGCAAGGACGTAATATTTCTCGCGGCTTTCATCTTCCGTGACCTCGAACGATTTTCGTTCGTGCCAGATTTTCTGCCACTTGCTTTCGGTTTCCTTGATATTGTACCGGGAGTTCATCCGTGCGCTCTCTTATTATCTATTGTAATAATCATACTCTCACCCTGAGTGAATGCGAAGGGGCTCCTTCTCGCGCGTACGATAGGGAGATTCTTCGCTGGCGCTCAGAATGACAGCTTATGTCAGTATTAAGTGAGGAAAGCCTTGGAAATCAAGGATAAAGAAAACCCGGCACGCTGGCCGGGGTTTCGTGTCTTTAATATAAAGGCTGGGATTATTCCCCGCCCATATCGGCCACGCGAAGCTGCCGCGCACGGGTCAGGATGGCCTCTTCCATTTGTGCGGCCGTATTATCGGCGACGGTGGAATCGACCCATTTGCCACCTTTTTGAATCTGGCGGAACAGTTTGACCTGCACGCCGTTCGAGCGCAGCTGGCGATCCAGAATAAAGACATTAACCTTGAAACGCTCATCCGGTTTTTCTTCGGCGATATACCAGTCGGTGATGATGACGCCGCCGAACGGATCCGCCGAGGCGAGCGGCATAAAGGAAACAGTGTCGAGGCTGGCGCGCCAGAGATAGGAATTGACGCCGATGCCGTTCGATCCGTCATTTTTGTCATCGTCCTTGCCGCCCAGCAGTTGCAGCCCATCCTTGCCGAAAATGCTTTCGCGTTCGGCATAGATATCGCCGCCCGTCGTCGTGCGGTCATGGCCCGTTGGGTATTTTGCCTCACCTTTATAACTTTCACAGGCCGTTATGACCAACAATGGCAGGGCCAGAAGGGCCAGCAGGACTGTGCGTAGAGAAACTTTCATCGCTTAAAAGACTCCTTCAAACGGAATGCGCGCTGTTAACGATTATCTTGCTTAGCATGCCTGAAAGGGTGGCTCAAGCGCGAAGGCGGCGACCCCGCCGGTTGCCCACGATCCGTTGGAAATGCTGGGGATACAGGCGATTTCGCAAAAACAACATATATTTCCGTAAAACATTTAACGCCAATCGGCGCCCTGTTGCAGATGTGCAACAGGCCCGTATCAAAATGTTGCAAGGGGGTATCGGACGCGTTGACCCCCTGCCCCAATTAAGACTAAAAATGGGCATCACTCGGGGTTCCGGGTGGTTTTCTTATTCAATCGCTTTCGTGATTACCTAAGAAATCTTTTAACATTTGGAGGAATTAAAATGAAAAAAATCCTGCTGAGCTCTGCAGCTATCGTTGGCGTAGCCTTCGCTGCCGCTCCTGCAATGGCACAAGTCGACGTAACAGTCGGCGGCCACACAAAGAACTATGTTGGTTTCCTGGACCAAGATGAAAACGTAGCTGGCGCCGATGTCAAAGACTTCGACATGCTGCGCGAATCCGAACTGCACTTCAATGCAGAAGGCACAGCTGACAATGGCCTGACATACGGTTTCCACGTTGAATCCGAAGTTGATGGCGCTGATGGCTTCTCCGTTGAAGAATCCTACCTGTACCTGTCTTCTTCTCTGGGCCGCCTGAACCTCGGTTCCGAAGATGGCGCGAACTACCTGCTGCAAGTTGCTGCTCCTTCCGCTGATGCCAACATCGACGGTCTGCGCCAGTACATCCAGCCGGTTAACTACTCCGACGCCGTTCTTGGTGGTACAAACGTAACAGACAGCCTGTACGGTGCTGCTGGTTCCCTCGGTGGCGTTGACTACGCTAACGATGTTTCCGCTACATCTGAAAAAATCACATACCTGTCTCCGAACTGGTCTGGTTTCCAATTCGGTCTGTCCTACACACCGGAAGTTGGCGATGCTGATGCATCCGGCGTTGTTGGTTTCAACACAGACGATACAGAACTCGAAGAAGCATATGAAGGCGCCGTTCGTTACGAAGGCACATTCAACAATGTTGGCTTCGCTGTTGGCGCTGGTTACACAACTGTAAACAACGAAACAGCCGGTGCTGGTCAAGACGACATCGACCAGTGGAACATTGGTACTGACCTCGATATCGGTGCATTCGGCCTCGGTGCTGTTTACACTGAAACAAACAACCTGGCCGGTACATCCGACCTGGATGCTGAAACATGGGTTCTCGGCGCTGACTACACAACTGGTCCTTTCCAGTTCGGCGTTTCCTACCTGAACCAAGATGTTGACCAAGCAGCGGCTGTTGAAGTTGAAACAGACCGTTACACAGGCGGTGTTGTATACACTGTTACACAAGGCCTGACACTGCGCGGTTCTATCAGCTTCATCGAGCACGACACAACAGGTGCTGCTCCTGATGTTGATGCAACATCCGTCATGGGCGGCGTTCAGTTCAACTTCTAATTCGAAGTCGACCTAAGAATAGAAAGAGGCTCCTTTACGGGGCCTCTTTTTTTGTGTGTGATTTATGCATGAACATTAGAAAAAAATGGTGAATAGTACATTTCCCGGATTGCCTGAAATATTAGGCCGTACTATGATTCGAATTCGGGTCTAATAAGTCCTAATCCTCAAAAAAACATCAACCCATCTACCAATCTCTTTTAGGGGTCCTACAACATGAAAAAATATCTTGCCGTTCTCGGCGCACTCGTCGGTAGCTTTGCTGCTATGCCGGCACAAGCTCAAGTCGACGTAACTGTCGGCGGCTATACTTCCAACTATGTCGGCTGGGCCGATCAAGACACAACCGCCGGCACCGATGTCAAAAACTTTGACATGCTGCGCGATTCCGAATTGCACTTCCGCGCCGAAGGCAAAACAGATTCCGGCCTGACATATGGTTTCCTCGTTGAATCCCTTGTTGATGGTGCTGATAACTTCTCCGTCCAGGAATCCTACCTGTATCTCTCCAATCAGTACGGTAAGCTGATCCTCGGTACTGAAGATGGCGCAAGCTATGCCCTGCAGGTTGCCGCGCCTTCGGCCGATACAAACATCGACGGGATGCGTCAATACATCAACCCGCTGAACTATGGCGCGACATCCATTGGCGGCGGTACATATCTGTCCACCGGTGTTGACTATGCGGCCCGTTCCACTGGCAAAAACGAAAAAATCACCTACATGACACCGAACTGGTCCGGTCTGCAACTCGGCGTTTCCTACACGCCGGATGTTGGCAGCGCGAACAGCGCGGGTACAGCCGGTTTTGCGCTGGACCAGACTGGTCTTGACGAAGCCTATGAAGTTGGCGTCCGTTATCAAGGCGAAGCCAATGGCATCAAGTACAAAGTCGGTGCGGGTTATGCCCATATCGAACAAGGTACAGCCGGCGCAGCCAACGATGATGTCAAGCAATGGAACGCTGGTATCGACCTTGATATCGGTGCGTTCGGTGTTGGCGCTACTTACACAGACACCGAGAACAACCTCGGTACGGCTGCGAACGACAACCAGACATATGCTATCGGCGTTGACTATGCCGTGACAGAAGATGTCAAAATCGGCGCGTCCTACTTCAATGGCGACTACGAAGGCATAGCACCAGGCGGTGGCGACATTGAAGTTGACCGTTACACAGCCGGTGTGAACTACAGCTTCGTCGAAGGCGTATCGCTGCGCGGTTCTCTGAGCCACATCGAACATGATGTTGCTGCTGCCGCCGATGTCGATGCGACAAGCCTGATGGGCGGTTTCGTTTTCAGCTTCTAAGATGAGTTAAGAGTAAGGGCAGGGGCGCAGATGGCAGAATGGCCGGATGCGCCCCTTTCTTTTTCGGATTAGCGCGATTATTCTATGGCCCATGTCCGATATAGACCATAATTTCCGCACCGTGCGCGACCAGATCCGCAAAGCCGAACGCGCTGCAAACAGGCCCGAAGGCTCCGTCTGTCTCATCGCCGTCAGCAAGACCCAGCCGAAGGAAAAATTGCTCGCCGCCCTTGCGACGGGGCAGCGCCATTTCGGCGAAAACAAAGTGCAGGAAGCACAGGATCACTGGCTTGATCTGCGCCCCGCCTATCCCGATTTAAAGTTGCACCTGATCGGGCCGCTGCAAACCAACAAGACGCGCGATGCCATTGCGTTGTTTGATTGTATTGAAACGCTGGACCGCGAAAAGCTGGCAATCGCCATCAAGGATGAATGCGCGAAGCAGCATAAAAACATCGAATGTTATATTCAGGTCAACACGGGCGAGGAAGAACAGAAGGCGGGGATAGCGCCGCTCGCGCTCAAAGACTTCCATGACTTCGCAACGCGCGAATGCGGCTTGCGGGTTACCGGTCTTATGTGCATTCCTCCGGTGGAAGAGCCAGCGGGCCTGCATTTCGCGCTTCTGCGCAAATACGCGCAGGAATTGAAACTTGTAAACCTCAGCATGGGCATGAGCGGTGATTACCAGAAGGCGATAGCCGCGGGCGCAACGCATGTGCGGATCGGCACCGCTTTGTTTGGTGCGCGCGTATAACAAGAGTTTATTCTAACTGTTATAGGCTGTGTTTGCCGGCGCGGTGCGCGCAAAATTCTGTTTGCCATACGGCGCATTCTTCAAATCGGCGAGGGCGATGGTGGTGCCAGCCAGATCAATATAACCATTTTCCGGCGGCAGGTAGACCAGTTCCTTTGCTGGCGCCGGCACACCATCATCTATATTGGCCATTGCCAACAAATTGCCTGTGACATCCTTGCCCGTGCGATCCTTGACGATGGCATTGACGGTGCCGGATACCGCGCCAACAGGTCCGCCAAAGATGGCGCCGCCAATAATCGAGGCAAACGATTTGATCGTATCGCCCGTAAATTTACGGTAGAGCGTGCCAACGACCGGCAGATGGTGCAGCGGATTGATAATGTCGATAACATCGCCGAAACTGTAATCGTCATCCGGCGTGGTGGATTCATAGCCGATATCGGGCCGTGCCGGGGCGTTGAGATTCGAAGCGGTGCTCGCATCGTTTCGAAGGGCCAGAGCGTTGTTCGCCTGGGATTCCAGCATGCGGCCAAAAGCAGGCATGGGGCCGGCCGTACGTTCGTTCATGTCGTAACGCATGGCCGCGTGACGGCGGGAGGTACTCGCCATGGATTGCTGCCACAAATTGTATGTGGCATCCTTCTTTTCCGGTGCGGCATTGCCGAAGGCGAGCGAGGATTCGATCATGGTGGATAAGATTGCAAAGCGCGTGCCATGACTATAGCAAGTAATATCAACTATTTAGGCCATCGCGTGCAAGGGACGGAGGGGTGAAAATGGAAAAAATGCCTGATCGGGATAGGCGCGGGGTGGCGGTTCTTGCCGCGGACAATATGGCCGTGACGCGGTATCTGGGCGATCTTTTGCATCAGATGGGGCTGGATGTCTATCCGCCGGAGGGCCATCCATCCTTCTTGCTGCGTTATGATCAGGGAGCGCTTTATCTCGAGCATGACGGACTCTCTACGGCCGTCGATGTGCCGCTCCGTGCGTCAAGGCTTGCCGCCATCATCAAGCGCGCCCTGCAGGCCGGCGTATCACAGCAACTGTCCATCGGCCCTTATAAATTATTGCCGCAGGAATATCTGCTCGTCGATGAAAGCGGGCAGGGGACGCGCCTGACCGAAAAGGAAACCGCTATCCTGACATGCCTGCATGGAAAGGGTGGGGTCGCTATCTCGCGTCAGGCGCTGTTGGACGAGGTATGGTCGTACGCGCAGGGCGTGGAGACCCACACGCTTGAAACCCATATTTACCGTCTTCGGCAAAAAATCGAACAGGATCCGTCGGAGCCCAGATTGCTGATAACCACCGAGGAAGGTTATGCACTCGCTCTTTAAATCCCCCGCATTGTACGCTCGACACGTACGGCTTCGGCGACAGAGTCAAGAAATGTCCCGTTGAGCTGGAATGTCAATGTTTCGACCCCCGCCCGTTCCAGAATGACAAGTTCGGTGATCAGGCGATGGATCGCCCTCACCTCATCGGATTCCAGAAGGCTTGCCAGATCATCCGTTTCTTGCGGCGATGGCGGCTGCACGTGATGGGTATGGGCGGCTGTCGCGCCATAGGCCTGTGCGGCGCGCGCGGCAACGGCAGAAGACGGGGCGGCCAGATCTCCCTGTTCGCCAGAGGCCATTTGTGCCGGATGTTCCGCTTGGCCTAACGGCATGGACTGGCCGCCTTTTTCCCTTAGAAACCCGATAAGAAATGTGCGCAGGGCGGTCACGCTAACGCCGGTGCTATCTTCCCACAGGGCGTTATCTTCGCCCGTATCTTTATCCCGTCCCTTGTTTTTATGATTGTTTTGCTTTTCTTCACGGCGGATTTCCAAGCGCGCATCGGTGCGCTCCGTTTCACGGAAGACGGTCTTGAACAACGGTCCGAGATTAGAAAGCATGGTAATATCCTTCCCCGAAAATGCATTCTATTGAAAGAATATTATATCATGGGAAGGGGTAAGCGGCTATAGCTTATCGGGCGTTCATGACCGGATTTTCGGTATCCATGATGCGCTGTTTTTCTTCCGTCTGCACGTCGTACATATTACGCAACTGCTCGGTCATCGGGGATACATACCAGTCGGCAGCATATGTCCAAAGGCGGGTGCCCTTGCTATCGGTCAGGATCAGACCAGCGACATCGGCCACAAGCGCCCATTGTTCCGTGCCGCCGATCCGGTATGGTTGATCGAGATAGGCTTTGACGGGTTTCAGCTGTACGTATAACGGTGCGCGACCATTGTCTTTGTCGCCGAAGGTCTGACGGATCAGATCATATTGCTGGGGCGCCAGATTCTGATCGAACCGCGCCCCCATTTTTTGTGGTAGTACAGCAATTTTATACGTACCATGCTCGTACGGGAAAAACAGGGCATCATCCTTGCCAAAGGAAATGGTCATTCCGTGTGTCACGGTGTCCTCATCTCCCTGTACCTTATAGAGCGTGATGTTGGCGCTGGTGCGGATCGTAAGGAGCTTGCGGTCGGGATCGAAACTATTATAGGCAGCCTGCAACCGCGCCTTTTCCTTCGAAAGAAAATCGTCCTGCCGCGCGGGCGGGGTCAGATAATATTGCTTCGATATTTTGGCCAGCGTTTCGTAATTGGGCGGGGTTCCGGCTGTTTTAAAAAAGGCGATCACGACATCCTCGCTATCCGATAATGCGTATTGCGCCTGCGCTCCGGATGGCCATAACGCCAGAAGCAGGAAGGTCAGGGCGATGGTTGTCATATGGAGCATGGAAAAACTTTGTGGTTGAAGCCGCATTTCCTCTATTATGCCTGAGAGTAAGGATCAGGATCAATAAAGACGATGGCGCGCCGTAAAAACGAGGACGGAAGAGTGGAGCGGGACGGCGCGGGATTGGAAGATCTGCGGCTTTGGAAGGCGTTCACCCATGATATCGAACCGCTTGGCGACCCCGACTGGCAGGCGCTGGAAGAATTGATCCGTTCCGAGGGCGAGGGGAAAGCGGCGCGACCCGAACATTTGCCGATCGATGAAAAGGCCATCTACAATCCGCCCAAATTAAAAAACAGCACCAAAATTCAAACGCAGCCACCGCAACTGGACGCCCGTACGGAGCAAAGGCTACGCCGCGGGAAGGTGCCGATCGATGGTGTCCTCGATCTACACGGGCACCGGCAGGATTCGGCGCACCGGATGTTGAAGGATTTTGTCATCGCCGCGCATCAAAACAATAAAAGATGCCTTCTTATTATTACCGGAAAGGGTAAAAGCGCCGCCAAAGGCGATATTTTCGACATTCCGGAGGGGATTTTGAAGAAAAAAGTGCCGCAATGGCTCTCCCTGCCGCCATTATCGGACATTATCATCAAAATTGTGCCCGCAACCGCGTCTCATGGCGGTTCCGGCGCCCTGTACGTTTACCTGAAGCGGAAAAGAAGTTAGGATCATCCGCTAGATGTAGCAATAATACCATGTTATTAATTGACATAATTGTAACAATCTGGTTTATTGCGTCATTTTTAACGGATTGGGCACACGGCCATGGACTTACCCGTAGCGACGAAGCCGGTCAGCGATCAAAAGGCGAGCGAACGCCTCGCCCTTACGCGTCTTTATGATCAATCTTCAAATCAAACGGCGAACGATCATGCGATTGAGGCTTTGTTGCCACATCTCTCAAAAACTGTTCATTCCTACAAAGACGGGCAATTGGCCTTGCTCCTGGACGACCGGTTTTTATCGCATTCCGCCTCGGTCGTGGTTGCCGCCGTGGAGCGCATGCCGGAGATTGCAAAAAAGATTTTCTTTTTCGATACCGTAACACATGGGTTTCGCCCCTATGACGATGTTATCTGGAATATCGAAAAAAATCCGAGGCGTCTTGCTGCTCTTGCTTATAAAGGCGATGCACATTCATCACATATTATCGTTACACCGGCGGTGCGCGGCAATAATAGCCGCGATCGCAGCAGTATCGATTGTGAAAAAATCATGCTGTCTGACTCGCCGGTCAAAGGCTTGGGCATGATCGTCAGGTTGCGGGCAAGAGATGCGTTCGGTGCCGCCACAGACTGGCAAAACATAGATATCCACCGCGGTCATAGGCAACTGGTCAACGCAAACGATGTGGTGATCAGCGGTTTTGATCAATTCGAATTACCAAACCCCGTCATTTATATGGATATCGCCGTGCGTCCCGCATGCGCCCGCGATTATCTGCCGTTAGCAACTTCTGCGCCAGCGATGCACTATGAGCGGACAATATGAATATATGACTACCGCGCTCCGCGATGACGGTGTGCGGGTCAGTGTGGATGAAGCCCTTCAGGACGCGGATGGCAAGCACCGTTATTATTGCGCGGATTGCAAAAACATCCATCACCGTGATGTCGAGCTTATCCCCGTCAAAGCGCATGAGCATTCCTACACGCGTGAAAAGATGGACATGAACAGGGCACAGCCTGTCGTCACATCACGTGGCGATGTGGTAGAGCGCACTAAAATGGTGTGGCAACCATCGCATTTCAAACGTGCGGGCGGCGCGGAAAAACATGCCTGCGATCACGATGTTGCGTATTCGGCCTTCCGTTCGGCGGTTTTATATTTTAACGGGCATGAAATAGACCGCAAAACCCGCGCCAATTTAATACCCGTGATGCCGCCGCGGCATGGGGCCTTTGAAGTGAATGGCGCAAACGGTGTGCAATTCCGCCAGAAAGGCATGAAACGAAACGGGGTCCGCGATGCGCTGGAATTCGGGCGGCTTTTGAATGTGTTCGAAGATCATGCAGGGCTTCAACATTACCAATATTTCAAAGACCATAAAAACGAAACCAGACGTTTTGCCGAATTCCATTTCGAAGATGGTCGCGCCTTGTTTGATTATCTGGATCGGCACGATGCGGTAGGGCGCGCCAATTCCATTCTTTGTTCCTATGTGATGAACCCGAATACCAGCTATCAGGCGAGGGAAAAAGTGCCGGAGAAGAACGGATTCATTGACCGCGATGTTTCACATCTGCCCGATGGCCGCAAACTCAATGTCTTCGCCCGCGGCAGCAATCACCAATCAATACAGGCTTTATCGAACGCCGCCTATGAGCACGGGGTTTTCAACAAATCGCTGGTGCATATATTCGGCGAATGCTGGATTGAAGACACGTATCTTGATGCGCCCGCGCATCATGTCGAAATTGAAATTTACGATCCGCGGCAAGTGACGCCGTGGAACAGAAAGGGCGGGTTTGTCCCGCCCTATAATCCGTGCTACGGCAACAACGATCTTGTTCTGCCGCTATAGAATAAACTTGCTGAGATCTGCGTTCTTGGCGAGTTCGGAGACGTTCTTCAGAACATAGTCCGCCGTGATCTCAACGGTTTCACCGTTGCGATCCGAGGCTGTGTAGGAAATATCGTCGAGCAATTTTTCCATGACGGTGAGAAGGCGGCGCGCACCGATGTTTTCGACGCTCTCATTGACCTCGAACGCAAGGCGCGCGATTTCATCAATCGCGTCATCGGTGAAATTCAGGGTCACGCCTTCGGTTGCGATCAGGGCCTTATATTGTTTGATCAGGCAGGCATCGGTCTCGGTCAGGATGCGTTTGAAGTCTTCCTGCGTCAGGGCGCGGAGTTCCACGCGTATCGGCAGGCGCCCCTGTAATTCGGCCAGAAGGTCGGACGGTTTGGCGTAATGGAACGCGCCGGAGGCGATAAACAGGATATGGTCCGTTTTGACCGTGCCGTATTTCGTGGCGACTGTTGTGCCCTCAATCAGCGGCAGCAAATCACGTTGCACACCTTCGCGGGAGACATCGCCGCCGCGCACATCCTGCCGCGCCGCAATTTTGTCGACCTCGTCAATAAAGACAATTCCGTTTTGCTGCACGAGGTCTAGCGCGGCCTGCGTGAGTTTGTCATCATCCAAAAGTTTGTCCGATTCTTCGGCCATCAAGACTTCATAGGATTCTTCCACGCTCATTTTTCGGCGCTTTGTCTTGGCAAAGCCCTTACCGAGGATATCGCCGAGATTGACCATGCTCATCGATGCGCCGGGCATACCGGGAATATCCATGAAGCCACCCATCGGGTTCGAATTGTCGGCAACGTCGAGTTCGACTTCCTTGTCCGCCATTTCGCCGCGCCGGAGTTTTTCACGGAAAGAGGCCTTGGTTGTCTCGCTTGCGCCTTCACCGACCAGCGCATTTAAAATGCGTTCTTCGGCATAGATTTCCGCCTGTGCCTGCACGCTTTTACGCATTTTTTCGCGCACCATGTGAAGACCGGCCTCGACCAGGTCACGGATGATGGATTCAACATCTTTGCCGACATAGCCGACTTCTGTGAATTTTGTGGCTTCCACCTTCACGAACGGGGCCTGCGCCAGTTTCGCAAGGCGGCGTGCGATTTCGGTTTTGCCAACCCCTGTCGGACCGATCATCAGGATGTTTTTCGGATAGACCTCTTCCTGCATGTCAGCATCGAGCTGCTGTCGTCTCCAGCGGTTGCGCAAGGCGATGGAGACGGCGCGCTTAGCATCTTTTTGGCCGATGATATGTCGGTCCAGCTCGGAGACAATCTCGCGCGGCGAGAAAGAGGGGATATCGGGGGAGAATTTATGATCTTTCATAGCGTATAAATAAAAACAGCCTTCGTGGTTGAAGGCTGTAATTTAGACGTATTGGGCAAATCTTCAAGGGCTAACGGTGGCCATAAAGCCAATGTTTCTCTTGGCTTCCTTCGCATATTGCTGCTGTGCCTGCCGCGCGGAATCCACGCATGGAAACGGGACAGTTTCATAGGGTATGGTGCCGTTCTTTTCCGCAGAAAAACGCAGGCGCAGGGTATCTTTACGGCCTGTCTGCGTATTGAAGATCATTTTGGCCTCCAGCAAAAGACGTTCGCTATCAACAGGCTTTGCGGTCTGAATGGGCGCGGATTCGACAGCGGCAGCGGCCGGGGCGTTACGCTGTTCGGCGGGCATCAGGTCAGCCGGCGAAATTTTTTCACCGCCGCACAGCGCGGCATTCCATCGCCTCGCCATGGCTTCGTCGCCACATTCAAATAAGACTTCGCTTGCTTCGTAAAGCAATCCGCGTTTCTTCTTCGAAGCGTTTTCAACACGATCGGAAAATTCAATACGCAAGGCGGAACCTTCAATTGTAATGTCCGTCATTGTGAAAGGCTTTGTTTCCTGAAGCCGTTGCATTTCCGTTGCATCACAGATTTCGCGCAGGCTCAGCGCTTGTTTTACCGTCATCTCTATTACCTATATTTATGCGGGGGTCTTTTGCCCCCTTTATATTCGCTTAGAATCCCAGACGCGGGGATTCAGATTCCATTGTGCTTTTTGCTGCATGATCTGCATCCGGTACGGATATTTTAGGCCGCACCTGTTGCTTGCCCATTTCGTCTTGCGATTTGGCGACACCGAGTATTTCGGTGAAATACGTCGTCACTTTGCGCATGAATTCATGATCCTGCGCCCGTTCTTCGGGTGTGCGATTATCTATCATTACAGATCCACGCCGTAATGACGGGAACGGTCAAAGAAAGTTACCGCGCCTTTATTGATAGCCTGTTGTGCCAATGTCGCTTCGGCATTTGTGTCAAAAGGCATGATTTTCTTCGGGATCTTGTCGAAGACCGTGGACGGCTTCAGGCTGATTTCGAGGTTGGGTCCGTTCGCAATGGCCGTCTGGAACGTGTCCTTGGTAATTTGTTCGCTATTGATAAAGCCCGATACCTTCGCAGCCACAACACATAGTTTCATTTTTTCACACCCTTGTTTCTTATTTCTGCAAGTTTTGTGAAAATGCCTTAAATTATTGAAAAAGAGAATCGCAAAGAACGCATGGGCCCCTGCGCCAAGCGAATGGTTAATTGGTTAAAGCGTTTCGACCACGATATTGTGATTGGTATAGACGCAGATGTCGGCGGCAACCTTCATGGCTTTGCGGGCGATTTCCTCCGCCGAAAGATCGTCGCGGTCGATCAGCGCCCGCGCGGCGGCAAGCGCATAATTTCCGCCCGACCCGATGCCGATAATCCCGTCTTCTGGTTCCACCACATCTCCGTTACCGGTCAGGATCAGGGACGTATCCTTGTCGCACACGGCCATCAGGGCCTCTAACTTGCGCAAATATTTATCGGTGCGCCAGTCTTTGGCGAGTTCGACACAGGCGCGGGTAAGCTGTCCCGGATGCGCTTCCAGCTTGGCTTCCAGCCGCTCGAAAAGGGTAAAGGCGTCGGCGGTCGCTCCTGCGAAACCAGCGACGATCTTGCCGTCCTTGCCCAATCTGCGCACTTTTTTCGCATTCGACTTCAGGACGGTTTGGCCCATAGACACTTGTCCATCGCCCGCGATGACGACCTCGCCGCCCTTGCGGACCGCCAGAATAGTTGTCGAGTGCCACTCGGATGCATCAAAGGGATTGTAGGTGATATTTTTCATGTCCTATGACATGGACCGTGCGGCGGGTTTCGTCAAGGGCCCGCGCCGTCCGGGACGGGCAGGGCCGAATTTCATTGAAATTTCCGGATAATCGTGTAGGCTCAAAGGTAATAAAAATAAAGAATATTTACAGGGAGCATAGGAATGAGAACACGAGGCCTTTTGACAGGCGCGGCGCAGTTTGCCGGACATTTGATCAGGCATCCGGTAAAAACGACCCTCAACACAATCGAAGGTATCAAAACGGGGCCGGATTTCCCCGATAATAAAATTATTACAGGTCTGGCAGGCGCGGGCGGCCTGGCGGCGGCCTTTGTCGGCGCCATCAACCGCGATCCCTTGCTGACCGGCATAGGGCTGACCTTTGCCTCTGTCGCAGGAGGAATCTATGAGCAATCAGGAGCCCGCATTCGCGCCGAAACACACGCCGCCCGGGCGGCGGAAGAGGTGCTTAGCGAAAAGCCTGCCCCCGCAGCAGAGAATCCGGCGTCCGAAACCGCCAAAGCGCAAGAGGCAGAACCGGAGCCCGCAAAGATGGAGGACCTGATCACGCCTGCAGCAAAGCCTGTCTTTAAGCCGAACCTGCCCCGTCCGAAGGGAGCAGAGGGCGGCCCATAACCAGAGGGACCACAAATCTGTTCGCTTCTCGATTTTTCCGGCCAATAGGGCGGAACGGCTTGCGGTTGTCCGCTGTTCCTAATAGATTGTAAGCACTGAACATTCATATTTAGGAACAACAAGATGATGGAATTTTTGACGCAGCCTTTTCTGGGCGAGGCCGTATGGATCTGGCTGGCGCTGGCTACGTTCGTGACGACTGTTTTGTATCTGGACCTCGCGGTCTTCAATAAACACGATCACGTCATCGAAATGAAGGAGTCGCTGAAACTGGCCGCGGTTTACATGTCGTTCGGCCTGTTGTTCGGACTTTGGGTCTGGTATCGCAACGGCCATACCGATGCCATGGACTATTATACCGTCTATATCCTCGAACAGACGCTATCCCTCGACAATCTGTTTGTCATGTCTATCATCTTCTCAAGCTTTTCCATTCCCAGGGAATATCAGCACCGTCTTCTGGTTTACGGGATCATCGGCGTTGTCGTGTTGCGCGGCGCAACGATTGCCGCCGGCGCGGCGTTGGTCCAACAATATGACTGGGTTCTTTTGATCTTTGCAGGGATCCTGTTCCTTACCGGTATTAAGCTGTTCAAGGAATCCGGCGAGGAAGTGCGAGAGGATTATTCGCAAAAACCGATCGCAAAATTTCTGGCCAAACATTTGCGCGTGACGCATGAAATCGACGGGCATAAATTCTTTATCAAAACAAAAGATGTGGCTGGCAAGATAGGCTGGCATGCAACGCCTTTGTTTCTTGCGCTTTGCGTGATTGAATTTACGGACTTGCTGTTTGCGTTCGATTCCGTTCCGGCGGCGCTTGCGATTACAACCGATCCGTATATCGTCTTTACAGCGAACATCTTCGCGATCCTTGGCCTGCGCGCCATATTCTTTGCGATGGAACATATTATCCACCGTTTCGTGTATTTGAAGTACAGCCTTGCGATCCTTCTGATGTTCATTGCAGGCAAGGTATTCTATACGCAGCTGATGGGTGAGCATATTCCGGCGGCGCTGTCGCTCGGTTTGACGGTTGCCATACTGGCGGCGGGGATTATCGTTTCCCTGATGCGCACCAAGGTCAATGATCCGGTCCAACATTAAGGCCCGCAGCATGAGCGTAAACCGCACCGCGCAAGTCGAGCGCAAGACAAAAGAAACCGATATTTCGGTTTCCGTGAATCTGGATGGGCAGGGCAGCGCCGATAACAAGACCGGTATTGGTTTTTTTGACCATATGCTGGACCAGCTCGCAAAGCATGGCCTGCTTGACCTGACTGTTCGCTGCAAAGGCGACCTTCATATCGATGCGCACCATTCGGTCGAGGATACGGGGATTGCGCTGGGACAGGCGATTAAACAGGCACTGGGCGATAAGCGCGGCATACGCCGTTACGGCCATTCCTATGTTGCGATGGATGAGGCGCTGTCCCGTGTTGCGCTCGATTTATCCAATCGTCCCTATCTTGTCTGGAAAGTCGATTTTACGATCGACCGTCTGGGTGAGCAGATGGAGACCGAATTGTTCCGCGAATTTTTTCACGCGTTGGCGCAGACAGGCGGGATTACATTGCATATCGAAAACCTTTACGCCGACAACAACCACCACCGTATCGAGAGCGTATTCAAGGCCTTTGCCAAGGCGATCAAGATGGCCGTTGAAATCGATCCGCGCGCGGGCGACCAGTTGCCATCAACAAAGGGCGCGTTATAACGGTGTGCGCCTGTGTCCCGTGTCTGGCACGCGCCAGCTGGGACCGGGTTTTTTCATGGCGGCAATTTCCGCATCGACTTCTTCTTTCGCTACCATATAGACGGGCATGAAGTCAGGATCAAACGGGACGGATGCGAAGGTTTCCCTGTTCGATGTTATGGATGCAAGTCTTAGGCTGTGATGCAGATAGCCGTCTTTGTCCGGAAGGTCGGCGAGTCTTGCATAGGCATAATCGGCATCTTCAAGCCTGCACAATGTGCCATAGGCGGCCAAGGCTTTTATGTGCATGCCAGGGCGCGTAGATGACTCTTCCAAAATTTTCCGCATATTCTCCCGCTCGACGAAAAGAAAATTGATGCTGGCCGTGTCGACATTCTCGGGATTGTTTTTATAAAACAGTATTTGGTTGGCTTTAAACAGGTTTTTAAATTCGCGATAGCCGAGCCTTCTGTGTGTGTTCTTCAGATCTTCGGTATTTTGCATGTTGGCATAGGTTTGAAGATCCGGCAGGCCACCATAGCCACGATCCGAAGGCCACTCCTTCACAAGTTGCCGGTAATTTGCAAGGACGCGTGCGCCTATATCGCTATAGACGGGCAGGCCGCGGATTTGTGCAAAGAAAGAGCCGAGCATTGTTGCCATATATATGGAAAACTACCGGTTGTAAATCTTTCTTTTGCGGATGACATCGCCGTGCGCTGGAAAGCCTTCATAATCCGCCATGGCGGTCACGGCGGGTTTCAGGACGTTGAATCCTTCTGCCGTAACGCGGCCGATCGAAATGCGCTTCAGGTAATCCCAGATAGACGTACAGGAATAAGAATGCGCCATGCCGCCGGTCGGCAGGACGTGGGTAATACCCATCGCATAGTTGCCGAGCGAGGAGGGGGAATTTTCCCCGATCAGTATTTCCCCTGCATTGACAAGACGCGGCAACACATCGTCCGGATTTTCAACCTTCAGCACGATGTGTTCGGGCGCGTACTCATTGGAGAGCGCGATAGAATCTTCAAGGCTGTCTGTCAGAATCACGCCGCCATAGGATTTCATGCTGGTCTCCAACCAGCCACGCTGTGGCTCTGCGGCGTTGTTAATCGCGTCAACGAGCCCTGTATGGACGGCATCGGCCAGTCTTTTATCGTGTGTGACCAGCAAGCCGGCGGAATCAGGGCCGTGTTCCGCCTCGTTCAGGACATCCAGAACGGTATTGGCCGGATCGGCGCTGCCATCGCACAGGATAATCGCTTCGGATGGACCTGCGGGCATGCCGGGGTTGATGATTCCGCCGACCAGTTGTTTGGCGGCGGCCCCCCACGGGGAGCAGGGACCGAGGACTTTGTGGACTTTAGGCACCGTTTCCGTACCGTACGCCATGGCGGCAATCGCCACCGCGCCGCCGGCCTTATAGATTTCGGTGACGCCGGATACTTCCGCGGCATAGAGGATGACATCGCTGACCGATCCATCGGGGCGCGGAGGTGTGCAGATAATCACTTTCGGCACTTTGGCGACGACGGCCGGAACCGCGAGCATATAGACGGCGGACGGGTATAAATTTTTACCGCCCGGCACGTACAGCCCGACCGAGGATATGGGCGTTACACGTTCGCCGCCAAAGACGCCCGGTTCTATTTCAACCATCCAGTCCAGCTCGGCACGGCGCATCTGTTCTTCGTTGAATTTGCGAACATTGGCCGCGCAACGGTCGATGGCGGCGGCCAATTTGGGGTCGATTGTCCGGCGTGCGGCGGCGAATTCGTCTTGCGTTACGCGCAATCCCGTAGACAAGTCGGCTTTGTCGAACCGCCTGGCGTAATCCAGAAGGGCCGCATCACCGTTAAGGCGTACGTTTTCAAGGATTTCAGAAACGGGGCCGGTTACATCCTCGATATCGGCTTGCGCCCGCTTCAGGATACGTGCCTTTGTTTGCGCATCCGTTTCCGACCATTTGTAATATCCTACAGTCATTTCCACCCCTCCTGATTGCACTGCAATAAAAGCGGTTTTATATTTTTCTGTAAAGAAAAATGCGGGCGGCGGCGTTGCAGCACATTTTTTTCGTTTACTCTTACTCCTTTCTTTAGGATTTTGTGCTTCAATGGAAGTATATTCCCGCCAGCACAAGGATGAATACGGATGAGTGAGCAGAACCTTAAAACGGCCCAACCCAAAGTTGCGGTTGAATGGATTGTTGATCCTCTCACCCACAGCGATCTCAATGATCTGTGCGATGCGACCGAAGCGGCGATCGAAGGCGGCGGCGGCTTCGGATGGGTGAACATGCCAGAGCGCGCGACGCTCGAACGGTACTGGCAAGGTGTTATTGCTGCGCCAACGCGCTGGTTGTTTGTGGCGCGGCTTGATGGCGTTATATGTGGCACTACGCAACTGATCCTGCCCCCTGGGAACAACGAGGCGCAGGCGCATATGGTGCAGATGACAACGAACTTTGTTGCGCCGTGGGCGCGCGGTCACGGCCTTGCCCGCATGCTGCTCCAGACCGTGGAAGACAAGGCGCGGGAAAAAGGCTTTGCCGTCATCAATCTGGACGTCCGCAGCACAATGGATAAGGCCATCTCGCTTTATGAAAGTCTTGGCTATGTCCGGTTTGGCGAACACCCCTATTCCGTGCGCGCGCAGGGAAAGACGATCATGTCTTATTACTATTATAAAAACATCAATCCGGGCTTCTTTCAGGGCTGATTTTCCGTGATAGGGGGATGACTTGGCATGGGTGCCAACTATCTTTATACTGCAAGGCAATATAAAGGGAGCGCATCATGGCCGGATTCCGCGGAAAGATTTATGATTCCATTCTGGAGACGATAGGGGCAACCCCGCTGGTCAGGTTGCCGCGCTTTTGCGCAGAGTATGGCATCAAGGCCGATATTGTCGCCAAGCTCGAATTCTTCAACCCCCTATCATCCGTTAAAGACCGGATCGGCGCGGCCATGGTCGAAGATGCGGAGCGCAGGGGCCTGATAACCCCCGGTAAAACCGTTCTGGTTGAACCGACATCGGGCAATACGGGTATTGCCCTTGCCTTTGTCGCGGCGGCCAAAGGATACCGCCTGATCCTCACCATGCCGGAAAGCATGTCGATCGAGCGCCGCAAGATGTTGAAACTTCTTGGCGCGGAACTGATCTTAACCCCCGCCGACAAAGGCATGAAGGGCGCAATTGCAAAAGCGCAGGAATTGTTGTCGGAGGTGAAGGGTGCATACACGCTCGGCCAATTTGACAATCCGGCCAATCCCGAAATCCATCGCAACACCACGGCGATGGAAATATGGAATGACACGGACGGCAAGGCCGATATATTGATATCCGGTGTGGGGACGGGCGGTACACTTACCGGCGTTTCCGATGTCCTAAAGAAAAAGAAGCCGTCTTTCAAAACCATTGCTGTTGAGCCATCGGCCAGCCCGGTTCTTTCGGGCGGCGCCCCATCCCCGCACAAGATACAAGGGATTGGCGCCGGATTTGTGCCAAGCATTCTGGATGTGGGTTTGATCGATGAAATTATCAAAGTCGATAATGACGATGCCTTCAGGATTGCGCGGGAGGTTGCGAAATCGGAAGGCCTGCCCGTCGGCATTTCATCCGGTGCCGCCCTGTGGGCCGCGATGCAAGCCGGACTTCGTCCAGAAAATGAAAGCAAAATGATTGTCGTGGTTATGGCGTCCTTTGCCGAGCGTTATCTTTCCACGGCGTTGTTCGAAGGGCTTGAAT
This sequence comes from uncultured Alphaproteobacteria bacterium, assembly GCA_946481075.1. The sequence goes on from CAMLMC010000003.1 coordinate 55,197, forward strand.
AAATATGATGTCCCTTATTCAATCCATCCGTACGCGCGATCCGGCAGAGCCAACCCTGGGCGAAGTTATATTCGCCTATCCGGGATTTCATGCGGTTGCGATCTTTCACCCCTTCGCGCAATTTTTATGGCGCTATAATTTGCGGGCGCTGGCGCGGATATGGGCGCATATCGGGCGTTTCTTCACCGGAATAGAAATCCATCCGCAGGCGCAGATCGGCAAAAATCTTTTTATCGATCATGGAATCGGGGTCGTGATAGGCCAGACGTCTGTGATCGGCGATGATTGCACAATTTATCAGGGGGTCACACTGGGCGGTAAAGGCAATGGCGTGGCCGGTGAAAAGCGCCACCCCACAATAGGCAACAATGTCGTGATCGGTGCGCAAGCGCAAGTGCTAGGACCCATCACAATAGGGCATGGCGCGCGCATCGGTGCAGGCGCGGTTGTCACGGCCGATGTGCGTGATGGTGTGACGGTGGTCGGCAATCCGGCGCACGAAATAAAAAGAAGCGATGCGAGTGATGGCTGCGCCTATGGATTGCCGGATGGTGAATGTGCCGATCCTGTCGAAGAAAAGATTATCGAGATAGAACGGAAAATATCATCCCTGCAAACGCGGCCATAGGGCGCGTTTAGTCTTTGGGGCGAGATGATTTTTCGTCGATACCACCAATGCCTTCGCGGGATTGCAGCACCGCAAACACATCATCGGGTGTGATCCCTTGATCGGCCCAGAGCACCATCAGATGAAAGAGAAGATCAGCCGATTCCGCCTTTAATTTTTCGGGGTTTCCCTGCACGGCCTCAATCGCCGTTTCCATCGCTTCTTCCCCGACCTTCTGCGCGATCTTGGGCGTTCCCTTTTCAAAGAGGGAGGCAACATAAGATGATTTCGGATCGGCCTCCTTGCGCGAGAGGATGGTTTCGAAAAGCGTGTTCAGGATATGCGCTGTCATTGCTACATCGCTTCTTGCAGCGCGCGGCGCGGGTCAATCGCGCCGTCATAAAGGGCAGTGCCGATGATCATGCCTTCCACACCATGGGGCGCGGCATTGCGCACCGCGCGGATATCCGCCAGTGACGCCACGCCGCCAGACGCGATGACCGGAATCGATGTCGATTGCGCCAAATGGATGGTTGAATCCATATTCAGGCCCTTGCCCGTGCCGTCGCGCTCGATATCGGTATAGATGATTGCGGCGGCGCCCGCATCTTCGAACATGGCGGCCAGTTCGGTTGTCTCCATGTCGGATTCTTCAACCCACCCTTCGACGGCGACGCGGCTTCCGCGTGCATCGATCCCTACAACGATCTGGCCCGGAAACAGGGCGCAAGCTTCACGCACAAGGGCGGGATTTTTTACCGCGACCGTACCAAGGATAACGCGGGATATACCTTCGGCTAGCCAGTCTTCGATTTGTTTCAGAGAGCGGATCCCGCCGCCGAGCTGAACTGGCAAATCGGCGGCGGAAAGAATACCGCGCACAGCATCGACATTGACTGGCTTGCCATCAATTGCGCCATTCAGATCGACCACGTGAAGCCAGGAGAAGCCGGCCTCTGCCCATTGCCGCGCCTGAAGCGCCGGATCATCGTTGTAAATGGTCGCCGCATCCATATCGCCTCGGTGCAGGCGGACGCATTTCCCATCTTTTAAATCAATCGCCGGATAGATAATCATAATAAATTCTAGTATAGATTGAGCACTGTTTTGTAAAGACGGCAAGGAGACAAACATGGCATATGATGACAACAATATTTTCGCCCGCATTCTGCGGGGCGAAATCCCCGCCAAGAAAATCTATGAAGATGATTTTGCGCTGGCTTTTCCCGATATTGCGCCCAAGGCCCCCGTTCATGTTCTGGTGATTCCCAAGGGGAAATATGTGTCGATGGCCGATTTTGGCGAAAATGCCACCCCCGAAGAAATAACGGGTTTCTATCGCGCTGTTGCCAAGGTGGCCCGTGATCTGGGCCTGACCGAACAGGGCTTCCGCGGCATCGCCAATACAGGTGTCCATGGCGGGCAGGAAGTGCCGCATTATCATATTCATCTTTTGGGTGGTCGCGTGATCGGCCCGATGGTCAATGACTGATTAACGGCAGCGATGAATCGGGAAAAGAATAATATTATCGATCATCGGTTCCGATGCGATTGATGGCGCCGGGGCAAAGCAGATCCCATCGGTATCCCAACTTTTTACAAGGCCCGCGGCTTCGTTTTCCAATTCTGTCAGAACATAATCGGCAATTTCCATGTGGGCCCGCGCCTGAACAGCCAGAACAGTGCAAAGCGCATGCGCCGGATGGTCATGGTTCTGGATAGAAGCCTGCAGCGATTCAAGGAGATCGGCGAGCGATTCCAGATCTTCGGGAATATTACAGAGAAGATCAAACAATTCATCGCCCTGAATCGGATGGCGATGATAATTGGCGAGCCATTCGGGGCCGTAATCGGAGACGATTTTATCGGCTTCCATCTTCAGGGCCGTTGCCACCGGAATGTCGTGATAAAATTCCGCAGCAATACGTTGGGCGGAAAGCGCGATGGAGAGCAGCGCCGAATCCGGCTCGATTTCGCTTAAGGAAACATGCAGTCCGTATTGCGTTTCGGAATCAAGGGGCGCGTCCATATTCATCGCATCGTTCACGGCGATTGGAACGACCAGATAGGCATGTAATCTTGCAATATCTTCTTTGGTAACGGCGGACATGGCTGAATGATCCTTTTGGATTAAAAAGAATAGTCAGCTTTATTGTTACGCCGATAAGGTGAACAGGCCCTTAAAGAAGTATAAACAAAGGGTTAACCCCTAGACTTTTGTGACGAAACTATCCAGAACGCGTTTTGTGCCGCCGGAAGAAAAGGCGATATCAAGCTTGTTGCCGTCCATATTGATGACAACACCGGTGCCGAATTTGTCGTGGGAAACGCGGTCTCCGCGTTGGAAGCCCGCCGCCGAAGTCGGGATCAGAGGGCTTTCTGATGCCACGCGCCGGGCGGTGCTATCGACGTAATTTGTCTGACGCTGGAAACGTTCACCGCCGATGCCCGAGGAATCCCAATGCTTGGATCTACCCGTATTGCCATACAGGCCCTCATCGGACTGGATCTCCACATCTTCCTCCGGCAGTTCATCGACGAAGCGCGATGGAATGGCATTGATCCAGCTTCCATACATGCGGCGGTTGGCGGCGTATGATATGTAGGCCCTTTTCCGCGCGCGCGTAATGCCGACATAGGCGAGGCGGCGTTCTTCTTCCAGCCCCTTCAGACCATTTTCATCCATGCTGCGCTGGGAGGGAAACAGACCTTCTTCCCACCCGGGCAGAAAGGCGCAATCGAATTCCAATCCTTTCGCGCCGTGCAGGGTCATAATCGTGATCATTTCGCCGGATGTATTTTCCTGATTTTCCATGACGAGCGCCACATGTTCCAGGAACACGGGGAGCGATTCAAATTCTTCCATGCCTGATACAAGTTCTTTGAGGTTTTCAAGGCGGCCCGGCGCTTCCGGTGATTTATCGGTCTTCCACATATCCGTGTAACCGCTTTCATCCAGAATGATGCCGGCGAGTTCCCCATGATGCGTGTTGCCGACCCGCGATTTCCAGCGTTCGAAATCATCGTAGAGTTTCATCAATGTGCCGCGGACTTTCGGTTTCAGTTCATCCGTTTGCGTGAGATCCATCACGGCCTGATACAGGCTGATGCCCTTTGCGCGTGCATGGGTGTAAAGCGTTTGCACAGTAGTGTCGCCAATGCCGCGTTTGGGTGTGTTGATAATGCGCTCCAGCGCCAGATCATCGTTCGCCTGATTGACAACGCGCAAATAGGCGAGCGCATCACGCACTTCCATCCGTTCATAGAAACGCGGGCCGCCAACAACGCGATAAGGCAGACCCAGCTGAATAAAGCGTTCTTCGAATTCGCGCGTCTGGAATCCGGCGCGGACCAGAACGGCCATTTGGTCAAGGCCCCATCCTTTTGTCTGCAAAGATTCAATCTCTTCGCCAACCCAGCGTGCTTCGGCTTCGCCGTCCCACAGGCCGCGCACGCGAATTTTTTCACCAGCCCCTATGCTGGTGAAAAGTTCCTTGCCAAGGCGGCCTTCGTTGTTGGCGATCACCGCGTTTGCGGCGGAAAGAATGTGCCCTGTGCTGCGGTAATTTTCTTCAAGGCGGATAACGACCGCGCCCGGGAAATCTTTTTCAAACCGCAGGATGTTGTCCACTTCCGCGCCGCGCCATCCATAGATCGACTGGTCGTCATCTCCGACGCAGCAAATATTGTTTGATCCCTTGGCAAGAAGGCGCAGCCAGAGATATTGTGCAACGTTTGTGTCCTGATACTCGTCGACAAGAATATATTTGAAGCGGCGGTGATAATCCGCGAGGACATCCGCGTTTTCCGGATCTTTGAAAATCGTAATGATATGCAGCAAAAGATCGCCGAAATCGCAGGCGTTCAATGTGCGCAGGCGGTCTTGATACTGGCGGTATAATTGGCCGATTTTTCCGCCTGCGAGATCGCCGACATCATTGTAGTTCAGATCGCCGGGGCCGAGCGCCTTATCCTTCCACCCGCTGATTTTATCCGCGACCATTTTCGGCGGCCATTTTTTTGTATCGACGCCTTCGGCTTCCATCAATTGTTTGATCAGGCGGACCTGGTCATCCTGATCAAGGATCGTGAAGGATGATTGAAGTCCGACAAGATCGGCGTGACGGCGCAGCATGCGGGCGGCGAGCGCATGGAAAGTGCCAAGCCACCACCCTTCCACCGGCATGCCTCCGAGATTATCGGAGACGCGATGCTTCATTTCCGCGGCAGCCTTGTTTGTAAAGGTGACGGCGAGAATCTGTCCCGGAAAGGCTTTGTTCGTAAGGAGCAAATGGGCGAGGCGCGTCGTGAGTACGCGCGTTTTACCAGTACCCGCACCGGCCAGAACCAGCACAGGTCCTTCGGTTGTTTCCACCGCCTGACGTTGTGCAGGATTAAGGGAGTCCAGAGCGGAGGCTGGGGCGGCGGTAACATTTTGCATGCAAAAGACATATCGCCGCCGGGCTGTGCGGGCAAGGATTATTCGGCGAAAATCATGCAAATAGCGCGTTTCGTCTGGAAGGCCGGGGCTTACTCAATACCGGCCATGTGGCGTTCATGGGGCGTTGGCGCAGCGGCCACCTGATTGCGGCCGTTGTGCTTGGCCGTATAAAGCGCGGCATCGGCACGTTCAATGATATTTTCTATGCCTTCGCCTTTGTAATGTTGGGCAACACCGATGGACATAGTGATGCGTCCCAGAAGTTCGCCGTTAGAACGATTGACGATTTCCTTGTTGGCAAGCGCTTTGCGCAACCCTTCCGCCACCGCAATACCGGCATCAAGATTGGTTTCGGGCAAAAGAATGGTGAATTCTTCACCGCCATATCGCGCTGCGATGTCGCGGCCCTTGATTCCATCGGTCAGGGTGCGGGCGACAAGCCGCAGAACCTGGTCGCCAACCTGATGACCAAAATTATCGTTGAAGCTCTTGAAATGGTCGATATCCAGCAGGAGTAGGGTAAATCCCTTGCCGTTTTGATTGGATTCACCGATCAGGCGGGCTATCTGGTCATCGAAAGCTTTGCGGTTGGCAAGCCCTGTGAGACTGTCTGTGATGGCTTCCTGACGCACGCGGTCCATGTCGCGTTTCAACTCGCCCATGGCGATGGTGCTGCGGTCCAGTTCCTCAACCAGTTGCTGATTTTGTTCGAGAAGCTGTGCGGTGCTCGCTGCAATCCCCTTCAAGTATTGTGCAAGTTCGACCGGTGAGGTAACGGTGGTCAAACGCTCCGTGACTTCCGTGAGGGTCTCCGAATAGTCCCCTGTCGTTTCCTTGACGTTTTTAATCAGCGTGGAAACATCTTCGAGCGTAGAATAAATCTGCTCGCTTGCGCGCTGGTAGACCTGTTGACTGCGCCGATCGTTCAAAAACTGATCATGCATGCTCCGGCAATCGGCGCTGGTTAGTTTTCTGGTTTTCATCAAGGCATCCATCGCCTTTCGCATTTCGGGATGCGAATTGGAATAATAGGCATACCAGACTTCGAAATTGTTCGGCTCGGGCGTGATTCCGTCTGCCTGCATGCGCGCTAGCGCCTCGCTTGCAAAGTTCTTCGCCAAATCCAGGTCGTGGTTATAATGCATTACCGTTGGAGCCTAAACTATTGAATAAAAAGAATTACATCAGAGGGTTCTGATATGAATAACGTCCTTACACTATACCGAATTGCCCCTTAATTCGCAGTTAATATAATATGAAAACTATTATATCCATTTGGTTGATGGATCGAATCTCTCATGCGGTGCCCGCAGAATTGCCGTAGGCACTTCTTCCACGCTACCGACCACCTGATACATACCAAGGTCTTCATCACGCATGAATTTTTTGTCGGCAATATGGCGAATGGCTTCGATCATCTTGTCCCAATAGCCGTCTATATTTACCATAACAATTGGTTTGTCGTGCAGGCCTAGCTGTTTCCAGGTCAATAGTTCGAAAAATTCATCAAGTGTGCCAAGGCCGCCTGCCAGAATGACGAAGGCATCCGCGCGGTCGACCATCATTTGTTTGCGGATATGCATCGAATCGACGATGTGTAATTCGGTTAGCTCCGTATGGTCGATTTCGCGGGCCTGAATATGCTTTGGTATAACCCCGAACACCTTGCCGCCGGCCCCCAGCGCGGAATCCGCCACAAGACCCATGAGGCCCACGCGGCCCCCCCCGTAAACGACGTTCCAGCCATTTTCGGCAATCATGCGGCCCAGATTGGCCGCTGCATCCTTATAAACCTGATCCACCCGCGAAGAAGAACCGCAGTACACACAAACCGATTGGATATCGCTCATATTCTATCTTTTCTTTCTTTTGTCTTTTGTAAAATATACTTTATCTTCAACAGCATATGCAAGGGCGCCCGTAAGAATAAAAGGCTTTAAGCGGAACCTTCGACCCAGCTTGCGATTTGGTAGTCTGGATTAACACTCTAGGAAAATAAAGCGAAGGCGTTATAATCGCCGCGCAGAATTCAAAATCACCCTATAAGGAATAAAATTACATGAGCGTCTCCCTGTTCGACACAATCAAGAAAGTTATGTTTGTGCCGCCCCATCCCGCCGGTATTCCCTTTATCATCGGCGGCGTCGTTGCTGCTTTGGTACTTTTCTTCGTATGGGAATTTCTGGGTGTTCTGGCCCTGATATTTACTGTGTTCTGCCTGTATTTCTTCCGTGATCCGGAACGCGTAAGCCCGATAAAGGATTCTCTTGTTCTTTCTCCGGCGGACGGTGAGGTCAGCGCGATTGTGCGCGATGTCGATCTTCCGGCGGAACTGGCCGGTGCCACCGACAGGAAATATACGCGGATCAGTATTTTTCTGTCCGTGCTCGACGTTCACGTCAACCGGAATCCCGTATCGGGCAAAGTCATCCGCCGCGTTTACACGCCGGGTAAGTTTTTGAATGCCGATCTCGACAAGGCAAGTGAGGACAATGAACGTTGCAGCGCCATCATTGAAACAAACGAAGGCACCGAAATCTGTGTCGTGCAAATTGCCGGCCTTATCGCCCGCCGCATCGTCAACGAATTGCGCGAAGAGCAGAACGTGGTGGCTGGTGCCCGTTTCGGTATCATCCGTTTCGGTAGCCGTCTGGATGTCTATGTGCCGGAAGGCGTTGCGCCCTTGGTCTGCGTTGGTCAACGTGCCGTGGGCGGTGAAACGGTTCTCGCCGATTTGAAAGGCGATGAAGCGCAACGTGAGGGCAGGGTCGTCTGATGAGTGTCGCTGACCTGAAACCGCGCAAGGAACAGGGGGGTGAAAGCGCCAATCTTTTTGTCGGCTTTCATCGCTTGATTCCGAATTTGATGACGTTGTCCGCCATGGCGGCCGGCGTCACTGCGATCCAGTTTGCATTCAATGCACAATGGGAGCAGGCGGTTCTGGCCATTCTTATTGCGACTATTCTGGATACGCTTGATGGGGCAACGGCGCGGCTTTTGAAGGCGCAGAGCGAGTTCGGGGCGCAGCTGGACTCCCTTTCCGATTTTCTCGCGTTCGGGGTTGCGCCCGCCATCATTCTTTATGCATGGATATTGGAAGAATCCGGCAAGGTCGGGTGGATCGCCATGATTGTCTATGCCGCCGCCACCGCGCTACGTCTTGCACGGTTCAATGTCACGCAAAAGGAATTGCCCGCCTGGAAAAAAGGATTCTTTTCAGGAATTCCTTCACCGGCCGGGTCGGGGCTTGCGCTTCTTCCACTCATTATATGGATACAGTTTCCGGACTTTTTCGAACAGTTCGCTTTTGCCTCACCGCTGGTCGGACTGTGGATCATGTTCCTCGGCGCGATGATGGTCAGCCGTATTCCGACGTATTCCACCAAGGCCATCCGTATGCCGGCGAAGATGGCCATGCCGGTTATGGTGGTCGCCTTGTTCCTGATCGCCGCACTGGTACACGCGCCATGGCAAACACTCACGGTTCTTGCGTTGATGTATATGGCGAGCATTCCTTTCGCCATCAATCATTTCATGAAGCTTCAAAAAGAACATGCGGATGACGAACAGATGTCCGATCTTGCCATCGGCGCGCTGGCGCTGGATGATCTGACAGCTCCGCATGACAGGGAAGATGTGTAAGGGTTAAGTCTTTACGTGCGGGTTATGCGCCCGGACCGCCGCCCAACCCCATGCCGATTGTCGGGGGCCTTGGTGCCATGTTCATGGCCAGCTTTCTTTCAGTTTCAGCGGCGAAATCTTCGAAATTATTCTGGTCAGGCTTGAAGACGGAATCAAATAGCAATGTCGCAGCTTCCAGCGCCGCGCCGGCTACGCCACGACCGAGCTCATTGATTTCGCCTTTGGCCGGCATCTGAATATTCTGCGGCGGATTGGTCAGAATTTCATTCGGCGCCATCACGGTGTTCATCAGACCGATACGATCCGCAGCCAGATCGGCGGCCATTTCAGGCTTCTGCGGCTCTATATTCACGACCGCGATGGAATTGTTGTTGGCGGCCGCGCTGAATGCGCCGTTCATATCCATATGTGGCGGTAAGATCCGTTGTTCTTGCAACAGGTCCTGTTGATTCATGCGGAAAAGGATGGCGTTATCGGTCATGCCCATGCGCCCCCTTCCGTGCGTTTGACCCAGTCTTCTTTCTCGGCCATGCGTTCGGCCTCACCCAACAGCTGCGCGGGATTGATGCTCGGGCCGCTCATGCTCAGGCCGGGTGCAAGGGAGCGCGCATGGCCCAGCATTGCCTGATGCTGCATTTCCACACCGCGGATTTGTGGCAGCAGATCATGTTCGATTGTTTTACGGAACGACATATCGCGTGTTTGCAGAACGCTGTTGAGTTTTGTATTCGTGCCACTCCAGACATCTGTGTTCACATGTTTGGGATCAAGGTCGAGAGAAGACGCGGCGATCTGTGCGCGCTCGAAAAGACCTTCATATTTTCCCGGCTGGCGGCTTGTACTGCCGGTAATTTCTTCGTCAATTGTTTTGGCGACGCTGCCGATCAATCCGCCCAGAGAGTCGCTATTATTTGCAGCATTCATGCCGGCGCGGTCGCTCATCCGTTCATCGGCGAATTGCACCAGCGCGGCGGCGGATTTCACACCGAGCGCTTCAAGGCCAAGATCGATAAAAAGGTTTCCTTCGGCCTGCCCGTTGTTATGCGTGCGGGATGCCGCGGCATCTTCTTCCATGAGTGTTTTTTCGGCAAGTGCCTTGCGTTTCGTGTCTTCGACATGCGCGATAGAGCTATCGGCGCTCACAGGAGCGATATAACCTGTATTCTGATCGAGTTTCTTTTCGTCGCTCCGCATACGGACAAAGCCTTTCCTATCATCAGGATACAGTATTGCGCAGAAGGATTACAAATTTGGTAAAAATAAGCGCTATCAAGTGGTTAATTATTCTTTAACCGGCGGTAGGACAACGCTTCGGCCACGTGGGATGTGGTTATGGACGGGGCCGCGTTATCAAGGTCCGCAATGGTTTGCGCAACACGCAAAAGCCGGTGATAGGCGCGGGCGGAAAGCTTCATTCGTTCGGCGGCCTGCAGGAACATGGCGCGGGCGTCATCTTTCATCACGGTGATCTTTTCAAGGATATCTGCAGGGGCCTGCGCGTTCGTCAGAATGTCGGGCTGGCCCAATGCCGCATAGCGCTCTTGCTGTATCTGACGTGCACGGGCAACGCGGGCGCCGACCTGTGCCGATGTCTCCCCGCTTTCCTGACCCAAATCGCTGAGCGGCACGGCCATGACCTCGACATGCAAATCAATGCGGTCGAGAAGGGGGCCGGAGAGCTTCGATTGATAATCACCGGCGCAGCGCGGCGCCTTGGTGCATTCCAGTTCGGGGTCGCCGAGATTGCCGCAGCGGCAGGGATTCATCGCCGCCACCATCTGGAACCTTGCCGGATAGGTGATATGGCCGTTGACGCGGGCGACCATGACGGAGCCTGTTTCGAGCGGTTGGCGTAATGCCTCCAATGTGCTGCGCGAAAATTCCGGCAGTTCATCGAGGAAGAGGACCCCACGATGTGCGAGGCTGATTTCACCGGGGCGCACCTTGTGACCGCCGCCGACAAGCGCAGGAAGGGAGGCCGAGTGGTGCGGATCACGATAGGGCCGTGATTTCATCAATCCACCTTCGGGCAAGGTTCCGGCCAGTGAATGAATCATGGAAACCTCGAGCGCCTCCTTTGGCGAGAGCGGCGGCAAGATCCCCGGCAGGCAGGAAGCGAGCAAGGATTTTCCTGCCCCCGGCGGGCCGATGAAAAGAAGATTGTGACCGCCCGCGGCCGTGACTTCGAGCGCGCGCTTCGCGCTTTCCTGCCCCTTGACGCGGGAGAGGTCCGGCACACCCATGGCGGTTGCTTGGTCGTCCAGCATGCGCGCCGATGGCTGCGAGAGCATTTGCGAACCTTTGATATGGTTGATGAGTTGCAACAGATTTTTCGCGGCAAGAATTTCAATATCGCCCGCCCATGCGGCCTCGCCGCCACATGCTTCGGGGCAGATCAGGGAATTGTCGTTCGCGCTCGCATGGATCGCGGCGGGAAGAACGCCAGCGACGGCACGGATACCGGCGTCCAAGGATAATTCGCCGAGTACCACATATTTTTCCATCTCGTCCTTGGGCAAAACTTCCATGGCGGCAAGCAGACCCAGCGCAATGGGAAGATCGTAATGCGATCCTTCCTTCATGACATCGGCGGGGGCGAGGTTGACGGTCAAACGTTTTGCCGGAAGCGCAATCCCGAGCGCGTGAAGCGCGGCGCGTACCCGTTCCTTGCTTTCCCCCACAGCTTTATCGGGAAGTCCGACAATAGTGAAGGCAGGTAGCCCATTTGAAATCTGGACCTGGACATCCACCGACTGAACGTCAACGCCGTTGAAGGCTATGGTGTTAATGCGTGCGACCATGTGCCAACTATGGCACAAAGAGTGAACGAAATATAGACGGCAAATTATTGTGCGGATTGGGTCGCGGGCGCGGCTTCTTGTTTTGCGTCATTTGGCATCGGATAATCGGGGAGCATGCCTGCCGCGAGCATCGGGCGGCCCATCATTTCCTGTACCACGATGGCATAGCCGCCGCGCTCCTTCCCGCCCTTGGGTGCCGCGACATCAACATCGAAGCTGCGGATATCGCCGCGCCATTTCCCGACATGGCGGATATCCTGCACGATGTTGGAAAAACGCAGGACCTTGCCCTTGTTCACGCCTGCATCGATGCGTTCAACCGCCATATCCTTGTACCGGATGATCCAGACGCTGCCCGACGGTTTACCGAACAATGTTTCCTCGCCTTGTGGCAAGTGAATGGTGATTGTGTCCCTGTCCTTCCATTTGGCGAGGACTTCGAGCGTTTTGTTGCGCGAACTGTAATGGTAATTTTCGATCATGCGATAGAAAAGAGGCATGGATTCAACATTCATGACCTCTTGCCCGTTGATGATGAATTCGGGAATGGTGATGGAGACATCCTGACGCCGTCCGGATGATTTATACGCCCACTGGCGGAATACGCATGGGTCCATGGGCCCGTCTGTAACAACGCCGCCATCCTTGCCACGTTCTTCAATCGATCCCTCTCCCGTGTCGGCGAGGTCTTTCATATGGCAACTGAGCGCGATGACGTTTTTGTCTTTCATCGCATCATAAAGCATCCGGTCGGCCAGAACGCAGGCAGAGCAATCGGAGGCCGTGAACAATTCGACCACAATCGGCAGGTTGACCTTCTGGCTTTTCCTGATTTCTTCCTCACCCATCGGTTTGCCATCCGGGTTGAGCGGCGTCTGGGCCATGACGGGCAGGGGGGCCAGCAGGAAACCGGCGACTATTAGGGAAAAAAGCGGGAATTTTCGTATGGAAAAACAAGTCATTGTTTCATTGTGCCAGAAAACACGCTAAAAATCATTTTCTAAACGTAGCATTATACTATGCATATAAGAGTGGCAAAACCATGACCCAGAATTATAAAAAAGCCTGCGTGTTCGGCGGAAGCGGCTTTATTGGCCGCCAGATTGTGCGGGACCTTGCGGCGGCAGGTTATGCCGTCAAAGTTGCAACACGGGTGCCGGAAAGCGCGTATTTTTTAAAGACTGCCGGCAATGTCGGGCAGATTGTCCCTGTTGCGTGCAATTATCATGATGATGCCAGCATCCGGAATGCGGTCAAAGGCTGTGACGTCGTGGTGAATTGCATCGGTATCCTGTTTGAAAAGGGCAAATCGACCTTCCAGAAAATCCATGCCGATCTGCCTGCCGCGATTGCCACGGCCAGCCGCGCGGAAGGGGTTGAGCGTTTCGTTCATATTTCCGCGCTGGGATGCGATATTTCCCTCTCCCAATACGGCAAAACAAAGAAGGCCGGTGAAGAGAATATCCTGAAGGTTTTTGCCGATGCGACGATTCTGCGCCCCGGCGTGGTTTTTGGGCCTGAAGATGATTTCTTCAATATGTTTGCCAAGATGGCCGCGCTGCTTCCGGCCCTGCCCCTGATCGGCGGCGGCCAGACGAAGATGCAGCCCGTTTATGTCGGCAATGTTGCGCAAGCGGTGATGGCCGTGATTGCAGACCCTAAAACCAGCGGCCATGTCTATGAATTGGGCGGGCCCGAAATCCTGAATTTCCGTGAAATTTATGCCCGCCTGTTTCGGGAAACCGCGCGTCCGCGCCTTCTGATATCCCTGCCGTGGGGCATTGCCAAATTCAAAGGGACGGTCATGGGTATTTTGCCCAAGCCACCATTGACTGCCGATCAGGTTGAATCGCTCAAAACCGATAGCATTGTTACCCCCGGGGCCAAGACCTTCCGGGATTTGGGGATTGTACCGACCGGCATGGATGCCATTTTACCATCTTATCTGGCGCGTTACCGGCCCGGTGGCCGGTTCGGCGATAAGAAAAGGGCCTAAACCACCATAAAATCGCCTTGAAGCGGGGTTTAATTCGAACCATGAATAAATTTGTCAGACATATATTATTCCTCATCGGGCTTATCCTCGCCATGCAGGCGGTGCCCGTTTTCATCAAGATCGCGAGCGCACAGACATTGCGCATCGCCGCCGTGGTGAATGATGAAGCGATTTCCATGACCGATGTCGATGATCGCATCAAACTGGTTCTGGCATCTTCGGGCCTGCCCGATAGCAAGGATATCCGTTCGAAAATTATGCCACAGGTGGTTGAAGGCTTGATCGAAGAGCAATTGAAACTGCAAGAGGCCGCCCGCAACGATCTGTCCGTAACCGAAGAAGAGATCGAGGAAGGTTTTGCCACGATTGCGGGGCAAAACAAATTTACGACCGATCAGTTCAAGCAAGTCATGAAGCGTTCGGGAATTCCCGTTAAAACACTTGAGCGCCAGATCCGTGCGCAGTTGGCCTGGACCAAGGTTGTCAAAACCGTTTACCGGCGTCAGGTCGATGTCACGCCAAGGGATGTCGATAACAGGATTGAGCGTTTGAGGAACAATATCGGCAAGACAGAATATCTTGTGTCTGAGATATTCTTGCCCATCGAAGATACAAAACGTGCGGCCGAAGTGCAGCAATTCGCAACGCGGATGGCCGCCGAATTGCAGGCGAAGAAGGCGCCCTTTGGCCCAGTCGCCGCGCAATTTTCCAAAGCAGCCGGCGCCGAAAACGGCGGCAATATCGGATGGATCCAGCAAGGGCACCTGGAGCCTGCGCTTGATAAGGTTTTGGTCGGGATGGAAGAGGGTTCGATCAGTAACCCCATCCGCACATCCGGCGGAATCTATATTCTTGCGCTGCAAAAGAAGCGCACGCTCACCGAAGAATCCATTCCTCCGCGTGAAGAACTGACCAACCAGATCGGGTTTGAACGCCTTGACCGTGTGCAGCAAAAGGCACTGCTTGATCTGAAAACATCTGCTTTTATAGACCGTCGTGTCTGATCCGGATGATCCGATCGCCGGGCTGCCACCGCTTCGCGATGTTATCCGTGAAAACGGCCTGCGTGCCGAAAAGAAACTTGGACAGAATTTTCTGCTCGATCTTAATCTCACCAGCAAGATTGCCAAAACCGCCAAGAATATACATGGTGCGACGGTGTTTGAGATAGGCCCCGGTCCCGGTGGTTTGACGCGTGCCATTCTTTTGTCGGGTGCCAAAAAACTGATCGCGGTGGAATATGATCCGCGGGCGATTGCCGCCCTCCAGTCATTGGTGGATGCGGCAGGCGGGCGATTGACGCTGATACAGGAAGACGCGCTGGTAACCGATTTGACAGAGGTTGCGGCGGCGCAGGGCGCATCTGGCCCTTATATTATTATTGCGAACCTTCCCTATAATATAGCAACGCCCCTGCTGACCGGATGGCTTGAACAGATCTATCATGCGCCGGACCGTTATGCGGAAATGGTTTTGATGTTCCAGAAGGAAGTGGCGCAACGTATTTGTGCCAAGGTAGGTGACAAGGCCTATGGACGTTTATCGATCATTTCGCAATGGCTTTGTGAATGTAAGCTCGCCTTCGATGTTCCGGCGTCGGCCTTTACACCGCCGCCGAAGGTGACATCCTCGATTGTGAGGTTGGCGCCGCGTAAATTCGAAAGCCCCCAGCCGAAATTTGAAACAGTCGAGAAACTGACCGCGATGGCCTTTGGGCAGCGCCGCAAAATGATCCGCGGTAGTTTGAAAGAATATTTGCCGCAAATTGAACAATGCAGACTTCGTCCCGATGCGCGGGCAGAAGAATTAGGCGTCGATGATTATGTGAGGTTGGCGCTGGAGATCGAACAAGCCTGATCAGAGGCCGTCTTTCAATCCGCGCACGAAGTCCGAAAGACCGCTCATGCGGTGACGTTTCAGGCGTTCGGCATCAAGAATCAGTTGGGCCTGCTGGATGGCCACTTCGATATTGTTGTTGATCAGGACGTAATCATATTCGGAATAGTGGGTCATTTCATCCGCCGCCTTGTCCATGCGGTGACGAATGGTTTCTTCATTGTCTTGTGCCCGTGAACGAAGGCGGCGTTCCAGTTCCTTCGCACCGGGAGGCAGAATGAAAACGGTGACGAGGTCATCACGGGCTATTTCGCGCAGTTGTTGCGTGCCCTGCCAGTCTATGTCGAAGATCACATCCTGTCCGCGTTGCAGCGCCTCTTCGACCGGCTGGCGCGGTGTGCCGTAATAATTGCCGAACACCTTGGCGTGTTCCAGCATCTCGCGGTTATCGACCATTGCGTTGAATTCGGGAATATCGACAAAATAATAATCCTGTCCGTCAATTTCTCCCGGGCGGCGCGGGCGTGTCGTGGCGGAAATCGAAATGACCAGATCCGGATTGTTTTTCAAGAGCGCGCGCGTGATTGTGGTTTTCCCTGCTCCCGAAGGGGAGGATAAAACAAACATAAGGCCGCGGCGTTGCAGGGACGTCATTTCCATTGTCTAACTCTTACTCGAATAGGTTGACCCATTTTAACGGGCCTTGCCGGACCGTGAAAGCCCGCATTTGAATTTTTGTAGCGGGATGATAGGTTTATCCCATGTCTCATTCAACAAAAACACCAAAATCTATCCTGATTACCGGTGCCTCCAGCGGGATCGGCCGCGCCCTCGCCCTTCATTATGCGGGGCCAGGCACTTTTCTGGCGCTGTCAGGCAGAAATGCGGATCGGCTGGAGGGTGTCGCCACCCTCTGCAGGCAAAAAGGCGCCGAAGTTGCGACCGAAATAGTCTGTGTTACCGATCGGGGCGGAATGGAGGCGTGGATAAAACGGATAGATGATCTCCGCCGCCTCGACCTTGTGATCGCCAATGCCGGCATATCCGGCGGGACGGGGACATGGGGCAGCAGTGAGCGGCCTGAACAGATCCGCCAGATTTTCGATATTAATCTCTACGGCGTTCTCAACACGATTGGCCCTATACTGCCCCGGTTTGAAGAAAGACGGGAGGGGCAGATTGCCATGATCAGTTCTCTTGCCGGTTTTCGCGGGATGAGCGGCGCCCCGGCCTATAGCGCCTCCAAAGGAGCAGTCCGTTTTTACGGGGAGGCGTTGAGAGGCGCACTGGCAGAAAGCGGCGTCCGGATCAATGTCGTTTGCCCCGGGTTTGTGCGGTCCGGCATTACCGACCAGAATGACTTCCCTATGCCATTTTTTATGGAAGCGGAACAAGCGGCAGCCATAATTGCCAAAGGGTTAGCCAAGAATACCGGCCGAATAGCTTTCCCCTTGCCAACCCATCTTGCCTCCTGGTTCATTTCGGTTTTGCCCGACGCGCTTGCGCAAAAAATCCTTCGCCGCCTGCCCGCCAAACGGTAGGAAGTATAATTGTTTGATGCGGCTTGGGATTTTTAAGACATGTGTCCTAAAAGTCGTTGATTCTTACAAAAAAATACGTCATGTATTGCGTAAGTGCATACAACCTATATTATAATGTACTTATGTTATAATCTTGGTATAAAGCACTTTTTGCAGTATGCGTATAAAAACAGTAATGTGTACCGTTATTACTTATAGTTGATTTTTTAGGCCAACCTACGGGGGTGTGCCAGAGATGGATCTAAACAATTTACAAAAGCAATCCGACAAGGCTTCTGCCTTGCTTAAGGCGCTCGCCAACGAAAAGCGCCTGATGATTGTCTGCATACTTTCGAATGGTGAAAAGAATGTTGGCGAGCTGGAAGAATTTATTGGCCTTAGCCAATCAGCTCTGTCACAGCATCTGGCACGGCTTCGCCGCGACAATGTCGTAGAAACACGGCGTGAAGCGCAGACAATCTATTATTCGATCAAAGACCAGTCCGCGATTGAATTGCTAGGTTGCCTAAAGAATATCTACGCGTCCCAGACTGAATAGTCCTTCAGGCTTTTCCAGACGGTTTCTGTATCCAAATTTTTCAGATCATCGCTTTGTAGCGTATGGACGGAATCGCCGCATGGCGCATGACGCACAGGATTGCTGTGTTTGGAAAAAAGAACGAGTGTTGGAATTCCTGTCGGTGCAATCATATGCATCGGGCCTGTGTCGTTCCCGATCGCGCCCTCCGCCTTCCGCGCCAGCGCGACAATATCGAATAGGGATGTCTTGCCGCAAAGATCGAGCGCGCCGGGACAAAGGGCGATTATATCGCGAATTATATCTTGTTCAGCAGCGGTACCGATAAGAACAGGCTGTATATTGTTGCCAAGAAGCCTGTGGGCAATCGCGGCATAATTTTCCGCAGGCCATCTTTTTTCCGGCCGCGTCGGGGCCGATCCCGGCACGATCAGGACATAGGGTTCTTTGATGCCCTGAAAATCATCACGTCCTGTAATCCATTCCATGCGGTCAATTGTGATATGGCTGATTCCTGCAAGACCTAATGTTTGGCGATGGCCTTCAAAGCCAGAGCCAGCGGTGCGATCCGGGGACGTGTTGCGTATGGCCGCGCCTTTTGCAATGCCTACCCAAAAAGGTTTCGGCGAGGGCAGGATGTTAAAGTAGAGCTGTGTGCGGTCATTGTTTTGAAGATCATAAATGCGATCAAATGCAGCATTCCTCATCCTGTTCCGCAAGCGTAGCCATTTGCCGAGCTGATAAAATTTCGGACGCTCGTCAATCCATACATCATCGAAGTATCCGGATTGTTTGGCCAGTGACAGGAAAGGCGCGGTCGTAAGCAATGTTATGTGTGCATCCGGGTGGTGCCTGCGGATGGCAGCCATAGGTCCTAGTGCTTGAACAAAATCTCCAAGGGCGCCCAGTTTGATAACCAGTATGGAATGACCGGCCATCTTACTCAGCGGCCTGTTTCAGGATCGCTTCGTGGTTTGACACGGGTGATGGTATCGTTCCGTATTTTTCACCCAGCAATTCGGCATAGACATTCATGGTTTCGTCAACCATGTGCTCGCGGGTGAAATGATTTGCCACATGCTGCATGGCGCGGTTGGCCATCAAGGCCCTTTCCGTTCCGTCCATATCGAGGGCTTCTGCAATGGCCTTGGCCATAGATTCGGAATCGTTTGGCGGGACAAGCCAGCCGGTCTTGCCGTCAAGCACGGTTTCCATCGCCCCGCCATGATTGGTTGCAACGATGGCGCGTCCCATCGCCTGTGCTTCGATCGGCACGCGGCCAAATCCTTCGGGATCGGTGGAGGCCGACACGACAACGGTGGACAGTGTATAAGCCGCCGGCATATCGTTGCAATGACCTATGATGCGCACGCGGCCTTCCAGATTTTTTGCCGCGATGGTTTCTTCCAGTTCCTGACGGTATTCCGTGCGGCCCTGATCATCGCCTATTAAAACGCAGAACACATCCTCGCGGTTCAGTTTGGCAATGGCATCAATCAAAACATGATGGCCTTTCCAGCGCGTGATGCGTCCAGGCATCATGACGATGGTGCAGCCATCAGGCAGGCGCCATTCATTCGAAAGTTTGATCAGATGGAGAGGCGCTACGCTGGATGGATGGAATTTCTCCAGGGCCACGCCGCGGTGAATAACGCGAATGTTCTTTTCGTCGATCTGGTAATTTTTAAGGAGGTAGTCTTTCACGTAGTTTGATATCGCAATAACGCGTTCACCCTTTGCGATGGATGAATTGTAAAAACGTTTTACATTGCCCGATATATTGAAAGGCGCGTGACATGTCGTCATGAATTTCGCAGAGGTGCCGGCGCATGCCTTCCATGCCGACCATGCCGGGGCGCGGGATCGGGCATGAACAATATCAACATTGTGTTTTTTGATCAGTCTTCGTAGCCGTCCGATATTCTTCCACATGATGAGAGGGTTTTTGCTATGAACCGGAAGATCGATATGGATGCTTCCGCCGCGCAGCAATTCGGGAATGCGCGTGCCGCCATTGCTGACGACTATTGATGTTGCGCCTGACCTTACGAGTTCCGCGGCAACATCGATGCATCCTTGCTCTGCCCCGCCCGCACCAAGCGATGGAATAACCTGCATCACCACAGGTGTCTTCTGCTGGACAGAATTTTTG
Source organism: uncultured Alphaproteobacteria bacterium (assembly GCA_946481075.1). The sequence continues at coordinate 74,730 of CAMLMC010000003.1, forward strand.
CGAAGTATACTATTGATCATGGCTTGCATGGCTTATCCTGACATCAATGCGGCATAAGAATTAGCACAACCTGAGAGTCCCAGACAAAAAGAAAAAGGAAGCGGGTCGAAAATGTCTGTTATCTTTTTAGAACGGGGCGGTAAGCCCGGCCTTGCCTATCTCTATCAGCCTGGATTCAATCCTTCATTGCCAATGGTTGTCTTTCTCCATGGTTTCCGGTCGGATATGATGGGAACCAAGGCCGAATTTCTGGCACAGGAATGTGAACGGCGCGGGCAGGCCTATCTTCGCTTTGATTACAGCGGGCATGGACGTTCCGATGGTGAATTCCGGAATGGCACGGTAAGCCAGTGGCTTGAAGACGCGCTGGATATGATTGCGCTGAGGACAAAAGGCCGGATCATCATCATTGGCTCATCAATGGGCGGATGGATCGGCCTGCATGCGGCGCTTCAAAACCAAAGCCGTCTTGCCGGTTTTATCGGCCTTGCCGCCGCGCCGGATTTTACGCGCTGGATCAGGGACGGCCTCACCCCCCAGCAACGGGAAACATTGTCCCGTCAGGGGGTTATAGAGATCGAGAGTGAGTATGGCGAGCCTTATCCGATTACACAAAAATTTCTGGATGACGGTGAGAGTGTATGCCTGCTTGACCGCCCCATTCCTATAAACGCGCCTGTACGTCTCATGCAAGGAATGAAGGATGCGGACGTACCCTTCGAAACTGCCCAGAAAATTGCCGATGCCCTGACGAGCACCAACAAGCAGGTGTATTTGCGGCCCGATGGAGACCACCGCCTGTCGACGGAAGAGGATCTTGCGTTGCTTGCGTCGCTGATGGACGAATTGTCCAATAGCGGCCGTCATTAGCGGCGCTTGTATTTCAGCCGGTTCTCCTTGTCATGATCCTTGAAAACGCCGTCATATTTGTTGGAGATATTGATTGGTTTGCCCAAGCGCTGTCCGCGATAAGGCGGGAGGCCGGTTATCCAGGCCATCATGAGATAAACGATAAAAAGAGCGGGCGGTATAAGCGCAAGCACGAAAGTGTATTGCTGTAAAACCGGGTCCATATAAGTTTTCCAGCTTTCCTCGCCCATCGTGGTTCGCATATTTTCATAAAGTGAAGGGGCGTGGGTGACCAGCAAATAGCCGGCATCGCTGATCTGATAAGCCTCGGGGTCAATATCCAAAGCTTCCAGCCGGGCTTTTTTCTGCGGATCGGCCATATAATTTACGTAAAAGTCGTGTCCTATCGCCGCAAAAAAGGGCAAAAGCAATATAAAGAGCCAGAGTTTAGCGGTTCCACCCATGATGAGGCTTTCCAGATTGATGAAGAACGACAAGCCAGCCCGAGAGAATCAGGCTCCTTTTCATTCAATCACATATGGCCTTATCCGCCAAGAACCGAAGCGTCCCCTATGGAAATCTGTCCCCCGCGACCCCATGCCGGAAAGACGTACGATTGAAGGCTTGAACTTTGAATCCTTTTTAGATAAGGTCCGCCGGACTTTTGCGAATAAGGACGGGTGGCAGAGTGGTTGAATGCGCACGCCTGGAAAGTGTGTATACGCCAAAAGCGTATCGGGGGTTCGAATCCCCCCTCGTCCGCCATATATCTTTCGCCTCCATATCTTGGGCTGTGTCCAACTTTTCTTTTCATAAACCATAGGTGTTTCATGTCATCCGACACATCCGCGCCCTCAGGCCATACCAAAGAATTTATTGTCCTGATGGCCTCCATGATGTCGGTTGTGGCCATATCGATCGATGCCCTTTTGCCCGCGCTTGGCGTTGTTGTCGGGGACCTGCAACTCACCAACCCCAATCATGCCCAATATCTGATCGGTTTTATTTTTGCTGGTATGGCGCTGGGGCAACTTTTTTGCGGCCCGCTTTCCGATGCGCTTGGGCGGAAGAAAGCTCTTTTCCTCGGCATAGCGTTTTATCTGATTGGAAGCGTTGTTTGTTATGTCGCGCAGGATCTGACGACGATGCTTGTCGGGCGCTTTATACAAGGGGTAGGCGTCTCAGGACCCTATATTTCCGCGATATCGATTGTCCGCGATAAATTTTCCGGCAGACAAATGGCCAAAATCATGTCCGTTGTGATGATGATCTTTATTCTGGTGCCTGCCATCGCGCCCAGTCTTGGCCAGGCCATCATGCTGTATGCATCGTGGCGTTATATTTTCGTCCTATATATCATATATGCCATAACCGTTGCGCTATGGGTGTTTCTTCGTCAGGAAGAAACGCTTCCGCCCGAACACCGCATTCCCTTTACATTTGTGAATTTTATTCATGGGTTCAAGGAAGTCGTCGGCAACCGTGGCACGTTTTTCTATACGATATGCATGGGCATCTGTTTTGGTAGTTTCATGGGTTATCTCACATCCTCACAGCAGATATTTCAGGACCAGTTTGGTGTAGGCGAAGCGTTCAGCCTTTATTTCGGGGCGCTTGCCTTGGTATTGGGAAGCGCGTCTCTTTTGAATTCCCGCTTTGTCGTCAAGTATGGCATGTTTTATATATGCGTGCGGTCCTTTGCTGTGATCGTTGTGGCCTCCGTTGTTTTTCTGGCCGCCCATTTTATCACGGATGAAATTACCCTTTGGATGTTTTTGGTTTATGCCGCGTTTCTCTTCTTCTGCTTTGGATTGGTCTTTGGAAACCTGAACGCCCTGGCGATGGAGCCGATGGGGCATATCGCCGGTATGGCATCCGCGATTATTGGCGCGACTTCGTCCGTGATGTCGTGGGCCATTGGCTCCACAATCGGGCAGCTTTATAACGGGACATTGGTTCCGATTGTTTCCGGATTTCTGATCTTTGGGCTTTTATCCTTGCTTGCCCTCTATTGTGCGCGCAGAGGATAGGAAATCCTGCAGTCTCTGCGGATCACCCTTCAGGCGTTGCCAGATCCATGCCAGGACAAGGTTGATGTCGGGCCGGCTTCGATAATGTTCAGGCTTTGAATCACGGGACAAAACGAAATTGAAACTGTAAAACGGCTCCTGCCCCATGCGAAGATCGCTTAGGACAGGTTTTCCATCAACCATGTTCATCTTGATAAACCCCTGCGTAAACCATTCCATTCGCCGGACATACCAATCATCGCTCCATTCCTCGTGCAGGGCGCGGTCGCTCGAGTAGGAATGGAAGGCAATGCCGGCATTCTCATCGAACGGTGAATAAAATCCTTCGGCATACCCATCTTCGGTCATTGCCATCACGCGCCACAAAACGGTGTTGAAGGCCGTTGGCGTTACCAGAATTTTTTCAGAACGGATATTGGCGGCGAGCAATGAATCTTTCGCAACTGCGCGGACATGGGCTTGCATGCCAACCGACCAGACAAGGTATAGTGTGCTAAACATCAATGCCGCGTGGTTCCAACGGTACCGTTTGTCCGATCTTGCAATTCCGGTTGCGATGAGTCCGAAGATCAGTGGCAGGGTATAAAGCGGATCGATAATGAAAATGGATCCCACCGCATAGGCCTTGTTTACGAACGGAATCAATATCTGTGTGCCGTAAACGGTCATCAGATCCAGAATCGCGTGGGTGATGAGGATAAGCCACGTGGCAAGAAGCCATGGTTTGAAATGACAGCGCTGCGATGGCAGGCGTGAGGCTATCCACCCGATCAAAGGCGTTGCAAGGGTTTGATAAAAGAAGGCATGGGTTTCTCCGCGGTGATAGGTCATGTTGCGGATCGGATCGCCATGGTCGATGAACGCGTCAAGGTCCGGCAAGGTGGCGATGGCCCCGCCGATCAGAACCGATTGCCAAATCGGGGTGCGTTTGCCCAGAACAGCGGTTGCGATGGAAGAGCCTAAAACAAACTGGGTGATTGAATCCATGGATATCCTTTGTTGCCCAGAATGATAACAAACAGGGCACATCCGTAAAGGGCGGATTTATTGCATAATTCGTTCTTCCTTGATATGTAGGGCCATGGGATTATCAATAGGACCAGTTAGAATCGAAACGCCTGTCTTTTTGGCGCCGATGTCCGGGGTAACGGATTTGCCGTTTCGCCGCCTTGTCCGCCATTATGGCGCGGGGCTGGTCTTTTCCGAGATGATCGCGAGCCGCCCCATGATCGAACAATTCCGCCGTCACCCGCAATCCTGTGTAATGGATTACGCAAGCGAGTTTCCGATGGCGGTCCAGCTTGCGGGATGCGAACCGGATCTGGTGGCCGAAGCCGCGAAAATTCATGCGGACCATGGGGCCGCCATCATCGATATCAACTTCGGATGCCCTGTCAAAAAAGTCGTCAATAATTTTGCGGGTTCTGCCCTGATGCGCGATGAAGATTTGGCGACCCGTATCATGGATGCGGTCGTGAAGGCCGTCGACATTCCGGTGACGGTTAAGATGCGCCTTGGCTGGGATGAAACAAACCTCAACGCGCCATCGCTTGCCATGAAGGCCGAAGATGTTGGCATTCAAATGATTACAGTCCACGGTCGCACGCGGTGCCAGCTATATAACGGTTCTGCCGATTGGAACCAAGTGCGTAAGGTCAAGGAAGCGGTGAGGGTTCCTGTGATAGTAAACGGGGACATCCGCACGCCACAAGACGCGGTAAAGGCCATAACCCTGTCTGGTGCCGATGGCGTGATGGTGGGACGCGGGACTTACGGGCGCCCCTGGCTTGTACGTCAGATCATGGATTATCTGGAAACGGGAATATTGTCTCCATCGCCGCCCTCATCCGATATCGCCGTAATTGTCGAGGGGCATTATAACGCGATGATCGATCATTACGGACCGCATCAGGGCAATATTATCGCGCGCAAACATATCGGGTGGTATTGCGCGGATATGGATGGCTCCGACGCATTCCGCGCGCGCGTCCATACGCTGAAAAATCCAAAGGATGTGATTGACGAGATCCGGTCTTTTTTCTTAGAGAAAACCCCGATCGCGGCTTAAACAGACAAATTGTCCCATTGAATGGGCGTGCGGCCATGGATGCTTAAATATTCATTCGCTTTCTTAAAATGGCCGCACCCTAAAAACCCGCGATGGGCGGACAGGGGCGATGGGTGCACGGATTCGAGCACGCAATGTTTCGTACGGTCGATAAAAGCGCCTTTTTTCTGTGCATAGGATCCCCACAGCATGAAAACAACGTGTTCCCGTCTTTGATTAATGGCGTGAATGATCGCATCCGTGAATTCTTCCCACCCTTTTTTTTGGTGGGACCCTGCGGCCGCCTGCCGCACCGTCAATGTTGCATTCAATAGCAGAACGCCCTGTTTCGCCCATCCGGTGAGGTCGCCATCCTTTGGCATCTTCGTGCCAAATTCCATTTCGATTTCCTTGTAGATGTTACGCAGGCTGGGCGGTAAGCGGACGCCGCTACGCACCGAAAAAGAAAGACCATGGGCCTGACCTTCACCGTGATAGGGGTCCTGCCCCAGAATAACGACACGAACATTGTCGAACGGGGTTGTATTCAACGCATTGAAAATGTCGGTGGCCGCCGGATAGATGATTTGTCCGTTTTGTTCTTCGAACTGCAAAAAGGCCTGAAGTTTTCGCATATAAGGTTTGGAAAATTCCGGTTTTAGAAATTCCTGCCAGTCCGGATTGATTTCATTGTGCAACATGATCTTTAGCTAGCATATCCGCAGGCGTTGTTGAAGATGGTATGAAGGTCTGGACGAAGCCGGATTTTATGACCATACTTTGTCTATGAATGATCTGGCCCCTATCAAAACGGCTTTGACGGACTTAATCGGATGTGATTACCCGCTTATTGCCGCCCCCATGTTTCTGATCAGCAATGTCGAACTTGTGGCCGCGGCCAGCAATGCCGGCGGGATTGGCGGCACGCCATCGCTCAACTGGCGGACATCGTCGGAATTCGATACGGCTCTTGGGGAAATTGCTGCAAGAACGGACAGGCCCTATGTCGTCAATATTATCGTTAACCGAGCCAATCCACGTGTTGAGGAGGATATTCGGGTTCTGGTCAAACACAAGGTGCCTATGGTGATTACGTCGCTGGGCAATCCCAAAGATGTGATTGCCGCAGTTCATGGTTATGGCGGGAAAGTGTTTTGTGACGTGACCAATCTCGACCACGCCCTGAAGGTGCAGGCTCTGGGTTGCGATGGCGTCGTGGCGGTATCCGCCGGGGCGGGCGGCCATGCGGGACCGCTATCACCGATGGTTCTGATCCCGCATCTGAAAGCGCATTTAAAGATCCCCGTGATTGCCGCGGGCGGTATTGTGAACGGCAAGCAAATGCTGGCGGCATTGGTGCTTGGCGCGGACGGAGTGCAAATCGGTACCCGGTTTATTGCCAGCACCGAATCGCCTGCTACGGATGATTATAAAAACGCGATCCTATCTTCAAAACCCGAGGATATTGTCCTGACATCACGCATTTCCGGTACGCCGGCCTCCGTCATCAATACGGATTATATCCGGAAAGTCGGCCTTCATCTTTCGCCGTTTGAAAAATTCCTGCGCGCCAATCGTTATACATCCAGGCTGATGAAAATGATGCGCTACGCCACAGGCAACAAGAGATTGCAAGAAGCCGCGCAGGGCACCACCTGGAAACAGGTATGGAGCGCGGGGCAGGGGGCCGGGATGATTGATACGATTCTTCCCGCCGGTGATATCATACGCGAGATAGTGCGCGATTACTGGCAGGCCAGAGACGCGCTTAGGTAAAGAGCGGAGCTGGCGATACTCCCGGTTCTGCCGTGCCAATGCCGTAAAGATTATTCTCCCTGATATAATTCGCGACATGCTGGAACGCGCCGTGGAAGTGTGTGCGGCCCTGTTTCAGTTCCTTTAAAAGATGGCTTGATGAAATTTCAATCTGCGGCCCTTCTATCATGCACCACCCGTGACCTGCATCCAGCAAATCTTTGGCGGTGCCTGCCCGTAAATGCGGATAGGTCAGGGCCGTTGGGCTATGCAAGGCGTTTGATTCATAGGGCGTTCTATCGATGACCGCCACGGGAAAGTTTTCGATGATATCGTCCGCATGTTCCCATGTGTGAAAACTGGCAAGATTATCGCTGCCCATCACCCATATAAATTGATGGTCAGGGAACCGCGACATTAATTTCATCAACACTTCGTATGTTATATGGGTGCCTAGTTCTTCTTCAATATCCGTCGGTATCACCGGCGTATCGGGATAAAAAGATTTCATGATGTAACCCATTTCCATCCGGTGCCCCAAGGGAGCGTATCTTCCGGGATCTTTTTGCCAGTTGATGGAATACATCATCCAGACTTCGTCGACGTTCAGTTCCTTATAGATGTGTTCCATGGCCTGAAAGTGACCGTCATGAGGCGGATTGAACGATCCGCCAAAAAGCGCGATTTTTTTCATTCGTCCCTGTTTTTTAAATTTTTTCTGATTTTATGATGTTTGTTTATCTCATCATAAAAAAAGGTTGGTTGTCTACAATTTTTATTGACGATAAAAAATGAATCATGTAAAAAGGGAGATTAGAAACCAAATAAAAAATAATAATATTGCAACAGGGAAGTTTTTCATGATCTTGGCTCGAAGGTCACACCTCATTATGCCTGAAATGATTTCCGTGTTCTTGTTGAAACAAGACGCGGAGGTAAAGGATACATGAGTGACAAGTTTCATTTTACCTTTGATCCAAAAAACGATTCGATTGGAAATTTCGTAAAACCTTTCATAGAAAGTCTGGGAAATGTCCCGTTGCAAGAGGCGGACATTATCATCCCCGTCGGCGGTGATGGCAGTATGCTCCATGCCTTTCATCGCGCGGCATCCTCACAAAGAATTTTCGGTATTGTTCCGCCGATCAGTGCCAGTCTTGGTTATTGGCTTCATCGAGGCATCAACACGTCTGGCCGTTTGCTCTCTGCACTTGTTACCGCGCAGGAATATTGTCTATCTCCCCTGCGTGGTAACGTCTTTTTTGACAATGGTGCGGTTACAACCATACGCGGATTCAACGAAATCGTCCCCGGGCAAAGCCAGGGGGAACATAGCGATCAGACCATGAAGGCACGGCTTGCCGTTACGGAAGGCGGTGTGACCATCGCCTCCGGCACAATCGAGGGCGGCGGCTTGATCGTGTCCACGCCCTATGGATCGAGTGCGATGAACATATTGTACGGTGGTGCCATTGCCGATTTGCGGAGCGCGTCGATCGTGATGACCGGGAAAGGTTTGCGGGGGCCAAAGGGGTTGTTTTCTTCGGCGGTCCTGAATGACGATATATCGGTTGAGCTGACATTCCTCGAAACGGAAAAACGGCCTGTGCGCGTGCAATATGACGGAATGAAGATTTCCGCAGATCTTGCCAATCCGATTAACCATATCCATATCGAGAAGGATAGCGGCCCGCCCCTGCGCTTGCTGCTTTCCCGCCCTCCATCCGTACAGGTGTTGGCGCATATTTTATAAGCCTTAGAACTATCCAAAAATAAAAAATTATAATAAAACCATGAACAAGGAGAAACCTCTATGCCTTATATCGGCCGTGACGACGATTACGAAGAACCGCTTGCAAGCCCAAGCGCGATGTGGACCGACCTTTATGAACTGACCATGGCGCAGGCACTGTATTTCGAAGGCATGCACAATCAACAGGCAAGCTTTAACGCTTTCGTCCGTTCCATGCCGTATAAGGGCGCGTATCTTGTGACGGCCGGACAGAATATTGTTTTTGAATGGCTCGATAAAAACTGGACATTCACGGACCGCGATATTCGTCGCCTTGAAAGGAAAACGGTGAAGGATCCTAATACAGGAAAAGAGGTGAAAGTCTTTCGCCGAGAATTCCTGGATATGCTGAAGAATGCAAAGCTTGAACTGACGATCGAGGCGATGCCGGAAGGCGAAATCGCCTTTCCGATGGAGCCGATTTATAAAATAACCGGTCCGCTGTGGCAATGTCTTGCCGTTGAAACCGCCATTTTGAACGCGATGAATTCGCAATCGAATTTTGCAACCTATGCCTCGATGCTCAAAACGCTGGCGAATGGAAAACCTGTCGTTGAATTCGGCCTGCGTCGGGCGCAGGCAGTGGGGGGCCTTTCCTCAACCCGCGGCACCTATATCGGGGGTATGGATTCCAGTTCCAACTGCTGGGCCGAAACGAACTACGACATTCCAACGATCGGAACCATGGCTCATGCCTATGTCATGGTGCATGACGATGAGCTGGATGCCTTTGTGAAATGGGCCAAGCACAATCCGTATCTGGGCGTTTTTCTTGTCGATACCTACAACACACTGGAAGGTGTCAAGCGCGCGGTAAAAGCGTGTCAGGATGGCGGCATAAAACTATCGGGTATTCGCCTTGATTCCGGCGATCTTGCGTATCTGTCGAAGGAATCACGCAAAATTTTGGATAAGGCGGGATTCACCAAAGCAAAAATCATTGTCTCGAACGGCCTGGACGCCAGTACGATTGAATCGCTGGAAATACAGGGTGCGCCTATAGATACATATGCTGTGGGAACATCCGCCGCGACGGTATCAGAACAACCTGCGCTCGGCGGCGTGTATAAGGTTGCCAATATTTATGATGAAAAGCTTAGCCATGACGACATCATGAAATTGAAGAAAGCCGTACGATCGGGGGCAACGGTGTTGTTGCCTGACATGCGTGAGAAAATCCGCGATCTGATTAAACTGTCGGAAGATGCCGTCAAGATGACTTATCCGGGTGAGCTTGATTTGCTGCGCTATTTGAAAGTTGAAAATGGAAAACTTTATTTTGACGGCGGGACGATCTATCCGGAATGGTCGGTTGATCCTCTCACCGCCGGCGATGGCAAAGATCCTTTTTCGGCTGTTCTGAACAAAGCGGTTGAATCGGTCAACCGTAAGAACAACACGATTATCCGCACCTTTAACGAAGGTACGCGCGCCTACCGCCCCTTACAGAAATTCTTCGAAGGAGGCGAACTGGTCGGGGATATTGAAACGGTTCATATTGCGCGTGATAGGGCGTTGAAACATCTGGCAATGCTCGATCCCACGCACAAACGCCGCCTTAATCCGCATGAACTGGTGATTGGTGTAGAGCCGAGCTTGCTCAAGCGTCAGGAAACGATGGCGCGCGAATTATTCAAAACAGGAAGCCCGGTAGAGGCGAATATCGCAGCCAATCTGGCAGCATAATAATAAAGAAATAAGGAGGTTTGAATGACAACATGGAAGGCAAACAAAGATACGGCACTGATTATCGTCGATGTGCAGAATGACTTTTGTCCGGGCGGCGCACTGGCCGTGGCTGGCGGCGATGAAATTGTCCCGATCATCAATTCCCTGCGTGATCATTTCGAAACAGTGGTGGTAACAAAGGATTATCACCCTGCTGGACATTCTTCTTTTGCCAGTAGCCATGACGGCGTAAAGGCATTCACGGAAATTGATATGCCCTATGGCCCGCAAATGCTCTGGCCCGATCATTGCGTTCAGGGAACGACAGGCGCGGACTTCCATAATGACCTGATTGTGAAAGACACAGATCTTATCATTCAGAAAGGCACGAATAGGAATGTCGATTCCTATTCCGCATTCTTTGAAAACGACCACAAATCATCACCTGTCTTTTCAGGTGGAAAAACATTGACGCAAACATTGGAAGAAAAGGGCATTTCAAACATTGTTGTCATGGGCCTCGCCGGTGATTATTGCGTTGCCTTTACCGCCCTTGATGGATTGAGCGAAGGATTCAACGTCACGGTTGTCCAAGACGCGGCGCGTTCGATCAGTGCTGACGGTGAAAAATCACAATATGCGAAAATAGAAAGTCTTGGCGGCAAAATCGTACAAGCCGCAGAACTAAAAGCGTCGCTCGGCCTCTAACAAGAAATTTAAAAAAACTTGAACAGGGAGTTTTCGATCATGGAAAACAACACTATAGCCTTGCGCGTGACGCAGGCATCACTCAATCAAACATCATTCGACTGGCCGCGCAACATGGCCAATATATACGCAGCCATTGACGAAGCCGTGGCACAAAACAGTGATATTCTCGCCCTCGAAGAAATGACGCTTGTTGGATATGATTCCGGCGATGATTTTCAAAAGTCGGATAACAACCGTATTCTGGCGGCGCTCGACGATGTGGCGGCCTATGCCAAGGCGCTCGATCCGAATTTGATTATTTCCATCGGCCATCCATGGCGCATTCAAAACCGTGAACTCGATGGACCGATGGATGCGGATTTTGAACGGGTGAAAGACCCGTTCTATGACCGCCTCAATAAACCATTCAACGTCCAGACGATTTTAACAGGTGGTTCAATCATCGGAATGAACGCCAAAACGAATCTGTATAACGATGGACGCGGATATGAAGGGCGTTATTTCAATGAATGGAATGTTGCGGCGGCGAACCGGATTGGCGGCGTGTTTGGAACCATTCCTGTTGCCATTGATGAAACCAGAACCGTGCCGTTCGGCTGTCCTGTTTTTCTTGTGACGGGCAGCGATGAAAAGGCATTCTATCTGTCGCAGGCGATATGCGAGACCAAATGGGTGGCGACACGCTATGATGGATACCCGCATGATGATTCCCGTTATGACCGTGATAACATCATTCCATCGATGGCCCGTTATATCGGTGACAAGGATGGATCCATTCTCCTCATATCGAACGCCAGTCCGCCAGCGCGGGACAAGGTCGATGCGCATATCCACCTCAACAAACTTGCCGCGAAATATTTCGGGACAGTCGTGGATACGGATGGTCTGGGGTCGAGCGGTTCAACCTTTTCGCAATACGGTAACCGCATGGTGGTGCAGGGGGCCGATATTCGCTCCTTCGGCAGCCGGATTAATTTCACGCGTGTCGCCACAACAACATCGGCATTCAATATCAAATCCGTGCCCGAAGAAAAACGCGGCAAGGAACATGTCGCGTTTGCTCATGCGTTTAAAGATCATGATGTAACAGATGTGAGTATCATGCCATGGCGCAAAAATCCCGATACGGCGTGGGACATGCCCGAAAACCCGGATCGTCATTTCGAAGAGGAAGTACGCAACAGTGCGCTCTGGTTATTCGATTATCTTCGTAAAACAGGTGGCAAAGGTGTAATGGAGGCACTCAGCGGCGGCGCTGACTCAGCCTACAATTCTGTTCTGACAGCGGCTATGGTTCATATTGGAATCCACGAACTGGGCGTGGAACAATTTTGCCGCGAATTAAAGCTCCCCTTCGTCAAAGAGGCAATGTCCCTAAGTGAAGAGGCGGCCATCAAATTCTGCATCGATAAAATGCTCACCTGCGTTTATCTGGGAACAGGCAACAATGCCAAGAGCAGTTATATAGCCGCCGACTATCTGATGAACGGCGGAATAGATGTGGAAACCGGTAAAGAGATTGCAGGGATCGGCGGAAAATTCGAAAGCCGCAATATTCAGGACGCCTTTAATATGCTGGCCGTGATTTATGCAGTGCCTGATTCTCAAAAAATTCCGGAAAGCCAGAAACAGGAATTTATCGAGGATATCACGGCCTATCTGCATGCCAATCCGAATATATTGCCCGCTAGTGAAATTGAAGCAATGGGGAAAAATCTTCAGGAAAAATACCCGGTTATTGATCGTCTGATCACGGCATCCGACGGTACCGTGTATGAAAATATGCAGGCATGGCTGCGTATGGTGATCGTCCGCGCCTACGCGCAGATGGAAAGAAAGGTGCCGGTGGCAAACCCGAACCTCGACGAAATCCGCAATGGTTATACAACCGTCGGCGGGGATGAACATTCCGGCAATATCGGACTCAACGCCCATCTGGAAAAACATTATGAATTGAATGTCATGCGCTATCTGCATAAACACGGATTGCAAAATGTCATGCCGCCGGTGCGGGCGCTTGGTAAGGTTTTGAATGAGGTCCCATCGGCTGGATTGATGCCGCTCGGGCCCAATGGAGAAGTGGTGCAAACGGATGAAGATTCATTGCAACGGACGTATCCGGAAATGAGCCGGATATCCAATGCGCAACTACATGACCGGATTGATACGCTTGTCGGCGCGCGCCGCCTCAATGCGTTCGAAGTGTTTGAAACCTGTCAGAAAGATCCGCTCTTTGAAGGGATTGATGACGATACGCTCTATAACAAAGTCCGTATGACCTATAACCGCTGGCCGATTGCCCAGCACAAAATCCATATGGGCGTGATTGCGCAGGCGAATGGTGTGAGCGCCGATCATCAGGTATCACAAAGGACGCCAAATTTGTCAGGGCAGAGCAAAGATGAATTATCATGGCTTTCGATCAAACTTCTTTATAAATGGGCGGAACGCGATGGCCTCGATTGGTCCGCTACAGATCTAAAAACGTTGGAACGTCGGACATGGCAGGATGAGAATTTCTTCGATGTGATGGATTCCCTGACGCGCGTCAAAGGAAAAGGACAAGAATACAGCCTGAAAGGCCTGTATGAGCAGGTGAAGGAAAAAGGATGGAATGGGGTGTTTGATGCATTACCGCCGCGTCATCCGGTTTCGGTTGTAGGAACGCAATCCTTCGAAATGGCTTGATAATTTGCGCCGCTTCCGGCTAAGCTTTTTTCCATGATAGCGGTAATAGATAGTGGCGGCGCCAACATAACTTCGGTTCTCTCGGCCTTTGAACGACTGGGCGTCCATCCGGTGTTTACATCGGATGCCGATGTGATCCGTTCGGCAGACAAGGTTCTGCTCCCCGGTGTTGGCGCTGCGGCAGATGCCATGCGCACGATCGAAGGACATGGTCTACAAGAGGTCATTCGTTCCTTAACGCAGCCCGTCATTGGCATTTGTGTTGGTATGCAACTCCTTTTCCGGGAATCGGAAGAGGGCAATGTCAAAACCCTTGGCATCTTCGATGCGCCGGTCCGGCGATTCAAAGATGCGCCCGGCATGGCCGTTCCGCATATGGGATGGAATAAGGTGCGCAATATCAAAGACCACCCGCTATTCTACAATCTTGATCCTGAAAATTATTTCTATTTCGCCAACAGCTATCATGCCCCCGTAGGTGATTATAGTGTCGGTGTTTGCTCCTATTCCAATGATTTCACCGCTATCGCGGCAAAAGGAAATTTTATGGGGTGGCAATTTCACCCTGAACGATCGGGCCCCGTTGGCGCGCAGATTATCAAAAACTTTGTCGAGATGAAGGCGGAGGACCTCGTATGCTGACTCGCCGTATTATTCCCTGCCTCGATGTCAAAGACGGTGTGGTCGTCAAGGGCGTCAAATTCCGCAACCACCGTATCATCGGCGATGTGTTCGACCTTGCCCTGCGTTACCGCGATGAAGGGGCGGATGAACTGGTGTTCTATGATATAACGGCAAGCAGCGATGGCCGTGTTGTGAACAAGGACTGGATCAAACAGATCAGCGCGAAAATCGATATTCCCTTCACTGTCGCGGGCGGCATCCGTACAATAGATGATGCAAAACGCATCCTGAATTTCGGGGCGGATAAAATTTCGATCAATTCTCCGGCCCTCGAACGGCCTGAATTTATCACCGAACTGGCGGAAGCATTCGGCAGCCAGTGCGTGGTGGTCGGTATCGATTCAAAGCGGGAAGGCAACAAACTGACCGTCTATCAATACACCGGCGATGAAACCAAGACGGTGAAATCAACGCGTGAAACAATCGCCTGGGCAAAGAAAGTGGCAGATCTTGGCGCGGGTGAAATTGTCCTCAATTGCATGGATATGGACGGCGTGCGCAAAGGGTATGACATCGAACAAATGGCTATGCTGCGCGAAGCCGTTTCTATTCCTATTATTGCATCGGGTGGCGCGGGATCAATTGATGATTTCAAGGAATTGTTCGATAAGGCCGGCGCAGACGGTGCGCTTGCGGCCTCTGTGTTCCATGATAAAATTATATATATCCCCGATTTAAAACGCGAATTGATCGATCACGGGATCGCTATTCGCCCGCCGCTATCGGCCTAAGGCCTTTTCCAAATAGTGAAGATCGATCCCTAGAAATTTTTTGGCGTCATCGAATTGCTTTTGCGCGGCCTGCCTCTGTTGTGCGGGCTTTTTCCCCTTGATGGCGGTAATCATGACGTTTTTCGGCGTGTGTGCATCGGAAATAAACTCGAAGGCCTTTGTGTTGTACCCTTCCGATTCAAGGATAAGAGCGCGCATCGCATCGGTCGCCATTTCCGCTTGCCGCTCCATAAAGGTGCCGTGTCGTAACAGAAAATCCATATCCTTTGGCGTTTTGCCCTTTTCCATCTCGCGGCGAATTTGTTTGTGGCAACAGGGGGCGACAACAATCAACCCTGCATTCGCTTTGATACCTTTGGCAATCGCGTCATCGGTTGCCGTATCGCAGGCATGCAGCGCGATAAGGATATCAATGGTGTCGGCGGAAAAATCTTCGATTGTACCTTGTTGAAAATACAGCCCATCAAATCCTGAATCCTTGGCGATATTATTACACAGATCGACCATATCCTGCCGATATTCGACCCCGATAACAGAACAGGTTTGTTTCAGGTTGCTAACGATATGATCATACAAGGCAAAGGTCAGGTATCCCTTGCCCGATCCCATATCGACGATATGAAGCGATCTGTCCTTGGGAAGATGCGCAATGAGCCCGTCAATAATTTCGATATACTTGTTGATCTGGCGAAACTTGTCCTGCGCACTCTTGTATACTACGCCTTTATCATCCGTGATCTTGAGGGCATGCAGATAGTGTTTTCCCGAAGTATCGATCGCTCTATGCTTTACGCGGTCATGCGTTGGGTCGGCGGTTTCAGTGACGGTCGCGTCTGATCTTTTCAACTTACCGTTTTGCAGTGTCATATTGAAAGCGGTTGTAAACAGATTGGCTATCTGGAAAGGGCCGCGCAGATTTTCAGCGATCAAGGAAGTACCTTCATCCAATGAATAGTTTTTGGCGATGTCTTTGGTCTTGTACCGATAGGTGAAAGACAGTTTTTCTTCACGCTTGATAATGGCTTTACGGATTAGAATGGTCTTGAGGGTTTTGTCTTCTCCGGTGTAATGGCCGAGCGATGCCTTGACAAAACTGCCGTCTTGCAGCGATTTGGCAAAAAGTGCGATAAATTCATCAATTTTGTCGTTTTGGGCCATGGTCTTGTTTATCATGAGCCGTGATTTATTGACAATCTTTGAATGGGGTAGACGTGCAACAAAAGCATGTGGCAATTATTGGGGCGGGGCCTGCCGGTCTGATAGCAGCGGAGATGCTGGCAAGGGCCGGCGTACGCGTCACGATTTATGAGCGAAAATCCTCACCTGCCCGTAAATTTCTGTTGGCCGGACGTGGCGGACTCAATATCACGCATTCCGAAGATATCGATCAATTTATAGGACGTTACGACAGGGCCCAATATAAAATTGCCCCGATGATCTTTAATTTTGGGCCGCAAGACATGCGTGAATGGTGCCATGGTCTGGGCGAGGAAACATTTGTGGGTTCTAGCGGGCGCGTCTTTCCGAAAAGTTTAAAGGCATCCCCCCTGCTGCGCGCCTGGATAGGGCGGTTGCAAAGCCTCGATGTTCGTTTTGAGTATGGTATGTTCTGGACAGGGTGGACCGAAACAGGCGCATTACAGCTTAAGAACAAAGATAATGAAGATATCGAAATCGCGGCCGATGCAGTCGTGCTTGCGCTCGGCGGAGGCACCTGGCCGAACTTGGGATCCGATGGGGGATGGGTTGATATTCTACGACGAAAGAATATTAAAGTTGCCGAACTGAAGCCGGCCAATTGCGGTTTTACCTGCGCGTGGAGCGATATTTTCAAGTCGCAGTTCTCCGGCATGCC
Source organism: uncultured Alphaproteobacteria bacterium (assembly GCA_946481075.1). Next base: position 91,540 of record CAMLMC010000003.1, read on the forward strand.
GCTAAAGACTATTTCAATCACGCATCGTGACCGCAAGGTAAAAGGCGAGGTCATGATCGATGAGCACGGCGTAGAAGGTGGTGCCATCTATGCTCTCTCCGCATATATTCGTGACGATATTGTCGCAAACGGAAAAGCGCAAATATCCATTGATTTGCGTCCCAGTATGACCGAACAGGACCTTATCCGAAATATATCCGTTCCGCGCGGCAAGAAGAGCTTTTCAAATTTTATGCGCGGGGCGTTATCTTTTTCGCCGCTTGAGATCAATCTTTTACGGGAATCTTATCCGGATGTTGCTGCCTTTTCCGCGCCTGACATGGCATGCGCCATCAAACAACTTCCTCTGGTGCTAAAGGCCCCCTTTCCAATGGAGAAATCCATATCCAGTGCCGGCGGTATCCATCTGGATGAATTGACCGATGGCTTGATGCTTAAGAAAATGCCCGGTGTTTTTGCCGCCGGAGAAATGCTGGATTGGGAGGCCCCGACCGGCGGGTATTTGCTTCAGGCCTGTTTTGCGAGCGGCATCTGCGCGGCGCGGGGTGTTCTCGGACATCTTGGAATTCCGGCCCCGCAATAAAACGGAACAAAGCGGCATCTGATGCGTTCTCAAAGAGGAGCACATCATGACAGAGAAAAGCCAACATATTCTAAAACCTGACAAAAACTGCTGGCGGATTGAAAAAGCGAATCACGCCTCCATGATTGTCGATGCCGAAGATTATTACCGCGCATTGCATGAGGGGATCTGCAAGGCGAAGCGCTCCTTATTTTTATTCGGATGGGATGTCGACGGCCGCATCCCCCTTCTTCGCGGGGAAGAGGCGAAAAAAGATTGTCCTGTTACCTTGCACGATCTGATTACCAAAAAGGCGCGTGAAAACCCCGAATTCGAAATCTATATCAGCCAATGGGATCACCCCTTTATCTTTGCGGGTGACCGGGAATTCCTTGCGGCGGCACGCTGGCGTGCAGAGGAGTGCCCCAACATCCACTTCCGGTTCGACCGTATTATTCCCATGCAGGCGAGCCAGCACCAAAAGATTGTCGTGATCGATGATGAAATCGCCTATAGCGGCGGTCTTGATGTTGGTGTTGTTCGCTGGGACGGGCGTATGCATTGTCCCGACAATCATCACCGTTATGATTTCGAAGAAGACAAGAAGAGCGGTGCCGGACCATACACCCCCAATCACGATGTACAGATGGTGGTATCCGGCCCCGCTGCGCAGGCGTTAGCCGAACTGGCGCGCAGGCGGTGGTTCCTTGCTACCGATTACGAGGCAATTCCCATCCACCCCTATAATGTCGAAGGTATTCCCGATGTTTGGCCGGAAAAAAATCCGCCACAATTTTCGGATGTGGAGGTTGGCATATCCTTGACCTTTCCGCCAATCGGGGAGACACCCGCTATACGCCATATTGAAAATTTATATTACGACCAGATCGCGGCGGCGGAGCATTTCATCTATATCGAAAATCAGTATCTGGCGAATAACAACATCGCGCGGGCGATCAACAAACGTCTCAAGGAAAACCCTCGCCTTCGCGTTCTGATATATAGCTCGCGCGATCCGCAGGGTCTGGCCGAAGAAGTTGCTATGTGGACAAAACGGGTGAAGTTCAGACGTGTGTTGGAGAAGGGCGCTGTCAAGGACCGCGTTGCCATGACTTACAGTATCAGCAAGGGTAAGAACACACATTGCGCCGTCCACGTTCATGCCAAGGTTATGATCGTCGATGACAAATATTTGCAGATAGGATCGGCGAACATCAATGACCGTTCCATGGATCTGGATTCCGAATGCGATATGACCATCATCGGCCAAACCGCCAAAGACCGCGCCCAGATTGCCGACCTCAGGAACGATCTTATCCGCGAACATTCCGGCATGGAGAAAAAAGATATTCAGGCCCTGATAGACAATGGTCATCCGATTAATGATTTTTTGGTGGATGTGCCGCATAGCACCCAGCATTTCCGCAAAATCCGCGATTCGATCAGTTTAAAAGCCCGTATTATTCAGCTTGTAACCTTCGCTGGCGCAAAACACAGGCCTTTGTCCGCCCTGATTGCAAACTATTTTTCCAAACACGATGACAAGGCCGGTTTTCCGCATAAGAGAGTCAGTGCGGCCTTCCTTCTGATAATGACAGCATTGATGATGGTCTTGTTTTGGCGTTACACCCCTGGGGTTGAACTGATTAGTCCGGAGAATGTTAAAACCTATATCCAATATATTCAGACATCTTCGTGGTCGATCCCCGTCGTTATCGCCTCCTACATTCTGGGCGGTCTGATCTTCGTTCCCGTCACACTTTTAATCGTGGCAACAGCGGCTGTCTTTGGCCCTATTACGGGGTTTGGTCTGGCGCTGGCCGGGTCCATGGCCAGCGCGATCATGACATTCCTGATCGGGCATTTTGTAGGTGAGCATGTGTTTAAAAATTATTCCAACACGGCATTCATGAGGATCAGCGATCGCCTAAAAGATACAGGTATTACGGGCCTTGCCGCATTGCGGATGGTTCCGATCGCCCCATTTACATTGGTGAATATGATTTTGGGCGCGTCATCGATCAAGCTGCTACCGTATATCGTCGCCACCGTTCTGGGCCTTATGCCCGGTATGGCCGCAATGGTTATTCTCGGTGACTCCCTGGCCACGATATGGCGCAATCCGGATCCGCAAAACCTGCTTTATATCGCTCTTGCGATTATTATATGGCTGTCGGTTCTGACCGGCATCCATATTCTTCTCAAATGCGAGCGCGAACGACGCGGGAAGGAATATGTATGAGTCCATTAAGAATTCTGACGTTCAACATTCATGGCGGATATGCATTGAATGGGACGCGGGATTTATCGCGTGTCCATACCCTCTTGGAAAGTTTGGGCGTGGATATCGCCGTGTTTCAAGAAATGGAAACACGGCCTTCGCGTGGCGGGACAGCGACGGATGTCAACGAATTGGCTGGCCGCGCTCGACCCTATCATATGATGGGACCTACTTTGAAAGAAGGGCGCGGATGGTACGGTAATCTGATTGTCAGTCGTTATCCCATCCGCCGCGCTCTGGTCCACAGCCTTGAAAAGAAATGGGACACGATAGAACCGCGTAATGCGGTCGACGTCACGATTGAGACGCCGATGGGTAAGCTGCGTATTTTAGGAACACATTTGTCGCTTCCGGCGTGGGAACGCAAAGTTGAAGTTCCCAAGCTAATGCAGTTGGTCAAACAGGTAGAGGAAGAAGAAAAGCATCCGGTTTTTCTTATGGGCGATATAAACGAATGGCGCAAATCATCGAGGCTTCTACGCTTTCTGGACGAACATATGGTTCAGGTCAGGGCGGGGGCGACTTTCCCGGTATTCTTTCCGTTTTTGCATCTGGACCGGGTTTGGCATGACAGTCCGTATATAAAGGCACGGGCGGAAGTGATCCGGGATCATGGCGTACGGCAGATGTCGGATCATTTGCCTGTGTTGGTAGAGGTTGAAAATCTAAGGCCGAACTGATCAGGTTTTTTGCGGGGGGATTAGCTGTTCGACACCCCACACCATGCGGCGGGCGATCTCTTCCTTGGCAGTGACAACCATGTCGGCATTTTGCTGCTTGAAGAATTGGTTTTCCTCGTCGTTGAGCGCGCGGACAATAATTTTGGCGGAAGGGTTCATTTTTTGTGCGGTTTCAACGGCACGGCGGGCCTCGAACGGATCGGGAAGACAAACTACCACGGCCTTCGCTTTCTCGATCAGGGCTTCGTGCAGTGTTGCTTCCAGGCCGGCATCGCCTGCAATTGCATGCATGCCCTTCTGACGCAGTTGTTCCACCGTTTCGCGGTTCTGGTCAATGATAACCAGTTCAATATGGTCGGCATTAAGGGATTTTGTTACCTCCCACCCCACCTTTCCATAGCCGATCAGCACGACGAAATTGCGTAGCGATTTCTGTTCATCTTTTTCAAGATGGGCCAGGTCGTCATCGTTGACGTTTTCGGATGTGCTTTTTTGTCCATAGTTTTTAAGCCAGCCGAACAAACCCGGATTGATCGCGATGGATATCATCGCACCGGCCAGTATCAGGTTTCGCGCCTCTTCGGAGAGCATGCCAACGGACGCCCCGAGCGCAATCAGGATGAAAGAAAACTCTCCGATCTGCGCCAATCCTGCGGAAACCATGAGGGCCTTCTGGGAGGGGTAGCGGAAGGCCCGGACGGTCAGATAAGTCACAAGCGATTTCATAACAATAATGACAAAGGCCGTGATAAAAACTTTGAAGTGCGCTTCTGTTATGATGGCCGGGTTGAATATCATACCAACGGCCACGAAAAAAAGAACCGCGAATGCATCCTGAAATGGCATGACGCGGTCGGCGACTTCATGGTTCAGGTCGGATTCACGGATCATCATACCGGCAAAAAATGCGCCCAGAGCAAATGAAACGCCGAATAATTTTGCCGCGCCAAAGGCAACGCCCATGGAAACGGCAAAGACGGCAAGAGTGAACAGTTCCCGTGAACCAGTGCGCGATACAATCATTAACAACCACGGTAGAACCCGCCTGCCAACCACGAACATGACAACCGCGAAGGCGGCAGTCTTTGCAACCGCGGCCCCAACCTGCACGGGGATGCTGACCGATGCCGTTCCATTTCCTTCAACGGCCAGGGCAGGAATCAGGATCAACGCCAGAACCATCACCATATCTTCGACGATCAGCCATCCGATCGTTATTTTCCCCATCATGCTGTTCAACAGATTGTGAGATTCCAGCAAGCGCAGAATGACGACGGTGCTGGCTACCGAAAGGGCGAGACCGAATATGGCGCCTGTGGCGGGCGGCCATCCCCATAACATGCCGATGCCGGTGCCAAGGGCTGTGACGAAAGATATCTGCAAGAACGCGCCAGTAATAGCGATTCTGCGGACTTCCATAAGATCCTTAAGGGAAAAATGCAGGCCGACACCGAAGAGCAGGAGAATAACGCCTATCTCCGATAATTGTTCGGCGATTTCGATATCCGCCGTGTAACCCGGGGTGTAAGGGCCAATGGCAATTCCTGCCAGAAGATATCCGACGACAGGCGGAAGTCTTAATTTGGTGGCCACCAATCCGGCAACAAAAGCCACAGAAAGGCCGACGGCCACAGTAGAGATCAAGGGAAGGTCATGTGTCAGAGCCATTGCGTTATTGTGCTTTATGGGTGGCGGAAATTCCACAAAAAAACACCCCGGTAACGGGGTGTTTTTCACATTGTTTTAATGTGTTAAGGCTTTATCAGCGCGCGGGCCGATACGGTCAGGGAAACATCTGTTTCCCCCGCTTCGGCGACTGGGGGCGGCATGGCCCCTGCATCCATGGCCATTTCGGCACGCGCCATCATTCCTTTATACATCGGGACGATAGGACCGCCGATATCGACATTGACGTCCACCAGTTCAACATTTGCCTTGCCGAGCGTCGTGGCTACAACCTTGGCTTTGGATTGCAGTTTCTTGAGCGCTTCGACCAGCAGTTCCTCGCGGACTTTCTCAACTGTGTCATTTGCGAGCGTGTATTGCAGGTTGTTGGTGGCGAATCCCAATTCTTGTAGCTTGCCGGTCACATCCAGAACCTTTTCCTTGTTCTTGGACTGGATATCTATGGTCTGACTGCCGCGCCAGACGCTTTTATATTCTTGCTTGCCATTTCTGGAGTCGACCTCGATCGGTTCGTCATATTTATGAACCATGTATCCGCCGGTCGATACTTTCAGTTCGCTTTCCTTCTTGGCAATGGCCAGGGCCTTTGTCATCGCTTCGTTGATTTTTTTCTGAATCGCGGCGGGAGTTTCGTCCTGCACTTCGATACGCAAGGAGGCGATCAGCAGATCTTGTGGAACAGTACGGGTTTCGGTTGCCGAAAAATTGATGATTGTTTGACCTTCGGGGGGAAGGTTCAGGCCATCTTGCGCCCCGGCAGAACCGAATGGAACCATCATCAAACCCAGAAGGAGAACGGGAATAAGCTTCGTCATGGAAAACATCCTTATTTTGTTTACAGGATCGTAGCCGCCTTTTGCGGCAATATAAGGGCATCATATGGCAGTTCAATCCCTTAAGAAAGGGACTTTGCGAAACCGCGCCGCTCGATTTTCCGGCAAAGATAAAGGCTTGTGAAATGGAAGGTTATGCCGCTTAGGATATTCACGCCTGCAATCGCGCAGAAAACGCCAGGCACGCCGGCCAGATGGGCGCCGATCATGGTTGCGGGTATCATCAGGCCGAGCATTTTTACAATCGTCATGGTAAAGGAAATTTGCGGCTTGCCCATGGCATTAAAAGCCGACGACCATCCATTGATCAGATTACTGAACAGATAGGATGGCGCAATCACCATGAAAGCCCACTTGGCGTAGTAGATAACGATAGGGTCGTCCGAAAACAGCGAGGCGACAGATTCGGCCGCAAAGAACAAAATGACACCGATGGCGGCGGACCACAGGACGCTGAAACCGATGGCCTTGCGTAATGTTTCATGAACGCGGACAAAGTTACCCGCTCCGAAATTCTGCCCCACAATCGGGGCCATGCCGACCGCGAGCGCCATAAGTATGATAAAGGCAAAGGCCTCCACGCGGCTTGCGATTCCGAAGGCGGCGACGGCTTCCGTGCTATATGCGGCCAGAAGGCCGATGATGACGGTATGAACGAACGGCGTGACCGCCGCAGTCAGGCCCGCGGGAATCGCAATGAAGAGAAGACGTTTACAAGAATCGCCGAACAGGCCCCAATATAGATTTCCTGCGGATAGCAGCATTTTTTTCCTGATCGCGAGAATATAAAGTCCGACCAGCATTGCGAGGATATTCGAAACAACGGTTGCGATGGCCGCGCCTTGTAATTCAAGACGGGGAAGCCCGAATAATCCGAAAACAAGAAGGGGCGCCAGAAGCGCATTGAATATCGCCGCACCGATCATGATGACGGCGGGGGCCATGGTGCTGCCCGCGGCGCGCATCGCGGAATTGCCCACAAAGGGCGTTGCCATAAATGCCGCGCCCGCAAACCAGATGGTCATATAGTCATGGATCAGCGGACGAATGGTTTCATCCGCACCCATGGCGGCGAAAATGGCATCACGCAAGCTATAGCCTATCAGGGCAAGGGTGCAGCCGGTGCCAAACACGAGAAAGAGGCCATGCGTTGTAACCCGCTTTACATCGGCCTCCCGTCCTTCGCCTATCAGGCGCGAGACAACGGACGACATCGCAATTCCAAATCCCATGATCACGCTAAATATAAAAAACGTGACCGGAAATGTGAAACTCATCGCCGCAAGGGGAACGGTTCCAAGCAGCGATATATAATATGTGTCGACGAGCTGGAAACTGACCATGGCGGCGATGCCCCAGATCATGGGGGTCGTCATGCGGAACAGGTGTGCGCCGATGGGGCCTTGGCGGAGATCGATGCGGGAATTGCTCATGGGCTTCCTGTGGTCGGGCAAAATGATACCGCGCGTTTATCCCCCATGAGCGGGCGAATTGCAAGGAGTTGGGACCGTTAACGGGAAATACGGCTTAAATTCCAGAATATTCAGGACGTTAAGAAGTTTTAAACTTTTGAAGGTTATATCAATATAAACTATTTACATAAAATTAAAGCTTAATCGCCGATAATATAGATTGAGGCAGTCTTGCTGGGGAGCGGGACCTTGGCTTTCAGCGATGAAGCAAGTTGGGGAAGCGCAGTATGTATACAACCATAACCGGCTCAAATGCCAATAACTTCATGAATTTCCAGGGCATCACCGGTACGTTCAACCAGTTGCTCGTTAATCCCTATACAGGATTTACGATTGCCATCAATGACACCTTGAATGTCAATAATGCCATTTATGACGGGCGCGGCGGCACCGATACCATCAACATGACGGCGTTTGGCGATGTATTGCAACTGGTGGATGTCGACGGCACCATCATGATCCACAGTGTGGAAGTGTTTAACGCGGCCGATGGCGGGGACATCATCAATCTCGCATTCTTTTCCGTTGACTACGGGAACGTCATTATTCGTGGGGCAAATGGCGATGATATACTCTGGGGCAATAATGGGCATGACAATATCCTGGGCGGCGGTGGCAATGACAACCTGATCGGCGGCGGCGGAAACGATTATCTGTATGGCGGCGATGGGAACGATTATCTCGCAGGGGCCGATGGGGCGGATTTGCTCGCGGGCGGGACGGGTGATGATGAACTGGTTTATTCATCCGATGACGTATGGGGCTCGGATATGACGCTGTCCGATCTTGGTTCTACTTCCTTTCTTTCGGATATGATTGCGGTCGGCGGCATGAACCGCACCTATGATTCTTTCCACGGCGATTTTAATGACAATAATACTATCACTTTTCCCGGTTATGACACACTGACGCTGACCGAAGGAAACGATGTTCTGATATTGATCGATTCCTATAGCCCGCAACATGGGCCGTTGGGCGCGCGCCTTTCCTATATCGATCTGATCAATGCCGGTGGCGGCGACGATGTTGTCGATCTTTCGAATGGTACATATACGAACGACCTGACGATCGATGGCGGAACGGGACATGACGTCCTGGTCGGGTCATCGCAGAATGATGTCATCCATGGAGGCGAAGGCAATGACCATCTGCATGGCGGTTCGGGCGATGACAGCCTGTTCGGCGGCGCGGGGGATGACATATATTATTATGCCATTGGTGATGGAAATGAGACGATCGCGGAAACATCCGGCCATGATACGATCCGCTTTGATGAAGGCATTCTATTGTCGGATATTCAGTTAACCGTGGAGGATAGGAATATCCTGTTACACATTGGCGATGCGGTCCTGACAGTCGAAAACCATTATGCGGAAGACGGATCAGGCCGTGTTGAAACCCTGGTCTTTGCCGATGGAACGACATTCGATCTCGGTGCCTATGTTCCGAATACGGCGCCTGATGCCGTCGATGATATTGTCACAGGCTATCGTGACATGGTCGTGACCGGATCGGTTCTATCAAATGATACCGACGCCGATGGAGATACGCTGAGCGTTCAGCCCCAAACATTGACGACCATACATGGCGGCACCGTCGAAATTCTTGCGGACGGGACGTATACCTATACACCAGCACAGGGTTTCATTGGCACCGACAGTTTTGACTATCAGGCCATCGACGGTGCCGGCGGGGAAGACACGGCAACGGTTACGGTGAGCATAGGTTACCGTCCCGATGATATTGTCGGAACGGAAGACGGCGATACGCTGATTGGCGGTGATGGCGACAATATCCTTTTTGGGTTGTCCGGCGACGATGTTCTGTATGGTGATGATGGTTATCTCGGTGGAATCCTGATGGACAAGTCCTTTAGCGATACGAATCTATCGGAACTAAAGGAGCGTGTGAATATCGCCAAGCTCAATCCCTCGGCGGTGCCATCCCTTGGTATTGCTTCTGGCAATCTGAGTGTTGATTTTGGAACTACCGCAACGATTACGTTCCGTAAGGGCTTTGCCGGTCATAACAATAGCATGGGATCGTTTGGGATTGCCGAAGATGGTACGATTGTCAGTGCGAGCCTTCTTTGGAGCAATGTCAAGACGGCAGGTCTGAATACTGCGCACACAATCGATTTACCGGTGGGTGCGAATGGCGGAAACTTCGGTTTCTTTATAATCTCAAACGGACACAACATCAATAGCGGCTATAAAAATCTTGATGTTACCGGTGATGGCAATATCCGGTTCATTTACAATTACGGCAAGACCGATGCACGCGATGCAAAAATAACCGATAATGGAAAGCATATTTCTGTTGTCTATGATGACGGGACGACGACAAAGGTTTTAAAAGGCCATACATATTTTACGAGCGAGCGCGGTGACGATACAGCAATCAATGGTGATGGAAAAACGCATGTTGTATCCGGCCTGAACGGCGGAAACACGGATTCCCTGCGCATAGGCTTTGAAGATTTGCACAACCTTGGGGATGCGGATTATGAAGACGTTCTGTTCGATCTGAACATCAACCCGGTGGATATCGGCGATATAAACGGCGGAAACGATATTCTGGATGGTGGGGCCGGAAACGATCTTCTTTATGGCGAAGGCGGAGATGACATTCTGGTGATCGGGGATGGCCTTGATCGCGCTTTCGGTGGTAAAGGCGCGGATGTCTTTGCAATCACGACCATCGACGGTCTGGTCGACAGAGTAGAAGACTTCAATGCCGCCGAGGGCGATATTATCAACATCGCCGATGTTCTGGAAGGCTATGACCCCCTTTCATCCGATATCGGAAACTATCTGATGCTGGTCCGGAATGGCGCAGACACCGAAATCCACATCAACCGCGACGGTGATACGGGCGGCGAATTTACAATGGCCGCACTGATTGCAGGAAACACGGATATCGACCTGTCCTCTATCATTGCCGATCAAAGCGCACTAGCTTGATCTTTGCGGAACGCCGCGCTAAAAATATGGCATGAGCGATCCTTCCCCCCTTGAAACCCTTTTCCTGCCCTTTGAACAGAATGTTCTGCCATGGCCGGATAAGGTCCTGTTTATAGGGGCACAATATCACGCGGCATTGAAGAATATTCCATCGCCTATCCTATGGCAGGTATTCAAACCATTTTCGGATAGTTTAAAACGTGATGGGTTGTTGCCGTCCGATACGCTTCCCGTCGGAACGTTCGACATGGTCTTATGTCTGGTGCCAAAACAACTGGACGAAGCCAAATTCTGGATTGCGGGCGCAATCGAAAGATTGAATGACAATGGCACGCTTGTGTTATCTGCTGCGAATGACGCCTTTGGCGCGCGTTTAAAAAAATGGATGGAAGAGGCCGGAATCCAGTCCATTCAGACGGAATCAAAAAACAAGGCGAAAGTTGTCTGGGGTGTTAAAGGCCAGATAGATCAAATCTTGATGCAGGAATGGCTTGATAAAGGCGCCGTCCGTACCCATGATTTTGGCGATGGTTTGATGTTAAAGACCCTGCCGGGGATATTCAGTTGGGACCGTATTGATCCGGCATCACGCCTTCTTGCGCAAAACCTGCCCAGGGACATGCGCGGCAAGGTTGCTGATTTCGGCAGCGGCTATGGTTATTTGTCTTTGATGACTGCAAAAAATTGCCCGCGCATTGAAAAAATGACACTGATAGAGGCCGATCAACGGGCCCTTGCCTGTGCAGAAGAAAATTTAAAAAATCACACCATAGAGCCTCTATGGCATGATCTGACCAAATCCTTGCCACCTGCCATGATCTTTGATCATATCATTATGAATCCGCCATTCCACACGGGAAAGAAAACCGACACGGCGTTGGGGCAGGCATTCATTGCGACGGCTTCGAAACATCTTAAGAAGAATGGCTCTCTTTATATGGTCGCGAATGCCCATCTTCCCTATGAATCTATTTTGCAAAAATCATTTTCATCCGTGGTGCAGGTTATGCAGCAAGACGGATTTAAAATTATCAAGGCGGTCAAATAATGATGGAAAAGATAGATGGCGTTATCTGGGATATGGATGGAACGCTCTACCGTTATGATGAATTGTTCAAAACCGCCTGTAATCATGCGGCTGCCCGCGCCGCGATTACGGTTCGGCCGGAATACACATATGAATATGCGTTCGAACAATGTGTGGCCGCCGAAAAGAAATTTGGCTTCAGTCTGCAATGGTTTCATGAAGAAACAAAAATGACCTTTGAATCCATGCATTTCGTTTATCACAATTCTATTGATGAGAAAGTAATCCAACGGAATGAAGATATGGCGAACGGTTTGCGCTCGCTCACCATTCCATCGGTTCTTCTCACCAACTCCTCACGTGGATGGGTTTCTCGTGTTACGAAACATTTGGGAATTGACGATATATTCACGGAAAATAATATCCTTGCGCTCGAAGACTTTAATTTTCAGCCCAAGGGCCGTAGCACAGCCGGGTTTGAAAAAGCGATTGATCTGCTCGGGCTTCATCCCTCACGAATATTGCTGGTGGAAGATTTGCCGCGGAATCTGGTTCGGGCCAAAGAAGCAGGCTTGCAAACAGCGCTTGTGCATCACGGGCAGGTTCCGGATGATCAGTCCAATTGCGACTATCTGTTTCAGGATGCGATAGAAGTAACAAACGCCTTAAAAAAGGCGGCCTGATTATTCCTCATCTTCGAAACGCTGGCTTCCATCCGTATCGCTGAAATTCTTCGCGCCCGTTTGCACTGCCATTTTCGTAGGGTCGAATGTTTCACCTTTCACGTATGGCTTATCCGATAGCGCGCCGGGGTGGAGGCCAGTTTCCTTGGCAACCATCATATACACAGCCTCCATCGAAAGTGTGCGCATCTCGCCGCGGAACATATTTTGCCATGCACAGGCGGCGTCCAATGTGATGATGGATTTATCCGGTTGTGTCCGTTTTCTCATATGTTCATCGGTCAGTTTCACAACTTCGCGCATACAATCATCGGGAATGCTGAGTTTGTGGTGGCGTTCATAATTCGGGCGAATGCCTTCGAGGATTTTATACGTTTCCTCAAGATCCGGCATTTTCAAATGGACTTTCTGGAAACGTCGGTCCAATGCGGGGTCGAGCGCGACATACTGGCGGAATTCGTCAATCGTCGTCGCGCCGATCACATGGATATCGCCGACCGTCAGGTATGGTTTCATGACTTCGGACAGGCCCGCATAGGCCGATCCCTTCACGCCCGGCATAATTGTGTGGATTTCGTCGATGAACATGATGTATCGCGGAAATTCCGGATGGTGGTATCGTTCGGCAAGGCCGCGGCAAATCGGGATAAAACGATCCTGAAATTCTGCCGGGGAATTCGTTCCGGCCGCCATCGCGGGCATATCGAGTTCCAGCACCTGCGCGCCTTTCAGGTAATCCGGGACGCGTCCGGCGACCACAGCCTGTGCAAGACCAACGACAAGGGCGGTTTTCCCAACCCCGGCTGGCGCGAGAAGGCAGACGTTCTTGCGGTTACGTTGAAGAAGAATCAGCATGACATTGTCGATTTCGGCATCGCGTCCGACAATCGGATCAAACCGCCCCTCGCTGGCAAGGGCGGTGTAATTGCGGCAATAGAGGTGGATCAGATTGTCCAGCTCGTCCTGTGGCACCTTGAAATTATGATTTTTTGCCATGGTTGATTACAGAATCCGTGCGTTTATCGACACCTATATTGTACCGGAATTGGTTAACAATAAGCAAACGCGGGCCTAGATAACATATAGGAGCCGGTCGAGATCGGCGTATTTCAGGCAGTTCATGATATTTTCCTCGACAACCGGTTTGGGGCGGTAGCCGATTCCAAGACCCGCCGCCGCCAGCATAGGGATATCGTTGGCGCCGTCACCGAGCGCAACGGTCTGGGCCAGATCAATACCCAGTTCCTGCGCATGTGATTTTAAAAAGGCCAACTTTGAATCTTTATCGAGGATCGGTTCACCCACCGTTCCGTCCAAAACCTTGCCATCATTGCCAAGGCTGTTGCCGTGATTGACGTTGAAGCCGCATTTCTCACCGATCGCATTTGTGAAGAACGTAAATCCACCGGAAACGAGAACGCAGGTCATGCCCTTGGCGCGGGCCGACATGACAAGCGTATCCGCGCCTTTGCACAATTTGGTTTCTTCCAGTGTTTGATAGAGCGCGGAAACAGGAAGGCCTTCTAAGAGGGCGACGCGTTCTTTCAGGGCTGCTTTAAAATCCAGCTCACCATTCATGGCGCGGGCGGTGATGGCGGCGATTCTATCCTTGATGCCTGCTTTGGCGGCAAGTTCATCAAGTGTTTCGGATTCGACAATTGTCGCGTCCATGTCGCAAATCAGGAGTTTGCGTTCCGGCGCGGGATGCGGGATGCACAAAAGATCGATGCGGTCTTCGCTTACAATCTCCCGCATCTCTTTCATCTGCTGCATGGTCACCCCATTCTGAATCGGAATACCTGCCGCAATGTGCGGTTTCATCCAGCCGGGTTTTCCGGCAAGGCCGATGGCCTGATCCGCGATATAGGCTCCCATCTTTTCGACATGGGCAATTCCGACATCGATGTCGCTTGAGAGAAGATAGAGCGTGTGCTGTGTCATCTATGCCGCCTTTGCCGATTTGTGGCCGTACTGAATAGCCGTAAGATAGGCCGACACCGCGCCGCGCCAGCCCATGTCGAGCGCATCGGATGTAATTGCATGGCCGATGGACACTTCCGCGCAATCCGGCACGGCGGCGATGAACCGCGCAAGATTGTCGAGGTTCAGATCATGGCCCGCGTTGATGCCAAGACCAACGGATTTTGCTGCGCCTGCGGCTGCAACATAATCATCTATCTTAATGTCTTTTGTCGCGTAAGGCCCGGTATAAAGTTCCACGCGGTCCGCGCCGATGTCGGCGGCGGCGCGTGCATCATCGGCCTTTGGATCGATAAACAGCGACACGCGGCGTCCGGCATCTTTCAACCGTGCGATGACGTCTTGCAAAAAGTCCTTATGTTCGCGGACATTCCATCCATGGTCCGATGTGCGCTGGTTCGGATCATCGGGGACGAGGGTCACCTGATCACAGCGATGGGCGGTGACAAGTGTCAGAAACTCTTCGTCCGGATAACCTTCGATATTGAATTCAATATCGGCTGGCACATGTTCCTCGTTCATCATAAAGGACGGGAACGGGCTTTTGTAATCCGCGCAGAAAATCGACAATTCCGGGACATCCGTGCGGCGGATGTGGCGCTGGTCGGGGCGCGGGTGGATGGTGATGCCGTGGGCCCCGGCATCCAGAACCATTTTGGCGGTCGCCAGAACGTTGGGGTATCCGATATCCCGCTGGTTACGGAGGAGGGCAACCTTGTTCAAATTGACGGAAAGCCGTGTCATCTCTTGTCACTTTCTTTGGAAAACGCTAGGAAATTGATAGCAGAATTTCGCGCTGCGACAAATTTTAAAGATAAAGGATTGCATTCATGGAAAAACCAGCCGTAAAGCCAAAAAACCCCTGTTTTTCAAGCGGGCCCTGCGCCAAGCGTCCCGGCTGGTCCGTTGAAGCGCTCTCCGACGCCTTCCTCGGCCGCTCCCACCGCGCCGCCACGGGTAAAAACAAACTGAATGAGGTTTGCGACCGTCATCGCGCCATTCTCGGCATTCCCGAAGATTACAAAATCGCGATCGTTCCCGCCTCCGACACCGGCGCGATCGAAATGGCGATGTGGTCGATGCTGGGCGCCCGTCCTGTCGACATGGTGTACTGGGAGGCGTTTGGCCTCGATTGGGCCAAGGATGTGACGGACCAGTTGAAACTGGAGAATGTCACAATCCATAAGGCCGCCTACGGTGATATCCCGGACCTCTATAAAGTGAACACAAAACAGAACGATGTCGTCTTCACATGGAACGGCACGACGTCGGGCGTCCGTGCGCCTGATGGCGACTGGATTGCCTCTTCCAGAGAAGGTCTGACATTCTGCGATGCGACCTCCGCCGTGTTCGCTTATGACATGCCGTGGGACAAGCTCGATGTGACGACGTGGAGCTGGCAAAAAGTTCTGGGCGGTGAAGGCGCGCATGGGATGCTGGTTCTGTCCCCGCGTGCGGTGGAACGTCTTGAATCCTATAAGGCGCCGCGCCCATTGCCGAAAATTTTCCGCATGACCAAGGGCGGTAAATTCGCGGATGGCATTTTCAAGGGCGAAACCATCAACACACCATCGATGATGGCGGTGGAAGATTGTCTCGATGCGCTGCGCTGGGTTGAATCCATCGGCGGCGTGCAAAAAACAATCGCACGAAGCCAGGCGAACCTGAAGGCGATTTCCGACTGGGTTGCAAAGACTCCATGGATCGATTTCCTGTGTAAGGATGCGGATGTCCGCTCCAACACCTCCATCACGCTCGTCATCACCGAAGACTGGCTGAACGCGAAGAGTGAGGAGGATCAGCAAGCGTTTATCAAGGGGCTCGTGAAACTGCTCGATAAGGAAAACGCGGCTTATGATATCGCCTCCTACCGCGATGCACCGGCTGGCCTTCGCATCTGGGGCGGCGCGACGGTGGAAACATCTGATCTTGAAGCGCTTACCCACTGGCTCGAATGGGCCTATGAAACTGCCAAGGGCGAAGAATTGAGAAAGGCCGCGTAAAATTTAAAGGGCCCTTCGGGGCCCTTTTTTATAAGTTGTGATCGAATCTTTGCTCGATGAAACTCTTTGTTATTTCGGACGCCTTTTTGATGCCGGAAAAAGCCAATGCCACTGCGCCAGTTGTTCCCAAGACCACCCCCGCACCTGCGGCGCTGCCCGACAGAATCGATAATACGGATGCATCGCTGGCTTGTGATGCGTAATACCCGCCTGCAAGTATTCCTAAATGTGTATAAGATCCCGCCACTATTGCACAGGATTTCGCGGTAACGGAAATATCCTTCCCGGTTTTCTCATTGAAATATTCTAGGCCCTTCAGGCTTGCTGCCGCGCCTGCAAAAATACCGGCCATTATATATCCGCCAAGGGCAATACCTCCTGCAACATCCGCCATCGTATTGGTTACGGCACCAATTGCTAAAGATGTCGGGCCGATCAAGGCTGCTGCTCCCCCGACATAATTATGGTAGGTGTCCCGCGTTGCTAAATCAGGGGTTTTGCCTTCTTCGATCTGGGAATCGGTGTAAATTTTGTCGCTTGCTTTGCCGGCAAAATGGTAGGTCGCCGGAATTGCCGCGGTCAGTGCGGATGTAATCAGGCTGGTTTGAACATCTTTCGTTATGGCCACCGCTGCAACCGCACCGACTGCACCAAAAACGGATGTGATGACAACTGGTCCTGCAATGTTATTGTGTTGTGTCATAATTTTTCCCTTAAGTTGAAAGCTTATTACCATAATAAAAATGAGGGCGCAACAATTAATCGCCCAAGCTCTATGCGCCAAAAAGGCCTTGACATTGTAGGAATATATGCCTATAATCGGTAATGGAAAATGATATAACACCCCCCGAAAACCCGCTCCCACCCGCAATCCCGTCTGAAAAGATGCAAGAGGCGGTCAACGCCATCATCTCCTTCTATGGCGAACATGACAATTATTTCACCCGCATGGCCTCGGAAAAAAAGGTCCATGAATTCATCGAAGCCGTAAAGGATTCTGAACCCGAAGCCTTTGATGACATCCTCACGGGCAATATCAACCTTTTGAACATCGCCTTTCAAAAAACGATACTGGCGGCCACCCGTCCCCGCGGCGGCCATGATGCCGTGACGCAGGCGGTTCGCCTGTCGGCGCAGTTATCACGTAACATTGATACATGGCGCCGTCTCAAAGAGTTTGAAAATCGACAAACGAAGTAGACAAAATGCCGCGCTGGACCTTGGAAGCAAGACAAAAACAGGCCGAAATCCAACGGCAACGCCAATCGTGGCGACACTCCACCGGCCCGCGGACGGAAGGCGGTAAACGCCGGTCGTCGCAAAATGCGCTGACGCACGGGCGGCGGACGGCGGCGGCCAAATCGCTGCGCCGCTTCTTGCGGCTCAATTCCAGGTTTGTTACTCTTTTAAACCGCCACATCACGGTGGAAATCCGCCGCATGCGCTCCGCTCGTGATCGCGATTGCGAAAAAACATCCGCCCTGCTACCGTGGCCTCCTGTTTTCCTAACAAGACAAAATAGGAGTTTAAAAAGAGAACATGCCAAAAGTCCTTATTTCCGACAAAATGAACGGCCTTGCCGAAGACATCTTCAAACAAAAGGGTGTCGAGGTCGATGTAAAAACCGGTTTGAAACCCGAAGAACTGATCGCCATTATCGGCGACTACGATGGCCTCGCCATCCGCTCCTCCACCACTGTGACCCCCGAAGTGCTTGCCGCCGCCAAAAATCTGAAAGTGATTGGGAGAGCCGGTATCGGCGTTGACAATGTCGATGTGAAGGAAGCGACCGCGCGCGGCGTCATCGTCATGAACACACCGTTCGGCAATTCCATCACCACGGCGGAACATGCCATCGCCATGATGTTTGCGCTGGCGCGTGAGATACCAGAGGCGAACACATCCACCCACGCCGGAAAATGGGAAAAGAACCGTTTCATGGGCGTTGAACTTTACAACAAAACCCTCGGCGTGATCGGCTGCGGCAATATCGGCTCCATCGTTGCGGACCGCGCGCTGGGATTGAAGATGAACGTCATTGCGTTCGATCCGTTCCTGACCGAAGAGCGCGCCGTTGAACTCGGCGTGAAGAAGGTTGAGCTCGATGATATCTGGGCCAATTCCGATTTCATCACGCTGCATGTGCCGAAGAACGACAAGACGAAGGGCATCATCAACGCGGCCTCCATTGCCAAAATGAAAAAAGGCGTGCGCATCATCAACTGTGCCCGCGGCGGCTTGATTGTGGAAGATGATCTGAAGGCCGCGATGGATTCCGGCCATGTTGCTGGCGCCGCGCTCGATGTGTTCGATGTGGAACCGGCCAAAGAACATCCCTTGTTCGGCAACGAAAAACTGGTTTGCACGCCGCACCTTGGCGCAAGCACGGATGAAGCGCAGGTCAATGTCGCGATTCAGGTTGCGGAGCAAATGGGTGATTTCCTGATGACGGGCGCGATCACCAACGCGCTCAACATGCCATCCATTTCGGCGGAAGATGCGCCGCGCCTTCGTTATTACATGAAGCTTGCGGAACAGCTTGGCTCCTTCGCAGGGCAAATCACGGAAAACGCGATCAAGAAAATCTCCATCTCGTTCGAAGGTTCTGTGACGGAACTCAATGTCAAACCGTTGGTGCAGATGGTTGTGGCCTCACTTCTGAAAACGCAAATGGATACGGTCAATATGGTGAACGCCATGAAGATTGCGGAAGATCGTGGCATTCAGGTGACCGAGAGCCGTTCTGCAACATCGAAAGAACATCGTTCGCTGATCGCGCTGACGGTGGAAACGGAAAGCCGCACACGCACAGTCTCCGGCACACTCTTTACGGGCCGTGAGCCACGCATTGTGAATATCGAAGGTGTTCCGGTCGAGGCCGCGCTTGCCGCCAACATGCTCTTCATCCGCAACGAAGATAAACCGGGCCTGATCGGTGGCCTTGGAATGATACTGGCGAACGCCGGGCAAAACATTGCCGACTTCCGCCTCGGCCGCGCCGAAGGCGGCGACTCTGCCGTGTGTCTCGTCACGCTCGATGCGCCAATCAATGATGACCTATTTGCGGAAGTGTCAAAATTACCACAGGTCAAAACGGCAAAACGCTTGACTTTTTAATCAAATAGGATTATTATCCTAAATAACATAGGGCGCATTGCGTCCGGCTTTTAAGGCGGCCCTCGGGTCGCTTTTTCTTTTAACTCCTCAAAAAATTGGAAAATGAAAATGTCTATATTCACGGATATAGCGGGGCTTTTGCGCGGCTCCGTCGGCAACAACATGGATAACGATCCTGATGATGTTGCGAATACAAAACGTAACTTTGCGGCTATCGGCCGTTACAAGAAGCCCGTCGAAAACGGCTATATCGATCAGGAACTTGACGAGGCAATTCTAAATCATCAACGCGACAACAATTTGAAAGTTGATGGGATTATGAAACCCGGAGGTGAAACAGAAGCTTCAATTATCTCTCAAAGATTAGGGATTCCCAGAATAGAGCCTAACAGAGAAGAGAAGGAGACGAATATACAGCAGGCGAATGCTGCCGTTCTACCATTAATCATGCGGTTAGGATTGCCTGCGGTTGCCGGATCCTTGTGGTGGCAAAATGAATCCAATAAGGAACAGAGAGAAAATGCAGTTAGGCATTTAGAAAATAAGCTTCAAGGAAAAACAGCAGACCCAGATCCTTATCAACATTGCATGGATCAATATGATGCTGATTTAAAAGAATGTAGTTTAATTGCTGATCCAGGAAACCGTGCTGCATGTAGAGAAACTGCTGCATTAAGAATGAGCCAATGCCTTCGTGATTTGCCACCCGGAGATAGACGAAGGTTGCAAACCAAGTTTTAATTTTCGCCTAGGGCCCAAAGATTTCTTGGAAGAATTCTTTCTTGTTCGATATAGCTCTTCTCATTAAAGCCGAATTGTCCGCCTCTTTCATAAATGCGTATGAAGGTATTTAAAATTTCATACGCCGTTGTAAGAGCCTCTAAAGTATCCTCACCATGCACGGTGCGTACTCTGCTATCTTCAAATCCAGTAACGATGAAGGGGCAAGAAAACCCGTATTCGCTCTTGTAGGGGGCACCAATCAGGATACTGCAATTAATTATTTTACCAGTGTCTTTGTACTTAAAGACGTATGACCGTTCGGCAATAATGTCTTCAATCTCATCCATTCCATATTAATACAACAAAAACCCCGCTTGAAAAAGCGGGGTTTTGAATTTGAAGCCAAGGCGATTATAGATCGACGCCTTTTTTAATGGCGTCTTTGGCTTTGCCAACATTTTGCTGGAACTTGCCTTTGCCTTCTTGCGCCATGCCTTCGGCGTCCAGACGGGATCCGTCTTTGGCGACGGCTTGTTTGGCTTTACCCATGCCTTCGTTGTAAAGGCCTTTTGCTTTATCGGATGCGCTACCCATTTTTGGAATCTCCTTTTGTTGGATTGCATTCAACCCTACAAACGGAAACAAGCGGAGCGGGGTTCCGCTTAATTATTGCGCCAGATAAATTCGGCCAAATGCCCCGCGAATGTCAGCCATAGAATATAGGGAAGGAAGCAAGCGGCGGCGGCGCGGCTGACCGGCCAGATCAAATAGGCGAGCATCGCTGCCGTAAAAATCAGAACGAGAATTAAAAGATAGGACGCGAGCAGGGCATGGCCGACAAAAAATAACGGGCTCCAGATCCAGTTCAAAATCATATGGCCCGCGAAAAATATCAGGAACATTTTGCGTTCTGGGTTGTCGCGCTTTTCAAAAACCATCCAGAATGACAGGGACAGCAATATATAGAGAATCGTCCATGCCACCCCGAACGCCCAGTCTGGCGGGTTGAGAGGGGATCGGGCAAGGCCTTGATACCAGTCATCAACGCCGTGGGAGGTGATCCATCCCATCAACCCACCCATAGCCTGAAACCCCGCCACAATGACAATCAATGATGTCCAGCGGTTACCTATATATATGTGCATTGTTTTTTCGGTCCTTCTCACCTTTGTTTAACCATTTTATGGATATGGTTACTATTCGGGGAACTATTTCGGCATCCATATGTTCTCCAAGCATCTCATTCCCGGGGGAAATTTAAAATGGTAAAAAATCAGGGATTTATCAATGGCAACTGGACGGATGCGCCGGGCCGAAAGGTTTTTGCCGTTTTAAACCCTGCCACGGGCGAGAAAATTGCCGATGTAGCGGATTTGGGCGCAGATGAGACGGCCCATGCGATCGGCGCCGCCGAAAAGGCCTTTCAGGGTTGGGCCGGGCTCATGCCGCTTGACCGTGCCAAGCTTATGTACGCATGGGCCGAGCTGATCGAAAAACATGCCGATCGCCTCGCCCGACTGATGACAACCGAACAAGGTAAGCCATTAATCGAATCCCGCGCCGAAGTTCTGGGTGCCGCGGGAACCGTACGCTGGTGCGCCGAACAAGGCCGCCGTATGTACGGTGAGTTTATCGAGGGACACAAGCCCGGTACCAAGATTATTATAAGCCGCCATCCGGTTGGTGTTGTGGGGGCCATCACCCCTTGGAATTTCCCGGTTAGCATGATCACGCGGAAAGTCGCGCCAGCTCTGGCTGCGGGATGTACGGTTGTACTTAAACCCGCCGAAGATACGCCGCTTTGCGCCCTCGCTTTGGCAGATTTGGCGAAAGAAGCCGGAATTCCCCCGGGCGTTCTGAATGTCATCCCAACATCCGATGCGGCGCCCGTAGGTACAGTCCTGACCAAAGACGTACGGGTAAAAAAGATATCCTTTACGGGATCGACCGAAGTTGGAAAGATTCTGATGGCCCAGGCCTCCCATCATGTACAGAAGGTTTCCCTCGAATTGGGCGGCAACGCCCCCTTTATAGTTTTGCCCTCCGCTGATCTGGAAAAGGCAGTTGCCGGTGCGATTGCCTGCAAATTTCGCAACGCTGGCCAGACCTGCATCTGCGCCAACCGCACTTTCGTTCACAAGGATGTCTATGACCGGTTCCTGGAGCTGTTCGTGGAAAAGGTTCGGGGGCTTAAAGTCGGCAACGGACTTGACGATGGCATTAATATAGGCCCGCTTATTAATATGGAAGCCATTGAAAAAATTGAAAAAATGATTGATTCGGCAGTATCCGGCGGGGCGAAAATCCACGTGGGCGGTAAACGTCATTCATTGGGGCGGACTTTTTTCGAACCCACAGTCATGACCAAAGTGGCCGATGATATGGCATTGTCATGCAATGAAATTTTTGGCCCTGTCGCGGTCCTCTACAGTTTTGAGGGCGAGGAAGAGGTCATCCACCGCGCCAACAATACCCCGTTCGGACTGGCAGGTTATGTTTACGGAACCGATTCGGCCTCGCTTTGGCGGGTATCGGACGGTCTCCAATATGGAATGATCGGTATGAACGAACCCCTGATCGCCACCGACCTTGCCCCTTTCGGGGGCGTTAAGGAATCCGGAATTGGCGCGGAAGGGGGCGAGTATGGTTTATTGGAATACACCGATTTGAAATACAGATTGCTGGGGTAATAGAGATTTGGTAAAAGTTGCGATAATTCGTGAATTAAGTATTAACATAATAATTGACAAGAGGGAGCAGATAGCGTAAAACTTGCGCACTCTGTTCACAATTTGTTAACAATTTGCCCAGTCAGCAAAACATTACGGGCGTCACATAAGGAGAAGTAGACTATGGCATCGAACAACATCATTCTCGCTGTCCCAAGCGCAAACACATCAGTTGATTACACGCTGCCGGACAGCTCTTCTGCAAAGCTCTCTTTCTCCCCGGAAGACATCAATGGTCTGAACCTCGATGGCAAAGGCGGGCTGGTGATAAGCTTCGTTGAAGGCGGTTCCGTTACCATCTCCAACTTCCAGTCCTTCATCGATAATGGCAACACTCTGTCGCTTGCTGACGGCACACAGGTTGACCCGAAACTTCTCTTTAATGCTCTTGGCGGCGAAAACGACAACCCGTTCATTGCGGCTGATGCTATCCGCATCGGTGTTCCGGCCGATGGTACAACGCGCGAAATTACGCTCGAATCCGGCAAAAAATATGTTCTCAACTTTGATCTGTCCGAAACGAATGGCGCCGAAGTTGTTGACGGCGACATGGTGATCGGCTTTGCGAATGGCGGCAAGATCGTCATCAACGATTACGAGACAGCAATGGCTGGTGAAATGCCGCCGGAGCTGAGCATCGCCAGCAAGACTTGTGTGGTAACTGGCAACGAATTGATCACAAACATTCAGGCACTGGCCGCTGCAGGCGCGCTTGATCAAACAGTGATCGTTGAAGAAGAAGCCGAAGAAGACGCCAAACGCAAATCAACCATTGCAGACGCCGACATGGTTGGTGCCGATGATATCGGCCCCGGTGATGAAACAGCCCTCGGCTATCAGGCCCCAAAAGTTGAACCGGAATCTGCCGAAAGCGATGAAGATGTCGCGGATGTCGAACCGGCGGCCGGTGAACAGGACATGGCCGAGGCCGCACGCGAACTCGCTGAAATCGAAACCGCCGCAGGTGGCCCTGCTGGCGGCGCCCGCAACTCCGGTTACGGTTATGGCAGCCGTCCGGGTTCCGATCCGTTTACAGGCAAACCGGACATCGGCCCGATCGATCCGACACAGCTTGGTTACAGAGCGCCGACAATTGAGCCGAATCGTTTCTTTACACCGGCGAACAGCAACCCGCAGGCAATTGGCCCGAATGCACAGTTCCTCGACGAGACGAACCTCGATGGTGGCCCGATCAGCAAATCCGGCACAATCAATATCGACTTCGGCGCCGATGGCCCCGGCGGCATCAATCCGAACAATAATTTCAGCTCTTCGGGATCGAAACTGAACGGCAATCTGAGCCATAACGGCGAAGCCATTATCGTCAGCGTTGTCGGCAACGATTATGTCGGCAAGACAACAGGCGGTGACACAGTCTTTAAACTGGTGATCGATGCGCTGACAGGCAATTATACATTCACACAATATCTGCCGCTCGATCATGCCGATGGCACGGATCCGAACGACACGATCGTCCTGACATTCGGTATCGTCGCCCGCGATGGCGATGGTGATTCGCTTAACACAACAGTCAATATCTCTATCGCCGATGATGCGCCCTCTATTGAAGGCGCGGAAGAAACTGTCGACGAAACAAATCTTGGCCCGATTGTCGAAACAGGAAACCTTGCCGTTGATTTTGGTGAGGACGGTGCGGGCACGGTTGTAACGTCTGGTACATTCAGCTCTTCTGGATCGAAACTGAACGGTACACTTTCATCCGATGGCCACCCGATCACCGTCACGCACACAGCGAACGGTTATGAAGGCGTTGCCAACGGTGTTGTGATCTTTGAACTGATCCTCAGCACAACGGGCGGTTACACATACAAACAATACGGTAACCTCGATCATGCCGACCCAAACAATCCCGATGACATCATCAAACTGACATTCGGTGCGAAAGTAATCGATTATGACGGCGACACAGATGTTGCCCCGATCGTTATCAATGTCAAAGACGATGCTCCGCGCTTCGTTGATTGCGGTTGCGGCCATACGCCGACACCGGGTAATGCCGTTGAAATCATCGACGAAACGAATCTGAAATCCGGCAATATCGTTGAAACAGGCACATTGAATGTCGATTTCGGTGCCGATGCACCGGGCTCTTTTGCATTCAAATCGAATGGCTTCACGCCATCGGGCTCGATGAAGAACGGCGCGCTGACGCACAATGGCGTTCCAGTCGTCGTCACAATCGAAAACGGTCAATATGTCGGTAAGGCTGGCAGCGTGACTGTCTTCACGATGGCGATCAATGCCACGACAGGTGAATACACGTTTACGCTTCTGGACAACCTCGACCATGCCGATGGCACGAACCCCAACGACATTATTTCACTGAAATTCGATGTGCTTGCATCCGATTCAGAAGGCGATTCTGTTCAGGGTTCCATCACGGTCAACGTCAAGGATGATGCACCGATTGCAAACAATGACGTCAACACCTACAACACGACAACAGGCGTGGCCAACGGCAATGTCATCTCTGGCCTGAATGGCGGTGCTGGTGCAGCGGATGTCCTCAGCCAGGACGAAAACAACACGGTTGTGAAGGTTTCCTTCGGCACGACGGAAGTCGATGTTCCGGCAACGGGCACGGTCTCTATCGACGGTGCCTACGGCACACTGACAATCGCGGCGGACGGGACTTATTCTTATCAGGCGTTTGCCACACCGGGTTCTTCGACAGTTGTCGAAAAGAAATTTGCGGCCGGTCCGGCGCTGCCTGATTTCGAATATCAAGCCCTCGATGCAACGGAACAACAATCCATCGGCATCGCTGCGGGTAACCTCGATGTTAAAGGCGGCGACACGATCCAGTTGAACTTCGTCAAGGAGAACGCGACAAACCACAACACGGTTGCGGTCTTTACAGTCGATGCCCAAGGCAACATCACTATTGGCAAAGTTCTGGTCAAAGACACCGAAACAGCCACGATGGAAACGCAAAGCTTTACGGTGCCGGGTGGCGCGGTAAAGGCCGGCATGATGCTGATTTCCGGCTTTGGTACGACAGACCCGATCCTGTCCAACCTCAACCACACAACAGGCACATTATCCGTTGTTTATGGCTATGGCACGGCAGGCGAACGTCCGGCGAAAACGACGGACAATGCAGCCGATATTAAAGTTATCTACACGGCAGGTGATGGCACGGAAACGGTTATTCCCCGCACGGCATACTTCTCGACAGAGCGCGGCGGTTCTACATCCATCAATCCTGATGGTAAGGCCCACGTTGTTTCCGGCATTCCGGAAGGTGATGACACCGTTCTGCGTATCGGTTTCGAAGACCTGAACGACAACGACTATAACGATGCTATCTTCGACCTCAAGATCAACAGCTGTGACAAAGCCTGCGGCTGCGGCACCGGCGGTATCAAGGATATCTTCGGCTATGTCCTGCAAGACGGCGATGGCGACCGCGATCCGGCAACACTGACCCTGACTGGCAAAGACCTGACGGACGATCATCCGGTCTTCACGGCTCCAGGCGTTGAAATCGTGGACGAAACCAACCTGTCTGGCGGGATCATCACCGAAACAGGCAATGTCGTGGTTAACTTCGGCGCGGATGGTCCGGGCACTGTTGACCCTGCGGGTACGTTCAGCAGCTCGGGTTCCAAACTCAATGGTTCCCTGACATCGAACGGCGTTCCGGTTGTTGTCACGCTGCTGGGTGATGTCTACACCGGTAAGGCTGGCAACACGGTTGTATTTACATTCGAAATCAATACGGATGGTTCCTATACCTTTAAACTGTATGAACATCTGGATCATGCCGACGGCACAAACCCGAACGATGCGATTGACCTGCATTTCGGCGTGTTGGCGACAGACTGCGATGGCGATACGGCCAAGGAAACGGTTGTTGTCCGCGTGAAGGACGATGCGCCGAACGCAAATGACGATGTTGTAAACGTCAATGAAAACGGCACGGCGAACGGCAATGTCACGAACAACGACGTTTCCGGACAGGACACGCCTGCGACAGTGACGCAAGTAGTCTACAAAGGCACGACTTATACGGTTCCTGTGAATGGCGACAATGTCACGATCAATGCCGATCACGGTACGCTGACGATCAACAAGACGGGTGCCTATACCTATGTTGCCAAGAACGTGAATTCCGACAAAACGGATGAATTCACATACACCTACAAAGACCATGATGGCGACACCGATACGGCGAAATTGTCCGTCAACGTCAAGAATATGAATGACACCCCGGATATCATCAAACCGGCGGATGAAATTCTGGACGAGACAAACCTGTCCGGTGGCACAATCACCGAAACAGGAACAGTGACTGCCGACTTCAAGGGCGATGGTCCGGGCTCGTTTGCAGGTACAGGCACCTTCAGCTCCTCGGGCTCCAAGCTCGGCGGCAATCTGACGCACAATGGCGTTCCGGTTGTTGTAACTCTGAACGGCAACACCTATGAAGGCAAGGCCGGCGCGCTGACTGTCTTCACGCTGAAGGTGAATGCCGATGGTTCCTATGAGTTCAAATTGTTCGATAACCTCGACCATGCCGATGGTTCGAACCCGAACGATGCGATCAACCTTGTTTTCGGTATCAAGGCAACCGACGCCGATGGCGACTCTGCCTCGACAACACTGACCGTTAAGGTTCTGGATGATGCGCCGACGATCAACGGCTCCTCGGGTTCTGTTGACGAAACCAACCTGAAATCCGGTCCGCTGGTTGTAAATGGTACACTGGCGCACAATTTCGGTCAGGATGGTGCAGGGTCTCTCGTCACGGGCGATGCGTCTGCTTTCGTGGCTGGTGGTTCGCTCAAAGGCGGCGCGTTGTCCTCGAACGGCGTTCCGGTTGTCGTCAGCCTCGAAGGCGGCAAATATGTCGGCAAGGCCGGCGGTACAACCGTCTTCACACTGACCGTCAATGCGGATGGTTCGTACAAGTACGAGCAGTTCAAGAATCTGGATCACGCAAACGCAAATGATCCGAATGACGAAATCACGTTGAAATTTGATGCAAAAATCATCGACTTTGATGGTGATAGCGCCAAGGCGCCGATCACGATCACTGTTCGTGACGATGCACCACGCTTCCCGCCGGATAATCCGGACAATCCTCCGGAAGATCCTGAGAACCCTCCTCCGGGCGATCCGAATGATCCGGCTCTGGGCAATGGTTACCGTATCGTGGATGAAACCAATCTGTCCGGCGGCCAGATCGTAACGCAAGGCACATTGAATGCCGACTTCGGTGCCGATGCACCGGGCAGCTATGCGCTGAAGGCCGGAACGTTCTCCTCGCACGGTTCGAAAACGGGCGGCACGCTGTCCTCGAACGGTGTTCCGGTCGTGGTAACGCTGGAAGGTGGCAAGTTCGTCGGTAAGGCCGGCGGTACAACCGTCTTCACGCTTGAATTGAATGCGGCAACCGGCGCGTACAAATTCACGTTGCTGGAACAGCTGGATCATGCGAACGGCAACAACCCCAACGATGTCATCAATCTGGTCTTTGGCGTTGAGGCCAAGGATTCGGAAGGTGATGCCGTTTCCGGTACTATCCGCATCGACGTACGCGACGATGCGCCGGATGCCAAGGACGATATTGTGAACGTCAATGAAAACGGCACAGCGAACGGCAATGTCATGAACAATGATGTGGTCGGTCAGGACGTTGTCGGCACGATCACGCAAATCGTCTACAAAGGTACGACATATATAGTACCGGCGAACGGTTCCGCGCTCGTTATCAACGCCGACTACGGCACGCTGACGATCAACAAGACAGGTGCGTATACCTATGTTGCGAAGTCCGTCTCGTCCGACAAGCAAGATGACTTTATCTACACACTGCGCGATCATGACGGTGACAAAGACACCGCCAAACTCTCGGTTTGTGTGAAGAACGGCAACGATACGCCGGATATCATCAAACCGGCGGATGAGGTTGTTGACGAAACAAACCTCGCTGGCGGCGTGATCACCGAAACAGGTTCTGTCACCGCCAACTTCTATGGCGATGGTCCGGGCACGTTTGCTGCAACAGGTTCTTTCAGCTCTTCGGGCTCCAAGCTCGGCGGCAACCTGACATCGAACGGTGTCCCTGTGACGGTTAATCTGTCCGGCAATACCTACACGGGTACGGCCGGCGGTGTGACCGTCTTTACGCTGGTCGTGAACACAAACGGTTCCTACACATTCAAACTGTATGAACAGTTGGATCATGCGAACGGATCGGATCCGAACGACATCATCAACCTGACATTCGGTATCAAGGCAACGGACGCCGATGGCGACTCCGCTTCCACGACGTTGACGGTCAAGGTTCTGGATGATGCGCCGGATGCCAAGGACGATACGGTGAATGTCAACGAAAACGGCACAGCGAACGGCAATGTCATGAACAACGATGTGGTCGGTCAGGATGTTGTCGGCACGATCACGCAAATCGTCTACAAAGGCACAACTTACACCGTGCCTGCGAGCGGTAACCTAACGATCAATGCCGATTATGGTACGCTGACGATCAACAAGACGGGCGCCTATACATATGTTGCCAAGTCCGTGACGTCTGACCAGAAAGACAACTTCATCTACACATTGCGTGATCATGATGGAGACATCGATACGGCCAAACTGGAAGTTTGCGTCATCAACAAGGATGAAACACCGGATATCGTGAAACCGGCTGACAAAATTGTCGATGAAACCAACTTGTCCGGTGGCACAATCGTGACATCCGGCCAAGTTACCGCCAACTACAAAGGCGATGGCCCGGGTTCGATCAGCGGTACGGGATCGTTCAGCTCTTCGGGCTCCAAGCTCGGCGGTGTTCTCTCGCACAACGGCACGGCTATCAATGTCACATACTCTGGTGGCACATACACAGGTAAGGCCGGTACGTTGACGATCTTTACACTGGCGATCAATGCCGACGGCACGTTCACGTTCCGTCAGTTTGAAGAGCTTGATCATGCGGACGGATCCAATCCGAACGACATCATCAATCTCAGCTTCGGTGTGAAGGCGACAGATGCCGATGGCGACTCTGCCTCCACGACGATCACGGTCCAGGTGAAAGACGATGCGCCGATCGCCAAGGCCGATTATTGTACGGTATGGTCCGATGGCGGTTCCATCAGCTCGAACGCCCTGACGAATGACAATTTCGGTCAGGATGGAATGGGCAAGTTGCAGTCGATTACGTTCGGCAGCACGACCGTCAATATCCCGTCGAGCGGTACGGCGACAATCTACGGTAACTACGGTTACGTCACGATTGCGGCGAACGGTTCCTACACCTACACGGTGACGAGCGGCAGCAGCCAGCCGGCATCGGAGAACTTCAGCTACAAGATCACCGATGGTGATGGCGATAGTACGACGGCTCTGTTGCAGGTCAACCTCGTCAAGTGGCTTGGTAACGGCACGACAGACGGCAGCAACGGCAACGACACGATCTATGGTACGACCGGCGCTGATACCTTCTACGGTAACGGCGGTGATGACTGGCTGTACGGACGTGGCGGCAACGACACCATCTATGGCGGCGCGGGCAATGACCGCATCGTCGGCGGTGCCGGTAGCGACACGCTCTATGGTGGTTCGGGTGCTGACACATTCTTGTACGAAGCGATCAATGACGGTGTCGACCGCATCAAGGATTTCAACAAGGCGGAAGGCGACAAGCTTGACCTCTCGGCCCTGCTGAACGGCTTTGATCCGGTGACCGAATCGATCAACGATTTCGTCTTTGCGACCCATAGCGGCGGTAACACGACGATTTCCGTCAATATGGCCGGAACAGGTGCCGGTGGCGCCACGGCGATTGCTGTGCTCGAAGGGACGACCGTGTCGATTGCCGACCTGT
The DNA here is from genome assembly GCA_946481075.1 of uncultured Alphaproteobacteria bacterium. The sequence goes on from CAMLMC010000003.1 coordinate 122,137, forward strand.
TCAACAACGGCAATATCGTCCATTAATGGATAAATTTAGGAAAGCGGGGAACTTCCCCGCTTTTCGTGCTTTATCAGTAAATTCGGACCGCTTTTTCATCCTGATTTCAATAAAGCAATAAAACTCGTTGTAATGCTTGACTTTTCATATAAACAGCGTATACAACCGCAAGGACTTTAAAGCGGCCCGGAACCAGAACTGACTTGCGCAGCGGGGCGAATAAGGTCATAAATAACTAACCAAAGTCATTGAATTTGAATGACATACGACAAAGGGTCATACTATGGCAAAACATGCACTGAATAATTCTCTTCTGACTGTGGCTTGCGCAATGGCGGTAGGCCTTGCATTTCCGGCGATGGCGCAGGAAAGACCTACAGAAATGACCCTATCGAAAGCCGTTTCCGTCGGCGTCATGACAAATCCCGAATATGGCCAGGTTGCGGCAAGCCGCCGGGCGACAGACGAAGAATTGAATCAGGCAAAGGCACTTTATCTGCCGTCGATCGATCTTCGCGCCGATGGTGGTTTTGAACGCACGGACAGCCCGTCCACACGCGCGACAGGCGATGATGACAAAACATTCTCCCGCTACAATGCAAGCCTGACGCTGACCCAAATGCTGTTTGACGGCTGGGGAACAAAGTACGAGAACGAGCGTCAGAAAAACCGTGTTCAGTCTTCCGCGCACCGCGTGAAGGAAACGGCAGAACTGACAGGTCTTAACATCGTTGAATCGTTCCTAGAAGTAATGCGCCAGCGTGAGCTTCTGTCCATCACGCGCGATAACGTTGCCGAACACGTCGCCATTATGGGTATGATCGAAGAAGGCGTGAATGCCGGACGTTCAACACAGGCCGACCTTGAACAGATCAAGGCCCGTTTGTCTTCTGCCCGCGCTCAGGAATCCTCTACACGCCAGCAGCTGCGCATTGCTGAATCCAGCTTCTTGCGCGATGTTGGCGATATGCCCAAAGACCTCGTCATGCCGGCCGTTCCGGTGAACGCGATTGCCGCCGATGTCGAAGCCGAAGTGAAACTCGCTCTGGCACAAAGCCCGACACTCGATGTGCGCGAATCCGACATCGAAGTGGCGTACAATGAATATAAAGGTACGGGCTCTACGCTGTACCCGCAAGTTGATCTGCAACTCGGCGGCGCGGCTGGCCGCAATGTCGGCGGTATTGAAGGCAATGACCGTTCTGCATCCGCTCTGGTTGTCATGAACTGGAACCTCTATCGCGGCGGCGGCGATGTTGCCCGCGTCCGTGAATTCAAACACCGTCACCAACAGGCCAAGGAAGTCCGTTCCATCGCGGCGCGCCAACTGGAAGATGATGTTCGCCAGACATGGGCGAGCATGGTTTCTGCGGGTGAACGCGCGAAGGAATTTTCCTCCCAGGCTGCCGCGAACGGTGAAGTTGTCCGCGCGTACAAAGACCAGTTCAGCCTGGACCGCCGTACGCTTCTCGATGTGCTCGATTCACAGAACGAATTGTTCGTCTCCCGTTCGAACACGATCAACGCCGAATTCCTTGAAATCTTCTCGGTCTTCCGCCTACTGGCCTTGAAAGGCCAACTCCTGCCGACGCTGGGCGTTGCCTACCCGCAGGAAAGCGAGAAAATCGAAATCACGAATAAACCCGCTGAAAAGTAATCTTTTACAACCGTAAAGGTTTAACACGTGTCAAACAACGAATATGGACCGGGCGCAGGATCTGCGCCCGCGTCTGACTCTCAACAACAGAATCAAACAGCAAGAGCGCATGAAGAGACCATCGACTCATGGCCGCTGGAAGCCGACCGCATGGCCATTCAGGACCCGCTCGTGGATGCCCTGCGCATTCTTGCGGGTTTCTACGGAAGGCGTACCAGTCCGGGGGCGCTGACCGCCGGTTTGCCGGTGCCGGCAAGTGGTATCACCCCGCAACTTTTCGTGCGTGCCGCGGAACGTACGGGTTTGCACGCTCGTCTGGCCGACCGCACCATCGAGGCGCTCGCGATTGCACCGAACTTGCCGTGCATTCTGGTTCTTGAAGACAAACAGGCCTGCATTCTCTGGGAAGTACGCGAACCCGGGAAGACATCGAAGAAAGGTCAGCATAAGGCAAAGGCGGATGAAAAAGGCCGCAAAGTCCATCCTGAAACCGAATTCGTCGTACAATTTCCGGAAACCGAAGATGAAAAACAGATTCTGAAATTATCGGATCTGAAAAAGATTTACACCAATTACGCCTTCTATGTACGTCCTGTCGCCCGCACAGACGAACGCGCCGGCCCTGCCGAAATAGACACAGGCCGTGAATGGTTCTGGAGCGCCCTTTGGGAAAACAAATCGGTCTATAGCGAAGTTATTCTTGCGGCGGTGATGATCAATCTGTTCGCGATCGCATCCTCGCTATTCGTTATGAATGTTTATGACCGGGTGATACCCAATAACGCGTACGAAACCCTTTGGGTGCTCGCGATTGGCGTGCTTGTTGTGTATGTGTTTGATTTTATCCTGAAGAATATGCGTGCCCATTTTCTCGATTACGCGGGGAAAAAGGCGGATATCAAAATCTCTGCGCGCCTGTTCCAGCAAATGATGGGCATGACTATGGCCTCGCGTCCCGCAAGTGCGGGGGTGATGGCAAGCCACATGCGTGAATTCGAAGGTTTACGGGATTTCTTTACTTCGGCTACGATGACGACGCTGATCGATCTGCCGTTCATCTTCCTTTTCATCCTGCTGATTGCCATTGTCGGCGGACCGATTGCCTTTGTCCCGCTCGCGGCGGTACCGATCGTCGTCGGGATCGGCATGTTCATGCAAAAACCGCTGGAAAAAGTCACGAAGCAATCGATGATGGAAAGTGCGCTCAAAAACGCGCTTTTGTTTGAAACGATTTCCGGCCTTGAAACCATCAAGGCACAGGCGGCCGAAGGGCATACACAGCGCAGCTGGGAAGAACTCACGGAAAAGGCCGCCCGCACATCGGCCAAATCGAAACAGATCAACGCGCTGGCCCTGAACCTCGCCGTATTCGTGCAGCAGGTGGCAAGCGTCGCCGTCGTTGTCGTCGGTGTTTATCTTATTGCGCATGCCAAACTGTCCATGGGGGCGCTTGTTGCTTGCGTGATTCTGACGGGCCGCGCCATGGCACCGCTATCATCCGTTGCCGCTTTGCTGACGCGCCTTCACCAGTCGCGTGAAGGCCTGATCCAGTTGAACGATCTGATGCACCGTCCCGTTGAGCGTCCGGCCGGAAAACATTTTATTTCGATGAACGCACCGGCGGGCAAGGTGGAATTTCAGGATGTGCTTTTCCATTATCCGGGTCAAAGCGTCCCGGCCTTGAATCATGTTTCCTTCACGATAGAACCGGGCGAACATGTCGGCGTCATCGGCGCGGTGGGGTCCGGTAAGACGACTTTGGAGCGTTTGTTGATCAACCTTTATCAACCCGATAGTGGCTCTGTACAAATCGATGGCACAGATGTCCGTCAGATTGACCCCGGTGATTTGCGCCGAAATGTCGGCGCCGTGCAGCAAAGCCCGCAGCTTTTTTACGGCACCGTGCGCAGCAATATCACGATGGGCCATGAAACCGCGCCTGACCGTGCCGTGTTGCGCGCTGCCGAACTGGCGGGCGTAACCGATTTCTTGCGCGATTCACAGGCAGGCCTTGATACGCAGGTTGGCGAACGCGGCGAAGCCCTCTCGGGCGGACAGCGCCAGTCGGTCGCGATTGCCCGGGCGCTTTTATACGATCCGCCGATTCTGGTGCTGGATGAACCCACCGCATCGATGGATCCGGCTTCTGAATCACGTTTGCTGAAACGTCTGCAACACGTGACGGCGGGCCGCACGACTATTTTGATTACGCACAAGGGCACGATGCTGAGCCTTGTCGATAAGATTATCCTGATCGACCGTGGCCGCATTATCGCGTATGGGCCGAAAGACGATATTATCCGCAAACTGCAAAACCGACAGTTCGGCACCTCGGCCGAAGCCACGGATGTATGACCATGTTTGAGAAAAAGAAAAAGCCGATCAAAACTGTCACAGGCAATGATCCCAATCTGGCAAAGGCCCTTCAGGCCGAGTTGAACAAGCGCGGCGGCGCGGTGCCGGGCGGTGATCTTGAAGCCAACATCAACCAGACCCGTCAGGGCTGGATGGAAAAGCAAATGCAAAAGGCTGCGGCGCATGCCGAGCGGGTTTTGATTACGGACGAAGATTTACCGCTGGGCCGCCATGTTATCATGCTTGCGATCTGCGGGTTCTTTGTTCTGTTCTTTTTGTGGGCGACATTTGCCAAACTCGATGAAACGACGCGAGGGCAGGGGAAGGTTATCCCGTCCCGTGAAATTCAGAGACTGTCCACGCTGGAAGGCGGCATCATCGATGAAATTCTTGTGAATGAACGCGAAGTTGTAAAAGAGGGGCAAACCCTTGTTCGCATGCGGAATATTGCGGCCACATCCGAATATGGATCGACCGAGGCCCGCATTCTTGGCTTGAAGGCCACGATCGCCCGCCTTAAAGCCGAAGTGGAAGGCACCATACCCGAATTTCCGCCCGAGGTGATGGAAGGCGCGCCGCAAGCCGTGACGGTCGAAATGAATGCCTACCGCGCCAACAAGGATAAGATAGACACGCAAGTAACGGTGTTGCAGCAGCAAAGAAGCCAGCGCTCCCAGGAATTGAACGAATTGCAAATCAAATCAGGCGATTTGAAAGGGCAATTGTCGCTTGTGCAGGAAGAAAAGGCGATGGTTGCACCGCTGGTGGCCGCCGGTTCCGCGCCCAAGATGGAATTGCTGCAGCTTGACCGCAGCATAAAAGAGAAACAGACCGAGTTGAACAGCGTCAATTCGGCCATGCCCCGCGCACGGTCCGCGATTGCCGAAGCAGATGCCCGCATTCGCGACCTGACCAACTCCGCCAAGGCGCAGGCGCAAACTGAATTGTCCGCAAAAAGCATCGAGCTCAGCTCGCTTGAAAAAGGTATCGGCACGTTGGAAGACCGTCGCGACCGTACTGAAATCAAATCCCCCGTAAACGGGATCGTGCAGGACTTGAAAGTCTATACTATTGGTGGCGTGGTTCAGCCAGGGCAGGATTTTATCGAGATTGTTCCCGTGGATGACAAACTGATTGTCGAGGCACGCATCAAACCGCAGGATATTGCCTTCCTCTATGAAAACCAACCGGCGACGGTCAAGATAACGGCTTATGATTTTTCCATCTATGGCGGCCTGAAAGGCAAGGTTATCGGTATTTCGCCGGACGCTGTCGTCGATGAGAAGGGTGAAAGCTTTTATCTTGTCCGTGTCGAAACTGACCAGAATACTCTAGACAAAAAAGGCAAGGATGGGAAGGAACTGGCGATTATGCCGGGGATGGTCGCTACCGTCGATATTCTGACAGGGCAGAAAACCGTCATGGAATATTTGCTGAAACCTTTCATCAAAACGGTCGATGGCGCTTTAAACGAGCGTTAAAACGCTGTTTGATTGTTCAATTTTTGTATGCAACGATCAGGCGATAGGGATAGGTGCTGTTATCGCGGAATACCGATCCTGTGAATTCTTCGGAATGTTCGATGACATTCAGTCCGTGTGCCGCAACTTGTTCTTTTAGCCACAGAGGGTTGTAACGGCAGCTTAGAAAATTACCGCTCTTCCCTTGCCAGAATCCGATCTCCTGCTGCGGCCTTTCTGTCGGCACATAGGTGAAAACCAGAATAGCGCCGGACTTCATGATCCGCGCACTTTCCTTTAAAAAATGCTGCACCATATCCGGCGTTAGGTACTCGAGAACGCCGGCACTGATGACGCCATGATAAGCCCCATCTTCGAGCGGCCAATGGTCTTTTCCTATATCGCATTTGATCAAAAGTTCGGTAATTTCGCGTTGCAGGCAGACGGAAAGCATATCCTCGCTGAAATCCAATCCGGCTATCCGGCACGGCATTGCATCGAAAATTTGCTGCGCTAACAGGCCGGTCCCGATCCCGGCATCCGCGATCAAGGGATTCTCGGCGGCCACGGGTGAAAGATGTTTGATCGCGGCCTCGGCAACCTTATCGGCGGCACTATAGTGGTTCTGCGCCACATCCTCTTCATAGGTGGGTGACCACTGACCAAACATCGCCTTTGCTGCATATCGCTGATAAATGCTTTGAAAAAACCGCAACATAGACAAAAATTAACACAAAAAATCCCGTGACGCGCCCGTTTTCTGCGGCTAAATTACGCTTCTCAACCAAGGAAATTATAATGGAAGCCCAAAAGAAAGCCGACGAAATCGTTATCACCTTGCCCGATGGCGCAAAACGCACCTATCCGGCCGGGACGACGGGTCTGGAAATCGCCGCTTCCATTTCGCCTGGTCTGGCGAAGGCTGTGATTGCCGCCAAAATCGATGGCGAATTATCCGATTTGTCCTTGCCGATTGAAAAAGACGCCCATCTCTCGCTCGTCAAGCGCGACGATGCAGAGGCGCTTGGGCTGATCCGTCATGACTGCGCACACGTTCTGGCAGAAGCGGTGCAGACGCTTTTTCCCGGAACGCAGGTGACGATCGGGCCGAACATCGAAAACGGGTTTTATTACGACTTCTTCCGCAACGAACCATTTTCGACCGAGGATTTCGAAGCGATTGAAAAACAAATGCGCAAGATTGTCGAACGCGGCTCGCCCTTCACACGCGAGGTCTGGGATCGGAACGAAGCCATCGCGTATTTCAAAAGCAAGGGCGAAAACTTCAAGGCCGAACTGATCCAAGATTTGCCGGAAAGTGAATCCATCAAGATTTACCGTCAGGGCGACTGGCTTGACCTATGCCGCGGCCCGCACATGAAATCGACGAAAGATGTCGGCACCGCCTTCAAGCTGATGAAGGTTGCCGGTGCATATTGGCGCGGCGATTCGTCCAAGGCGATGCTGACCCGTATCTATGGTACAGCGTGGAGAAACGAACAGGAACTCAAAGATTACCTGACGCAGATCGAGGAAGCGGAAAAACGCGACCATCGCAAACTGGGCCGCGAACTGGAGCTTTTCCATTTGCAGGAAGAGGCGCAAGGGTCCGTCTTCTGGCACCCGAAAGGCTGGACGATCTGGGTGGCTTTGGAAGCTTATATGCGCCGTCGCCTGAAAGATGCCGGATACAAGGAAGTTAAAACACCGCAATTGCTGGATTCCCGCTTCTGGGAAGCGTCCGGTCACTGGGGCAAGTACCGCGAGAATATGTTCGTGGTGCCGGATGTCGTGCCGAACACCGAAGAAGGTCAGAAGGTGTTCAAGGAAGAACCGAAACATTTCATGGCGCTCAAACCCATGAACTGTCCCGCGCACGTACAAATCTTCAAACAGGGTATCAAATCCTATCGCGATCTGCCTCTGCGCCTCGCGGAATTCGGGTGTTGTCACCGGAATGAAGCGCATGGCGCCCTCCACGGCCTGATGCGCGTACGCCAGTTTACACAGGATGATGCGCATATTTTCTGTACGGAAGACCAGATTTTGTCCGAATCTATCTCCTTCTGCGAATTGACCAAGGCGATTTATAAAGATCTCGGCTTTGACAATTATGTGGTGAAGCTGGAAACCCGCCCGGAAAACCGTATTGGGTCTGACGAGTTGTGGGATAAGGCCGAAGCTGCGCTGGAAGAAGCCCTGCAGAAAATGGACATGAAATACGAAATTTCACCCGGTGACGGTGCGTTCTATGGTCCGAAACTGGCTTTCATCATCAAGGACGCGATTGGCCGTGAATGGGGTTGCGGTACGTTGCAGCTCGACTTCAACATGCCCGAACGTCTCGATGCGCAGTACACTGGCGAAGACGGCAACAAACACCGCCCTGTGATGCTTCACCGCGCGATCCTTGGCTCGATCGAGCGCTGGATCGGCATTATGATCGAAAACTATGCGGGCAAACTGCCCGTATGGCTCGCACCGGTACAGGCGGTTGTCACACCTATCACGGACGAGGCACACCCCTATGCCGAAGAAGTTCTGGCAGAATTGAAGGCCAAAGGTATCCGCGCCGAAATCGATCTGCGGAACGAGAAGATCAATTACAAGGTCCGCGAACATTCCTTGCAGAAAGTCCCGTACCTGTTTGTGGTTGGGAAACGGGAGGCGGAAGAACGCAATGTCGCGATCCGTACGCTGGGTTCCGATGGGCAGGAGATCAAGAATCTGACGATTGCAGTTGAGGATCTGGCGCAGATAGCCAAGGCACCTTATTAAACCCCTTGAATTCCGCCGGAAATCGCCGTAAAACTACGCCATAACCGCGAAAAATTGCGGTTATTTGCATCTTTGGAATAACAACATTTAGGAGACGACCATAGCACCACGCCCGCCTTTCGAACCACGCCGCCCGGAAACATCGGACGGTACCCGCGTTAACAACCAAATCCGCGTTCCCAAAATCCGCCTGATCGACGAAGACGGCGAAATGGTCGGCGTAGTCACGGTCTCTGAAGGAATTAGACGCGCGGAAGAAGCGGGCCTCGATCTGGTCGAAGTCTCCCCGAACGCCGAGCCGCCGGTTTGCAAAATCCTCGACTACGGTAAATACAAATACGAACAGCAGAAAAAGGCCAACGAGGCCAAGAAGAAGCAAAAGGTCATCGAGATCAAGGAAATCAAGGTGCGCCCGGGGATCGAACAGCATGATTATGAAGTCAAGCTGAAGGCGGCCCGCCGCTTCCTTGAAGATGAGAATAAGGTAAAGGTGACCCTCCGTCTGCGTGGCCGTGAAATGGCGCATCAGGATCTGGCCATGCAGGTCATGCAACGCCTGAAAGCCGATCTGGCGGATTTGTCAAAGGTCGAGCAGGAACCAAAAATGGAAGGCCGTCAGGCCATCATGATGCTGATTCCGGCAAAATCAGCTGCCGTTCCGCTGACGCCGGCGAAGGCCGAATAAAAAGTGGCAAGTTTTTAAGTGATACGAAAAGGCCGGACATTCATTCCGGCCTTCTTTCTTTTTACAGCGTATCCCTAGATGGCGCTTTCGGCCCATTCCGTCAGTTGCGTTTTCGACATGCTGCCAACACGGGTGTCCGTCACCTGACCGTTTTTGAAAACCATCAGGGTTGGAATGCCGCGGACGCCATATTTGGTCGGGGCCTGCGGATTTTCGTCGATATTGACCTTGACGATCTTGGCCTTGCCGGCGAGATCGTTTGAAAGCTCATCGACGAGGGGGCCGAGTGCCTTGCACGGGCCGCACCATTCCGCCCAGAAATCGACAATCACGGGGCCCTCGGCCTTTAAAACTTCGGCTTCGAAGGATGCGTCGGAGACATGTTGGGTCATAAGTAACTCTCTTTCTTTATTACATCAGTAACATTGCCATTTGGCGCGCCATTATCAAGAGGAAGTGTCGAAAATCCTTACATGCGGTTTTGTTGACATAATGTTAAAGCTTTGCTAATAAATCGCAAAATGGCAACAAAAGGTAGTTTTATGGGTTCCGTATCTGCGTCCAAACAGCGTTTTCTTGATCGTGCCTCCCGTTATAACGAAGAGGTCAATACAATCCTATACTGGATTGGCAATCATATGCCGCAATATACCCATATGGCACATAGTCTGGTAACACACCATGATCTCAGGACAGACGACCTTTATGTGAACGCCAAGGCCAAGATAGCCTCTCTACTCCTCCTGACAGAACCTGATGTGGAAGCGGCAATTCAGCGCTTTGCCGGTATGATGAATATTCGCTGGCACGGGGCCGAAACCGGCCTTGTGTCTTTTCTCAATGATGGTCCGGAAGATTGGTTGAAGGACGAAGGGTTTTTTGAGGAGCGGGGCCTCATTCGCGGCGTCGCGCGTTATTATATGATGCCCCAGACCCTCGAGAGCGGGCTAGAATTACAAACCTTGAAACAAGGCATTGCTCCCGAACTTCGGCGAATTTTTGTCGCATGCGTGGACTGTGCCCACACAAATCAAGCAGGTTATGGCGTACGCATACCGCCTTCGACACTGACCTATGTCGCGGCGCAGCTCTGGCCAGAGGGTGAAGAGAAGCAAGCTTTGTTCGAACGATTGGCCCAGCTGATACCCCAGGCATCCTACCTTGTCGGGATTGAAAAGTCGGCAAAGGCCATCCAAACATTATCGGAGCATTTTGCTATCGATATAAGTGACATTTCCATTAGGGAAACAGAGCGTCAAAAAGAGGGACGGGATAAAGTGTCCGCTAATAGTAAAAGTACGAAACAGGGGGTAAGCTTAACGCAGGAACTGGATCTGCTGGTCGCGCGCGGGGCTATCTCGGTGGCTGAGCGCAAAGCCTTTCTCTGGCTCACCTCAAAGGAAGAGGCGGGGGAGAAACCGTCCTTGATCGCCCTGCAAAGTCTCCTTATGACCCGCAACGTCCGTGTCAGTTTTTCTGACGCTGCGTGTTTCAAGGACCGTATGGCGGATGAATTGAAAGTTCTTCGTGCGGATGTCGACAATAACAGCATCAGGCTTGGAATGCGCTGATCTCCATCAATCTGGCACCATCCGTCCATAATAGGGCGCAGCGTACACGGCGGTCTGGATAGATGGATGAAAGGGCCTGCGCGTAGGCCGTCATTTGTCTGCGGTACACGGCGGGCACATCCGAAGGATCGGTGGGCGGTGGCCGATTGGTTTTGTAATCAATGATCAGGATTTCCGTTACCCCGACCAGGATCCGGTCGATCTGGCCTGAGATCAATGTTCCGTCCGCCAACAGGCCTGTGACCGGGACTTCCGCCAGTGAGCCCGGACCAAATATGTGACCGAATGCGGGATCGTTCAGGATCGCCATAACCTCGCGTACAATCTGTGCCTGTATATCAACGGGAAGTCCGAACGCCTTGTTGGCGACGAACTGCTGTGCCGACATCTCCCGCGTGTTGATCGGTGCATCCGGTAGAATTTGTAAAAGTTTGTGCGTGACTGTCCCGCGCCGGAAACGATGGGGGTTGTCGACGGTTTTTATGGGTGAGGCCGCCACGCTTTCTTCCTCCGAGGGGCGTGAGGGGACAAGCGGCCTGGGCGGATGTGGTTCCAGCGCCGGCGGCTTCCAGAAAAATCCGGGTACGGCCACCTTGTCTGTTTCAGCATATTTCTCGACATCTGCGGCTTTATCCGGTTTATCCGCCGTCCTTGCAGTTTCGAGCCGGAGAATCGGAATATCCCGTCCTTCTTTATCGATTATGCCGGACGGTATCTCCTGTATGTCGGGATGGTTTTTCAAGGCATTGCGTATATCCTGATACCAATAGGCTGTATTGCTATCCTCGGACGGTTTACGCTTGCCCGTGTAGCCCCCGATATAAAGCCTTTCTTCCGCCCGCGTCATGGCGACATATAAAAGGCGTCTGTACTCCGCGTCTTCTTTTAGCTGTATTTCCTGTAACGCATCGCGCGCGAACGGCGGCGTCTCGGCACGGTTGCCGCAAACTATGGGGATATCCAACCCGGTTTTATGCGGCCACAGAATACGTTCGGCCTTTGATGATCCTGCCGTACGCACGGTATCAGGCATAAAAACGATAGGTGCCTGTAAGCCCTTCGCACCATGTACCGTCATAATACGCACAGCGCCGCCGCCTTCTTCCAGTTGTCGTTTGATCTCGCTTTCACCCTGTTCATGCCATTGCAAAAAGGATTGAAGGCTGGGAGTGTGTCCCCGTTCATAGACAAGGCAGAGATTCAGAAACTCATCGAGCGGGTCGACCGCATCCTCACCCAGACGCTTTTTGATCGCGTGGAGTCCGTTAACGGCGCTTGCCGGGCAAGGTGATTGGATGACATCGCTAAAAAATTCATAAGGACGGTCAAGGCCTGCCCGTTCGATGAGATTTTCAAGATAAGCGATTAACGCACCGTCCCCGCTTTTTCTCATGGAATCCCATAACGTTCTTTCAAGGCGTCCCTGAGATAAACGATAAAGTTGATCCTCGCTGTATCCGATTAATGGCGATTTTAAAAGTGTGGCGAGTATAAGGTCGTCATCCGGCAAGAGCGCGAATTTGGCCGCCGCGCAGAGATCTTCGACCACAAGCTGTTGGGCCAGCACCATGCGATCGATGCCGCTGACGGCGATTTTGCGCTGCTTGAGGGCGCGCACAAGCTGCGGGACGAAGGCATTGCGTGATTTAACAAGGATCAGAATATCGCCGGGGTGGATCGGGCGATTATAGGATTGGAGGATGGTTTTTCGGTCCAGCCAATCCTTGATCGTGTCCCCGATACGGTTGGCCATGATTTGCGCGCCGGATTTGCTCTCCCGGACATCGACGGGGATATCCCATCCTTCCGGATTTTCGCTGTCCGCATCATCATCCATGGATTCGAACAGGGGCCATAGTTCAACCAACCCTGCCTGTCCCGTACGAAAGGCGAAATGATCGAGGTATTCCCCCGACAAGGTGGCTTGTATGTCTTGCTGGCCAAAGACAGAATCGACCGCGTCCAGTACGATCTGCACGGAGCGGAAGGACGTATTCATCGGTACGGGGGAAAATATCTGCCCGGATAATCGCACCTTTTCTTCAAACCATTTAAACATGTCCCTGAATTTATCCGGTGCGGCGCGCTGGAAACTGAAGATGGATTGTTTCTCGTCACCGACAACAAAAATCGTACGGGTTTTTTCGGTCGCACCGAGGCCTGAAAAAAATTCATCACTTAAAAGTTGGATGATTTCCCATTGTTCGGGGTTGGTATCCTGCGCCTCATCAATAAGTATGTGCTCTATACCCTCATCAAGTTTATAAAGGACCCATGCCGTAGATGCATACCATTGTGTGTTCCTGAATTCGCCTTTCAACAGATCACGCGTACGAAGAATCAGGTCGTTGAAATCCAGTGCGCCTCGCTGATCCTTGAGCTTTTGATAGGCCGCAAGAATCGCCTCTGCAAATATTATAGCGTCCCTTGTTAAAGTGGCCGTCACATAAGACTTCATCAATTGTTCAAAGCTATAAATGCGCTCGGCCTCGGCCAGAAGCTGGTCCTCCAGCCCGGGAACCAACTTGAGGGCAGCTTTGGTGATGATGGTCTTGCGTACCTCTCCATCCGTATCTTTCAGGAATATTTTACGATAGGCGTCGTAATGCGTTTCGCGAAGGGCAGCCGAATCGTTATAGGCGGCAATGATCAGGCCCTTTTCTGTGTCATTCTCACTCTTGCTCGAGGACAGTGCTTCACAAAGCATAGGTACATTGATGACGGGTGCGGATTTTAAGAACAGCGCCCGTACTGTTTCAATATTCTGCGCGGGATCAATCTCAAGGGATGCGCACAGGGCGGTATAGATTCCATCGGCGTCGAAGTGAGTGCGTATGATGGATTGCAACTGGTGACGTTCGCCATTGATCGCGGTGATAAGGGCGGTGATCTGTTCCTCGTTCATACGGCTTGCGATATTGTGTATGGCAAGGCCGAGCGGCGAGGTTGTATCAAGGGCGGCAGAACGGAGTACGTCTTGCATGGCCCGCTTTAAGAGTTCGCTCGCTTCGATGTCCTCCAGAACCGCAAAATCGGGGGTCAGCCCGGCTTCGATCGGGAATTTTCCTAGAACCGACTGGCAAAAAGAATGGATTGTCATGATCTTCAATCCACCCGGGGTATCGACTACTTTTGCAAATAATTGACGTGCGGCCGCAATCTCCTCTTCGCTCGGCGTACGGCCAAGCAAATCCTTTTCCATGCTGGCAGAAAGCGCATCATCATTGAGTACAGCCCATCTGGCCAGACGATCCGAAAGACGTATGGCCATTTCGTTGGCGCCAGCCTTGGTGAAAGTCAGGGCAAGAATTTTTTCAGGGGCGGTGGCCGGTTCCCCGTTCTCCCGTGGCAGAAGGAGGCGAAGCATACGATCAGTCAGCACTTTGGTTTTGCCGGAGCCGGCGGACGCATTCACCCAAGCCGAGACAAGCGGGTTCGAAGCGGTACGCTGTCTCTCGCCCGGATCATGCGATTGTATGTTTGGGGATCGCGCTAGTCGTTCCATCATGACGCGTCTCCCTGTTCATCAAGCGCCGTCCATTCTTTGACACGCGCCAGATGCTCGTAGTCATTGAATCTCGGGGCATTGCGGGGACGGGGTAAACTGTAATACGCGGTGTCCTCGCAATCAAACCGGTCGATCAGATCTTTGATACCCTGCGCTGCATTTTTTATGGCTTGAGAAATCTGGTTGGCATCGGCCATGATTTTCTGTTCGCCGCCTTCTTTGGATCCATTCATGATCCAATAGGATAATGCGGCGACACTATTAGGATTAATTCTTGTGAATCCGCCATTCTGAAGAATGAGGCCCTCCAGCGGCAATTGTGGAAGTCTGCCTTCCATCATTTGTTTTATTGTGTATTGCCCGCCGGATTTGTAATCGATGATCGCGGCTTCTTTTCCATCCCGTGACAGGTCAATTCTGTCCGCCCGCGCCGTCATGATGAAATCCCCGCCATTCGCCTGCAGGGTCATTATACCTTCGCTTTCACGCAGGGCCGGTTTGAAATGATCGCGCCATGCTATCTCGGACCGAACATACCAGGCGGCTATTTTTTCAAGGCGTGGCCGCCAAAGGGCGATAACATCGCTTTGAATGCCGGTACGCGACAACTCCTCATCAAGTATCGCCATAATTACGCGTTCTGCATTCGATGGTATGTCATCCGGATGCATCGCGACAAACCGGTCCAGCGCGTCATGGATCAGCGTACCCCGCGCTGCCGCGTCCAGTTCCTTTTCCAGATCGTCAAGTTTTTTGAGTCCGAGGATATAGCGGGCATAAATGCTGTACGGATCCTGCAACCATCTTTCCACCTGTGTAACCGGCAGTTTTCTTGGCCGTACGGTAACAGGCGGCCGCGGCGCAGGCCGTTCGACGGGGCTGTATTCATCCGTATGATTGATGGCGCGCGCGTATCCCAATAATTTCCCTCTGCGTATGCTTTCCGGTGGAATGCGGCAGGCGGTCAGGACTGCATCCAAACGTTGAAGCCATCGTGCCGGTACGGTCGGCGTACCATCAATACGGGACGAACGCGTCATGATAACCCGCGGCGCGCACATGGCCTGGGCGAAATCATGGGCGGAAAGACCTATTCCACGCTCCGGCGGCGGTAAGCCAAAAGCCTTACGCATCGGACGCGACATCCACGGGTCATTCTCGGCTTCCGGCGGCCATGACTTTTCGTTGAGCGAGGCAAGGACCATGACATCGGCCTGAAGCAGGCGGGCTTCGAGTTGTCCGAGAATCACAAGGCGCGGATGCAAGCCGTAATTCGGCCGGACTGTGCATTTTTCCATTGAAAGGCGCAGCGCGGATAGAAAATCCTCAAATGTTACCATAGGCAACAATGATGCTTCATCAATTAGCTCGGCAATCAATATCGAAGCCGCTTCGCCCTGTTGGCCGCCCCAAAGACGCGCTTCATCGGAAAAATTCTCGGCGCAACGTATAAGGGCACCGCACCAATCCTGCGCCCTTTGTTTATCGCCCATCGCCATGAGGTCGGTGAGAGGCCTGTAAAAGTCTTCGAGCGCCTGAAGAGTCCCATCCAAACCATCCGGCAAAAACCTTTTATCGGCCCGTTTTTGCTGCGCTATGACATTGTATCTTTCGATTCCATGGCCAGTCAGAATGCCGCGCATGAGATAGCGGTCCAGATCACGAATGCGCCCGCGCCAATTATCGGGCGCATGGGGTCGGCACAGGGCATGTTTGGCGAAGGAGAGCAGGGCGACCGGCGCAAAGTCCTTTTGTGCAGCATATCCGCACAAAAGAAGATAGCTGCCGATAGGTGTATGCGAAAGTTTTTCGCCCGCCGAATCATCTACCGCGATATCCCACCGGCGGCAGATCATCGCCACACGGCGGGCCAGGTTTTGATCGGGTGTGACAAGGGCCGCTGTCTTGCCGGGGGTCTGGAGCGTTTCACGAAAGGCCATGGCAACAACAAGAGCCTCTTCCTGCGGTGTGTCGCAATCATAGCGTTCGAAAGTAATATCTGCTTGGCTTATGACGGGATGATCGGAGAGTTTTTGCCACTCCCCGCTTGTGGCGGCGGGCCGCATCACCTCCGAAAGCAGCCTTGGCATGGCGCTATTGCCTTCGGGCGAATCGGGATTTTTTGTGCGGTAGGGCCAGTCTTTCACCGCTTCTCGTTCAACCTCGAAGACCTGCAGCAAATTTCGGAGCGTCTTTTGCGGATGGCTGTCATCGAGCGCATTCCAACTCTGCTGATCGAGCCTCTGGTCCAGCCCTGGTAGAACAATACATCCGCGCGGTAATCCGGCGATCGTTTTCAACAGCCGCGCCGCCGCGGGGATGGACCCTGTCGATCCCGCCGCAATAACAGGATGGGAAGGCGGCGCATCCGTCCAGCGCTGTGACAGTTTGTGCAGCAAACGATTGCGGCGGTCAGCGGCATCGATAACGCCCTGTTCTTGCAGAATGCGTGGCCAGTGTTCGCTGATCAGGCTCAGGAAATCGAGGCTGATCTGCCATTGCTCGGCAAACCGGTCGCGGTCGACGATGTGCGGCAAAGCGGCCATATCGAGATTTTCGGTATAAATCTGGTCCATCAGGCGGGCGAGTGCATCAGCCAGTTTCAAATCCTGCTCTAACCCATGATCATAAATTCCTGATGCGCCGATCAGGCGGGCCAGCAAAAAGCGGCGGCGCATCGGGGGAATCGACGGCGGAAGGTCCAGATTGTCGGCGCTGCCGGCCATCAGGGCCAATTCCTCGTCATCAACATCCCCCAACGGTTGCAGGCGCGGGAGGAGAAGCGGCTTACCGAAGCTTAACTTCAGGAACGAATCGCGTAAGGAACGGCAGGCGCGACGAGTGGGAAGCAAGACCTGATACCGCGCCAGTTCTTCGGGCTTGCCTTCGGCCATCTCCAGTATCCCGGACGCCAGTGTGTCGGCGAACGGCCTGTGTGGAGATATGGTGTATAGGCATGGCTTACGGTCCCACTCAATGCTCATCCACGGCCCTCCGTGCGGTAGGCGGCATCCACCCGTTCCAGCTCGGCAGGCGTGCTGATATGATGCCACTCGCCCCGATGTTCGATTGCGTAAAGGCTGCCTTTTTGCTGCGCCTTGTCCATAAGGGATAAGAACGAGAAGGCGCCATCCGGTGTTCCCTCGAACAAGCGTGGATGGACGATCCTGATCCCCGCAAACATATGGGTGCCGCTTTTATCCGTCCGGCGGACCGCCCGGCCATCCGGCGTTAAAACATAATCGCCGACGCCGCCCGTAAGAGTCATGCCATCTGTTTTTTGCAACAATAGAATCATATCCATCCGGGATTCATCCCATGCGGCGGCAAGCCGGAAAAGCGCAGTATTGCTGGGTTCTTCCTCCCATAATGCATCGCCGTTGATCATATAGAACGGATTCTGGTCAAAAACATGCAGCATTTTTTTGACCCCGCCGCCTGTGTCGAGCAAGTCATTTTCATGCGATATGATAATGCGCGGTTGCTGCAGCAATTCCAGATGCTTTTGCAAAACGGGGGCCAGATAATGGGTGTTGACCACTACCTCCGTTACGCCCTCTTTCTCCAGTTTTTCAAGGGCCCGGTGGATAATGCTCTTGCCTGCAACAGGCACCATGGGCTTTGGCATGGTGTCGGTATAGGGGCGCAGGCGCGAACCCATGCCGGCGGCAAGAATAAAGGCTTTATCGGGTTTGGGGGTCATGAACCTCAATCTCTCTGTGGTTGGGGCCATCGTTGCCGATACGAAGGGTAATATACTGCGCCTTGGGGGGCGTGTAAGGGCCCAGACGTTCAGGCCATTCTATAAGAACGATGCCGCTGGTGAGGGCGTCCTCCCAGCCGATTTCGAAAATCTCATCCGGCTCTTGCAGGCGATAAAGATCAAAATGCCAGAGCGGCCCTTTTGGCGTTTCATAGCTCTGGACAAGGGTGAAGGTGGGGCTAGGCACATCGGTATCGGCTTGCATCAGGCTGCGCACAAAGGCGCGCGCGAACACGCTCTTCCCGGCCCCGAGCGTTCCTTGCAACAAAAACACCTCATCACCCTTGCAATTCTGGGCAAGGTGGGCGGCTATCGCCTTCGTTTCTTCCTCGCTGTGGCTCGTAAAATGGCTCATATGGGTTTATACCGCCCCGCGGCTTTAATATCACGCGGGTTTTTGCGCTTTTCAACGGGGCATATCCCCCGCGCAAAAACCATGGTTTTGGCCGGCGAACCATGGCATAAGAAATGCCATGACGGATATGATCAAAACGGATGTTGCAGTGATCGGCGCGGGGCCTGCGGGGCTTTTTGCCGTGTTTGAATGCGGCATGGTCGGTCTGCGTTGCGCGGTTTTCGACTCCCTTTCCGATATCGGCGGGCAATGCACGGCGCTTTACCCTGAAAAGCCTATCTATGATATTCCGGGTTTCCCTTCGGTTCTGGCAGGGGAACTCATTGAAAACCTTGAAAAACAGGCGGCGCCGTTTGCCCCGGCCTATTGTCTGGGGCAACAGGTCGTCTCCGTGCAAAAGGACGGTGATGGCTGGTGCCTCGCCACATCCGCCGGAACATCCGCGCAGGTCTCGGCAATCATTATTGCCGCGGGCGCGGGCGCTTTTGGACCGAACCGCCCGCCGATTGACGGGATTGAGGCGTATGAAGGCAAATCGGTTTTCTACATGGTCCGGCGCAAAGATGATTTCAAGGATAAAACCATCGTGATTGCCGGCGGCGGAGACAGTGCAATTGACTGGGCGCTGGCGCTTGCTCCCCTCGCCAAAAAAATCCATCTGGTGCATCGACGTGATAAATTTCGCGCCGCCCCGGAAAGTATGCGGCAGGTGGAATTTCTGGCCTCGGTCGGGAAAATATCCATGGAGGTGCCATTCCAACTTCAAAAATTACAGGGACAGGATGGATTTTTAACCGCGGTAGAATTGCAGTCTCTGGAAGGTGACGTCAAAACCGTGCCCGCCGATATTCTCCTGCCCTTCTTTGGCCTTGCCACATCATTGGGGCCGATCGCGGAATGGGGGCTTGCCATAGACC
This sequence comes from uncultured Alphaproteobacteria bacterium, assembly GCA_946481075.1. Next base: position 141,186 of record CAMLMC010000003.1, read on the forward strand.
ATGGCCATGTGACGGTCAATCCTCTGACATGCGAAACGAATATTGCGGGAATATATGCTATAGGCGACATTGCCGCATATGAAAACAAGATGAAGTTGATCCTCACGGGCTTTCATGAAGCGGCCTTGTCGGCCCATGCCATCCGTCGTCAACTCAACCCCGGGCAAGAATTCCATTTTGAATATTCCACAACCAAGGGCATTCCGAACGCCGCCTGATACGGTTTCATCTTTGGCGCCTTAAGGTATTTGGGGTATAATTTTTTATGCGCAGTCTTATCCTTGTATCGTCATTGGTGTTTTTATCCGCAGTTCCGGCCGATGCCGCTGCGCCGCAAAGGCCTTCTGTGACTGGCGGGGCGGCGGGCGAAATTACGTCCGCGCCGGTTTGTGCGGACCTGATCAACCGCTCTACCGTAACCATACAGGGCACTTTGTCACTCATGCCGCAGACGTTGCCTGATGGTACGCTCCAGCATTATAGCGACAATTTCAAGCTGTCCCCGAATGAAAAGAAGGAAGTTTGTGCTACGGGCCCGTTCTATGAGGGCCGCCGGCTGGAGCTCACGATCCGCACGCTGATGCCTCTTTTCTCCTGCAAAACCTCGCTGGAGCGGGATATCTATCTGGATATGAGCGAAGATTATGACGGCGTGAAACAATACTCCGCCACATGTCACTAATGATTTCTAGGCACCGCGGGGCAGGTCGATAAGAACCTTGGTTCCCTTGCCTTCGATACTATCGATAGTGATTGCCCCATCATGCAGCTCGATAATGTTTTTCACCAGACTGAGGCCAAGGCCCGCACCGGTTTGCTTTCCGGCATTTTGAAGACGTTCGAAGGGCTGGAATATCCGCGCCAAATCCTCTTTGGCTATGCCGATACCGGTGTCTTCAACCATTATTTCTATACTGTCCCCTTTTTGATTTGCGTCGATAACGATTCTGCCATCCTCGGGGGTAAAGTTGATGGCATTGCGTATCAAATTCAAAATTGCTTGTTTCAAACGGCGCTCATCCGCAACAATACTGCCTATATTATCGGGACAGGATAACTTGACGCTGATCTTGCGCTTGCGGGCCCATTCCTGCGTCAGATCAAGTAACCCACTCAAAAGGGCGAACAAGTTGACCGGCTCCTTGTTCAGTTCCAGATAGCCGGCCTCGATCGAGGCCAGATCCAGAATGTCATCGATCAGGTTGGTCAGGCGGGCTCCCGCTTCATGAATGCCGGCCGTATATTCCTTCTGTCTATCATTGAGCGGGCCAAAATATTGGTGATCGAGGATTTCGGAGAATCCCATGATACTGTTGAGCGGCGTACGCAATTGATAGGACACGTTCGCCAGAAAATCGGTTTTCAACTGGTCTGCGGCTTCCAGCGCGTCGTTCTTGTCGCGCAGCGCGCTCTCAACCCTTGCTGAATCTGTAATGTCATAGAAAGACACCATCACGCCGCCATCGGGCAGGGGCATGGTCGCGTAGGACAGATGCGTACCGTCCGTACGTTCAGGCAGACGGCCTTTTGCCTCCTGACGCTCCAGCCCTAGTTCGACGAGCTTGGTCTTCATATCCGCCTGATTTTCAGCGGCGAAAAGCGGGGACATGCGCTCCGACAGGCGGCTTATATGGGGAGATCCGTCGAGGTTTTCGGGATTTAGGTTCCAAAGAGCTACAAAAGCAGGGTTTGACAGGCGCAAACGGCCGTCGCCGCCGAACACGGCAACACCTTCGGATAGATTGTCGAGCGTTTCCTTCTGGACCGCGATCAGGGTGTTATAGGAGGATTCAAGCTCAAGACGGCTTGTCACATCTTCGAACGTGGTCATCAGTCCGCCCATAGGATGGGGGACGATAAGCATGCGCAGGGCGCTGCCATCGGGAAGGTACAGCATATCTTCATGCGGGTCGATCAGGCGGGTGAACAGATCGATCCATCCCTGCTTGTACTTGCGGAAATCGGCCTGTTCAGGCAGACGGCGGTTTTCCCGCAATTTCTCCAAGATGTCCCCGATTTTAGGCCGGCTGTGAAGCCATTGATCCTCCAAACCCCAAAGCTGGGCAAAGGCAGAATTAAAGAATTCAAGCTGCTGGTCCGGCCCATAGATCGCAATCGCGCTGCGGAGTTGTTCCAACAGGGTTTTGTTGGCGGCGAGATAACGGTTCAGTTCGGTCTGAAGCTCCTCCTCACGTGTTAAATCCCGCGCATAACCCATGGTGCGGTCCGTTCCTGGCAAAGGCATTTCAGCAATTTGCATCCATTTGCGCTTGCCTTGGACAATCAAATGGCACTCACTGCTTTTCGGTTTGCCCGAGGCCAGGGCCTCGCGCGCCATGGATTTGGGCGGAACACCCTTGCTTTTCGGAGACAGGGTAATTTCATATTGGCTGGCAATCGCCTCCGCCGCCGTGATGCCGAGCAAATCGGCATAGGATTGGTTGACCCAGATCAAATCCGTGGCGGGGTCCCTGATCCAGACAGGCATCGGCAGGGATTCAAGACCGCCCTGCATCTGGCCCAGCTCGCGTTCCAGCGCTTCCTTGGCCGATTTCAGGTTACGGGCGATGTCGTCCTCATCGCTGATATCCTCGGCCCAGACGATGTTGAAACGATCTTCGCCGCCGATTGCCGCGCCCGCTGCGCCGCGCAGCCGCAGGACCCGCTTACCGTCCACGGAGCGGACCTTGATGGAAAAAGGCGTGCCGGTTTCCTCCAGTTTCATAAACTGGCCCTCCAGCGCGGCCGAATCGCTGGTGGAGAGCGCAGCTTGAATATCTTCTACCGCTTCGACGCTCGCCAGCCCTAAAAGCGCCTTGAATCCTTCACTATAGGCAACACTGCCATCTTCGTGGAAGCCGCAATACTCGCCCGGAAACGCATTCAGAAAGGCTTCGAGGCGCGCTTTTTCAACGGCGAGCCTGTCTGCCCCCGTCAGGGGCGACAACAGGCTGGAAAACAGGGATGGTTTTTCGGCGGTGCGTTTCATGATAATGGTTAATAGTACGGCGCTCCCGCCGCAAAGGAAACCGGAAAATTACAAAATAATGGTTCGCCGCCCATGCAGGAAGATGCGGCGCTCGGTGTAAAGTCTTACGGCTTTGGCCAGTACACGCGATTCAATATCGCGGCCCAATTGCTGCATCTTTTCCGGTGTGGCTGTATGGTCCACGGACTCAACCCCTTGCGTGATGATGGGCCCTTCGTCAAGGTCGTCTGTGGCGTAATGCGCTGTGGCGCCAATAATTTTAACCCCCCGCTCATAAGCTTGATGATAGGGCCGGGCGCCTTTGAATCCGGGGAGAAAAGAGTGGTGAATGTTAATGATCCGCCCTTGATATTTGTTGCACAAATCATGCGATAATATCTGCATATAACGGGCAAGGATGATGAGCTCCGATCCTGTATTCCTGATCAATTCGTCTAATTGTGACTCCTGCGCTGCCTTCCCCGCATCCAGGGGGAAATGGTAAAACGGCAATTCCGCATGCTGCACAATTTGTGCAACATCGTTGTGGTTTGAGGCCACAGCCGCAATATCAATGGGGAGCGCCCCCGTGCGGTGCCGATAGAGCAAATCATGCAGACAATGATCGGCCTTGGATACGAGGATAAGTGTGCGAACGGGCGCGGATAGGTCGCAGACCCGCCAATCTATGCCGAACCTTACGGCATTGGCTTCGAAATCCTTTGTAAAGCCGGCAAGGCTGTTTTGCTGCAACGGGGAGAATACCACGCGCATGAAAAACTGCCCGGAGAAGTGGTCGAAGAACTGCGATGACTCTTCGATATTGCACTGGTTGTTAGAGAGCGTGGTGGCGACGGCGGCCACAATCCCCGGTTTATCGACGCATTGAAGGCGAAGTACTTGCATGGGGGAATTGTCTCCCGTTCGGCGGCGGGCGGCAAGAGGGGATAAGAAAAGTTTGCATTTTACGCTCCCGTTTTCTATAACGCTTAAAATTCAGGAGATCGCCGATGTCTAATACTCATTCGTTTGAAGCTGCCGCAGCCCCGGACACTTATCCGGATATATATGATTCTTTGTTTGTAGAGACTGTGCCAGATGCGAAATGCGCCGATTTTGTGGAAGGGCTTGCCGTATTTATCCCCCACAATCCAACTCGAAATATTGTTCCGGATCATTTGCGCGATTTTTGCCTGGAAATGGAAGGTGTATCACCAACCGAAGATATGGGAGCGGAATTTGCCGCTGCTTTTGAAACGCTTAGAAAAGTTGCGATGGATGCAACGTCTCTCGATGGCAACAAGAATGTTTGTTTGGCAATAGGTGCGCAAGACAAACTACTGGATGGTCTAATCGCCTTTAATAAGGCGCAGGATGTTTTGCGATTGACCTCAACCGGTAAACGCCATTTCGAGGATAGAATTCGGGCCCGTCAGATTTACTGGGATATGGCGGGTCACGGCGTTGCTTCGGTGACGATGCCGAACCCCACAGGATACCGCTAAGGAATAAAAAACCCGCCAATCGGCGGGTTTTTCTTTGAATCTGTCTTTCTTAGTAACGGTAGGCGTCCGATTTGAACGGGCCTTGCTGTTCGACACCGATATAGTCGGCCTGTTCCTTGTTCAGCTTGGTCAGCTTTGCGCCGAGCTTTTCAAGGTGCAGCATCGCGACTTTTTCATCCAGATGTTTCGGCAGGACGTAGACCTGTTTCTCGTACTTGTCGGCGTTGTTCCAGAGCTCGATCTGCGCCAGCGTCTGGTTGGTGAAGGAGGCGGACATCACAAAGGACGGGTGTCCCGTTGCGCAGCCGAGGTTCACGAGGCGGCCTTCCGCTAGCAGGATGATGCGCTTGCCGTCGGGGAATTCGATCTCATCGACCTGCGGCTTGATGTTCGTCCATTTCAGGTTGCGCAGCGCGTCGACCTGGATTTCGTTGTCGAAGTGGCCGATGTTGCAAACAATCGCGCTGTCTTTCATCGCACGCATGTGTTCGATCGTGATGATGTCGATGTTGCCTGTTGTGGTCACAAAGATATCGGCGCGCGGGGCGGCATCTTCCATCGTGACAACTTCAAAACCTTCCATACAGGCCTGCAGGGCGCAGATCGGGTCGATTTCCGTGACCAGAACGCGTACGCCCTGAGAGGCGAGGGAGGCGGCAGAGCCTTTACCCACATCGCCGTAACCGGCGACAACGGCCACTTTACCGGCCAGCATGACGTCCGTTGCGCGGCGGATACCGTCGACAAGGGATTCGCGGCAGCCATATTTGTTGTCGAACTTGGATTTCGTAACGGAATCGTTGACGTTGATCGCCGGAACCATCAGCGTGCCTTTTTTGGCCATTTCATAGAGGCGCAGAACGCCGGTCGTCGTTTCTTCGGAAATGCCGCGGACGTCTTTCATCAGGTCCGGGTAATCCTTGTGCATGATGGCCGTCAGGTCGCCGCCGTCATCGAGGATCATGTTCGCGGTCCAGCCATTCGGTCCCTTGATCGTCTGGTGGATGCACCATTCGGCTTCTTCGTTCGTCTGGCCTTTCCAGGCAAAGACCGCGCAAGTGCCTTTGGCGGCTATCGCGGCGGCGGCATGGTCTTGCGTGGAGAAGATGTTGCAGGAGGACCAGCGGACAGTCGCGCCGAGCGCCTCGAGTGTTTCGATCAGAACGGCGGTCTGGATGGTCATGTGCAGGCAGCCGGCAATGCGAGCGCCTTTGAGAGGTTGCGATGCGCCGTATTCCTTGCGCAAGGCCATCAGGCCCGGCATCTCTTTTTCGGCCAGTTCGATCTCTTTGCGGCCCCAGCTGGCGAGGCTGATATCTTTTACTTTGTAGTCATTTTCGACTGTTTGTGGTTGTGCGCTCATGATGGCTCCTTGGTGTTCAGTAAATCTTAAGAATTCCGCGCTAAGACTTAAGGAAAGCCATGCCAAATTGCAAGCTTTCATACGGATCTAACCATGACCATAAATGATTTTAACGCCGAAGCATCGAACCCGCGCTTTACCTATCGGAAAAGTCCTGTGCAGGACCGCGCCTTCATGATCATGAAGTTAACAGATGCGGAACCAGTCGCCGTGGGTGATTACACGGTGCTGGATAAAAGCGAAGATATTGAGTTAACAGAGAAAAAAGTGATGAACCTTGTCTCTTTGCTCAATGGCCGGAAAAAGCTCATGCAACTCGGCCATGAAACCAGATCCCGCATTCTTTATAATGTCGTCAGCGAATGTGATGACGATGGCAAGATGCGGGTGATTTTCTATCAACTGGGGCAGGAAGGCGTATCCGTCGAAAATGCCCTTTTCAGACTGGAGACCACAGAATATGTCCATTAATTTCAAAGAACTCGTCAATCCGATCCTGCAAGGCTTTTGCGATGCGGGCTCTGACCCTGCCTATCAGGGACCGAATCTTCACTCGGAACAAAAGGTTTCGACAGGCCCGGAATTTAGCCGTTAATACCGGTACAAATCCCGGTGCTCGGCACTAGCATTCATGCCTTTTCCCTGCAGCCATTCCTGCAGCGTTTCCACCACAAAAACCGATCTGTGTTTTCCACCCGTGCAGCCAATGGACACGGTCAGGTAGTTTTTACCTTCATGACGGTAACGGTCGAATAAAGGCTCCAGTAGGTTTTTTAAATTTTGCAGGAAAGGCGCGAAGGCCGCATCGCTTGCAACATAATCCTGAACTGGCTTGTCCTGTCCGCTTAATGGCTTCAGATCCGGCTCCCAATGCGGGTTTTTCAGGAAACGCACATCCATCACGATATCCGCCTCGCGCGGCAGGCCGTTCTTGAACCCGAACGACATCAGGGTGATATTCAAGCGCCCTGCAGCATTCTCGCCAAAATAACCTTTTAAAACGCGCCGTAAATCATGGATTGATAATTCGGTTGTATCAATGAGCGGGTCTGAGATTTCCCGTAACGGATATAATAGCGCGAGCTCCTTTTTGATCCCTGCGCTGACCGGACGGTCCGCGGCGAGCGGATGAACACGCCGTGTTTCGGTAAAGCGTTTTTGCAGCACGGATTCGTCTGCTGTTACAAATAAAAGGCGCGCAGTGTATTGCTGCACCTTTTCCATGATTTTGTTGGTGTCAAATCCCCGCGATCTGGTATCAATGCCGAGCGCGATCGGCTTGCCTTCTTCCGGACTTCTTGAAATCAGCTCATCGATCAGCGGCAGGGGAAAATTGTCGAACACTTCATAACCCAGATCTTCGAGAACTTTCAGGGCCGACGACATGCCGGCGCCGGAAAGGCCTGTGACGATAATAGGTTGTCTATAGGCCATTGCCTGCCACCTTGTTCAAAAGGACGTTGAAGCGAGCGCCGGCAATGCTGCCGTCATCGGCGCGAAGGTTCTCCGCCCAGATTTGGCCGCCGTGGGCATCCACAATCTGTTTGGAGATAGACAGGCCGAGCCCGGAATGTTCGCCGTAATTTTCATGTTGCGGCCGTTCAGAATAGAAACGCTCGAAAATGGTCTGCAACTTGTTTTCGGGGATGCCCGGCCCTTCATCATCTATTTGCACAATAACCTTCTCGCCTTGCACCGACAGACGGATGCACACGCGCCCCTCCGGCGGAGAGAAGGAAAGGGCATTGGTAAGGAGGTTCCCAAACACCTGTGTCAGGCGGTCGGCATTGCCCTTGACAAAAATGTTGCGGTCTTCCGGAAGGTCCACGGCTATTTTATCGTCACCTTCGCTATCGCCATCCACGCGCAGCAAAGGTTTTTTATAGGCATCGCGGAGCTGCAGGATAAGGGCCGGCATATCCACCGTCCCCATTTCATCGCGGGAGAGTTCCGAATCGAGGCGCGATGCGCTGGAAATATCCGTAATCAAACGGTCGAGCCGCTGGACGTCGTGCAGGATGATATCGAGCAATTTGGCCTGTTTTTCGGGGTCCTTGATTTTTGCTGCGGTTTCAACAGCACTGCGAAGGCTGGTCAGCGGGTTTTTAATTTCGTGGCTGACGTCTGCGGCAAAGCGTTCGATCGTGTCCATGCGAGTCATGAGGGCATATGTCATGTCGCGCAGCGCGAGCGACAAATCGCCGATTTCATCGTTCCGGTGTGACATGTCCGGGATTTCGACATGGCGGCCTTTGCCGGTCCGAACGGCTTCCGCAGCAAAGGCGAGCCGCTGAAGGGGACGCGAAATCAGGCCGGAGAGATAGATGGACAGCATGACGGTGATACCGAGGGAGCCGAGGAAGACGCGAAAAACATCGACCCGGACTTCGGCAATGCTGCGTTCCAGTTCGGTCCCGTCCTTGATCAAAAGAACCACGCCCATAATCTGGCGGCTTTTCAGGATGGGGGCGGCCACGGTCAGAACGATGCGCCCGCCCTTGTCTTTCCAAGCGCTGGCCTGCACGGTGCCGGACAAGGCGGCCTGCGTGTTCGGGAACATATAGATGTTGGCGGCGTCGCTTTCGGGGAAATTCTGCAACTTGGTTTTCATCGGGATCAGGTCTAGAAAACGTGTGGCCGACTGGGTGAAGAGGGAGTCAAACGTCACGCGCGGCTGCACGGGCAAAAGATTCTCCATCTCTACCTCGCTGCCGCTGGCGGCGCCGCTCAGACGGTGGGAATCGGCCATCAAACTGCCATCGATGGCATAAAGCCGGATACGGCTTTTGCTGATTTCGCCAAGGCGCTGGACCATCCGGCGCGCCAAATCGGGTTTTACGGCTTCTATTTCCTGCGGGTCCTCGAAAGGGATGGGGGAGATTTGGTAGACCGGGCGGACAGCGCCTTCGGAAATGGCGCCGCTGAAAAGCTGGGCTTCGGACCGCAGGCCCGCAAGCTCCCCATCGATCAGGCTTTCGGTGTACTGGCCGAGATAGAGAATGCCAAGACCGAGTATCATGATGGCGATAATGTTGACGGCCAGAATGCGAAGCGTCAGGCCGCTCATCTGGTCGCTTTGGATGGTGACATCGAACGGGTCCTTCTCACGCTTTTTTTTGCGTAAGAGGCGCAGCAAAACGGTTACGGGTCGCAAGAGCGGACTATTCCTTGTAGCGGTATCCGATGCCGTAGAGGGTTTCGATGTGGTTGAATTCGTCATCTACGGCCTTGAATTTCTTGCGCACACGCTTGATATGGGAATCGATTGTGCGGTCATCGACGTAGATATTCTCACCATAGGCCATATCAATCAACTGATCTCTGTTTTTAACGTGGCCGGGGCGCATGGCCAGTGCCTTGACCAGCAAATATTCGGTGACAGTGAGATTAACGGCATCACCCTTCCAGGTGCACAGATGGCGGGCATCGTCCAGTTCGAGATGGCCGCGAACCAGCGTGTCTGCCTTACTGCCCTTTGGCTCTTCTTCCCTGTTTTTGAGAAGGTCCTGACGGCGCAAAAGGGCGCGAATCCGCTCGATCAACAGGCGCTGTGAAAACGGCTTGGTAATGTAATCATCCGCGCCCATCCGCAGGCCGATAACTTCATCCACCTCATCATCCTTGGAAGTCAGGAAAATGACAGGGATGGCGGATTGTTCGCGCAGTTTGGACAAAACTTCCATTCCATCCATGCGGGGCATTTTAATGTCGAGCACGACAAGATCCGGCGGACTCTCGGTCACACCCTTCAGGCCTTCCTCCCCGTCGCTGAAGGTTTTCACGGCAAATCCTTCGGCTTCCAGAGCCATGGAGACGGATGTCAGAATATTGCGGTCATCATCAATTAAAGTAATTTTATGGGTCATAATGATTTCTTCCTTTATCAAGGACATATGTAGCGGCCAAAATCAGCGGGAAAAGGGCCTGATTGGGGCAATTTCGTGGTTCCTTCCACTTCCTAGCAGACGATATAGGGAAATCAAAAAGATTTATAGTTCAAAACGCGATCCCGGCGTATTGCGTGTTCCATTGAAGGCATAAGCCGTGGTGCTGTTCTTTTTGTTTTTGGCAATGGCGGCATAATCGTCCGGTACGGCCACTTCGTCATCCCGCCATTCTGGTACATTCGGCGCGTCGCTATTCCAGACGATCTCTGTAGCCGCACACCGTAAAGCCAGCAAGCAAGCCGGGAAATCCTTCAGGATTTCAGGTGGATTGCGTGCAATATCAACCGCGGCGTCCGCAACATTCTGCGCAATATGATCAATGATCCGGTTGGCTTCGTCATGAGAAATGCCGTTTAATTCGGCTATTTTCATCAGGTCATACCGGTTGTTGATGCTTTGGGAATAAAGCCCCCCATGCTCTGGTTGCGGATCGTAATTCAGGGCGGAGCCACGTTCGCCAAGCTCGGGATAGATTGCCGTTGTCATTGCATCATAGACGGGGGCAAAGCGGATATGGACATCGTGGGTATCACGGTCAAAGGTCTTGAGAACGGAAATATTCTTCAAATGCATGTCGTAATCCAGCATGTAATGCGCCAGAATAATTCGTTTGAAAAGGGCTTCGCGGTCCGCTTCCGGATTGGAAGACTGCTTCTCCAATGCGGTAAAACAGACGGATACATCTGTTCCATATTTAAATTGTTGCGGCGGCCTGTCTGTTACGTTGCAAAAATCCGCAATCCGCGTCAATTTCGTCAAATCATCATCGACATGGGGAATATCGAACCGTTCAATCAAAAGGGCTGGCGCCATTCCCTCCGGCATTTGGACAAGCGCAGCATCAGCTGTATCGAGGCCCGCCCTGCGGGCTATTTCCAGCCCCATCCATTCGACAGCGGGCAGGGATTCATAATAACCTTCACGCGGGACCTTCAAAATATGGCTAAAGGTCGAATGGACGGCCGGTAAAATAACTTGTCCTCCATCGAGATCGGGCAGCAAGGAAACAGGGATTTTTACCTGTGCACCGGAAAATTTAGGGGTCAGTTCATGGTCCCACAGTCCGGCCAATCTTGTTTCGAAGTCTGGGGTAAAGCCGGGAGCCGACGGTCCGGCATAAAGACCTGTAAAGGTGCCGTCTTTGATACCGCCATCTTTCAGCTGTGTATGAAGGGTGTCGATTCCCACCTTGTCGAGCGAGAAAGCGCCTTCGGGGATAACGGTCAGGTTGGATAGAAAGCGGATCCCCTCTTCAACATAGGTCTCTCCCCGCAAAAAACCGGCCAGCCAGCCTTCCGGCTGCATATATTTGAAGGTATTGGGCAATTCGCCGGGATGGCTGTTTTCCAAAAATCGCGCAAGTGGCGTGTTGGCGCTTTCCCAATTGCCCTTGGGGCCATCGGTATCGATGTAACCGATGATTTCACGGAAGTAAGCGACGGCGAGCCTTGTCATGCCGCCATACTAGCGGCTAAAGGTTATTTTTTTATAAAAAATTATCCTTCAAATCCCAGAATATTCCCCATCAAAAACAGGGATCCGGTCATAACGACGCGGGCGGGCTTGCCGGATGTGTACGCTTCTGCCACGCGTACGATGGCGTCCTTGGCGTTGGCGGCGGTCAGGATATTGGGGAATCCCAACTCCTCGGCAACGGCTTTTAATTCATCCGCCTTATAACTAGTGGCCTCATCCATTATTTCCGTAACGGTAATACTGGCGGCATAGGGGAGAAGTGGTTTCAGGAAAGCACGCGGGTCTTTGCGGTTGACCATGGCCACGATCAGGTGAATCGGTTTTGCGTCTGTCTTCGACCATTCTTCAAACTGTTTCGCCAGCACAAGACCGCCGGTATCGTTGTGGCCGCCATCGATAACGATTTCCCAGTTGTCCGGCAAAAGCCTTTTAAATCCGTGGTTTTCCAGAGTCTGAAGCCTGCCCGGCCACTCGATTTGGCGGAGCGCTGTGGATAAAATTTCGGGTGAAAAATGCTCCGGCGCGATGACCCGGAATGCCTCTATCGCTGCACCGGCGTTCCAAAGCTGGTGACTCCCAAGAAGATTGGGCTTTGGCAGGCGAATAGAGTCATTTCCGTAGCGAAACAGCATCATGTCCGATTCAGGTTCGGTGCACCAGTCCGCTCCCCACACATGAAGCGGTGCGTCTGGGGATAAGTCTGCGGATTTTTGGCGGATAACATCCAGAACGCCCGCTTCAAGAGCTTCGGGGAACTGATAGCCCACGATACAAGGCGCACCCGCCTTGAGAATACCCGCCTTTTCGGCGGCGATTTTTGGCAGGGTATCGCCCAGAAACTTCATATGATCATAGGAAATCGCCGTGATAATGGTGGCTACAGGGTCCGGCACGATGTTCGTTGTGTCGAGCCGCCCGCCCATACCGGTTTCCAGCAAAAGATAATCAGCAGGCACACGTGAGAAGGCCAGGAACGCGGCAGCGGTGAAGATTTCGAAGAACGTGATCGGTTCACCCGCATTGGTTTCGATACATTTCGTCAGCACGTCGATGAGGCCTTCCGAAGAGATCAATTCACCGGCGAGGCGGATGCGTTCCGTGGGGTGGACCAGATGCGGCGAGGTGTAGACATGAACCGAGTGACCCGAGGCCTCCAGCAGGGCCCGGAGCGCGGCAATTGTAGAGCCTTTCCCATTGGTTCCGGCCACATGAACCACTGCGGGCAGGCGCAAATGGGGGGCTCCGATCCGCTCCATAAAACGATACGTCCTGTGTAAGGACATGTCGATTTCGGTGTGATAGAACCCGTATAAATGCTGAAGGATCGCCCGAAGGCGATCCTCTACAAACGGGTCGTCAGATGCGCCCGTGAACCGTTTATGCACCGGCAGATTTTTTGACTGGTTTGACATTGATGGCTGCATTGTTGGCAGCGGGCTTGGCTAGTTTTGCGGCTGCCTTTTTCTTGATGATGCCGACAGGGCCGGATGATTTGCCACTCTTAACCGAGGCGGACTTCCCGCCAAGCAGTTTCAGTCCGCCGCCGAGACCGGCACCTTGGCCGCTTTTATCCTTAACCATGAGAAGGCCGAGAATGCGTCCCAAAGTTTCTTTCAACTCTGTACGTTTGACCACAAGGTCGACCATGCCATGTTCTTGCAGATATTCGGCGGTCTGGAATTCCTTGGGCAGGGTTTCACGAACCGTTTCCTCGATCACGCGGCGACCGGCAAAGCCGATCATAGCGCCGGGCTCTGCCACATGGATATCGCCGACCATCGCAAAGGACGCGGATACACCGCCTGTTGTCGGGTTGGTGAGAAGAACGATGTAGGGCAGGCCCTCCGCTTTCACCATATCGACCGCAATGATGGAGCGCGGCATCTGCATAAGGGACAAGGCGCCTTCTTGCATGCGCGCGCCGCCCGAGGCCGGAATGGCAATAAGGGCAGACCCCGTTTTCACGGCGGTTTCGGCCGCTTTCACAATGCCTTCGCCGACGGCGGTGCCCATCGATCCGCCCATAAAGGCGAAATCGAACGCGGCGATGACAACCGGATTGCCGCCGATTGTGCCTTTGGCAATCTGGATTGCATCCTGTTCGCGGGTTTTTTGCTGGGCGGCTTTCAGACGGTCCGCATATTTCTTGCTGTCTTTGAACTTCAACGGATCGTGAGGGACATTGCCAAGGGCGATGCGCTCGTAATGACCTTCGTCGAATAAAAGGGCCAGGCGGTCCTTGACTGGCAACGCCATGTGATTGCCGCAGTGATAGCAGACATTCAAATTGGCCTTCAGCTCCTTGTGGAACAGCATGCCGTCACAGGATTCGCATTTTTGCCAGAGATTGTCGGGAACGTCTTTCTGATCCGCGATAATGGAACGGATACGCGGACGGATAAAATTGGTCAGCCAGTTCATGGGTAATTATAAGCCCTGTTGTTAAACCAGCGCGCAGGGTGCTCTATTCACAGGCTTTCTGTCAAGCTAAACGGCGCTTCGAAGCGATTTTACCTGTGTGGAAATAATGTCCGTCAATCGTTTATCGCTTTGATTCTCCTTGATATTTCTGACAATCGTGGATCCGACGACCACCCCGTCCGCTACGGCCGAAAATGCCCTGGCATCCTCTGGCGTTTTGATGCCGAAACCGGCGACAATCGGCAAATCGGTCTTTTTGCGGATGTCTTTAATATGTTGCGCCACTATATCGGCGTCGGCTGTCGTGGTGCCGGTGATGCCGAGGATCGATACATAATAAAGGAAACCGCTCGCGCTTTTCAGAATTTTATCAAGGCGGGTTTCATCCGATGTCGGGGCGATCAGGCGGATCAGCGCAATATTATTTTGCTGCAGTTTTGGCAGAATTTCATTTTCCTCTTCCGGCGGGATATCGGCGATGATCAGGCCATCAACACCTATCTTGCTGCAATCATTGGAAAATTTTTCGATGCCGTATCGCAGGATCGGGTTGAAATAACCCATAAGGACAATCGGGGTATCCGAATTTATGCTGCGGAATTGCGAAACGACGTCTAAAACGCCTTGTAGGGTCATGCCGCCATTCAGGGCGCGGATGCCTGCCGCCTGAATTTCGGGTCCGTCGGCCATGGGGTCCGAAAACGGCATGCCGATTTCAAGGATATCCGCGCCGCTTTGCGCGATTTTGTGCAGCAATTCCAGACTGGTCGTGGCGTCCGGATCCCCTGCCATCGTGTAGGTGACAAGGGCTTTTTTATTGGATTGCTTCAAACGGGCAAAAACCTGATCAAGACGGTTCATGGACATAGTGGAGATCCTTTTGTAAAAGCTTTTCCATACGTTGGCGCAAAATATCATCGTCTTCTGTTTTTTCACGGAAACCGCCGGGAATGACGGGTACGATTGTTGGCCGTCCGTTTTGATTTTTGGGGCGGAAGCCCAATATCTCTTCCAGTCCTGCGCGCGTTTGGATATGGGCAAACCGGCCCTTATATACGTTTAAATAGGAAGGCATAATGCATAGATTGGATATATCATTTGTGCCACCCCATGATATTTCCTGAATATGGTCTACTGTCAAATCATACCCTACCCCCCTTGAAATTTGTGGGATACGGTTTCTCTGCGCAAGAAGATTGATCTGCCCTCTTGAAAGTCCCATTTCCATTAAGTTTTTTTGGGTTGCCTTGTCCTTGAAGGCCGCTTTTAAAAAGCCCCATCTGACTTTGGTATCAAATTCTTCCCGCAGGGTAATCCGGCGGGAATCTTCTGCGGCAACTGGCCGGTAATAGAAAAATTCAAGACTATCGGGCAGATTATGCGTAATTCCTTCGACTATTAAAAGCGAATCGCGCCTCCCCTGTAGTTTTCGCAATATTTTACTGCCCTCTTTTTTATTATCGTTCGAGAAGGCGGTATCGAGTTTAGCTGCAAGATCGGTAATCTCCGAGACTAAGAAGTCTTTGATCCGGTTGGCTGTTTTATCTATGTCTGCCGGACTAAGCATCGATCCCCACACAAATCAGGACTTCATGCAGGCCTTCTTCGAAAAAACGCGGGCCGTAAATTTCGACATCTGTTCTGAAGGCGCGCTTGAGATCGGTTTTCCAGATCGATTGCCATGTTTCTAAAAGGGCCTTTGGTTGTTCTCCCTGCGCCGCAAAGATCAAATAATCGCCGGATTCGACAAACACGCTGGAAAGCCCGTCCACAATCGCGAAATCATCGTTTTTGACGCGGCAACCGATGGTCAGAGAATAGGCGGCCTCGTGATCGCCTTCATAATCATGATAGATGGCATATATCGCCTCGCCATCCTTGGCCGGAATGGCCTCGCCGACCGCTTCTTCAAAGAAACGCTGCCACAGCGTATTGATGTCATCCGTGGCTTTCCCGTCCTTATTCGTTGTGCGGGTTGTGATACCGACAACGGTGAAGCCGCCCAGTTTCTGGGACTCTTCGGGGGAATTTGAAATATTATTTTGCTGCACTATTGCGGTCCTTGTAATAAGGGAAGTGGTTGCGCCAAAGCAGCCACGCGGGAGTTGATGAGATTGATACTGATGTCGGTAATATAGCCCGCCTCTTTATAAGCGGTGATTTTGGCATATTCCTTGAGCACGATAGGGGCCGTTTCGGCATGCAAGCCGAATTTCTTGGGCGGATAGGGGAAAGGGTTGACATTAGAGGCCATGGCCAGAACCTGCGGCCAGTTTTGCGCCAATGTCATTAAAAAGCGGCGGCCCGCCACAATATTTCCGACTGCAATCAGGCTGTTAATGCCGCGTGGACCATAAGAATCGTAGATTTTATCGCGGGAATAAAGGACATTTTCCTGCGTGTTGGTTGATAAGGTTTCCGTGATGATGTCTTTGGCCGGAATATTTTGCTGCAGCAAATGATGCTCTATAACTTCGGCTTCTAATTGACCGGAATTGTCGGTACGGCCACCGGAGACAACAATTTTGTCGCAATAGCCGTTTTTATAAAGCCGCGCACCCTCATCGGCCAATTGCCTGTAGCAATGCTGGTTTCCGAAAATAAGGGCGATGTCTGCTTTGGCCAAATCTGTCTTTTCAATCAGCATAAAGCGCGAGATATAGGGCCATTCCTCGTTGGCTTGTTCGTTGGCGGCAGGCCCTATGAAGTGTGGCCGCAGATACATCATATCTCAACCCCCAGATGCCCCGCGACCGTGAAGATGTCCTTGTCGCCGCGGCCTGAAAGATTGACGACCATCAGATTGTCCGAAGGCAAGGTGGGCGCCAGTTTCAGGGCATAGGCGATGGCGTGGGAGGATTCGAGCGCCGGAATAATCCCCTCCATTTTGCTGCACAATTGAAAGGCCTCGAGCGCCTCTTGGTCCGTCACGGAAACGTAATTTACCCGTTTCCGGTCAAACAGATAAGCGTGCTCCGGCCCGATACCGGGGTAATCAAGGCCTGCCGAGATGGAATGCGCCTCGGTAATTTGCCCGTCATCATTTTGCAGGAAATAGGATTTCATGCCGTGCAGCACGGCGGGGCTGCCCCCATTCAGGGATGCCGCATGCTGATCTGTATCAACGCCATGTCCCGCGGCCTCGACGCCATAAATATTGACGGAGGGTTCGTCCAGAAACGGATGAAACAGGCCGATGGCGTTCGATCCGCCGCCGATACAAGCGACGAGCGTATCGGGAAGACGGCCTTCTTTTTCCATCATCTGCTCCCGCGTTTCATGACCGATGATTGACTGGAAATCCCGCACCATTTCGGGGAACGGGTGCGGACCGTTCACGGTGCCGATCAGGTAATAGGTGTCTTCGACATTCGCAACCCAGTGGCGCAGCGCTTCGTTGATCGCGTCTTTCAAAGACTGGGATCCGCTTGTCACGGGGACCACTTCCGCGCCCAGCAATTTCATACGGAAAACGTTGGGTTTTTGCCGCTCGATATCCTTCGCCCCCATGAAAATGGTGCAGGGGAGATCGAACAGAGCGCAAACAGTGGCGGTCGCCACGCCATGCTGTCCTGCGCCGGTTTCCGCAATAATCCGCTTTTTACCCATGCGCTTGGCGATAAGAATCTGGCCGAGGCAGTGATTAATCTTATGCGCGCCGGTGTGGTTCAGTTCATCCCGTTTGAAATAGATTTTGGCCCCGCCGCAATGTTTGGTCATTTTCGCTGCAGAATAAAGCGGTGACGGGCGGCCGACATAATCTTTGGCGAGGGCATTATATTCATCCCAAAAGGCTTCATCTTCTCGCGCCGCATAGAAGGCTTTTTCAACCTCTAGGATCAGCGGCATCAAGGTTTCGGCGACATAGCGGCCGCCATAGGGGCCGAAATGCCCGTTTTCATCGGGGCCGGAGCGATATGAATTCTGTTTGGACATGGGCTTATTTGTAACGGCTTGGAGGCCCGCCGTCACGCCTTTTTAAGCACGCCGGACCGCCTCTATAAACGCGCGGATTTTGGAGGGATCCTTGACGCCGCGGGTAATTTCAACCCCGCTAGATACGTCTACCGCATCGGGTTTTAGTGTATGGATGGCCTGTCCTACATTTTCAGGGTTCAATCCGCCCGCCAGCATCCATGGTCTAGACGGACGAAAATCCCGCAAGATATCCCAATCGAATGTCTGGCCGCTGCCGCCAGTCAGTTCGCCGTGCTTGGGCGCATCAATCAACAGCCAGTCACATATGGCGGCATAATATGCGGCCTTTTCTTTTATCTGGTCTGCGGGCAGGGCCTTCATCACGGGTTTGCCGAATGTTGCGGCGATTCCTGCGCACTCTTCCGGCGTCTCCTGCCCATGAAGCTGGATCAGGTCGATGCGGACATTGTTCAGCACTTCTTCTATTTTGCCGCGTGGACTATCCGCAAACAGGCCGACAATCCGGATATCGGCCGGAACATAGTTCGCCAGATAGGCCGCGACCTCGATCTCGACAAAGCGGGGCGAGGCCGGAATAAAATTGAGGCCGACAAAATCGGTCCCGCCCTCCAAAGCCGCCGTCATCGCGTCCGGTGTACGTATGCCGCAGATTTTGATTTTGGTATTGGCGGCGGCGTTCATTTGCTTACGCCAGTGATGCCATAATGTCACGCGCCGCCTGAACCGGATCTGCGGCACCAGTGATCGGGCGCCCGATCACAAGGTGTGTAGCGCCAGCCTCCATAGCCTCACGCGGTGTCATCACCCGTTTCTGATCTCCCACATCTGAACCGGCCGGGCGGATCCCCGGCACCATCAAAACAAAGTTTTCGGGAAGGGCGTTTCGTAATATTTTGATCTCATGGGCGGAGCAGACAACGCCGGCCAAACCTGCATCATGGGTAAGGCGCGCCAGACGCACCACTTGCCCCTGCGGGTCATGACCCTGACCCACTGCGTCAAGCGCGGATTCATTCATGCTGGTCAACACAGTCACGGCCAAAAGCTTGCTGGAAGGGCGGCAGGCGGTCAGGGCGGCACGCATCATCTCCGATCCACCGGAGGCGTGAACATTCAGATACGCCACGTCCAGAGAGGCGGCCGCTGACACCGCGCCTGCGACTGTATTGGGAATATCATGATATTTCAGGTCCAGAAACACGGATGGCTTGACCCGGTTTTCAAGGATCGTTTGAACCCCTTGTGGACCGTGCGTGTTGAAGAATTCGAGGCCCAGTTTGATGCCCACCCCAACGCTACCTAGCGTTTCGGAAAGTTCTTTCGCCTTTCCCATATCCTTGGTGTCGATGGCGCAGTAGATGATAGGCAGGGAGGCAGCGGTCATGGTTTTCTTTCCAGAAGCAGGCGGGGATTGCTGACAATGTTATGGTATTTGTATGTATTCTCGTTGCTGACCGAAAGCTGTTTTTCAAGCGCGGCAATTTTCCTTTTCTGTTCTCGCGCCTTTGCGCGAAGGCGGCCATTCGCCGCCCATGTCATAAGCGCCCCAAAAACAAATCCGAAAATGATGCCGCCCAGCACGGGAAGATAGAGCGGCATGGGGACTGCGGCATGAAAGGGGCTAAGGAGGATATCGACCGGCTGCGGGTGAAAAAACGCAAAAAGGACCGCAACAATAAAAACCGGCAGGGTGATAATCCAGGCAAGGGCGCGGAACATGAAATCTTTCATCATTCCTTCCTAGCATGAAGAAATAGCCCTGCTCAATCATCCTTGCGGATAAGTGCGGGGATAGTTGTGGGTATAAGTTTGCCCCAGATGACCGCCATAAAAAAACGCCCCTATGGGCGTTTTAAAATTCCGTCGTTTATCTCAATCGTCTTCGCCGTGGTCGACCCCG
This sequence comes from uncultured Alphaproteobacteria bacterium, assembly GCA_946481075.1. Next base: position 160,705 of record CAMLMC010000003.1, read on the forward strand.
CCGTTCAGGCGTTCACGTAGGCCCTTTCCGGTTTTGAAGAAAGGAAGACGTTTCGCCTCGACATGCACGGTTTCGCCTGTGCGGGGGTTGCGGCCTGTGCGCGCATCGCGGGATTTGACGGAAAACGCCCCGAAACCGCGGAGTTCAACACGGTCGCCCTTGGCGAGCGCGCCTGAAATTTCATCGAATACGGTATCCACGATTTTTTCGACATCACGCAGGAACAGATGCGGGTTGCGCTCTGCCAGCTTTTGTATGAGTTCGGATTTGGTCATGCCGTCCGTCTCCTTAATTGCTTGATATACAACCAGAATGCCGCAAATTGTGGGCCCCCGTCAAGCAAAACCCTGAAAGTAAAGGATTTTATTTTAAAAGGGGCGGAAATCTGCGGAGTCTATACGGTTATTCCGCTCCATGACCCTTTTCCACCAAGGCCCTCAGTTCCTTCATTTCCGCTTTCAACGCATCGTTCTCGGCCTTGAGTTCCTTGACGGCATTGATAAGGGCGTAGGGCAGAGCCGATGGATCGAGGTCAAGATAACCATCTTTTCGCTCCGATATCATTTCCGGCAAAACTTTCTGCGCATCTTGTGCGGAAAGGCCGATGAATTCGCGATCTGAAGGTTCGTTGCGGATATTGTCTTTCTTGTAATGGAAGCGGATGGGATTGAGACGTAACAATTCATCGAGTCCAGCCGTGTAGGGACCATCAACATTTTTCAACCGTATATCCGATGATGCCGTCCACGATCCGCCGCCCGGTTTAAGGGCGTTGGTAAAAACATTGAAGTTTCCACCATCCACCGAAGCAACCAGCGCCGCGCCTGTCGATGACTTCACGGCGCCGTGATTGTCCCCTCCTGAATAACCCTGATTATACATGCGGATGCCGCCATAAGAACTATGGGCGGAAAGTGTTAGGCCGCCATGGGCGTGGATTCTATAAACACCGGCGTTGGCCGCACTATTGGGTCGGTTATAATCAAGATCATCCGTGGGAAGGGATGAGGCCAGAACCAAACCCCAATCGTTGTACCCGCCGCTGATACCGCCCGACCCCTTCATGAACTGTCCGTAAACATGGAGCCGCGCTTCGGGTGTGTATGTCCCGATTCCGACATTGCCTGTCGCGGAATCAATGAACATGCGTTCGAGATAGGAAGATCCGTTCCAGTAGGTGAGGAAGAAATCCTCGCGCTGCGAGGTGGTGGCCCAGCTCGATCCCTTGGCTTCGAACAGCCAGCCACGGGCGGTGGCGGCACCGAGTTGTGAGGCCGCGTCGCCATGGGTGTTGAGGGCAAGGCCCGCAATCCCTGTCGCCGCACCTTCAACGCTGATCGCGCCGATCCCGCTCTTGTTGCTGACATGAAGCCTCGATGCGGGTGTGGGTGTTCCGATCCCGATATTGCCGCCATCCAGTGCGGTCAGGGTTTCGGTGTTGTATTGATTGAGGATGGAGAAGCGGGCCGAGGTGCCATTCACTTTAAGATAAACAGGGGATGCAATGCCGCCTGTCGGGCCGCCGATTTCAAGGCCGCGTTTTATGCTGCTGGCGACCGTCGAAAATTGCGCGATCGGATAGGACCCGCCAACCCCGCTGCCTGCCACGTTATCTGTTGTGGCAAGGACCGTGTCGAACCTGACAGCCGGTGTGGTCGTGCCGATCCCGACATTGCCCGCATCGTAATAAATATCGCTGCCCGTGGCGGTCCACAGGCTCTCGCCACCGCCACCGCCGCCGCCACCGCCGCCACCTCCACCACCGGAGCCGGAATATTTACAGTAAATAACGGCGACGTTTTTGGGGCGTGATTCCGTGCCGCCATCGGCATTGATGGTGAGGGAGTGGGTGTGGGCACCGGCATTGTTGATGGTGAGGGAGTGGGTGTGGGCACCGGCGCTGTTGATGGACAATGTGTGGGCGTGGTCACCCGCCGCGTTGACGGCGCCTGTGGTTGTGATGTTGTTGGGCTGGCTGAGCTGGGCTCCGTATCTATAATCCGCGTTGTTATCGCCGCGACCGCTTAGGGAGTGAGTGTGGCTACCTGTGGTGTTGGTCGAGCCACTATGCGTATGGTCGCCTGCGCTCGCCGCACTTCCGGTATGACCGTGGTCGCCGGCGCTAGCGGCGCTTCCGGTATGGCTGTGCGATTTGTTGGAATCTGCCTGAATGCTGCCTGCGGCGCGCACGGTATCGTTGGTGCCGGTGGGGTCGATACCGCGCAGGAACCGTCCCCGTGCAGGCGTATATTCATCCCATCCTTCGGGACAACTGGAGGCCTCGAACGCCACGATCATGTCGGGTGTCATCGATCCGCCGCCTGAACCCCCGCCACCTAGAACGCGCCAGTCGGTACCGTTGCAGAACTGGATAGCCTGCGCATCGGCATTGTAAAACACATCCGCCGCCTCGCCTGCAGGGCCCGTGCACGCGGCGTTTGCGCTTTCTGGCGCAAGAACAAAGAATATCGTGCCGATTAAAAGAACCTTCCTAATCATTCTTGCTACCTCAATATTCTATCACAAACACACGGCGAGGACATCTATCCGGCACATCCATCCTGAACCGCCTTCATCCATGCAGGTGGATGTAGCGGTATTATTTGAAAAGTTTGATCCACCTTCATAATAAAGTTGTCCAGTGCCCGTTCGTTGTGATTGTGAACCTCTAAATCCAAGCATAGTATAATAACCGCAAGCTCCATATCTTGTTGGAGATGCGCACGAACTCCATGGATAGTTCGAGGGGCAAAAGGCGGCCTTGGCATGACAGGCAATCAAAGTCTTTCCTGCAGGACAAGTTGCGGTCGCAGTGGCGGAACAGCTCATACCTGAACAGGCCTGTCCTGCTGTCACGGTTGTTGCGCCGCCTCCCCCCAGAGCGGATTGAGCGATACAGTTGGTGCCGCTGGTGTTGCAGATCTGTGGGGTGAGAACGGATTGTGTCGCGACGAGGCGCCCATCGGCATAGGACAGGGTGTAACCGCCGCTGCTCTCGCACGCGCCTTCGCATCCCGCGCCGATCCACCCTGTGGCCGCGATGTTGCCCCCCACATGAAGGTTCGTGGCCGGCGAGGCCTGATTGATCCCGACATTGCCGGCGATCCGCACCCCGCTCGCATATTCGGTGTTATAGTTCAGATACAGGACGCTGTTGGCCTTGTCGCCCAGCAGCGCAAGGCGGCGCGTTGTCCCGCTGCTGCCGATGGTGCCGCCCTGTATCCACACATCGTAGGTCGCATGCCATCCAGGGAAGGCCGTTATGCCGAGATTATCAATGCGGTTGTTGTTCATGTTCAAGAGCGCGGTCGCGGTATGGTTGCCGAGATTGTCGGCGCCGGAGACATCGGCGGCGCAGGCCCATG
>CAMLMC010000004.1 GCA_946481075.1 uncultured Alphaproteobacteria bacterium
GCGTGTCTTAAACATGGCCGTCCCCCATTTACTTTTATCTCAAATTTTAGCTTATCATTGGTCCAGTTAAGTCATTCTTAATAATCAGAAAAGAAAAAGCCCGTATAAACGGGCTTTTTCTCATTGCTGGTCGGCTTCCAGCGAACGCCAGTCCTGTTCGGGAACGAAAAGCCCGATGACGAAACACGCGGGCTCGCCCAGCCATCTTAAAATTTTTCCAAGATAATTCGGCTTCTCGCGAATACCCATCCGATAGGCAATCTCTTCTGTACGGGCCAGCATCAATTTATAAATAACAGATTCGAGCCATGGATATTTCTCCTCCCGCAGCAATCTGACGAGCGGGATGGCCCATACATGGTATCCGCGGATCGTACTGCGCGGAATGTGCAGATAGGTAAACTCCAGATCGGCCGTGAGCAATTCCATCGGCAAGCGGCCACGCCCGTGGAAATAGGTACAGATTACCCTGCCGCTTGGCGGCGGCGGTGGAGGCGGCGGCGGCGGTGGCGGCGGCGGTGGCGGCGGCGGCGGCGGTGGCGGCGGCGGTGGAGGCGGCGGTGGCGGCGGTGGAGGCGGCGGTGGAGGCGGCGGCGGCGGTGGCGGCAAATAATTCGGATCGCCGACTATACCAGCTTGAAAAGTATCATTGCCATCTTCATCCCATTTATCCGGCGCATCCTTGATGCAATAATGCAAAACATAATAGGGTGGCATGTTCAGATATTCGCCGGTACCGGGCAAGGGATTACGGTCCCGCCTTGTAATCCAGCCGCCCGTGCTGCCCACTGTCTGAAAATCATTGTGATTACCATCGGTGACAGTGACAGGCGGTAACGCAGTATGCGTATACGTACCCGCACCTACCACCATACGGCCTCGCGTCTCGCGTAGCTCATACCAATATTGGTCTTCGGGACAACTCACAGTGAAGGGAAGAATGGCGCCATCAGGTAATTCCTGTAACTGCCCTTCGGTGGTCATATAGATGCCCGTGTCATCGAAGTAATTCGCCCCTCGGGCGAAGGATTGAGTCATCAGACGGAACGTGTTGTCATCATCGCAGTTTTCGGCATCCAGCCCACCTGTATCGCCGCACGGAATCGGTGTTGCCGCGGATTCGGCCTTAAATCCGCCTTCCATATTCTTGCCGACACTAATGACGATGGCGTTGGCAACGCCCGCAGGGTCAATAACCGAAACGGATGCGCTCTCGGCTACAATCGAAATTCTTCCACCATAGCGCTCGTAGGTAGAGGGGGCCGCCTGTGTTTCCGTCACAGCATAAATGAAACGCGATCCCCAGCCGTCATAGCCATACTCGTCAGGAAGAGCCAGAGTCCGTGTCGGGACCATGCCGATCCTGACACCTCCGGTTCTGATCGTTCCCGCAGCAGCGGTTGTACAGGATGACAGGGCCGTGCCGTAATTGGCAGCGGTTCTATCGAGTGTCCTGCTCGCAGCGCAAGGGAAAGCCTGATTGAAGGCGACATAGTTTCTGATGGCTTCGTCTATTTTTTGCAGGCGCTCGTTGGTGGTTTTTACACTTTGCTCTTTAAAAAAATTGAAAAGAGCGGCCCCCATCGCAACAAACAAAATACCGCCAATCAGGATAACAATCGTAAGTTCCACCAGCGTAAAGCCGGCATCGTCATCCCATTGCAGTTCTTCTTTGTTGCTATCAAAATCCATCGCGCACCCGTCAGTTCTTCACACAATAACGGTAAACAATATAGGGCGGCATGTTGTCATACTCCCCATACGGACCTGCGGGGTTTGCCTGCCGGGTTACCCAGCCACCAGTTTGCACGCTACCGTAAACCTCCCCTACACTCGGATTATAGACACGCGATGTAAAGGCGGCCGGAACTGTGCTTGACGGAGGGTTTGTCGGCTGCACATAGGCGCCGCGCCCGACAATCACACGCCCGGCGGCCTGTGTAAGTTCATCCCATCCGGAAGGGCAGCTATTGAGACGGAAGGCTATGACGGCCCCCGCGGGAATTTCGAATTCGTCACCGGCGATCAGGCTTTGGTACCGGATGTAATCATCATAATAATTGGCGTTCCGCGCCATGGAATGCATACCGTTGCGGAAGGTCGCATTGATATCGCAATTCTCAGAATCAAGACCTGCGGTCGCATTACAAGCTGACATAAGGGTTCCATCGACACTGTACCCGCCTTCACGGTCGGGCCCGACACTGACAATCACATAGGCGGCATTGGCACTGCCGGCGCCCACAACGCTAATGGCCGCTGTGGCTGGATCATAGGTCGATGTTTGCGTCAGTGTTTGCGTCGCTGCATAGATAAAGCGCGAACCCCATGCATCGTAACCATATTCATCCGGTAGGCCGAGTGTCCTTGTTGGCACCATCCCGATTCTGACGCCGCCTGATGTATCCGTTCCAGTCAGTGCACCGGCAGTACAGCTTGTATATTCAATCCCGTAATTCGTCGCAGCATTCGTGGGCGAACCACTGGCCGCCTCTGGCCTTAACAGGCGGTTCGCGGGACAGGGAATACGGTTGTTGTAACCGGCGAAACGGCGCATCGCCTCATTGATTTCATTGATACGGATTTCCGTCTGGCGGATTTTGGCCTCGCGCATGAGGTTCAGCAACGAAGAACCAAAGATGGAAAGCAATATCCCGCCGATCACCATGACAAGCGTTACTTCTATCATGGAAAAGCCGGACTGAGCCCCTGCCGATCCTCGTTTTAGTACCATACTGCCCCCTAAACTGGCCATCGTCGCAAGCCGCGCAAATCACTCCTACAGTGTAAAACCCACGGCTGTGTTTGGCAAGGATGCGCCCCTTCCCCGCCATATCCTGTTTCATTATCGCGCATAGGGTCTTTACGAATTGTTAATGATAGGGCTTTTGGGTCTACACAGTACTCAGATACCGGTCCTGAAGGTGGGCAATCAGCGGCCCCGGCGATAGTCTGGAGCCCGTGACATCCTCCAGCAGCGAGTCTGTGCGCAAAAGGCGTCCCCTACTGTAAATTCTATCCGCAAGCCATGTCTGGATCGGCAGAAAATCACCGCTGCGCATCAATTCAGGGATGTTCTGGATATCGCGCTTCATGCGGTCGTAAATCTGCGCAGCCGCCATATGTCCCATCGTGTAGGACGGGAAATAACCGAACTTACCAACAAACCAGTGCACATCCTGCAGGCATCCCTGCGCATGGGTTTTCGGTTCTACGCCCAAAAGATCCTTCATGCCGGCATTCCAAGCATCGGGCAAGTCCTTGACCGCAAGACGTCCCGCGATCATATCCCGTTCGAGGCGCATACGGAGCAGGATATGGAAGAAATAAGTCACCTCATCCGCGCTCTTGCGGTCGGTTCCGGGTTTAACCCAGGTTTTCAGCGCATAGAGATTTTCCGCGCTCATCGCCGGATCGCCGAATTTCTGGAACAGACCTTCAACCCGCGGCGCCAGATAGGTGAAGAATTCTTTCGTACGGCCAAGCAGCATTTCAATCAGCAGTGCCTGCGATTCCTGCATCGCCGCGCCAAGGTCTTGGCCTACGGGTTGGTATCGCCATGTTTCCCGTGGCAGGCCCTGAATGTAAATCCCATGCCCGCCCTCATGGAGAGCGCTCTTCATCGAATCAAGGAAGTTTCCGGCATCGGATGTTTTAATTACAAGACGCGTATCATCCGGTGTGCCGCCCTCGACCGGGTTGTGCCCGGTTTCATAAAGCCCGCCGCGTTCGAAATCGAACCCGAGCACTTTCAAAAGCGATTTGTTGAGCCAGAATTGCTGCGCCGACGCAAAAGGGCCGGTCAGGGGGATAGGTTCCTTGCGCTTGCCCTGTTCTTCCAGTATCCATGGCAGCAGCTCTTTAAGCTTTTCTTCAAGACGTCCGAACAGGGCATCGACATCTTTCAGACGTGCGCCTGGAATATATTCGCGCATCAAGGCCTGATAGGGCGCATCGGTGGCATGGTCGTTATCGAGCAAACATTTCTGTTCGCCAATGCGGCGTTGCAATTCGACCATATCCTCCAGGAAGGGTTTCGCCTCTTCCCAGTCATCGAAACGCAATACGTCACGGTGTTTGCGGCGGCCTTCATAGGCCAGACGCGCCTTGCGTTCGATCAGGTCGGGGTGGACCTGCGCGACATGACGGTACATTGTGTCCATCTCCCGCAAGTTGGCGGAATCCCATTGGTCCCACCGCTCCGGCGCCTTCTTCTCGTGGCCGTGCGATTCTTCGATCAGTTTGGCTATATCCTCATTCGCCAGTTCTTCGTGCATGCGGCGGCATAGAAACGCAATCTGCCCAAGACGGCTTTTATAGGCGCCTTCGGGCATGGCGGTCAGGAAGTCACGGCCCAGCGCCTCGACAATTGCGTTCATCCGCCCGATATCGCGAAAACGCATCTTAAGGTCCATATAGGCGGCCGATGAATGCTCCTCGTACTGTTTTGTGTTCGGGATATCATCCGGTTTACGCGGGGGCGGCAGGCGGAGCAGTCCTTCGGACACGGCTTTTGGCATGCCATGGCCGAACCCTTTGACCGTTGTTGCCAGACCGGACGCCCAATTCCGGAATCTGCCCCATAAATTATTTGCGTCAAACGCCATGTTAAAAATGCCTTAAACGGAAAATGTTGACGAAGGAGGGACTATAAATGACCGCCAACTATGGTCATAATATGACGTTTGCCGTGCGGGAGCAAGGGCCCATCCGGAATTCCTGCCGCAAAGAAAACGCCCGCACCTTAAAGAAGGCACGGGCGCTTGAAACATCAAGAGCCGGCATGAGCCGGCACTAAATTATTTCTTTGCTGTCGTTTTTTTCTTGGCAGCTGGCTTCTTAGCCGGGGCTTTTTTCGTGATTTTTTTCACGACTTTGGCCTTTGTGGCTTTTTTCACCGTTTTCTTGGCAGCTGGCTTTTTCTTAGCAACAGTTTTCTTGGCAGCTGTCTTTTTGACGGCTTTCTTCACTGTTTTCTTAGCAGCTGTTTTCTTCACTGTCTTTTTAGCGGCTGGCTTTTTGACAGCTTTTTTCACTGTTTTCTTAACAGCGGCTTTTTTAGCAGCAGGTTTCTTTTTGGCAGCCGGCTTTTTCTTGGCGGCTGTCTTTTTTACAACAGATGTTGCCATAGCGGCAGGTTTCTTTTTCTTTGGCGTAGCCATGATAGTCTCCATCTCCTTCGTGAGAAATTTTCTCTGATGATAGTCTCAGATAAAAGTTAAGAAAGTATTTTGGACAAGTAGAAGTACTCGCGAATCAGTGTAACTCAAATTTCATATAAACAAAATATTTTCTAGAATGCGTTAACAAAAATTTTGAGGTGTGGCGAAAGAGTCACAGTCTGATCATACAAGGCTATTGCCGCATGCCAACCTTCGTTCATCATAAGACCCATTCACAGGGTGGCATCAATCATCTTTACGACGCAACAAAGTGCGGTAGTAGTAAAGCAAGGCATCCGATCTCGGAACCAAACTTTTCTCAAAGGCTTTGGTTAGGTCTTTTAAGATCTGCGCATCGATTGTTGCGCCATCATCCAGATTAAAACTATCCATGTTCCAGCTTCCAAAGCCACGGTCCTGAACAGGAGTGTCTATCAGATAATCGACGTTCCGGTGGCGATTATCAGCCTCGATATTCTTCATTAACTGGCGCAGTTCTTGCTCATCACCTTCGATGATTTGTAAGAATTTCCCATGCACGTAGAAAAGAACGCCGGTTATGCGATGCCACGGGTTCTCTTTTTTTGCGGTTGCAACAATATCCGCAATCACCTTGTCCAGCTGATTGTCTGCAAGGCTGCAATCACTTATATAGGCGATCATATGCATGGGATTACTCCCACTCGATCGTTCCCGGCGGTTTGGATGTGATGTCATAGACGACGCGGTTGATGCCGCGCACCTCATTAATGATGCGGGTGGCGACTCGGCCGAGGAAATCATGCGGGAACGGGTAGTAATCCGCCGTCATCCCGTCGGTCGAGGTCACGGCGCGGATGGCGCAGACATGGTCATAGGTGCGTTCATCCCCCATCACGCCGACCGTTTTGACCGGCAACAGGACGGCAAAGGCCTGCCAGATCGAATCATACAAACCGGCGCTTCGGATTTCTTCGAGGTAGATCGTATCCGCCTTGCGCAAGATCTCCAGCTTCTCGCGCGTGATCTCGCCCGGGATGCGGATGGCAAGGCCGGGGCCAGGGAACGGATGGCGGGCGATGAAGTCTTCGGGCATACCCAGTTCACGGCCCAGCGCACGCACCTCATCCTTGAACAATTCCCTCATCGGCTCGACCAGTTTCAGCTTCATATAATCGGGCAGGCCGCCGACATTGTGGTGGGATTTGATCGTCTGCGACGGCCCGCCGGTGACAGAGACCGATTCGATGACATCGGGGTATAGTGTACCCTGCGCCAAAAATTCCGCACCGCCCACTTCGCGTGAGCATTTATCAAACACATCGATAAAGAGCTTGCCGATTGTTTTGCGCTTGGTTTCGGGGTCGGTGACGCCTTCGAGTTCGCCAAGGAAGAGTTCGGAGGCGTCTTCATGGATCAAGGGGATATTATAATGATCACGGAACATGGTCACGACCTGTTCGCTCTCCCCCGCCCGCATCAACCCTGTGTCCACATAAATACAGGTAAGCTGGTCACCGATGGCCTCATGGAGGAGGACAGCCGTCACGGATGAATCAACGCCACCGGAAAGGCCGCAGATCACCTTGGCACCCCCCACTTGCGCACGGATCTTGGCAATCGATTCCTCGCGGAAGGCCGCCATGGTCCAGTCCCCGGAACAGCCACATATATTATGTGTAAAATTCTTGAGCAATTCCTTACCGTGCGGCGTATGCATCACTTCCGGGTGAAACTGCACGCCATAGATTTTCTTTTCATCGTTGGCAATGATGGCAAACGGCGCACCTTCGGATCTGGCGACAACGCGGAAGTCGGCCGGAATGTGGGTGACATGGTCACCATGGCTCATCCACACCTGCTCGTGCGCGCCTTTGGCCCAAACGCCCTTGAAGAGCGGTGAGTCTTCCAGCACATCGACATAAGCGCGGCCGAATTCGCGAACGTCCCCGCCTTTCACCACGCCGCCCAGTTGATGCACCATCACCTGCTGGCCATAGCAAATGCCAAAAATAGGCAAGCCAAGGTCATATATATATGTGGGGGCATGAGGCGCATCATCGGCATAGACGCTGCACGGGCTGCCGGAGAATATGATCCCCTTTGGATTGAAGTCCTTCACGCGCCCTTCATCGGCGGTGTTATAGGGCCATATCTCGCAATAGACGCCAAGCTCACGAAGACGGCGGGCAATCAGTTGCGTCACCTGCGATCCGAAGTCGAGAATCAGGATGCGGTCATGGGCTGCGGTGGGTTGGGGAATCAAATCCAATGCTGTGCGTGTCATGATCTTTAATAGCGAATTCCTTGCGCCGAAGCAAGTGTTCCACCCGCGCCCCGTTTCAAAAATCATTGATTTTTTTGCCCGTTTCTGTATGGTGGAACATAGGCGCACACACAAAAACAAGAAGCGTCAAACAGGGAGAGAAAATGAAACCTTTAAGGGTCAACACCCTTAAGGACGATGCAAATTTTCTTCTTCATTTCGGTCTGGCAGGCGCGGCAACCGCGGGCGTATTTACGCTTCTCGGTGCCCCGGTTGTCCTTGGTGGTATCGCTGTCGGTTTGACGGCGGCGATGCAGCTCGGCCTCGTCCCGCTTGTAAAGCGGGAATTGCAGGACGCGATCGATAAGGAGAGGGAAGAGCACGTCCTTGAGAACAAACACCATCCATATATGACACCCGGACAAAAAGCCGATTTCTATTATGACAAAAATCGGCAGAGTATGGTGACGGGCTGGGTTTCCAGATTTGCGACAGTTGCGGGATTGAAGGACGTTCCCGATGTCCTGATCATGCCAAAACGCGATCCTGTGGATGAACAGTTACAAGAGGCGCTGGAACACCTGACCGGAAAATCCAAACATTCCGGCTATCGCGGGTTCCTGCGCACAACGTTCAACAGGCATGCGAACGCGTTCGCCTTTCAAAACAGTCACGGCAATGTCGTGCTCAACAACCCGCTCGTCGAAACGCTTGATGAACAGGAGTTGAAAGGCGTGGTCGCACATGAAATCGGGCATCTGGCCGCGGGCCATATGGACCGGCGTATGGCGCTCGGCTGGTTAACGGGCGCAGGTATGATTCTCGCCGGGCTCAATAAATTCGTCACGGTGGTCATAAGCTTCAAGAATATAGGGCTTTACCTTTTGGCGAACGGGTTGACAGATGCCACAAGCGGTGCCATCGCAAAGATAAGAGGCATGGACCTGGAAGAAGACAAGGACAAGGCAAAGATGGCGGTGTGGAAGAAATATATCCGCAGCGGATTTGTTGCGGGATTATCCGTCGCCTTTGCCGCGCCGGATATGCTGGTGGCCGAAGGCATTTCCTTTGCCACGCGGGAGGGGATGAATTTCATTCAAAAGCGTTATTCGCGCCGTAATGAATTTCAGGCCGACAGGCTGGCGGCCGAACTAACGGGCGATCCCGAGGCCCTTAGCTCTGCACTCGAAAAAATCCGCCGCAAGCATCTGGAATCAGAACCCGGATTTAATCATGACAAACTCGATGCGAAACAAAAAGGTTGGCTCGGGTCACTCTTTGAAACAGTCAAGGATGCCTCCCGCACACACCCGAATGTGGACCGCCGTGCAGGCAGGCTCCGTTCCATGCAATTTGAACCTGCATGGCAGCCATAACAAAAACTCGCTTGACACACCATGGCCTTCACGGCCATGGTGTTAGTCAACCCTTGAAGAAGCAGGTGAACTTTCGCAGATATCGTCCAACGCTATTCTTTCGAATTCTTCCCCCCAAAGACCGCAGACGGCCTGAGCGCGCTGCAGGACACAGCCTCGAAGCTGGCTTCCTTTGATCCCTTGTTTATGACTGTGACATTTGGCGCCGGCGGATCTACCCGCGATAGAACGCTCGATACGCTCAAATCATTGCAGAGCGTGGTTCAAAGCCCGCTGGCCTGTCACCTTACTTTCATCTCCCTGACGAAAACAGAGCTAAAATCCTATCTCGATACACTGATATCCATGAATATACGCCATATCGTGGCCCTTCGCGGCGATATGCCGGAAGGACTGCAATGGCCGCTCGATCAGGACGCCGATTATTATCAATACACATCTGATTTTATCGAAGGCATAAAGGCTTACGGCGATTTTGATATATCGGTCGGCGCCTATCCGGAAAAACACCCCGATGCGCCCGATATCAACGCCGATATCATCGCCCTTAAAAAGAAATGCGAAGCCGGTGCGGACCGCGCCATCACGCAATTCTTTTTTGATCACGATGCCTATTCACGGTTTCTGGAACGCGTGGCGCATGCCAGCATCTCCTGCCCCGTGGTTCCCGGTCTTTTGCCGATTACGAACTATGAGAACATGGTAAAATTCGCAGAACGCTGCGGCGCCAGCGTTCCCCTTCATATTCGCGAGCGTTTCGAACGGTCGAAACCCGAGGATCATGACAAAGTGGCGCTCGAAATACTGGTCGCCCAGATCGGCGACATGCGAATGCGGGGCGCGCCGCATTTACATTTTTATACCCTGAACAAGGCAGACCTTGTCAGCGACGCGCTCAAAAATATTTGACGATTGCCACATTATCTGCTTTGATCAATCCATCATCGAGATCAGCCGAGGGACAGGCCCAAAGACGCTGAAGCAACCTGTAAAAGACAATACGTCTTGCAAGCAAGGTGCTAAATCCTGCGGCGATAGCCGGAAGATGAGAGAGCGCAGCTTTGTCATGCTGCATTTTATCGTCCTATCCGCATCCGCAGAATTTTGCATTCCTGCCCACCGGGACGGAACAAAGGACAATAGACATGACAACAAACCACGAAAAACCATTTGATTTGTGTACAATTGCGGCCCGTGCCGGAATTGGCGCGGACCTGCAACACGGCGCGGTCACACCCCCGCTTTATCTTTCCAGCAATTTCGAATTCGAAGGCTTCGGACGACCGCGCCCCTATGATTACACACGGTCCGGCAACCCCACCCGTGACCTTCTGGGCCGCGCCATCGCGGACCTTGAAGGGGGGCATCACGCGGTTATCACATCATCGGGCATGGCCGCGCTCGACCTCGTTCTGCAACTGCTTGGGCCGGACGACCTTATCATCGTCCCCCATGACTGTTATGGCGGCACCTACAGGCTCGTCACCGCGCGCGCGAAGAAGGGCCACTTTAAAATCGCCTTTGCCAATCTAACCCTAAAGCAGAACCTGCCGCTTATACTATCGGCCAAGCCTAAACTTATTCTGGTCGAAACGCCGAGCAATCCGTTGCTGCGTATTACAGATATCAAGGCCATCGCCCACGAAGCGAAGAAGCATGGAACTCTGGTGGTGGTCGACAACACCTTCCTGTCCCCTGTCTTACAAAAACCGTTCGATTTCGGAGCGGATATCGTCGTCCATTCGACAACCAAATATCTGAACGGTCATAGCGATGTGGTCGGCGGGGCGGTTGTTTCCAAGACAAAGGAACTGTATGAGAACCTGACATGGTGGGCCAATTGCCTCGGCACCACCGGCGCGCCGTTCGATTCGTTCTTAACTCTGCGCGGCCTTCGCACGCTGCCAGCCCGCATCCGCCAGCAAGATGAGACTGCTGGCGAGATTGCGCAATATCTGGCAGCGCATCCACAGGTTAGAAAGGTGTATTACCCCGGCCTGCGCGACCACGAAGGGCACCAGATCGCCCGCATCCAGCAAAAAGGCTATGGCGCGATGCTGAGCTTTGAAATCGACGGCGGGGAGGCGGAAACCCGCGCCTTCATCGAATCCTTGCGCCTGTTCAGCTTTGCCGAATCGCTTGGCGGGTTCGAAAGCCTGATAGCGCATCCGGCCACCATGACTCATGCCGCGATGGATGAAACGGCGCGACAACGCGCCGGAATTGGCCGGAATCTGATCCGCCTGTCCATCGGCCTTGAAAGCCCGCAGGACTTGATTCGCGATCTGGAAAAGGCGCTCACCGCCAACGAGGATGCCCCGGCGCAAAGACGATTGTCTGCAACGTCCTGAAACACTCGAACCAAACCTGAATTTATGCTAATCAAACAAGACGAAAAGGAGATCATCCATGGTACTGGCCCTCAATCTGGGATTCCCCCGCATCGGCGTTAAACGTGAGCTCAAAAAAGCCACCGAAAGCTATTGGAAGGGTGAAATCACCCGCGACGAACTTTTTAAAACAGGCAAGGAATTACGCCTTCGCCACTGGAAGTTGCAAAAGGACGCCGGCATCGACCATGTACCGGTCAATGATTTTTCCTTTTATGACCATATTCTCGATGCCGCCTGCCTGCTCGGCGTCATTCCTGACCGTTACGACCTGAACGATCCTGATCTTTATTTCTCCATGGCGCGTGGCAGCCAGAAGAACGGGCAGGACGTTATCGCGATGGAGATGACGAAATGGTTCAATACGAATTATCACTATATCGTGCCGGAACTAAAAAAAGGGCAGGAGTTCAAAATCTCGACATCGAAGATTTTCGATGAGGCACAAGAAGCCCTTGATGCAGGCTTCTCACCCCTGCCTGTTCTCATCGGCCCTGTGTCTTTCCTGATGCTTGCCAAAAAGAACGCCGACTTCACCGATTGCCGATGCACCTTGGCGCCCGGCATTGCGGCGGCCTATATCGAAATCGCGCAGCGCCTCTTGAAACAGGGGATCAACTGGCTGCAACTGGACGAGCCATGCCTCGCGCTCGATCTCGAAGAACGCTACAAAGGCGCTTACAAATCCATCTACGGCATGATCAAGGCGGCCGTGCCGGAGATTCATATTTTCGTGCCAACCTATTTCGATGGCCTGCGGGACAATCTTGATCTTGCCTTCTCGCTTCCCGTTGAGGCGATCGGCGTCGACCTTGTCCGCGCACCGGATCAATTCGATGCGGTTATTGCCAAGGCCAAGGAAACGGGCAAGCATCTGGTCCTCGGCCTTGTCGATGGCCGCAATATCTGGAAAAATGATTTATCGGATAGCCTTGCCAAGATTGAAAAGGCCAAGGCCACGCTCGGCGATAATATTTCCATCTCCGGCAGCTGCTCCCTCCTCCACACGCCGATCGACCTTACGGAAGAAAAGAAACTTGATCCTGAGGTGCGAAGCTGGATGGCCTACGCGACACAAAAACTGGACGAGGTCGCAACACTCGCAAAGGCCGCCAAGGAAGGCCGTCATGCCGTGATCGCGCAGCTCGCCGCCAGCGATGCCGTCGTGGAGAGCCGCAGAACGTCAAAACTAATTCATAACGACGCGGTCAAAAAACGTCTTTCTGCCGTTACGCCGGATCAGGCCAAACGCAAGAGCCCGTTCGCAACACGCAAGACGTTACAGCAAGCGGATCTCAAGCTTCCCTCGTTCCCCACCACAACCATCGGCTCTTTCCCGCAGACAACCGAAATCCGCAATGCCCGCGCCGCCTATAAGAAAGGCCAGCTGCATGAAAGCGATTACATCGCCGCGATGAAAAAGGAAATCGAAGGCGTGGTGCGGTATCAGGAAAAGGCCGGGATCGACGTCCTCGTCCATGGCGAGGCGGAACGCAACGACATGGTTGAATATTTCGGTGAACAGCTTGACGGT
Source organism: uncultured Alphaproteobacteria bacterium (assembly GCA_946481075.1). The sequence continues at coordinate 12,708 of CAMLMC010000004.1, forward strand.
TTTGCCTTTTCCCAAAATGGCTGGGTGCAATCCTACGGATCCCGCTACGTCAAACCGCCAATCATCTATGGCGATGTGTCGCGGCCGCGGGCCATGACGGTAGAATGGTCGAAATATGCCCAAAGCCTGACCGATCTTCCGATGAAGGGCATGCTGACCGGGCCGATTACCATCCTCTGCTGGTCTTTTGTCCGCAACGATCAGGGGCGCGATGTCACGGCAAAACAAATCGCCCTTGCCATTCGGGATGAAGTCACCGATCTGGAAAAAGCCGGTATAAAGGTGGTCCAGATTGACGAACCTGCCTTGCGTGAAGGCCTGCCGCTCCGCGAGGCAGACCGCCCCGCCTATCTCGATTGGGCGGTGGAGGCGTTCCGCTTATCGGCGTCATCGGTTGCCGACACAACCCAGATCCATACCCATATGTGTTACGCGGAATTCAACGATATCATCGATTCGATCGGCGCACTCGATGCCGACGTGATTTCGATTGAAACATCGCGTAGCCAGATGGAATTGCTCGATGCGTTCGGTACCTATAAATACCCGAACGATATCGGACCCGGCGTTTATGATATTCATTCCCCGCGCGTCCCCTCTGTCGAAGAAATGGTTGTTCTGCTCGAGAAGGCCGCGAAGGTTATTCCGGCAACGCAGCTTTGGGTCAATCCGGATTGCGGCCTGAAAACCCGCGGCTGGCCCGAAACAAAAGCGGCACTGGAAAACATGGTAGAGGCCGCAAAGCGATTGCGCGAAAAATACAAAGGCGAAAAAGCCGCCTGAAATAAAAAAAGCCGGACACTCTGTCCGGCTTTTTCTAACGGCGCATAAATTAGAGCGCCTTTTCCAGTTTTTCTACCAGCTTCTTGCCCTTGGCCGACAAGAACAATTCCTTGCGGCGGCGATCATCCTTGGCGCTGCGTACAGCGATAAGGCCATACGGTTTTCCCATACGGCGTGCATTGGAAAGCGCGCCGATCGTGCGGGACATAACCGACATGGAAATGCCTGTGCGTTCCGCGACATCTTTTAAGGATATTCCTTCTTCGGCCGCGATCTCTGCGAATACCAGCACCCACTGGATTGGGAATTCGGGATCAATCGCCGTCAGTTCCTGTAATATGCCTTGCAGTTTCTTCAGTTTTTTTGTGGTCATTGGCTGCCCTTCTTATTGGTGTCCATTTTCCTGATGTGAATATGAGCTGAGTATATGGCACATCCAAAATGGTTTCGCAACGGTAACTTGTCCGTTTGAGAAGCGGCCAAAAGCCGAAATCCTTGTTTAATTCCATCGATATGGAACGAACTTTCCCCAATTTAATTAAAATAACCATGATATTTCCCCACTTGAATAAAATAGATTTATGATGCCAACCGTTTTGTAATGCCGTAATTGGGCAGAGATTCGATATAGTTTTTGAATATTTCAATTCTGCCACGTTTTACTTGCCGGTAATTGTGCACTGCCTTGCGTGCCTCATGCCGCATCGCAATAGCTCTGGCTTTGACATAGGGGCGGATGCGGGGATGAACGGGGAGTTCAAGCGCCTTTTCCCAGTCTTTCATTTCCCGCAAGAACCAAAGGGCTTTTTCCTTGCTCTCCTTCTCTTCCTTGGAAAGTAAAAGCAGGTCGAGCAATTGCAGCCCCTGTGTGCTGCCTGAATCCATCATCCGGTAATAGTCGCCTTTTTTATTTCGAAACATAGAATACTCCTTTAGGTTGCTTTGAGGCCGCCTTTATTGCCTTTACTTGTTTAAGAAAAGGTTTAATGCGACCAATACGTTCGACCTCTTAGGGATAGGTTTTCTTGCAAAAACGGAAAGCTTCAGGCGTATCGACCTATAGTTGCTTTCAGAAACCGGATGTCCTGCTCCCACTCCGGATCATTGGCGCCGCCCGGAATATGGCGGCTTCCCCAGATCAGCCCGTTGTGTGTAAAGATTATGGGACGGGATAGGCCACGAACAAGCACGGGCCGCGGGGCCAGGGGAATATTAACCTCCCCCAGATGATTATAAACCGCGCCATCAAACATATCGATTTCATCATAATCGCTGGCAAACAGGCTGGGGCAGGAAAAGACGGCATGGCCCATGTTGCATTGCCGCAGAATAGATCCTGACAGATGGGTGCCGGTGAAATTTGCGCCCCGGCAATCGCTTTGTGCAAGGCATGCGGCCTGCAAGTCGGCCGCGCGAAAATCTGCGTCTCTCAGGTTCGCATCGGCCATATCCACGCCCCGGCAATCCGCGCCCCAGAACGATGCGCCGGGGGCCTTTATGCCATCCAGCTTTGCATGATAAAGCTTCCTTTTGCGAAAATCCCCATGGGACAGGTCCGCGCCTGCCGCCACCGCCTCTTCCAGAGTCGCCTTAAAGGTTGTTTCGGTGCTTTTGTATAAGATCAGGCCGCTTATAGACTGTATAATCATTTCTACCCCACATAGATGTTACATACCAACTATACATGTAGTTAGTTGGCATTGATCAACAATGTCAAGATAATTTTAATGATTTATTTTCGTTGCAAGACGGCGGCGAAAAACCCATCCGTTCCATGGTCTTTGGGAAGAAGGCGCATAAACGGGCCTTGGCAGGGCGGCGCAATCCCGATTTCACCGCAAACGGCAGGAAACGGCACAAGGATATAATCGTCATGGCGGGCCAAGAAGCCTTCCACCTGACGCTCGTTTTCCTCGGGGAAAAGCGAGCAGGTGGCATAAACCAGACGGCCACCAGATTTCACTTTGTCCGCCACACGATCCAGAATATCCGATTGGGACGCCAGTATTTCTTCCAGCTTCGGCCCATAAAAACGCCAGCGCAGATCAGGATTGCGCCGCCATGTTCCGCTCGACGAACACGGTGCGTCGACCAGGACGACATCCATGGTGCCCTTCTGGCGGCGCAGCCATTTACGGTGCTGCTCGTCGGCGAGGCTGCGAAGCTCGATATTGTGAATGCCGGCCTTTTTGTAGCGCACTTTGCCTTTTTCAAGGCGTGACGAATCATTGTCCATCGCGACAAGATTGCCCTTGTTTTCCATGAGGGCCGCCAGCACCAGCGTTTTACCGCCGCCGCCAGCGCAATAATCGAGGATACGCATGCCGGGCTTTGCTCCGCTCAAAAGACCTATAAGCTGCGATCCTTCGTCCTGAATCTCTACAAGACCTGTGCGGAACGCCTTGGTATCGCCCATATAGGGCTTTCCCTCCACGCGCAAACCCACGGGGGAATAAGGCGTTTTGTGCGTGCGGATTTTATCCTTACGCAATATCTCGATCGCTTCCTCCACGCTGCCTTTCATCGTGTTGACGCGTAGGTCTAATGGCGCAGGATCAATCATCGCGGAAAGTTGCGCTTCGAACGCATCGCCAAACAAATCGCGCAGCTTGCCTTCCGCCCAGTCCGGGCATTCGCAGCGAACGACATCCGGCATAGACGGATCATTCATGCCCCGCCCTTGCAGGAACACGGCGAACCCTTGCTCGGCATCGTTCATCGGCGAAGCTTCGTATTTCCCCTCGATGAAGATTTCGCGAAGCTCATCGAGCGTCTTGCCATCGTTCAAAACAAGATCGGCAATCATGCGGGCGCGGGCGTTGTCTTCCATTCCACCCTGTTCAATCCACCATCCAAGACGCGCCTGCGCCCGTTTGATGCGATAGACGCGCTCGACAATATCCGCGCGGTCCTTGGAGCCGATGAAACGGCGCGTGGCCATAAAGTCACGCACGACATGATCCATGGGAATGCGCCCGTTTTGGATGCGGGAAAGAAGATCGATAGAGCTGGAGATACGGGCGGCCGGTTTCATGGAATGGGGTTTACCTTGTTTTCGACCCGGATGGAAAGAATAAAAAAACCTGCCGCGTTGCCGGGGCAGGTTTCCTGAAAGTGACAAACCCGATTAGTGGGCGTGGCCATCGCCTTCTGTGTGCTCTTCAGCAGCTTCTTCAGCCGGAACTTCGGCAGGAGCGGCTTCGCCTTCGGCGGCGGCGTCAACAGCGGCCTCTTCAGCCGGGGTCGCAACTTCTTCTGTTGCGGCAGGAGCGGCTTCTTCGGCTTGTGCCTGGAAAGCGTAGTAAGCAGGAGCGGCGGCGATCAGGCCGGCAGCAGCCAGCATCAGGACATATTTGTTCATAAATTTCTCTCCGAGAAGATAAGTGTTTGATACTTTGGGGAACCCCGAAAGCGTTGCCCAACTATGACATGTTTGTATGACAATTCAAGGGGGTGGGGCACAGGCGGGCGAAATATTTTTCAAAAAGAAAAGGTCCGGCATTGCGGCCGGACCTTCCCAGGCGATTAAGCCGGTATTACTTGACGAGTTTGCCGTCTTTTGTCGTGGCTGTCGTGCCGTCTTTGAATGTGTGTGTGCCATCCGGAGCCGGTGTTTCAGCACCATCAGCGCCAACAACGAAAACTTCTTCGCCTTTTACGACAACTTTTGTGCCATCGGCCAGTTCATTCTCAACAACTGCTACTTCAGCAGCAGGAGCTTCGGCAGCAGCCGGAGCAGCTTCTTCAGCTTTTACCAGTGTAGGGGCGGACAGTACGGCCGCGGCGGCGGCCAGCATTACGAACTTTTTCATATGGTTTTCTCCTTAATCGCCTTGAGCACAATTGCCCTTGGATCGATATGATCTATGAATGGAATTTTGGGAAAAACAAGGGGGGAGAGGCATGAATACAAAATTTATTTTTCATCCCGCCCCCAATCATGGCAAAAGTATGTCGCAAACCAAGTATATGTGTGGCAAAGACCGATTCTGTCTAATCACGCGGTGCGCAAGGCGGCCGTGTCCTTCCACCCATAGCAAATCTCCTTGAGCTTGCTCGGCCCTATTTCGACCATCTTGTTGCCGATCTTCTGGCCGCCCATTTTTTCATAGAACGCCTTGGCGCGGGCATTGCCGTCCAGAACCCAAAGACAGATTGAGGAATGTTTTCGGGCCTTCAGTTCGCAGGCCGCATGTTTAATGAGGGCCGTACCGATCCCTTTGCGCCAGAAATCGGGATGGAGGTAGAGGGCGTAGATTTCACCGGAATGGGAAGGGCGGATCGGGGATGACCCGGGCGGCGGCGTCTTGGTCCGGCCAATCACCACGAATCCGGCAGGCCTGCCCTCTTCCTCCGCCAGAAAAACTTCGCTCTCCCCCGCAGACATCCAGTTCTGCCAGTCCCTGATACGCTGTTCGACGCTCAAACTCTCAAGGTAGGCTTGATCGACCAGCCCGCCATAAGCCGCCTTCCAGCCTTCGATATGAAGGGTGGCGATGGCCGGAATGTCATCTTGCGTGGCGGGGCGGATCATGGGAAGCTTCTTTCTTAATTTATATAGCAAGGAACCATAACAACCATGGCACAGAAATCCAATACCGCCCTCCTCACCATCATCGCCGTTGTCCTGATCGGCATTCTCGGCATCATCGTCTATAAGAGCTTCATCGAGAAGACGCCGGAAGAAAAGATGGCGGATTCGATCAGCGAGACGATCGAGAATATCGGCGACGCTGTCGGCGCACCCAAAAACAACTAAGGCCCTCCGGCCTTAGTTTTCAGTGCGGTAGTTCGGAGCTTCCGCCGTGATGGTCACGTCATGGACATGGCTTTCACGGTAGCCCGCGCCGGTCATGCGCACAAACTGCGCCTTTTCCTTCATTTCGGCAATGGTAGAACAACCAGTATAGCCCATGGCGGCGCGAAGCCCCCCCACCATCTGGTGAATGACATTGCCAACGGGGCCTTTGTAGGGAACGCGGCCTTCGATGCCTTCCGGCACCAGTTTGTTCGATTGCTTGACGCCGCCCTGAAAGTAGCGGTCGGCGGACCCTTCAACCATCGCGCCGACGGAGCCCATGCCGCGATAGGATTTATAGGAACGCCCCTGATAGAGGATAACCTCACCCGGCGCCTCATCGGTACCCGCAAAAGCGCCGCCCATCATGGCAAGATCGGCCCCCGCCGCAATCGCCTTGGCGAAGTCGCCGGAATATTTGATACCGCCGTCGGCGATCACCGGAATGCCGTGTTTCGCGGCCTCTTCGGCGACATTCATAATGGCGGTTAATTGCGGCATGCCAACCCCTGCGACCACGCGCGTCGTGCAGATGGAGCCAGGGCCAATGCCGACCTTCACCGCGTCCGCCCCCGCATCGATCAGCGCCTTTGCAGCCGCGCCCGTTGCAATATTGCCTGCGATAATTTGCAGGCCGTTGGTGCGGAGCTTACGCACATGTTCGACCATTTTCAAAACGCCCGCCGAATGGCCGTGCGCCGTATCGACGACCAGCACATCAAGCTCGGCATCGGCCAGAGCTTCCGCCCGTGCAATATTCCCTTCACCCGTCCCGATGGCCGCGCCGACGCGTAGGCGGTCTTTTTCATCCTTACAGGCATTGGGAAACTTCTGCGCCTTTTCCATGTCCTTCACTGTGACAAGGCCAATACAGCGTTCGTCGTTATCAACGACCAGCAATTTTTCGATGCGGTTTTTATGCAGAAGACGGCGCGCCTCGCCCGATTCAACCTTGTTGTAAACTTTCACAAGGTTGTCGCGGGTCATTAGTTCGCTCACCGGCTGTTTTAAATCTTCGGCGAAACGCACATCGCGGTTGGTCAGGATGCCGACAAGTTTGCCGCTGTTTTTCTCCGTGACAGGAATGCCAGAGATATTGTGCTGGCGCATCACGGCAAGGGCCTGACCGAGCGTCGCTTCGGGTTCGATTGTGATCGGGTTGACGACCATTCCGCTCTCATATCTTTTGACGCGGCGGACCATTTCGGCCTGTTGTTCGATGCCCATATTGCGGTGGATGATGCCCATGCCACCCGCCTGCGCCATCGCGATCGCCATATCGGTTTCGGTGACCGTGTCCATCGCGGAAGAAAGCAGCGGGATATTCAGGGTGATGGATTTCGTCAGCCTTGTTTTTGTATCGACCGCGTCGGGCAAAACATCGGACGCGCCAGGGACCAGCAAGACATCGTCGAACGTCAGCGCTTCGGGGATCAACAAGGAGGGGGAGGAAATCGTCTTAGCCATGGCGCAAACCCGCTTTCTTTTTCAGTTCGTGTTTGCAGGGCATATATACGCCGCTTTGCCGAAAAGTAAAGATTTTTATTCCTTTCACTTTTATGGCGTTAACGCGCCAATCCATTAGTTTGTTTTTTTATTTTTGTGTTTTTGCGTTCCTTATAATCTTGAATTTATTAGGAAAATATACCTATGAATAACCAAATTGTCAAGCGAAGTTCACGAATTCTCGCGTTTGATTTCGTTAATCCATTTTTGTTTGACATATCGTTTGCGGAAGAGTAAACCGCGCCGCATAAAGACTGCCCGGTCGGACAGCCAAGTAAACTTTGTCAGAGAGTGTAAACATGCCAGTTCCCGATTACATTGAAGTTGAAGACTATCTTCACACCAATTTTTCTACCGCTGCAAAAACGCAAACCATCAAAACCATCGCAAAACCATTCGATATCGATTCCATCGATTTCCGCATTGTCCCGCGCGAAGTGATGCAATCTTACCTGCAAGGTTTCAACAAGGCGCAGATAGCAGAATTTGAAGAAGCCTATGCGCAAGTACGCGACAGAGCCTTTGCGCCGTTTGTGCGCCAAATGGCCGATGGGAAAAAATATGAAACGCCATCAACAGCAACGGTTGTGATCGGCAATGCGGGTTCGGGCAAATCACACCTGATCCAGCGCCTGAAACTCAATGCCGTGGAATGTAGCGCCGATGAAATTCTAACCGACATTCCCTCTTTCCAACACGCCGTGAAAGACGCACAAAGTCATGCAAGCCAGCATGATCAAACAAGCGTTTGGGGTTATGTGCGTGAAGAACTGACCAAGGCCACGGAAAAATTCCGCCCTGCCGCGCAATATATGACCGGCCTTCTGATTCAGGAAGCCATAGAGAACAACCTGCCCGTTATGGCCGAAATCACCGGCAAGGCGAAAGGCACGGTCGAACTGATTGAAAACATAAAACGCACGGGCACACCGGTTGATGGCTATATCTGCCTGACAACGGACGTGATCGCCGCCGTCGCGTGCGAGCGCAGATGGAACACGTTCCACCCTGTGTCCGTCAGTCCCGAGCAAGTTGAAGAAAACCATGGTCTCATCCTTGATAATGTACCGGGAATTGTCGCTTCATTGAACGGCAACGTGACAATACTCGCACGTTATGGAGTGAACGAGCCTTTGAAGCCGGTCGTTCATGCCAACGCAACAAAATACCAGTTGGATGCCGACACACTCGAAAAATACAACAAGACCTTCGGTGCCAAACTGGCCGTTGGTGATTTGATGGCCAGCCGCAAGCTGGTGGCAATGGCGGAATACAAACCGCAAATGTAATTAAAGTTTCAAGGAAAAGAGACGTTCCGGACGGGCGTCTTTGTGAAAAGAACGGGGCTTTGCGGATGCGGGCCCCGTTTTTCTTTCTAAGAATTGCGGCGGAACCCTTGCGCGATCACATAGGTCTCCGGCGATTCCTTGCGGGATGCCGGCGGCTTGATGTGCTTGATGGTTTTGAAATCCTTTTTCATCAGAGCGAGCAAATCGGATTGCGTGCCACCCTGAAACACCTTGGCGATAAATGTGCCTTCGGGTTTTAGAACCTCTACGGCAAAATAATAGGCGGCCTCGACCAGTGCGATGATTTTAAGGTGGTCCGTCTGCTGATGCCCGATAGTGTTGTGTGCCATGTCGGACATCACAACATCGGCCTTTTCACCGCCAAGCGCGTTGATAAGCGTTTCCGGCGCGGCATCATCCATGAAATCCATCTGGAAAAAGGTCATGCCGGGAAGGTCATCCATTTCCAACAAATCGATGGCGACCACATGTTTACATCCCTTTTGCAGGGCGACCTGTACCCAGCCGCCGGGGGCCGCGCCCAAATCCACCACCACCTGATTTTTCTTCAGAACGTGGAGCTTTTCGTCAAGCTCCAGCAGTTTATAGGCGGCGCGGGAGCGATAGCCATCCTTCTTCGCCCGCTGGACATACGGGTCGTTCAATTGACGTTGCAGCCATTTGATCGAGGATATTTTGCGGCCCTTGGCCGTTTTGATGCGTTCGCCCATGGAGGGGGTTATACGGTGTTCGGGGCCAAAAATCAAAGAATCATGACAAGGGTTGAAACGCAAAAGGCAGTGATGAATATGGTGATCGAGGCCGCGATATGGACATGCTTGTCAACACCCGGTGAAAAATGGGACAGGATCAGAAAGAAGAAAATAAACAAGCCGTAGGTGATTTGCCCGCGCGGCAAAAGCCCCATATCGATCAGCCCGAACACGCCGCGTGGGAAGCCCACCGACTGCATCAATTCGATCTGGAGCCGCAGCATAAGAACGCAGGCCCCCGCGAAAAAGGCGGTTTTGATCTTCCGGCCTTTTTCAATAATGACCAGTGACAAGGGGATCCAGAGAAGGTCTATCCAAGGGGTAAGGGACTGGATTGTGAACATAACGGTTTTCAGGCACTCTTGATTGACCCAATTTTCACCATAATCGGGTTCCAAAAGGAATGCCATGAAGTTTTGCGCCGCCCTAGCCCTTAGCCTTCTCCTCTCCTGCGGAATAGCCGCCCCCGCAGCGGCGCAGACCATTATCCGCGACGCCGAAATCGAAGGATATATGCAGGAATGGTTCGCCCCGATCTACAAGGCGGCGGGAATGGATGCGGACCGCGTCAACATCATTCTGGTGCAGGATAGCAATATCAACGCCTTCGTCGCAGGCGGACCGAACATTTTCTTCTACACCGGCCTTTTACAAAAAACAGACAATCCCGGCGAAGTGATCGGCGTCATGGCGCACGAACTGGGCCACATCACGGGCGGGCATCTGATCCGCGGGCGCGAGGCGATGGAAAATGCGTCCTATGAATCGATCCTCGGCATGATTTTGGGCGTCGGCGCCGCAATTGCAACAGGCGATGGCGGCGCGGCGGCGACCGTCGGCACGGGCATGGCAAGCGTCGCCCAGCGCGGATATTTGAAGCATAGCCGCGCCTTTGAATCCTCTGCCGACCAAGCCGCGCTGCGTTATCTTGAAAGCGCACAAATAAACCCCACAGGCCTTGGCAGTTTCATGAAAAAACTGGAAGGACAGGAATTGCGCGCCACCAGTCAGCAGGCCGAATATGTCCGCACGCACCCCCTGTCCCGCGACCGGTTCGGCGCGATCATGAGCCGTGTCGATTCCTCCCCCTACAAGGACAAACCATACCCCGCCGCGTGGGACGAACAGCACAGGATGATGATTGCCAAACTGAGCGGGTTCATCACGCCGCAGCAAGTCGCGTGGCAATATGACGACACCGACAAATCCCTTCCGGCGATTTCCGCCAGAGCCATTGCCGCCTATCGCATGGACGAGGTTGCAAATGCCTTGAAATATGCCGACCAGCTTTTGGCGGCGCAACCAAACAACCCCTATTTCCTTGAACTCAAGGGCCAGATGCTGACCGATTTCGGACGGTTGAAAGAGGCCCTGCCCTATTACGAGAAGGCCGTTGCGATCAAACCCGATGCCGCCTTGATCCGCATTCCGCTCGCCCATGTGCAGTTGGAAACCGCAGGCAATGACCGCGCCAAATTGCAAAAAGCCATCGACAATTTGAACATCGCCCAAAAGAGCGAGCCGCGGTCAGGCCGTATCCACCGCCTTCTCGCCACCGCCTATGGAAGGATGGGCAATGAACCCGCGGCCAAGCTTCATCTTGCCGAAGAGGCCCTGTTACAGCGCCGGTACGATTACGCCAAATCGCAGGCCAAGGCGGCGCAGGCCAGCCTGAAAACAGGCAGCGCCGACTGGATCCGGGCCGGAGATATTATTAACTATGTCGAAACCAACAAGGATATGTAATTTTACGGGGGTATAATCTGGCCTTTTGCCCTACCCCGCTTAAATTGATTAAGATAGTATGAGACCCCAAAACAACGGCCCGCAGAAGGCGGCCCCAAAAAAGGAGACTACCCACGTGAAAAAGCTTCTTCTGTCCACGATTCTGGCAACTATGGCGCTGCCAGCCGCCGCAAACGCGCAGGCGCTCAGCGCGGACCAGAAAAAAGAGATCGAGGCATTGATCCATGAATATATCCTGAACCATGGCGACATCGTGATCGAGGCCGTCAACAAATATCAGGCCAAGCAGGAAGAGGAAAGCAACAAGCAGGCCGAAGATGCCGCCGCCGACCTGATCACCAAACTCAAGACCGACAAGGATGTGGCGCAAACGGGCAATCCGGAGGGCGATGTTATTGTCGTCGAATTTTTCGATTATAATTGCGGCTGGTGCAAAAAGGCGTTCGAGGAAATCCAGACCCTGATCAAGGAAGACAAGAACGTCAAGGTCGTACTGTATGATATTCCGATCCTCGGCCCCACATCGCATCTGGCCTCCCGCTGGTCGCTCGCCGCGAAGAAGCAGGGTAAATACTGGGACTTCCATCAGGCCGTGATTACGCATCAGGGATCGCTTGATGAAGAAGTGCTTGCCAGACTTGCAAAAGATGCGGGCGTGGATGTCGAAAAACTGAAAAAAGATCTGGAAGACCCGTCGATCGATGCGGAACTGAAATCCCATCTGGAAGTGACGAAATCCCTTGGCATTCAGGGCACGCCCGGATTCCTTGTGAACGAGAAGGTCTTCCGCGGATACGTCCCGTATGACACGCTGAAAGGCGCCATCAAGGAAGCCCGCGAAGCCAAGAAGGAATAGTTCTTGGAAACCCCGTAAAGGCAGGCCGTTATGTTTTATCGTATTCTGGCAGCCATGGTTGCGGTGGCGTTGATTTACATTGTTTATGAAGTCATCGCCACCCAGCGTTATTACAAGCTCCTCCTGACCCCGCCTGCGCCGTTCATGGCGATGAATTACGACAGCGGCGAAATCCCCGTCGTTCAATATATCGATCTGCGATGCGCCGAATGTAAAAAAGCCGCCCTCGTCATGATGGATTACGCCGAACAAAACCCGGATGTTCTATATATCCTGCGCCCGATCCACCGCGGCGATGAAACAGGATATAACGAGGCCCGCACCGTGATTGCCACCGGCGCGCAGGGACGGTATTTCGACACCATGCGCATAATTGCCGGTTTTGACGGTCATCCGGATGAACAATTCTACCGCGGTAATGCCTCGCTTCTCGATATCGACATCGACCAGTTGCAAAAAGACGTTAACAGCGCCGAAACCGGCGAAATCATGCAAAAAAACGACCTGGCCATCGCACAGTCGGAGCTTAAATCGACCCAGGCCCTTATGGTCGGGCGCAAATTATATTATCTTGGGGCGCCGCTTAGCGAAAATGATGTTGCAAGTATGGTTGAGGCCGAACGCAAAAAGCGTTAAAAGGGCGAATATTCAAACACTGAAAGGACTTTTCGATGAAAAAGCATTTCTACCTGATGCCGGTTCTGGCCCTGTCGATGACGGCTTTTGCCCTCACGGCCTGCGATGACAAGAAAGAGGACGCGGCCGCGCCGGATGCGCCACTCGAAAGCTCCATGCCCGCCGCGCAAGTGCCCGCCGGAGAAGACACACCAGCCCCTGCAGAGACTGAGGCCGCAACCACGCAAGCCCCCGATGAACCTGTTGTGCAGGCAGCAAGCCCGGTCACCGTGATGGATGCGCATGCCTATGCCACGGCGCCGAGCGCCGAAACGGGTGCCATCTTTGCCAAGATCACCAACAACAGCGCAACACCGGATCTTCTGATCCAGGCCAAAACGGACGTTTCAAACAAATCGGAAATTCACGAGATTGCACAAGACCCGCAAACTGGTGCGACCATGATGCGCCGGACGAGCGGCATCGACATACCCGCCAATGGCGGGGTGACGCTGGCGCCCGATAGCTATCACATCATGCTGATGGGTCTGAAGGCACCGTTGACCGGCGGGCAGACGTTCGACGTGCGCCTGATTTTCCGTGATGCGGGCGAAGTGGTCGTCCCCGTCACGGTTGTAACGGTCGGGGCCGCAGAAGCAGCGGAACATGATCATTCCACGCATGAAGGACATGGCGGGGCGGACGATGCAGGCATGAGCGAGGATGCCGCCGAGACAATGCCAGCCGGAGAAGCGCCCGCTGATGACGCCGCCGCGCAATAACAAAATCCTGATTATCAACGGCCCGAACCTCAACATGCTGGGGGTTCGGGAACCATCCATTTATGGCCATGAAACGCTCGATGATATTCGCGCCCTATGTGAGCAGGCAGGGAGCGCGAAACATTTCACCATCGATTTCCGCCAGAGCAATCATGAGGGAGAGATTGTCACCTGGATTCAGGACGAACGGCTTTCGATTGCCGGCCTTATTATCAATGCCGGGGCCTATACCCACACATCCCTTGCGATCCATGACGCGCTTAAACTTCTGGATGTTCCCATTATAGAAGTGCATCTGTCCGATCCGGAGCAACGGGAAGAATTCCGACACTTTTCATATATATCCCTAGTCGCGGCCATGGTCATAAAGGGGCGGAAATCCGCGGGTTATGTCGAGGCGATCGAGGCCTTGTCCACATTGGTTAAGGATTAGCCACGCCGAAATCTTTGACTTATGCGGCTTTTTTCTCTATTCAGGTGCGTTTGAAGATTAACGAAAAGTAGCGAGCATTATGAAGATCGATACCAAAGCGATCCGCCAGCTGGCGGAGTTACTGGACGAAACGGGCCTCACCGAAATCGAAGTGGCCGAGGGCGACCAGATGATCCGCGTCAACAAGGGCGGCGCCTATCTGGCCGCACCGCAGGCGAACATGGTTCCGGCCAACTTTAACATGGGCAGCGACCCCGGCACGCCGCAGCAGGCAAACAATGCCGCACCGGCCACAATTACATCCGACACGCCGGGCGCCGTATCATCCCCGATGGTCGGCACGGCCTATCTGGCACCGGAACCATCCGCGCCGAACTTTGTCCAAAAAGGCGATAGCGTCAATGTCGGTGACACGCTCCTCATTATCGAAGCCATGAAAGTGATGAACCCGATCAAGGCATCGAAGGCCGGCGTCATCAAGCAAATCCTCGTCGAAAGCGGCAAGCCGGTCGAATTTGGCGATGTTTTGATGGTCATTGAGTAATAGTCATGTTAGCCCCCAACAAAATAAGAGAAGATTTCGTTAATCGCCTAACAGAAATTTTCATCACATATTCTGAGCCGGGTGATTCAAAACTACCTTTCTTAAAGCATGCCGATGCCATAGTGGCACGTTATCCAAATTTACAACACACAGGTGTTTTGGGTATGGATGAAATTGTAAGACTTCATGGCTATCCCGAGATAACCAAAAATCTTCCTGATGGGGAAGAATATGGCGTTATTCACATGACCAATGATGCACTTACCCAAGCTCGTGCAAAACTCGAACTGATATAGATAACATGTTTAAAAAAATTCTGATCGCCAACCGTGGTGAAATCGCGCTTCGCGTTATACGCGCCTGCCGCGAAATGGGCATTCAGTCCGTCGCCGTGCACTCGACTGCGGACGCCAATTCGATGGCCGTGCGCATGGCGGATGAATCCGTTTGTATCGGACCGCCGTCTTCCAAAGACAGCTACCTCAACATCCCCGCGATCCTGACCGCCGCCGCCGTCACCGGCGCGGAAGCGATTCACCCAGGATACGGTTTCCTGTCCGAAAACGAAATGTTCGCCCGCATGGTGGAAGAACATGGTTTTACCTTCATCGGCCCCAAGCCCGAGCACATCGAAAAAATGGGCGACAAGGTCCGCGCGAAACAAACCGTGATGGAACTGGGTCTGCCCGTTGTTCCGGGGTCCGATGGCGCCGTGACATCCGTGGAAGAGGGCCTCGCCTTCTGCCGCAAAGCAGGTTTCCCTGTCATCATCAAGGCGGCCTCCGGCGGCGGCGGCAAGGGCATGAAGGTGGTCCGGTCCGAAGACCAGTTCAAGGAAATGTATTCGACCGCGCGGTCCGAAGCCAAAGCGAACTTTGGCGATGACACTGTTTACATCGAAAAATACCTCGAAAAGCCGCGCCACATCGAAATTCAAATCTTCGGCGACAAGCACGGCAACGGCATTTACCTTGGTGAGCGCGATTGTTCCATTCAACGCCGCCACCAAAAGCTGGTGGAAGAAGCGCCATCGCCAGCCCTGACACAGGCGGAGCGCGAGCAGATCGGCACACTCGCCGCCGACGTTATCCGCAAGATGGGTTATGTCGGTGCGGGCACGATCGAGTTCCTGTATGAAGACGGCAAATTCTATTTCATGGAAATGAACACGCGGATTCAGGTTGAACACCCCGTCACCGAACAGATTACAGGGATCGATCTGATCGCCGAGCAAATCCGCGTGGCGGCGGGCCTGCCTTTAACGCTCAACAAAGAGAATATCAAGTTCCGCGGCCATGCCATCGAAATCCGCATCAACGCCGAAGACCCCGACACGTTCGCGCCATCTCCCGGCAAGATCACGCAATTTCATGCGCCGGGCGGGCTTGGCGTGCGTTTCGATTCCGCAATCTACGGCGGCTATTCCATTCCCCCTTATTACGATTCGATGATCGGCAAGCTGATCATCACCGGCAAGACGCGCGAGGAATGCCTAGCCCGTATGCGCCGTGCGATCATGGAAACGATTGTCGATGGCGTGAAAACGACCCTGCCGCTCCATCTTTGGATTTTCAACCAGCCGGAATTTATTTCAGGCGATTACAATATCCACTGGCTGGAAAAGAAACTGGCCGAACGGCAATAAAACAAGACAGTTCCCACCCCGGCCCAAAGCCGGGGTTTTTCTTACACAAAATTTTTGACTTTTCATAAGATTTATTGAATAGTGCGGCACTATGGATCTTAACCTTCTGATAAGCCACAACTATCCTGATCTCGAAAAGGATTTTGCGCTGTGGGATGCCTATATCGCCGCCCTGCGCCAATCCGGGTCGCTTCAATACTTCCTGCCCGGAACCATCGGCGAAGAATGGGACGGACTGCAAAACGATGACAGGGAACAAATTCTGGATGATCTGATTGCCCCCCACGAGCAAATCTTTGGCTATACGACTATGCCGCTTTCCATCACCAACAGGTATGGCTTTGGTTTTTTCTCTGTGGTTCAAAAAGACGATCACGACAAGATCGAGACGGTTGATGGCGGCATCACCATGCCCAGTACGGGTAACGAAGAGACACTGCACTTCCTGATTCATTCATTGGCGCGCAATCTTCTTTTTCAGCGCTTTGTGGATGAAGAACTGGAATACACGCCTTTGGCCCAAGAGTTCAAAGAATACAATGTTACAAGCGGTAGGATGTCGGACGAGCGGACCAGATTGGCCGTCTTTCCCATGCCATCTGATTTCAACATATGGATCAATCGCCCATCCATGCAATATGCACTGCAGGCCACATCCTATGTTTCAAAGCAACTGGGTGGTGATGGTGATGTCGTCCCCATCATGATTGAACGATTAAGAGCCGATTTCATCACAGAGCAGCGCGATATTCTTTCGATGCTTCTTGACCACAACGATTGTTTTGATGAAAGCGAAATTTATAAAATGTTCTGGCAGGAACGGGCGCAGGATTATGTCGATGTCATCATGAAGAATACCGACAAGTTCGATGTTTCCGATGCGATCTATATCATGAACGTCGCCAAAAAAAGCGGCATAGAGATTAAAGAGCCGGACAACCTCGAGGACATCTTTTCCAAAAATCCCGTTTTAAAGGCGATGCACATTGCCACCCGCGATGAAGTCATTGACTTCACAAATCGTCTTGACCGAGAGGGGTTTAAGAAACTCACTCCTCAGGTCCGCCTTCATCTTCTCAGCACTTTGGGCCCGCAAGAAATCCTCAACCACGAAGAGAGAATGGATTGCGACAATGCCGCAATGTATATCCTAAACAGCTGGCCGCTTCACGAAAGCTATCTTGCCTATTACACAGCGCTGTTCAACGAAATGGGGCCTTTGTTACGCGAGAAAGAGGATTTGAACACCCTTGGAAAAGAATGGCTTGATGGTTGCGATCTTGATGCAAAAATCGCCTTCCTTTCCGCACTGAATGGACATGCCTCAATACATCTTGGTATTGACGCCATGCCGATTCTGCCATTTTCAAAACCGATGATAAAACGCGAGGATGGCGATAAATGGACAAAGGATGCCGCGGCATTTGCCGCGAGGCATGCCGATGGTGAGTCATTGAAGATAGAATATGGCATGGATATCGACCCCGCCCTTAACAAACGGGGACTGATCGCTATTAACACCCATGATGATTTTAGAAGCTTTACAGACAAGACCCCTATGCGGGCGAGCCGTCTTTTGATTCACGAGATAGCGCACCACATCGCCTATAAGGAAATGGCAGACGACATCAAGGGCGTTATCGGAGAAAGCGATCCGCGCCTGGCACAGATAAAAGAATTCCGCTTGATCGATGGTTATACTATGACAGATCGACGCTTGCGGGACGAATTCTCGAATGCTGTTTATCCCCTGATCCAGACCGAAAAATTCCAGTATTGGGTGATGGATGAATTCGAACGGTCCCACCCATTTGGGTTTATGCCCAAATAACGGTGCTGCCCCGGGTGACCTTTTTGGGGTATAATGCTTCGAGATGAAAACGCTCACCGATTTTATTCTAAACGCCTACCGTGAAGGCGTTTTCCCGATGGCGGAAAGCGCCGACGATGAAGGATTCGCTTTTTACAAACCGCATGTGCGGGCGCTTCTTCCAATCCGCAATCTTCATATCCCGAAAAGCCTGATAAAGACCCTGAAAAAACAGCCCTATAAGGTTACAATCGACCGCGCCTTCGAGAGAATCATACGCGGCTGTGCGGCGCGCGAGAGCACATGGATCAACGACCCGATCATCAACATGTTCCTGACATTGCACCGCGAAGGCCATGCGCATTCTATCGAATGCTGGGACAAGGACGATAATCTGGCAGGCGGACTTTACGGCATTTCAATCGGCACGGTGTTTTGCGGAGAAAGCATGGTGAGTTTTCAAAAGGACGCGAGCAAGATCGCGCTGGTCCATCTTTGCGCACTGCTAGATTATGGCGGATATACGGTGCTCGATAGCCAGTTCATGAATGAGAATATCGCGCGATTTGGCGCCTATGAGATGCCACAAACCGAATATGAAGCCTTGATCAAAACGGAAATGGCCAAGACCGGGAAAAGATTAGACACCATGGGCTTGGACAACGAATTTGTGTTTGATTATTTGCACCGCAGGGATGATCAAACCACAGCCTGATATATTTTCGGGTGCTGCATCATCCCCAGAATTCCCGCCCGTTCATATCGGTCAGTCCAGTCGATCACCCATTCAGAACTACGGCTTTCATGCAATATTTTCCGCCCCTCCTTGGTGCCAAGGCAAGAGACGCGGCGCAGGATAATTTTTTCCTGCAAATCCATATCACCTTTCGACCAGACCAGCGTGCGTGCCAGTTCACAAAACCGCGCACGGTCTTTTTCATCGCTGATCTTACCGTAGAATTTTTCGACATCCTGTGGGTTTTTGAAATCATCCAACAGGATATTTTTTTGTTCGGCGGAAAAGGGTACGGATACCAGATAACCGGATAAGAGGCTTTGTTCTTCGACTGTTAAAAGCCGGTCCACCAGCGAGAAGGCGAATACCGCCCGCCACATGTTGAATTCGCTGTCCGTCACGCCGGATTGCATCGCCATGATTGTCTCCAGAAAGGAAAACCAACGAAGCAACACGCGAAAAGTTGCAGAAAGGCTATTGAACCGGGACGACGCGGCCCTGACTGGGAGAATAGATGCCATCCTCTTGCGGCGGCGCGGATTGCTGTTGCTGCGGATAATAAGGAGCATCCGGATTATAGGGCGCATTAGGATCATATTCGGGATCAACCTGCGGGATATTTTGCCCTTCCATATTCTCGGGGGCCTCCAGTTCCGCTTCGCTATCCATCGGGAGAGTCGACGGATCTTCAACCGGCTGGTCCGAAGGTGTTTCGGGCTCTGCTTCCGAATCCTCTATCACAGGGGTTTGTTCCCCTGCCTGTTCTGGCTGAGCCTGTTCCTCCTCCGGAGGAGGAATTTCCTCTATCGGTTCTTCCCGTCCGGTGCAATCCAGGACCCAGACATCATAAACAGGATGATCCATCGCCGAGAGCGCGGGAGAGGAAGCGAACATCCATCCCGAAAACACCCATTCGGATTCATCAGAGCCCGGCGGCACTTCCCAGATTTGCAGGAACGCGGCAGATTCGGGGGTTTCAATCGGCGGCGCCTTGCGGCAGGCTTGTATCTTGATATAGAGAGGCCCGTATTGAATCGTTGAACCGACTTTCGCCTCGAACGTCACGGTGCGTCCAACTGATTTATCAAGTCCCTGTAACTTGATGGAAGGGTAGTCTTCCAGTTCCGCATGGGCAGGCGATGCTGTGGCAAGCAGCAGGGCCGTGATAGCAATCGCTGGAAATGTAAGAATTCTTATCATCTGTCATCCCGGAAAATCCCGAAGGGGTTATATCCGGGATCTTCTTTCATTATTCAGTAAGATCCCGGCTTCCGCCAGGATGACATCAAGGCTTTGGGGCCTTTTTACGGCGTTTCTTCAGCAGGCGCATCGTCAAGGGCCGGAGATTCCACCGCATCGTCATAGGTGCGAACCGCTTCGGCGGGAATATCTTCCGCTGCGGGGGCATCGCCGCCTTTTGCCCCATCCATACTGAAAATAAACTTGCCCAGCAATTGTTCGAGGTTTTGCGGCGCCTGCGTGTAGGAAATATGATCGCCCGCCCCCAGCATTTCATCGGAGGCACCGGGTTGCAGTTCCAGATAGCGGCCGCCCAGCAGACTTTCACTGCTGATCAGCGCCGATGTATCTTCGGGGAGTTTGATCGAATCATCGATCGCCACGGTCACGCGCGCCTGATAGGTTTCGGGTTGTAATTCGATTTTGGCTATGGATCCAACCTTCACACCACTGATCTGCACTGCATCGCCGATGCCCAGGCCACCAATGCCGGTGAAATCCGCCGTCAGGTTATAGCCGCTGACATTGCCGACACTGGCCGCGGAATAACTAAAGCCGAAAAAAATAGCGGCGACGACGAGGACGACTGCGCCCAGTACCGTTTCAATGTGATTGCGTTTCATCTTAAAATCCCCACTTCAAAAATTATTCGGACGGCGTCCAGGCTTCATAATCGCCTGTCGCGCTCTCACGCTGGCCGCCCTTTAAAATATGGCCGGGCGGGCGATAGGCCTGATCCGTGCCGGTCAGGTTCGGTGTGTGCGGTTTCTGCCATGGGCGACGGAACGATTCGCCGTGCGTGGGCAGCGCATCGGTTTGGTGATGCAGCCAGCCATGCCATTCCGGCGGAACCTTGGACGCCTCGGGCGCCCCTTTGTAAATCACCCAGCGGCGCTCGCGCTTATAGCCCTTGCGCGGTTTGGCCGTGTAATATTTGTTGCCGAGGGAATCCGTCCCAACATGCTTTGCGCCGCTCACAAGCGTCACAAAGGTGATATGCGCAGGGGAGAGAGACCCCAGCAGGGAAATGATCGGTGAAAGAAGCCCCATGAATGTGCCAACCTTTTTTCTTTTCGCGCCTTCAGAAATGGCCTAAAAAGACCAGAAAATCAAGTTTTTATACCATGAAAGGCAAACGTGGACCATGGACAATGTCGAAAACCGCCTGAAAGAAATCGGCCTTTCCCTGCCCCAGGCCGCGCCGCCCGCCGCGAACTATATCCCCTATGTCATCAGCGGCCATTTTCTGTTCATCGCCGGGCAGATTCCCTTCCTGAACGGCGAGAAAATGCATTTCGGCAAGCTCGGCGCGGATATGTCAATTGAAGATGCGCAAAAAGCCGCCCAGGCCTGTGCCCTCAACGTTCTTGCACAGGCAGGGGCCGCCGTTAATGGCGACTGGAGCAGAATCGCGCGATGCGTCCGTGTTGGCGGGTTCGTCAATTGCACGCCGGAATTTGATCAGATGTCCGTGGTATTGAATGCCGCATCGGATTTGTTGGTTGCCGCACTGGGAGAAAAAGGCCGGCATGCCAGAACGGCCGTTGGCGCCAATAGCCTCCCCTTCGGGGTTACGGTCGAGATCGAGGCGATTTTCGAACTGACGCTATAACCACACCAGCATAATCATCGGCACGCCGACGGCAATAACAAGAATGGAAAGCGGCAGGCCCAGCCGCCAGTAATCGGTGAATTTATAGCCGCCCGGCCCCATAACCAGCGTGTTGGATTGGTGTCCCACCGGCGTCAGGAAATCACACGAGGCACCGATCGCCACCGCCATCAGAAAGGCATCAACAGGCTGGTTCAGCCCGGCTGCCATGCTGGCCGCAATCGGCGCCATCAAAAGGACGGTTGCCGCATTGTTGAGAAAGGGTGTGACCAGCATCGTCGCCGTCAGGACGATTGCAAGCACCCCCCAGAGCGGCATATCGCCCGTAAAGCCGGATATCCATTCAGCGACCAGTTCCGCACCGCCGCTATCCTGCATCGCCTGCGTCACCGGAATAAGGGCGCCCAGCAGGATGATCACCGATACATCGATAGCCGAATAGATTTCATTGGGCCGCATGATTTTCAACAGCACCAGCGCCACAACCCCGCCAAGGAATGACACGGCGAGCGGCAACACACCCGTCACGGCGAGCGCCACGCAAAGACCCATAATCGCAACCGGCATGAAAACGGCTTTTGGCCTGCCCAGTTGCAGGCCGCGTTCGGCGAGCGGAAGACAGCCGAGTTCGCGCAAGGTTTCGGACATGGTGTCGATATTCCCCTGAAGCACGATGACATCGCCTTCCTGAAATTTCACATTCGAAAGGCGTTTCTGGCGCTGTTCGTTCGACTGGCGCACCGCCAGCAGGTTCACGGAAAAGCGGCGGCGCAGATTCAAATCCTTCGGCGAGAAATTGATGAGTTCGGAGCCCGCCATCACCACCGCCTCAATAATACCAACCTCATCGGAGGTCAGGGCCGCGCCTTCGAATTCCTTACTGCCGATCAGCGAAACTTTGCCTTTGTCGACGAGGGCTTTCAATGTGATCGGGTCCGTCTTGACGATAACGGTATCGCCCTCACGTACCTTTAACAGGCCCGAGGGGGCAAGATTTCGGTATCCGCTGCGCAGCACACCGATCACCGACAAATCACCATCGATGCTGCCTTCCACCTCCCGCACCGTTTTGCCGATGAAGGTGCTGCCTTCTTCGATGTTGATCTCGCTCACATAATCCTCGATTGAAAACTGCTCTTCGGGGAGCGGCGCGCCGCGGCGGTTTTTGGGCAGCAATTTCCACCCCACCACCAGATACAAGAGACCAGCGGCGCAGATGGCAAGGCCCACCGGCGCGAAATCGAACATCTGATAGGGCGTGCCGACGAAATCGGCGCGGATATCAGCAATCAACAAATTCGGTGGTGTGCCGATAAGTGTGACAAGTCCGCCAAGCAGCGAGGCAAAGGCCAGCGGCATCAGAAGTTCGGACGGTTTACGCCCCGCCTTCCTCGCAAAGGAAATGGCGATCGGCATAAATATGGCCAGCGCGCCGACATTGTTCATAAAAGCCGAGGCCACCATGACCATCAGCGACAGAACGAAAATCTGGAGATAGGGATGATCTGTAAAGCGCGACATGACCTTTAGCGTCATATCGATAAAGCCCGAGCGGGAGATCGCCGCGGAAATGACAAGGATACAGGCAACCGTCACCACCACCGGATCGGCAAAGCCCGAAAAAGCGCGCTCCGCCGGAACAATCCCGACCATCACGGCGGCAAAGAGCGAGCCGAGCGCCACGATATCGAACCGCCAGCGATTCCAGATAAAAAGGCCAACGGTTATGCCGATCACGGCAAAGGTCAGGATTTGGTCTTGGGTCATGAAATCTCTCTGTTACGCCAGCAAACGGCCGAATGCGGTAAAAGTTGCGTTAACACCCTATTATGACACAGAGTTTTTGCTAAACCCAACTCATAAGTCATGGTATGATTATGGTATGAAACATATTCGCCAGTCTGGAAACGTCCTTTTTCTTGTCCTGATCGCCGTCGCCCTCTTTGGTGCGTTGGCTTACGCCTTTACACAAGGTAGTCGTACCAATGTCGGCTGGCTGGAGGGCGAAGAAACCAAGGCCAATGCCACGGCAAGCGCGGCCTACACACAGGCCGTCAACATGGCCGTGAAACGATTAAAGCTGCGCGGATGCACCGATGCACAAATTTCCTATGAAACACCCAGCGGTAATAACGTCAATGCCGACGCGCCAGCGGATCAGCGATGCCATGTTTTCAGGCTTGCTGGAGGCGGAGTCCAGTTTCAGGGTGCGGATGTCGCACCGGCAGATGTCTGCACAACAGGCCCTGTAGGAACAGTATGTACTTCAGACGGTGCAATTTATGTTGGAGATTTGGGTGGAGCTCGTCGTTATGTGAGAGATAGTGATTCAGGAACAGTTGTCTTTGCAAGTGGGTCTGCGAACTATGCTAGCAATAATACTGATGGGTTATCTATTACGAATATTCTTATTAACACTCCTCCCGGGGGATATAGTTATCCTGCTGCAACCACGTGCAGAGCATTAGGTATTTCTTGGTATGTGCCTGCGAGAGATGAACTCAACTTATTATGGACTAACAGGGTTGTATTGAACCTTGCCAGTATAGGAATTAACGTTAGTGGCTCTTACTATGCAACCTCCACGCAGCTCCTTGATGCCGTTATTATGATTCAAAGATTTGACACCGGCGAACAAAATAATGGGGGAAAACAGTGGTCGCGACCGCTAAGATGTATGCGAAGATAACTCTTACTTCACCGTCTTTTCATCGTCGGACTTTTTAACAGCGTCATCACGAGGAGGCGAAGCCGACGCGGCAATCCATCCTGCGGTGGGCTCAATATCGGAAGCTGGATTGCTTCGTCACTACGTTCCTCGCAATGACAGATCGTATTACTCCACAGTCTCTTTTGGCGCCGGTTTTTTCTTCGGTGATTTTTTGCCCTTATCAATATCGAAGGCGATTTTATCATCCTTGATTTCGATATGAACGGTACCGCCATCGGTGAGATCGCCAAAGAGCAATTCTTCCGCCAGCGGACGTTTGACATGTTCCTGAATAACGCGGCCCAGTGGGCGGGCGCCCATCGCAGGATCATAGCCCTTCTTCGCCAGCCATTCACGGGCTTCATCGGATAGAACGATGGCCACATTCTTTTCCGTCAGCTGCGCCTCGAGCTGCGCGATGAATTTATCGACAACGCGGACAACCGTTTCAGGGCCCAGCGGTTTGAACGGCACGATGGCATCCAGACGGTTTCTGAATTCCGGCGTGAACATTTTGTTGATCGCCTCTTTATCTTCATCCACGCGGTAGCCACGTTCAAACCCGATCGGCGCCTTTGCCATTTCGGCGGCGCCGGCATTGGTCGTCATGATCAGGATGACATTGCGGAAATCGACAACCTTGCCGTTGTTATCGGTAAGTTTGCCGTAGTCCATCACCTGCAACAAAATATTGTAAATGTCCGGATGCGCCTTTTCTATTTCATCAAGGAGAAGCACGCAGTGCGGTTGCTGGTCCACTTTATCGGTGAGCAGTCCCCCCTGATCAAACCCGACATAACCGGGAGGGGAGCCGATCAAACGGGACACCGAATGACGTTCCATATATTCGGACATATCAAAGCGGTTGAGTTCCACGCCCATGGTTTTCGCGAGCTGTCTTGCGACTTCTGTCTTCCCAACGCCTGTCGGGCCGGAGAAGAGGAAACAGCCGATCGGTTTATCCGGATCACGCAGACCTGCGCGGGATAGTTTGATCGCATCGGTCAGCGTGTTGATGGCCGCGTCCTGATCGAACACCAGTGTTTTCAAATCACGTTCAAGATTTTTGAGCGCGGTCTTGTCATCCTTGGTCAGCGATTTGGCCGGAATGCGGGCGATGGCCGCCACCACGCCTTCGATATCGGCGACATCGATGACTTTCTTGCGTTTGTCTTCGGGAAGCAGCATCTGCGCCGCGCCAACCTCGTCAATAATGTCGATGGCCTTATCGGGGAGTTTGCGGTCACCGATATATTTAGCGGAAAGCTCCACCGCAGCCTTGATCGCCTCATCCGTATAGGTGACGCCGTGATGGTCCTGATATTGCGGGCGCAGGCCCTTCATAATTTCGACGGCTTCGTCGAGCGTCGGTTCATACACATCGATCTTCTGGAAGCGGCGCACCAGCGCGCGGTCTTTTTCGAAATGGTTGCGGTATTCCTTATAGGTGGTGGAGCCTATACAGCGAAGCGTACCGTTCGACAAAGATGGCTTGAGCAAATTCGACGCATCCATCGCACCGCCGGAGGTGGCACCCGCGCCGATGATGGTGTGGATTTCATCAATGAACAAAACGGCGCCATCGAGCTTTTCCAACTCTGCCAGAACCTGTTTCAGGCGTTCTTCGAAATCGCCGCGATAACGCGTGCCCGCGAGCAACGCGCCCATATCGAGCGAGTAGATGATGGAATCCTTCAAAACGTCCGGCACATCGCCTTCGACAATTTTCTTGGCGAGGCCTTCGGCAATCGCGGTTTTACCAACGCCCGGATCACCGACATACAACGGGTTGTTCTTGCTGCGGCGGCAGAGAATCTGGATGGTGCGATCAACTTCCTTCTGGCGGCCGATCAATGGGTCGATCTTGCCCTCTTTCGCCTTTTCATTGAGGTTTTTGGTATAGGCTTTCAGGGCGTCGCCGCCAGCCTTGACGGCTTCGGCAGCCGCCTCTTCGGTGCCGCGGGGCGTTTTGGATGTGTCGGCCTGCCCCGGTACTTTCGCGATGCCATGGGAAATATAATTCACGGCATCGAAACGCGTCATATCCTGTTCCTGCAGGAAATAAACCGCATGCGATTCACGTTCGGAGAAAAGCGCCACAAGAACGTTCGCGCCCGTTACTTCTTCCCGCCCCGAGCTCTGCACATGGATGGCTGCGCGCTGCAACACGCGCTGAAACGCGGTGGTCGGCTTCGCCTCTTCCCCTTCACCGGAAATAAGATAGGCCAGTTCGCCGTCCAGATATTGTTCGAGTTGATCCCGCAAATCGGTGAGCGAAATGCCGCAGGAACGCAGCACGGCCATTGCGTCCTGATCTTCCGTCAATGCGAGTAGCAGATGTTCGAGCGTGGCATATTCGTGGCTGCGCTGGTTCGCGGCGGCCAGGGCACGATGCAGGGTCTGTTCCAGATTACGGGATAGCATGTTCGCTTACTCCTTCTCCATCGTGCATTGCAGCGGCTGTTCATTCGCCCTCGCAAAGTCCATGACTTGCGCGACTTTCGTCTCAGCCACCTCATAGGTGAAAATTCCGCAGACCCCGACGCCGCGTCTGTGGACGTGCAGCATGATGTCGGTTGCTTCCTGCCTATTCTTGTTGAAAAACCTTTCCAAAATATGAACGACAAATTCCATCGGCGTGTAGTCATCATTCAAAATCAGGACCTTGTACATGGATGGTTTTTTGGTTTTCGGACGCGGCTTTAAAAGCAGGCCCGTCTGACGCTCCCGCTCCTGATCGCCGCCATGGCCATCATCCCCGCCATCGGGCGGCGGCAGGGCCGGCGTATCGTCGTCCATAATTACTGGCTGCAAAATCGTGTCCATCATGTTTTTATTATATAGATTTTATTGTAGCGCAAAAAAGCCGCGCTCTGGCGTAAAATATAATCCGGCAATAAGGCAATTGAAAGGCCTAAAGGGTTAGTAACAGATGATCTTCGGCGCGGATTTCATCGGGCACGAAGCGCAAGGTTTCAAAGCCGGGGATATGGTCCCGGATCAATTCTTCCGCCCGGTGCCAGAGCAGCGCTTCGATCTTGCCGTGCGAATAATCAAGTGAAACTTCCAGTTCCCGTGTCATGGCGGGGATCAGCGAATATTCCAGATAGGACAGCAATATAGGCACGGTTGTGATTTCTTGCGGGTTGGCAGGAAATGCGGGCGGCGCCGCATTCGTATGGACATTCAGGATTTTTGCAAAGCTTTGCGTCGTCCATTCGGTCATGACGATCATTTCCATGAGCGCCAATTGCTGCAAATCCGGAAAATCCATTTTCAGGACCGTCATCGTTTTTTTCATGTAATCGGTGAAAGCCGCCCACCAGTTCGGGTCCCCCGCCCGCAATTCTTCAGCAAAGGTCGCGCTGGCGAATTCTTCCAAAAGCGAAAGCTGCCGCGCAGACAGATGCCTGTGACCCATCCGGTTTTTGAAATCGTCTCTGACAGCCCGGTTCTTAAGAACAATTTGCTCAAGGTGATCCGCAAATTGTTGCAAGGCCGGTTGAATGTGGTTTAGTTCCATCTTATATAACCCACATCCAATATAGCCGCTTTGGCCCTATAAAAAAACCCCCGCCATCGGCGGGGATTTCATACGAAGGAATTATATCCGGATTAAGCGGCCAGATCAGACGCCTTTTTGATGGTCTTGCCCATCTGATCATTGATCGGGGCCAGAGAATCCGTGCAGATTTTAACGCTCAGTTCCGACAATTTCGTCGCGTTCGTCAGGAACGTGTCATAGCTGGACTGTGCAAGCTTGGATTGCGTATCAGCAAATTCATTCAGAGTTTTGCAGGAGAACAACGCCTTTGTAGCCGCAGCATTTTTCTCACCGGCTTCCTGCGCGATTTGCGAGGCCGTTTTGATGATTTCCTCGATGCCTTTTTGCAAAATGGCAGAGGATTTCATGAGGGCATCGATTTGGTCCTGACCCATGACGGCCGCGTCCTGCGTCAGCTTATCGAATTGTTTGTTACCTTTGAACATGGGTATCTCCTTGAAAAAATCGTTTGATGGAAGTGCAGCAAAAACATTCTTTGTCGCTTTTTCAGCCGGAGCTGCCGCCTTGATGACGGTTTCGGACGACTTTTTCGCGACTGTCTTTTTCTTGGCTTTTTTATCGGCCATGGCAACCTCCTATGGTTGTGACGCTGCGGTCATTTACGTAATTTTTTGCAACGCACAATATTAACCTATCATGATTTGCAACGTTGCGTCAATATATTTTTTGTGCACTGCACAAACACGAAAGCGGCCAGTTTCCTAGACAGAGTCCATTATATGTGTCTAAAATATTAACCATGGGATGGCATGCGCCGGGCGCATCGCAGCGGGTAACGGGTTTTTCAATGTTTTTCAGTACAATCGACAAAAATAACAGACAGGTTAACGGCGCGCCCTTTGGTGGGCCGCGGAAACCTTCAGGAGACAGGGCATTGGGACGAATCACGGCCTTTTTCATGGCGGTCATATTGGTGCTGGGCGCAAGTTTCCCGGCCGAGGCCGCGCGTGAAAAATCATCCGGCGGCAATCCCAAATACGCCTCGATCGTTGTCGATGCCGAAACCGGCGCAATCCTGTCGCAGCGTTATGCCGACAAGTCCCTGCACCCCGCGTCCCTGACCAAGGTCATGACCTTGATGCTTTTGTTCGATGCGATGGAAGCGGGGCGCGTTCGCCCAAGTGATAAGATACTCATATCCAAACGTGCCGCAGGCGCGCCACCCAGCAAGATCGGCCTGCCTGCCGGATCGTCAATTCGCGTTGAAGACGCCATCCTCGCCATGGTCACAAAATCGGCCAACGACATATCCCTTGCCGTCGCCGAATATCTGGGCGGATCGGAAGAGCGTTTTGCCGAACGCATGACCCAGCGCGCGCGCGCCATCGGCATGACCCGCACGACATACCGCAACGCGCACGGCCTTCATGATCCGCGACAGGTGACGACGGCGCGTGATCAGGCGATTCTCGCCCGCTATGTCCTTGCGCGTTATCCGAATTACTACCGTTACTTTTCAACCAAGCAATTCACCTATCGCGGCAAGACCTATAACAACCACAACCGCCTGATGAGTTCCTATCGGGGAATGGATGGATTCAAGACAGGATTTATCAATGCCTCCGGCTATAACCTCATCGCCTCTGTCAAACGCGGCGACCGGCGCCTGATCGGCGTCGTCTTCGGCGGACGCAGCTGGAAAACCAGAAACGACCATATGGCCGGCATTCTGGATGCGGGATTCGCCAAGAGCCGTTCGTCCATTCAGCACGCCAGCGCCTCTATCCCCGCCGTGGCACCGCCGGTCCAGCAGGCACAAGCACCAGTACCCCCGCCATCGGCAAAGCCGCCAGTCCCGCAAACAGCGCAGGGTTTCACGTCTCTGGGTAGCCTGAACAATAACGGCAAGACCATTACGGTTGCGCCCGCCGCGGCGCCCGATATAACAGACGAAGCGATTGCAAACGTCCACAATGCCATCAATAGCGGGGAATATAGCGAGATCACGGGGCAAGGCGATTACGATGCCGCCACAACCCGCCGCATCGAAACGGGCCTGCTTGCCGCCGCCGTCTATAAAGGTGAAACACGCCATCAGCGCATCGCCGCAAATGCCGCAACCCAAAGCAACGTGATCGACCCGCCGCGCGACCTGTCGCAACAATTGCAGCAAAAGGCCGCCGTGGCACCGATGAAAGTGTTGAACCCGTCCGATCTCTGGTCCATCCAGATCGGCGCCTATACCAGCCGCGTCGCCGCGGACGACGCCCTGCGCCGCGCCGCAGGAAAATTGCCAACCGATTTATCGCATGCCACGCCTATCGTCGTGCCGCTTCAATCCGGCAATGGCGGGATTTTGTTCCGCGGCCGCCTCGGCAATCTGACGAAAACGCAAGCGAGCGATGCCTGCCGTTATTTCCGCGACTGCCTGCCGATTTCACCTCAATAAAAAGATATGCGCATGAAGCACAAAGCATCCAGACAATCCGGTAATATCCTGATTTACATTCTGGGGGCAATTTTTCTGCTCGGCATTCTGATTGTCATCACCAAGGGCAATTACCAACCCGGTACCGGGATCGATGCTGAAGCCGTTGTCATCAAGGTGTCCGAAGTGCGGCGTTACGCCAGCGAACTGGAGCGGGGCGTCCAGTTCGTGATGCAAAACGGCATCAGTGAAACCGATATACGGTTTGCGCATCCGAACGCGGCGTCTGCCTATGGCACCTATGGCACAAATCCGAAAGCCGAAATTTTTCACCCGCAAGGTGGCGGCGTCGAATGGAAAGATCCGCCGAGCGGCGTGCAGGTATCTGCCAAACCATGGTATTTTATTGGCGCCAATGCCGCAAAGGGAAGCGGTTCAACTTGTAACCAAAGTTCTTGTTCTGACCTAATAGCTTTTCTTCCGGACGTGACCCAAGCATTTTGTATTCAGGTAAATAATTCTACAGGCGTACAAAACCCATCGAACATCCCTCCTAAAGAGGCTGGGTCTGCTGTTGTTGAGAGTACACAGTTTGCGGGCACTTTTACATACGCCCAGACGCTTGATACGACGGGCGAGTACATAACGTCAAAAAAAGAAGGATGCTTTGAAGGCAATGGTGCTAGCGCGACATTGGGCTTGGCAGGTCATTACTACTACTACAAAATTCTGTCTTCCCGTTAATCCCTTACAAACTTCGGCATCAAAACATTGCCGCCCGCCAGATAGCGGCGGACCTCATCGGTGACGGGCACCGCATAGGTGTGGGTTGAAATGATCCGGTCGTTCACCGGATCACGCATTTGCAGGGCCACCTGCATATGCCCGCCATGTTGGATCAAATTGCCATAGTCGATATGGAAGGTTCCAAACACGATATAGGGCGCACGATCTGTCGCTGGCGGCGCATGATGGTCCAGCACACGGTAGCCGAGCTGCATCAAACGCGAGCTCATTTGTTCCTGCATCACCTTTATCAGTTCCGGATTCTCGTGAATTGTTTTCTGCAAGGTCAGCGCATCCGGCGCGGGCTGTTCGATAATTTCTTCCAGATTTTGAACGATCAGCGGCCGCAACGGGTCCATCTTTTGATTCGTCTGCCCGACCAGCGTTTCAATCGCGGCGTAACTGGCGTTCGTCAGATTGAGGTGGCGTTTTTGCACGACAATCGGGGTTGCAACCGCCACAGCCGCCGTTTCGCACGCAGGCATGAGCAAGGCCGCACCCAGCAAACACGATATAGTCAGGTGACGGCGCATGCTATACCCCCGATCAATTGCCAGCCGAGCCGGATGGCGCCGCCACAGGAGCAGGACCCGGCAGGGATCCACCCTGTTCACCGCCCACAAAGTTGCGGGATGCCGTATCGGCGGACGGCATCTGCACGCCCTTAAACCGGCCAAAAGGAACCGTGAGCAATTCAGCGCCGGAAACATAGAAGGTCCCCGCTTCTTCAGTCAGCATGCGGGAGGTTTCACCGACCCCGTCATGCACCTGAAGGGCGATGCGAACATTGTTCGAAGACAGGGTCGCCGGATCTACCATGGTGCCATCCGGATTTTTCAAATCCTTCGCATCACGCAAAAGATCGACCGTATAGGTAAAGACATAGGCGCCGTTCGGCGTATCGGCGAGGTTGTAGCCAAGATGGCGCAGCGATTCATGCAGGTTGTTATCGATGTTCGAATAAAAGGCCGACATGTTTTCGGGGCGCAGAATATAAACAGGCTTGGGTGGCATACCGGCGCGAAGCGTCAGGCTTTCGGCCAGGGAGTAGACCGCGCGGCGGAATTGCTCGGCCTGTTCCGCCGTCATCGTCACGCGCTGTTCATCCGTGAATTTTTCGGACGGCGGCGGCGTTGCCGACCGGAACGTCTTGTTATGATGGGTGTAGCCGGTCGGGAACGAATGTGGCTGGCTACAGGCAGACACGGCCAGAACGGCGGCAGAGGCATACAGGGGGAGTAATTTTTTAAACATCGGGCAATCCCTTGGATCGAAAAGGTGCAGAGCGAAACAGGCCATGATTCTACCAAGTTGCGCCAATCACGTACAGCCCCAACAAGCCCATAATTATGAATAAACGAAGGGGAATGAATTCGGGCCAATTTGCGTTATTCTTTTACCAACCGATTCACCCGAAAGGAGATACCCATGCCCCAATATGTCGACGGATTTGTTCTGCTCATTCCAAAAAAGAAAATAGACGCCTATAAAAAACTTGCGGCGAAGGCCGGTAAAATCTGGATGGAATATGGCGCCCTGTCCTACAACGAGTGTGTCGCCGACGACATGAAGACGCAAATGGGGATTTCTTTCCCCAAGCTCACGAAAGCCAAGCCAAGCGAAGTGGTCGTGTTTGCATGGATCGTCTACAAATCCAAAAAACAGCGAGACGCCATCAATAAAAAAGTTATGGCCGATCCGCGTCTTGCCAATAT
Source organism: uncultured Alphaproteobacteria bacterium (assembly GCA_946481075.1). The sequence goes on from CAMLMC010000004.1 coordinate 45,019, forward strand.
GGACCCGAGCACCATGCCATTTGATTGCGAGAAAATGAGCTATGGCGGCTTTACCAAGCTTGTCTCGCTTGAAGGCAAATAATCAGGCTTTATTCTTCATTTTCTCAATGGTGGCGGTGGTGCTGTAACCTTCGTAAAGGTTCATGATTTCCACGCGCCCGCCATAGGATTCGACGATCGGTGTTTCGGGAAGAGAAGCCGCGATGTAATCCCCGCCTTTGAAGAACAGGTCGGGCTTTAACGCCGCAATCACAGCCTTTGGCGTATTGTCTTCGCCTGTCTTTTCCGCACCAAAGAATACAACCATATCGACGGAAGCGAGCGAGGCCAGCACCGTTGCCCGCGCCATCTGGTCATTCACCGGCCGTTCCGGCCCCTTCAGAATTTTGACGGACGTATCATGGTTGAGGGCCAGGACCAGACGGTCGCAATTGCGGCGCGCCCCCGCCAGATAATTCACGTGGCCATAATGGAGGATATCGAAACATCCGCATGTCATTCCGACCCGCAGGCCCTTTGCCTTCCAGCGGTCGACCATTTCCTTTGCGGCAGGCCAGTCTTCAAAAACCGGGGACTGCATAGACAGATCCGCATCATTGTCGAATGCCACGGAAATTTCGTCGGGCCGCACGGGCGTAGTCCCCACCTTGCCCACGGCGATACCCGCCGCGATATTGGCAATATGCGCCGAATCGTTCAAATCCGCACCGGCGGCGAGGCAGGCCGCAATGGTCGCAATCACCGTATCGCCGGCGCCGGACACATCGAACACTTCACGCGCCTGTGCGCGATAATGGGTTTCACCGTCAGCACCGACAAGGGTCATGCCATCTTCCGACCGCGTGGCGACGACATTGGCGATACCCGCCTGCGCGATGATTTTGCGGGCCGCGGCGATAATTTCAACATCGCTTTTTACATGGGCTGCGCCACTAGCCTGCGCCAATTCTTTGCGGTTCGGCGTCACGATATCCGCACCTTTATAAATGCTGTAATCATGGCGTTTCGGATCAACAAGGACAGGCAGGCCTTTCGCATGAGCAAGGTCAATGACCTTTGCAATCAGCGAAGCCGTCAAAACCCCCTTACCATAGTCAGAGAGAATCACCGCCTGTACCATGGGCAGCGCCTTTTCAATCAGGCCCAGCATTCTGGTTTCGAGCGCATTCGAAAGCGCATGCGTCTTTTCAAAATCACTACGCAACAATTGCTGTCCCTGCGCCAGAAAACGGGTCTTCACCGTGGTCGGGCGGCTGTTATCTTCCAGAAGGCCCGTGATATCCGCGCCTAGTTCTTTTGCGATGCCGCGCATTTTCGCGCCGTTTTCATCGGCGCCACTAAGGGCGAACAGGAAAGGGTTTACGCCGAGCGCCGCGAGGTTTGCCACAACATTCCCCGCCCCGCCCAACATATGGTTTTCACGGGCAATAGAGAGAACCGGGACAGGCCCTTCGGGAGAGATGCGCGAGGCGTCGCCATAGACAAAAACATCGAGCATGATGTCGCCCACGACCATCACGGATTTGCCTTTTATCGAATCGAGTAGTGCCTGTGGATTCATAACGCCTCTTTTTCCAGTCCTTACCCGCCCATTAAACCTTTTTTTGGCGGATTTGCCAGATTTTTCACCCGTTTATTAGTATTTCGTAAACCTTTCTTCGAGATACTGGAAGGTGGGAAGGGTTAAAAACTTAACCATTTGGGTCAGACTATGTAGGGGCGTCGGGGCGTGGAAAATTTGTTCCAGGATCATTGCGAAAGAAAAGGAATATTGTCCGGCCTGAAAGCCAGACTGGAAGCCAACCGTCTGGGCGAGCTTCTGCTTCTCAAAGGCCATATCACCGATAGCCAACTTGAATTCGCCCTTGCCGTCGGCCGCAATTCGGGCCGCCAGCTTGGCCTTGTCCTACGCGATCACCGCCTTGTCGATTCCCTGACCATCCATCGCGTTCTTGCCGAACAATTCATGCTGCGCATGATGTTGTTCATACTGACGATGCTGATTTCCTTTGCAGGTATGGGGGCATTCAACAATGCCCGCGCGGGATCCATCAAAGACGTTCCGGCACGCGTCGCGTTCCAGCAGGTCGCGGCCTTTGCACCGATGGGTCATTACCCCAAATTGTTCGGTTCCAGCGAGAAGGAATCCCGTTCCTTAAGCGCCTTTACCAAATGGACCAGTATGTTCGAACGTTTCGATGCCTCGCTCGACACCGGGTCCGGTCAACAGGCGATGCACGATCTGAAAAACCGGATATCGCATCTGCAGGGACAGCCGATCAGCCGCATGGCGGCAGGCGTCAACGATGTCGTCAACAATATCCCGTATGTGAACGACTCTGCCATTTACGGCAAGACAGATTATTGGGCGACCCCGATGGAATTCATGAAGAATGGCGGGGATTGTGAAGATTTCGCCATTACAAAATATGTCTCGCTGCGCGCACTCGGCGTGCCCGAAGAAAGAATGCGCCTTGTGGTCTTACAGGACATGCAAAAGAATATCCCGCACGCCATTCTGGTCGTTTACACAGAGAACGGGCCATTGGTGCTCGACAACCAGATCAAGCGCGCAATGCCGATTGAAAAGATATCACATTACAAACCTATCTTTTCAATCAACCGCGATTCCTGGTGGCTCCACACCAAACCGCGCGGCAATGTCACGGTGGTCGCTTCCTCTTCACGATAAGATTATCGGTTATAAAGAAAAATCAGCCTGCTTCATGCAGGCTTTTTTGTCGGAAGAAGAAAGAGGTTATGCAGCGCTTTGTCCCCGGATCGCGGAAATCAGGTCGGGCTTGATCCCGCCTTGACGCCGTTGAAAATAATCCAGCGCCGAATCGAGCGTGGCAAAAACATAGGATTCGAGCAAATTCTCGCGGCACCATTGTTCGTAGGGCGTGTTCAGATAGGCCGGCGTGATACCGTGGTTTGATACATAAACCAGATGTTCTCCTTCATCGCGTATTTCAACGAAAACGCCCGGCCCATTTTGCAGGGGTTCACGATAAAGCACTTCGCATTTTACCGGATTGCTGCGTGTGGCGGGATATGCCGCCCGCTGTCTATTTCGGTTAAAAGATTCGAAAAAACCAAACATTCTCAGACCGTTACATTTTATTATATTATGTAAATATAATACCTTATTCCGATTGGGCCGCGCAAATTTGGAACCGGTCCCTTCTATTTGCGTTTCCAGTGCAGAAGGGGTTATACAGAACCATGCGTTCAATGATTGCCATATTGCTGGCACTGGGGTCAATCGCCATGGCCATCCCCGCCCATGCGGCAAAACCGGTGCGGGAAGGCCCCGTGAGCGGTCTGGCCCATTGGCCCGACTTCGCCCGCCGGCAAACGATAACCCTTCAATCCCTTGCGCTATGCAAGCAAAATTCTGCTACGTGCGATTCCGCCGAAATGGAACGGTGGGCGGGCCTTATTCAAAATCTCAAAGGCCAGAACAAACTCCGCCAGATCATAACCGTCAACCGCTGGTTCAATCGTCTACCTTATAAGTATGATGAATATGCGTATGACCAGCTGGATTATTGGGCCGACACGCAAGAGCTTCTAAAAAGCCGCGGCGATTGCGAGGATTTCGCCCTGTCCAAATATTACACGTTACGCCAGCTCGGCTTCACACCGGATGAATTAAAGGTCACCGTTGTTTACGATCAGGAAAATTTTTCCAATCATGCCGTGTTGATGGTGTATATCAACGACACACGTTACATGATGGATATTAACGGCGATGATACCAATCCATCCCCGATGGAGAGCCGCTATCGCTCCCTCTACAGTTTCAACGAACGCACGGCGTGGTATTATTAGGACTTAGCCACCGCCGAGTTCCAGATAGGAAATCGCCCCGTCATTGTTCTGGTCGAGCATCAAAAAGCGTTTGTGCATCGGCCCGTTTCCCATCGCGGCCTCACGCGCGAGTTGCGCCTGTTCCTCTGGATAGGGTGAAGCCTTATAAGCCATGTAATTGCGGAATTCGCCGTAGTCCAGCTCCATATTACGGTCTGCATCGGCACGTTCAAAAGGCCCAGCTACGGGCGGCTTCGTACCTTGTGGCGATGCGCAGGAGGCTAGAGCTAAAGCCATCATAATCGCAAAATATTTTGTTTTCATTCATACGCTCCTTTGCAAGAGTTCGGTGATGATAGGATGATTGGTACAATCATCCGCGGTATCGAACAAGACCGCATTCCATCCACGTGCCGTGGCGACTTCGATATTTTTTGGATCATCGTCGAAATAAAGCGGCTGTTCGATATAAGGATCGAAACCCAGTTCTTCTTCAATCTGAGCGAAATAATTCGGGTCATGTTTGAGGCAACCGAGCCGCGCGGAATAATAAAAATCCTCAAAGTAATCTTTCCAGCCAAGCACATCCCGTAAGTAAGCAATACGGGCATGTGTTTGGTTGGTTGCCGTGTAGACATGAATACCGTCCTGTTTCGATAGTTTTTCCACTACATCGAAAACGGGTTTGCTTACATTCGTATCTTTTTCATGCCAGTAATTGATGACCTGCCACGCCTTCAGATCGTAATCATGGTATTTCAGCCAGCGATCCATTTCTTCTTCAAAATCCAAATGGCCAGTCTGGACTTTTGGAAACCAGCCCTTGAAGATTTCCTGCAGATGAAGAGGATCGAGTCCCAAATCTTCTTTCATGGTTTTGTCCCAACGGTCGATCCATCCATGCACCATATGGATGTTGTTCATCAGAACACCGTCAATATCGAAGAAGATATGCATGAAATCTCCGCTTTAGGGGTTTGGCGTTAAACCTGCGCCATCCATAAAGGCCGCGACGACCTTTCGAGCCTTTTCACCTTTGAATATCAAAGGTTGAACCCATACAGAAAATGTGTCGCTTAGCTGTGGCTGGTCTTTTATCCCGGCTAACATACGGCCCGTATAAAAAATTTGCCCTTCATCCATCCAATCGCCATCGATCCAATTGGACAGGATGTCCTGCGTGCCCTCACCCACGATGGCCGGCCCATTTTCCTGTCCGAATATTTCCTTGATTCTGAGGCGGTGGCTGGGGCGGTTATGCCCCAAAAGCGCGTAAACTTCCTGAACAAGCGGGGGCGATGTTTTTTCCATCCTACTCCACCGTAGCAATCCGCAGGACGTTGGTCGAACCCGGTTGGCCAAACGGAACACCCGCTGTCAGGACAATCCGTTCACCGGATTTGGCGAGCCCCTTTTCCTTTGCCAGTTTCGTCGCCCATTCCACCGTTTCGGCAAACGAATTGATGACCGGCATGTGCACAGGGTGAACGCCATAAGACAAGGTAAGCTTACGCGACGTCGGCAGATTTTGGGTGAGCGAGAGAATTGGCACTTCGGGGCGTTGACGCGCCGTGCGGGTCGTTGTGCCGCCGGAGGATGTGTAATTCGCGATACACACCGCATGGATGTCCCGCGCAACATGGACGGCCGCCACGGTAATGGAATCGGATGCATCCATTTCCGTTTGCGGATGGCTGGCACGGATGATCCCGCGATAGGTTTCATCGTTTTCCGTCGAATGACAGATCCGGTCCATGATGGATACGGATTCAACCGGATATTTCCCGGCGGCGGTTTCGGCGGACAGCATCACGGCATCCGTGCCGTCATAGACAGCCGTTGCCACATCGGAAGCTTCCGCGCGTGTCGGGCGGGCGGCCTCGATCATCGATTCGAGCATCTGGGTTGCCACGATAATGGGTTTTCCGGCATTGCGCGTCTGGCGCACAATGCGTTTTTGCACGGATGGCACATCTTCGGGGGGAATTTCCACGCCAAGATCGCCGCGGGCCAGCATGATGCCGTCACAATGTTCGAGAATTTCGGTGAAATATTGAAGCGCCGATGGTTTTTCTATTTTCGCCATCAGGGCAGCGCGGCCATTGATAATCTTTTTGGTTTCGGCAACATCCGCCGCCGTCTGCACAAAGGATTGCGCAATCCAGTCTGCGCCCATTTCAAGGGCGGCATCGAGGTCGATCCGGTCTTTATCGGTCAGCGCCGGCACCGGAATGATGACACCCGGAATGTTAAATCCTTTGTTGTTTGAAAGCTTGGAACCAGAAATAACTTCCCCCAGCAGATAGTCTTTGCCCTGTTCCAAAATCTTGACCTTGACCTTCCCGTCATCGAGCAGGATTTCGGAACCAGGTCTCATGCATTGAATGACTTCCGGGTGCGGGAGATAAACACGGTTTTCATCACCTAGCGTTTCGTCCAGATCGAAACGGATCTTGTGACCTTCTTCAAACTCAATCCGGTCGTTCTTGAACTTACCGATGCGGTTTTTCGGCCCTTGCAGATCGGCGAGCATGCCGATAGGACGTCCGTATTCCTTTTCCAGCATGCGCGCCGTTTCCAGATTTTTACGGTGCGCTTCGTGCGTGCCATGCGAGAAGTTCATGCGGAACACATCAACACCCGCTTCGAACAACTTGCGCATCATCTCCGGGTTCCCGGAGGCAGGGCCCAATGTGGCCACAATTTTGGTCTGGCGATTACGGGTAATAGTGGGCATAAAAAACTCCTTAAATCATATGCTGCGCCCTTTATGCCCTTCCCACCCGCCTTTGTCCATGCGGGCGGCCCCCTTAGCCGGAATAATTCACCATTTTCTATAACTTATTACTGTCATTTTAAGAGGATGTTTTGCTTTCAGCGAGGGAACCAAGATGGATAAACCGCGTTAGATTACCCGACAGCATCAATTTACGTGTGGATTCCGAAATCGATATTGTCAAATAGACCCCGCTCGCCCCCCGCAGCGGGGTCTTTTCTTGATAAAATGAACTATCAAGCGGCGGCGCCGTTTGCAAAAGGAACGATAATGAGAAGGAAAGAAATATGAACACGACGGTAAAGAACGATTCTACGCTCGGCGATCTGGTCAAAATCCTGTTCGCCATTCTGCTGCCGCCCCTCGGCGTGTTTTTGGAGGTCGGCCTCACCAAGCATTTCTGGATCAATATCCTGCTGACGATCCTTGGTTTCCTGCCGGGTATTATTCATGCGGTTTATGTGATCGCCAGAAAATAGGGAACATTTTCCCTTTTGAATCGTATGAGTCACGCAAGGACGGGAGTGCCGCCCCGTTATCGTGATGCGCGGCGGCTGAGACAGACATCCCCAGAACCTGATCCGGATAATGCCGGCGAAGGAAGTTCCTTGCAAAGCCCCGCCTTGCCAAACCAGCAGGCGGGGCGCTTTATTTGGCCCGCTTTTTCCTGCTATCATACCGGCAGCGAAAGGCGCACCCATGAACCTATATTTCCGTTTTTTTTGGCATCTCATCACCGCATTCTTCAAACAGCCCGCTTCCAACGTTCTTGAGACCACCACTCTGCGCTTTCGCGTCCTGCCGAATGATCTGGACCTTAATGCCCACATGAACAACGGACGGTATCTCACCGTCATGGATATCGGCCGGACCGATTTCGTCATCCGTACCGGCATTTTCAAAAACGTCATTCGCGCCGGGCAAATTCCCGTGCTCGCCAGCGCCACCATCCGTTATCGCGTGCAGCTGGAGCCATTCCGCGAGTACGACCTGCAAACCCGCATCGTCTGCTGGGACGCGAAATGGGCGTATATGGAACAGCGTTTCGTTATCACGAAAGGCAAAAAGGCCGGCGAGATTGCCGCCATCGCCATCGTCAAGGGCGCCTTCTATGACAAGAAAAAGAAAGCGACCGTGCCGACGGACAAATTGCTCCGCGCTATCGGCTATGAAGGCGATGTTCCAGAAACCCCGCCGCATATCGCCAAATGGATCGAGAGCGAGGAACTTCTGCGCGACTATATGAAGGGATGATTTCTAACTGGGCAAGCCCCAGCCAAGCTCCACTCCTCATCTGTCATATCTTCTAGCCTTTTCGCTTGATGATAAATTTTATTTTCAAACTTACGGATTACGCGGCAATAAGTAAGACCATCTAACTCTATTACTCTAACTGATTGCATTCTTTTTCTTCTTTTCAGTTGTTTAGGTAAGAGCCAATATACAATATCTTGATATCGATTCGCTACGTGGGATAATCCGAACAAAAAAACCCCGCCGGAAGGCGGGGGTTTGATAGTGGTTGTTTTACGCTCCCTTTATGCGGCCTTGCGGCTGCGTTTGGCTTGTTTTTTTGCTCCCTGTTCAACCCGGATGACTTGATCGAACCCGTTAAATGGTGTGCGGCTGACTTCGCCATAGGCGCCGAGCTGGTCAATCACGATCCAGTCGCCTTCGTCGATATCGGCGGGCAACATAAACGGCCCCTTCATCATATCGACGGAATCGCAAGTGGGGCCCGCCATACGGAAGGCCATCATCTGGCCCGAATAGGGTCGGCCGCCGCCGCGGATCATATGCGTGGGGTAAGGCAAATCGGCGCAGGGACCGGATTCGAAAATCCCGCCATAGGTGCCGTCATTGATGTAGAGCAAATCGCCTTTGCGCAGTTCCACCCGCACGACCAACGCGCCGCCCGCCGCGACAAGGCCTCGGCCTGGTTCGCACAGAAGGTGCAGATCGGTGCGGTTGTTCTTTTCAAGCGTAGCACGCACGGCATCGAAATAATCCGTGATCGGCGGCGGCGGATTGTCAGGCGTCAAATTGGCGGGGAAACCGCCACCGATATCGAGCGCCTCAACCTCAACACCGCTGCTATTGATCACATCAATCGCGGCCTGCACCGCGCGTTCATAGCTTTCGGTTTGCAGGCAGTGCGTGCCGACATGGAAGGACACGCCGAGTTTATGGGCATAGGGACGCGCCTTTTTCAGCAGTTCCGTCGCAAGCACAGGCGGTGCGCCGAATTTGGCGGAGAAATCAACCGCCACTTTTTGTTTCGGCACAGCCATGCGCACGAACAAGGTCAGATCTTCGGCATCGCCCAGAACTTCCGTGATCTTGTTCAGTTCGGCTTCGGAATCCAGCACGAAGATCGTGACATCATAATCCTCGTAAGCCTCAAGGATTGACTCGCGGGATTTCACGGGGTGCATGAAGTAAATCGTGGCGTCCGGTGCCAAGCGGCGGATCAATTTCACCTCGCCAATCGAGGCGCAGTCGAAATTCTTGACCCCGCCGGCGATCAGCGCCTTCAGAACCCGTTCATCCGGGTTGCATTTGACGGCATACATGACATCGCCCGGAAATTCGCGCACGAACTGCGCCGCCGTTGCGGTGAGCGTATCGGGCCGCAGAACAGCCACCGGATAACGCGGGGCGGTATCCATGATGAACCGGTCGAGATCATCTATTTTTTGCGGATGGGAAACGGTAGAAGAGGCCAGCGCCCCTTCCTGAACTTTATGGTACATCAAAAAACCCTTGTCAAAAGGCGCCCGTTATACGGTTGGGGCGCGGTCAACGTTTAAGTTTTCCGTCGTAGCATAACCTGCATCTTTTTGAGGGAAGGGCCATCGGCACGTGCGTAAGCTTACTATAGCACAATCCGCCCTGCGCTTCATCATGTTATTTTGGAATATCGGTTATGACCCTCTTTGATAACCTTAAGATCTGGCAGGGAAAATTTGATGCCATTGCAAGGAATTGTGAACCCTGTTAGACCTTGGAAACTGCCAAGCACAAAGCAAAAAGGAAGAAGCGGCCATGAGCAAACCGATCTGGGACATGAACGACATCCCTTACGACAAAATCGACCATTCCAAGGTGACGCCGGACCTGATCAAGGTGGTGAAGGCCGCGGCACTCGTCGAATATAATGCGGTTGCCTATTCCAGTTATCTTGAGCGCGTGTTTGCCGACGATCCGGAATTTCAGGCGATGTCCCGTTGCTGGGCCACCGAAGAGGTTCAGCATGGCCAATCTTTGGGCAAATGGGCCGAAGCCGTTGATCCGAACTGGAAGCTGGAGGAAGCCATGGCCCGTTTCCGCGAAGGATATGAGATCGAACATATCAACGATTCCGAATCTGTCCGCGGTTCCCGCGCCGGAGAGATGGTCGCCCGCTGCATGGTCGAAATCGGCACATCGTCCTATTACACCGCCATCGGCACAAGCACGGACGAGCCTGTCTTGAAAGAAATCTGCGCCAAGATCGCGGGCGATGAATTCCGTCATTACAAATTGTTCTATGACACGCTGAACCGGTATGTCGCGATCGAGAACATGTCGAAAATGAAACGCCTGAAGGTCGCCCTCGGCCGGATTGCGGAAAGCGAGGATGATGAATTGTCTTACGCCTTCTTCGCCGCCAACGCGAACGACAATGAAATCTATGACCGCAAGGTGTGGAACAAGGAATATATGAAACGCGCCTATAAATTCTATCAGCAGCCACAAGTGGACCGCGCCGTCGCCATGGTGTTCAAGGCCTGCGGGTTCGACCCCAAAGGCATGGGCGGCAAGCTCGCCTCCAAGGCCGCCTGGGTGCTCTTGAAACAAGGCATCAAGAATGCCGAAAAGACCGCGAAGGCGGCGTAATTAAAAAGCCCGCCATAACGGCGGGCTTTTTGTTATTTCTTGGCACCCGCATAAAGCCCGGACACTTTCGTCCAGTTCACAACCTTCCACCATGCCTTCAGATAGTCGGCGCGTTTGTTTTGATAGCGCAGATAATAGGCGTGTTCCCACACATCGTTGCCGAGGATCGGCGTGCCTTTCACTTTCGCATCATCCATTAGCGGATTGTCCTGATTGGGCGTCGAGGTAATTTCAAGCTTGCCGTCCCTATTCACAATCAGCCACGCCCACCCCGATCCGAAACGGCCTTTGCCCGCTTCTTCAAATTTTGTCTTCATATTATCCATTGAACCAAAAGTGTCATTGATGGCGGTTGCCAACTCTACCGATGGTTCGCTGGCCGTTTGCGACATGATGTTCCAAAAGAAAGAATGGTTCCAGTGGCCGCCGCCGTTGTTGCGCACGGCTTCGGAATATTTCGAAACATTTTTTAGAATATCTTCGAGCGATTTGTTTTTCAGACGCGCGTCTTGCTCCACCTCTTTGTTCAGATTGTCGACATAGGCCTGATGATGTTTGCCATGATGGAGTTCCATGGTCTTGGCATCAATTGCCGCCGACAGCGCGCCATAGGCATAAGGAAGATTCGGCAAGGTGAATGCGCCGTTTGTCGGCGCAACTTCATCGGCGGCCACGGCGGGCGCAATCAGCCCTTCGCCACCCCAGCCACGGAAAGCGGCAAGCCCGACCGGCACAGCGGCGACATAGCCCATAAATTCCCTTTTCGATAATTTTGTCTGTCCAAGGTCCATCATAATGAAAAGCCTTTCCGTTTGAATCTGTTAACCCGCATGGCCAACGGCACGCGCGGAGTTCGGTTCACAAAATAAGCGCACAAATTCAAATTATTTTGCCGCAAAGGCGTAAAACTCTGATAGAATCAAATCACGTTCGATTTTCACCTCTTACTTCTTCCAAGGGTCCTCCTTGATCAGATACAGGTTCGAATATCCAGACGACGACAGAGGCGCTCTCACAGGCAGAGCCGCAGCCGAAAGAAACGGCGCATACACGATGGACCGCAGATTTCAAACCGCCAGACGTTACGTCAGCGGTTTTTTTGTGTTTTCTCTACCCCCAACCCCGAACAGGAAGGATCCATCATGGCTAAAAAATCCAAAAAATCGACAACGACAAAAAGCCATATTCACCGCACGGGCAATGTCATTCGCCCGGCCTTTGACGATCTGGACTGGCACCCGCTGGACGATGAAATCGAAAGCAGCCGCGATAAAAGCTATGTAAAGACCGTCCGCCCGCGTACCGACGGGCAGCGCGAATTGATGGAGGCGATAGCGCAGCATAATTTGACCATGGCCATCGGCCCCGCAGGAACAGGCAAAACATACCTTGCCATCTGCGCCGCGGTCGAAGCCCTGGAAAAAGGCGCGGTCGAAAAAATCATCCTATCCCGCCCCGCGATGGAAGCCGGAGAATCCCTCGGCTATCTGCCCGGTGACATGCATGAGAAGATGGCGCCATATCTGCGCCCCCTTTATGACGCGCTCGGCGACCGTTTGGGCGGCAAGAAGGTCCGCCAGTATATGGATGACGGTACCATCGAGATCGCCCCTGTCGGATTCATGCGCGGGCGCACGCTCAACAATGCCTTCATCGTGATCGACGAGGCACAGAACTGCACCTACGGGCAGCTCAAGATGCTGCTCTCCCGCCTTGGCTGGCATTCCACCATGGTGGTCACGGGCGACCCCGCGCAATCGGACCTTTTGCCGGGCGTATCGGGCCTTGCCGATGTCGCGGACAAGTTCGATGCGCTTCCCAATATCGCAGTGGTGCGCCTCAATCAGGCCGATATCGTGCGTCACCCGCTGGTCGCCGAGATGTTAGACGTTCTCTAAGGTACGCTTGGTCGCCGTTTCAATGAGTTCTCCTTAATGTGTGAAGGCGCCGGGGTCAAACCCGGCGCTACTTTCATCGAATATGGACAAGCGGGGCAGCCCGTTGTATCAACGAAGGCATGAACAACATCCCCGTTAAACGCATTTTGATCGTTTCCCTTATCACTATTATCGGCCTTGCCGTCACCTTCGCGTGGATGCGGACGGGGGACCAAAAGCTTGCCGACGTGCCGGACATATTGCACCCTGTGAGCGAAGATGCGTTTGGCGAGCCCTTTACCCTGCAAAGCACGGCGGGCGGCACGGCATCCGAAAAATCATGGCCGGATAAATACAAGCTGATCTATTTCGGCTTTACCTATTGCCCTGCCATCTGCCCTACCGAACTGCAGAAAGTGGCCCATGTCATGAATTCACTGGGCGAGAAGGCGGACGTCATCCAGCCTCTTTTCATCACGGTCGACCCTGAACGCGATACTTTGGCCAAGATGCAGGATTATGTCGCAATGTTCCACCCGCGCCTGATCGGCCTGACCGGCACGACAGCGCAAATCAAGGACACATTGAAGGGTTATAAAATCTACGCCGCAAAGGCGGAGGAAGAAGGCCTGTCGGATTACACGATGGACCACTCCTCCTTCATTTATTTCATCGCGCCGGACAGACGCCTGCTCCAGATTTATAAAATGGACGACACGGCGGAGAACATTGCGGCCTCTGTCAGCCAATGGCTGGATCAGGAGCAATTGCGATAACTTTGAGATAGCGACTACGCGCATGTGCTTTTGTGCGCTGCACGAATATATTTATTAGGGATTTGCTAACTAATTCGATAGAGTATTGCTACCGCCTTCCGGGAGCAATCCCACCCAATTATGTTCACGTATCAGGAGATCAGACCATCATGAAGAATATCGTGCGTATGTCCCTTTTGTCCGCCGCCTGCGTTGGCGCAATTTCCACCGGCGCGAATGCTGCAGGTTTCTACATTCAGGAACAATCGGTCCGCGGCCTCGGCTCCGCCTTCTCCGGCTCTACCACGACGCTCGATGATGCGAGCACGATCTATTTCAATCCGGCCGGTATGACAAAACTCAAAGGCCTGCAAGTGCAAGGCGGCGTCCATGTTCTGGCCCCGAATGCAGACCTCGACAACAATGGCAGTACGGCGCCAGCCGCCGTTCCATTGATCGGCGTCGGACCGGAAAGCGGAAATCCCTATGATCCAACTCCGGTACCAAACGGTTTCGTCTCCTATCAGGTAAATGACAGCCTGTGGGCCGGTATCGGCGTTACCGCACCATTCGGTCTCGGCAGCGATTACGGTGACAACTGGTTCGGCCGTTACGATTCCACCAGCACAAAATTGCAGGTTATCGATATCCAGCCGACCATCGCCTACAAGGTCAATGACTGGTTCTCCATCGGCGCTGGCGTCAATATCGCCCACTCCTCCGCAGACCTTCGCAACCGTGTCGTTCTTGGCGCCAACACGGAAGGCAACAGCAAACTGGAAGGCGACGACTGGGGCTTTGGCTATTCTGTTGGTGCGCAGTTCAAACCATTGCCGACGACCACGATCGGCGTGAACTATAAATCCGAAGCACACCACAATCTGGATGGTAAAATCGAAGTCAGCACACTCGCAGGCGCGATTGTGCAGCCTGGTGTCCTCAGCACACCGGGTACTGCCAAACTGACGACGCCCGACCATGCCACATTCGGTATCGCGCATGATGTGACAGACCGTCTGACATTGCAGGCGCAGGCAACATGGTTCGGATGGAACAATTTCGATGCCATCAATGCCTACCGCGATAGCGGCGCGTTGGCCAGCAGTGTTGTTCAGGGTTATCAAAACACATGGGCCTATGCGATCGGCGCGGAATATCAGGCAACGGAAACTCTGCGTCTTCGCGGCGGTATCCAGTTCGATGAAACACCGACCGTTGATGCATACCGCACATCCCGCACACCGGACGGCGACCGCACATGGGTCTCCCTCGGCGCGACATATGCCCTGACACCAGCGATCGACCTAGATTTCGCCGGTACATACATTGATGTTGAAGAAGGCATCATCGATGTATCCCGTCAAGGCGGCCAGTTCCGCGCCAAGACAGAAGGCAGCGTGGGCATCATCGCCGCCGGCGTCAGCTACAAATTCTAAGAATACGAATCAGGAAAAACCCCCGCGATTGGCGGGGGTTTTTTATTGGGCAAATTCTATGTCTGTATCAGTCTTCCAAAAGACCGTTCAGTTTAAGCGCAAGACCCATCGAGCCTTTGACCTTCAACTTGCCCATCATGAAGGCGATATTCGGGTCCTGTTGCCCCGCCACAATCTTTTCAAATGTCTCAAGGCTGGTGCTCAATGTCACTTCGGCGTCTTCATCGCTTTGTGACGCAACGGGTGGGTTCTGTGTCGCATCGATGAAAAGAATGCCGTCTTCATCGAAGTCGAATTTCACCGTATGGCCAAACGTGCCAAGGCGGGCGATAAGTTTTTCGGAGAGGTCTTCGAGCGACATAGGCGAATCCTTTTTGGTTGTTTGGAAAATTATAGCCTAAACAGGTATATTGTCTATTAACCGCGCCTTGCCAAGATAGGCCGCCGCAAGAATGCGTAAGGATTTCGTTGACCCATCTGGTTTCAAGAGCGTTTGCGCATCACGCACCGCCACATAATCGACCTTTTCAAAGCCTGCATTTAGCAAAGCCGTCGCCGCGTCTTCTTCAATGGCGTCATATTCTTTCGCGGTTTGCGCCTTGTTGGCCGCCTCTTTTAGAATCTTGTTAAGTGTTGTGGCAATTTTATACTGATCCGCATTCAGATACGCATTGCGCGAAGAAAGAGCCAAACCGTTTTCATCCCGCCTGGTCGGTATGCCGACAATTTCGACAGGAATATTCAAGTCGCGCACAAATTGTTTGATCACCAGAAGCTGCTGGTAATCTTTTTCCCCGAACAGCGCGATATCCGGCAAGCATTGCAAAAGCATTTTGGTCACAACCGTTGCCACACCATCGAACATGACGGGACGGAATTCGCCTTCCAATGGCAGAGCGACCCCGCCGAGCGAAACCTTTGTCACGAAATCATTCGGATAAACCTCATCTGTGCGCGGCAGATAGACGGCGCTGGCATTCACCCCGCGAAGCTTTTCCAAATCGGCCTCCAGCGTTTTTGGATAGCTTGCCAAATCTTCGCTCGGCGCAAATTGTTTGGGGTTTAGAAAGATATAAGGAATGCAAATATCGGTACGCGCCAAACCCTGACGCACCAATTCTATATGTCCGTCATGCAGCGCGCCCATGGTCGGCACGAAAGAAATGGTTCTTCCTGCCTTACGCGCCTCACCCACAAAGGTCCGAAGGTCTTGGAGATTTTCGAGTAACCGCATGGCTTACTTATAGGCAAGCTCTCTTGGAATCACAATTGCGGAATTCTGTGCCGGCGATGCAGAAGTGCCCTCCATATCGACACCAAACCGGGCAGCCCATTTTTGGAAGATACGCGATGTGCCATTCACTCTGGATAACGATGATTTTCCCATCTCTTCGGTCAGGCGTTTGCCGAGCGCCTCGGCCTTGATCACCGTTGCCGCAAGGTCATCGATATCTTTCTGGCAGAGATCATGCGTATGAAGCCCGTCTTTTGAAACATATTCGCCGGCCTCGTTGAAATGCTCGCTGCAATGAAGAGCCATATAATCTGCCTTCGAAACCATCATATCGAGCGCATCGAAACGGTCCAGCACATCCAAGCCTTTTTTATCAAGATCCTCGATAAGCAACTCCGCTTTATCTA
Source organism: uncultured Alphaproteobacteria bacterium (assembly GCA_946481075.1). The sequence continues at coordinate 61,196 of CAMLMC010000004.1, forward strand.
GGCCCTTTTGACGCCAAGCATCACGCTCAGCGTTGTTTAACTCTCTAACTCTCATTTTATTATTGTCTTATTAGGACTCTCTTAGAATGCCGTTTCTTTTATATCCATCAGGGTTTTTGCGCCTGACAGCACCATTTTCTGGCGGGCATCGGCTTCGGGGAGCATACGTTCAAAAAAGAAACGCGCAGTTTGCAGTTTTGATTCGTAAAACTCTTTTTGGCCGGGGTCGGTGTCCGTCTTCAATTTATCGATGGCGACCTGCGCCATACGAGCCCACATATATCCAATGGCCACCAACGCAAACTGGCGAAGATAGTCGCTGGAGGCGGCGCCTGCTTCGTTAGGATCTTTCAATCCCTTCTGGGCAACCATCGCCGTGGACTGTTGAAGTTTAGCGAAAGCTTTTGCAAGCGGGAACACATATTCCTGCATGGCAGCATTGTCTTGATTGCATGCGATATAATCGCTGACTGGATGGAAGAAGCGGCGCAGCAGGCGGCCCATATTCTGGCCCATTTTTCTTCCAACCAAATCAAGGGCTTGGATACCATTCGTCCCTTCATAAATCTGGGCGATACGAGCGTCACGGGCATATTGTTCCACCCCGTATTCCCAGATATAGCCGTGGCCGCCGTGGATCTGGATGGCGTGATTCGCGACTTCAAACCCCATATCGGTCTGGTAGGCCTTGATGATCGGGGTTAAAAGGGCGACCAAATCTTCGGCGGCTTCGCGTTCCGCCGGATCGGGGTGTTTTTCGGATTTATCGAGCGCCATGCCAACCCAGTATGACAGCGCGCGGGCTCCCTCGGTGAAAGCCTTCGAAATAAGCAGCATGCGGCGCACATCGGGATGAACGATGATCGGGTCCGCCGGTTTGTCCGGCGCCTTGGCACCGTCAAGGGCCCGCATCTGCAGCCGTTCCTTGGCATAAGCGAGCCCATTCTGATAGGCGACTTCGGCAATCCCGAGCCCCTGCATACCGACGCCAAGGCGCGCGGTGTTCATCATCGTAAACATCGCGCGAAGGCCCTTATGCGGTTCACCCACCAGCCAGCCTTTGGAATTGTCGAAATTCATAACGCAAGTGGCGGAGCCTTTGATCCCCATTTTGTGTTCAATGGATCCGCACGTAACGGCGTTCACGCCCATTGTATCAGGCAGGAATTTCGGCACGGCAAAAAGGGAAATACCCTTTACCCCTTCCGGCGCATCCGGAAGTTTGGCAAGAACCAAGTGAACGACGTTCGTTGTCAAATCATGATCGCCCGCCGAAATAAATATCTTGGTGCCGGTAATGTTATAGGAATTATCACCGTTCGGCACGGCCTTGGTGCGGATCAAGCCAAGGTCGGTTCCGCAATGCGGTTCCGTCAAACACATTGTGCCGGACCATTCGCCCGTTACGAGTTTGGGCAGGTAGGTATCTTTCAGTTCATCCGTGCCATGGAGATAAAGCGCATTGTAAGCGCCCTCCGAAAGGCCAGGATACATTCCGAACGACATGTTCGCGGAACAGATCATTTCCTGCAAAGCGAACCCCACGGTCAGTGGCAGGCCCATACCCCCGTATTTCGGATCGGATGTCGCGCCGCACCAGCCACCGGAGGCAAAGGCCTCATATGCCTCTTTAAATCCCTTGGGCGTTGTTACCACACCATTGTCCCAGTGGCAGCCTTCCTTGTCGCCGCTCTGGTTCAAGGGAAACAGCACTTCTTCGCAGATTTTTGCGCCTTCTTCCAAAATCGAATCAATCAGGTCGACGCTGATTTCCTCATATCCCGGCAATTCCGATAGGCTCGCGGCCCCCAGCACATCGTGCAGAACGAATTTCATATTGGCGAGAGGGGCATTATAGACAGGCATTGGGGTCTCCTTCGAGGAATCAGCACCGAAATAGTCATTTTTATTCTAAATGAAAATAGTTTAAGGACCATTGAAAAGAAGCGCAACAAGGCGTATTTGTTGCACAGCGTCATTACGAAAAGGGGACTAATATGCCCGAATTTCTGACTGCCCTTGATCCTGTCTTACTGGCGCGTATCCAGTTTGCGTTCACGATCTCCTTTCACATCATTTTTCCGGCGTTCACAATCGGGCTTGCCAGCTGGCTCGCCGTTGTCGAAGGTCTGTGGCTGAAAACACGAAATCCCGTTTATAAGGAGCTGTACAAGTTCTGGGTGAAAATCTTCGCCGTCTGTTTCGGTATGGGCGTCGTGTCCGGCGTTGTCATGTCATACCAATTCGGCACCAACTGGTCCGTCTTCTCCGATCGCACCGGCAACGTCATTGGGCCGCTTTTGGCCTATGAAGTCCTGACCGCCTTCTTTCTGGAAGCATCGTTCCTTGGGATCATGCTGTTCGGATGGGGGCGCGTGTCGGAACGCATGCATTTCGTATCGACGATTGTGGTCGCGCTGGGCACTCTGGTTTCATCGTTCTGGATTCTATCGGCCAATAGCTGGATGCAAACACCGCAGGGACACGTGATTGGTGATGACGGGATACTCTATCCCGAAAACTGGATCGCGGTTGTGTTCAATCCGTCCTTTCCTTATCGGCTCGCACACATGGTCACGGCGGCCTACCTTACCACCTGTTTTGTCATCGGCGGGATCGGCGCGTGGTATCTGTTGCGCAAACGCCATATTGAACACGCGCGTATCATGCTAACCATGGCCGTTTTCTTTGCCGCGATCTTCGCGCCCCTGCAGATTTTTATCGGTGATCTCCATGGTCTCAACACCCTGAAACACCAGCCCGCCAAGGTCGCCGCGATGGAAGGGATCTGGGAAACCCAAAAAGGCGCGGACTTGCTTCTCTTCGGCTGGCCGGATCAGGAAGAAGAAATCACCAAATACAAACTTTCCATACCCCATGGCGCCGCATGGATTCTGACCCATGACAAGGACGGCGAGATCAAGGGCCTGAAAGAATGGGCGCCAGAGGACCGGCCGCCGGTCACCATCGTGTTCTGGAGTTTCCGCATCATGGTTGGCATCGGCATTTTGATGATGTTGACCGGCTTTATCGGCGCGTTCCTCTACTGGCGCAAGAAACTCTATGACACGCGTTGGTTCCATCATCTGGCGATGGCCATGACGCCGACGGGGTTCGTCGCCGTACTGGCCGGATGGTTTGTCACTGAAATCGGCCGCCAGCCATGGATCGCCTATGGCGTGATCCGAACGCGCGAGGGTGTATCGCCTGTCCTGCCGGAATATATCGCCATCTCCCTAATGATTTTTATTGTGGCCTACATCTTCATTTTCGGCGCGGGCAGTTATTACATCCTGAAACTGATCAAAAAAGGCCCGCCGACTTTGGCCGACGCCAGCGACAAGCACACGACCTATGGATCACATGGTATGGAAGACCCCGTCATCGTAGGCGATGACAATGCTTCGCAGAAAGGAGCCTGATAATGTTTTCCTTTGAAAATTTTATTGATCTTCCCCTTATCTGGGGCGGCATCATTGCAACGGCGGTTCTGCTTTATGTTCTGCTCGATGGCTTTGATCTGGGTGTCGGCATCCTGACGCCCTTTGCCCCGGATGAAAAAGCGCGGGACCGCATGATCAATTCCATCGCGCCCTTCTGGGACGGAAACGAAACATGGCTGGTGCTCGGTGGCGGCGGGCTGTTCGCGGCCTTCCCTATGGCCTACGCCATCGTGATGCCTGCGCTTTATGTTCCCGTTATCCTCATGTTGATTTGCCTGATATTTCGCGGCGTTGCCTTTGAATTCCGTTTCAAGGCCGACACATCACGCACATTATGGACCTATGCCTTTCATTTCGGCAGCCTCGGCGCCGCGTTTCTGCAAGGCATGATCCTTGGCGGCATTGTTCAGGGCATCACAGTGGAAGGGCGTTCTTTTGCCGGCGGACCGTTCGACTGGCTGTCCGGTTTTTCAATCATGTGCGGCATCGCCGTCGTATTCGGCTATGCCCTGCTTGGCGCCACATGGGTTTTCATGAAAAGCGAGTCCGACCTTCAAGCCTGGGCCCGCAAATGTGCGAAATATGTATTTCTTTATGTGGTTGCGTTCATGGGGATCGTCAGCCTGTGGGTCCCATTTCTGGGCAACGATCTGGGCGAGCGATGGTTCGGCGGCAACAATTTCTATTATCTTTTACCAATACCGGCCTTCACCGGCGTATTGTTTGTCCTGCTCTGGAAATCACTGGATCGCATAAAACGTGACTGGATGCCTTTCCTGCTCTCGCTCGGCATTTTCCTGATGGGCTATATCGGCCTTGCGGTCAGTCTGTGGCCCACCATCGTCCCCTATGATGTGACGATATGGCAGGCCGCGGCGGCACCGGAATCGCTCTCCCTCATGCTGATCGGCGTGGGCGTGATGCTGCCTGTTATTCTGACCTATACGGGCTGGTGCTATTACATCTTCCGTGGGAAAACAACCGATGAGCCAACCTACTAACGACAAGCGCAAGCAATGGATTTGGTTTATAGCGCTTTGGTGCGGCGGCCTGCTGAGCGTGTTCACGCTGAGCCTTTTTATCAAATTGATCATGAATATCGGGTAATCAACGTTCTTCGCGGATCATGGTGCGCAGATGATCGCGCACCTCGAGCGTGTCGGTCGCCTTGATTTTGGCCTTGGCCTGTTCGATCGTCGATTGCTGTTTTTTCAACATGGCCTGTTTGATCTTTTCCAGCGTTTCATCGCCGATTTCGGCGCGGGCGGAGGCCATATTCGCCTTGGCCTGTGCGATAATCTGTTCGCGCGTCAAGGGTTGCCGCTCTTTGGCGGTTTCCTTGGACTTTGGCTTGTCTTTCTTCTTCCAGAACATAACATCCCGATCCTACACCGTTAAGGTTAAAGTTATTTTAACCCGAATAGCGCATTTTGGATAAGGACCAATTTCTTTTTAAAAATCATTTTTTGGGGGCCTTTATGTCCGAAACATCAACAGACCAGCCGCATCTGCGTTCGGTGAATGAACTGGCCGCCGGTTACAACGACCTGAAATATTATTTCGCCAATCTCAATACCCTATTCTCCATCCGCAATATGCTGGCCGTCGATATGATGACCGCAATGCCAGCAGGCGCACTTTCGCGCCGCATGCATGATATTTCCGCGATCACAAAGCGCATCTATGTCGAAACGACAAGCCACGCCGTGACACGCCTTCTGGACCAGGTGGAAAACGATGCAAGCGCCCATCCCGAAAACTGGGATACATGGAATAAGTCGAACCTTATAGAGATGCGCCGCATTCACACGCACCTGTCCTCCCTGTCGCCGGAAATGTATCTGGCATCGGTGCAAATCGCGAGCGAGGGACGTAAACGCCACGCCGCCGCGATGGAGGGACGCAACTGGAATGAAATTCAAACCCATATCGGGCAGGTCGTCGATTTATACCGCCATATGGGAGACCTGAAACAAAAGACGTTCAACACGAGCACGCGTTATGAAGCGCTGCTTCTGGGATACGCCAGCGACATATCCGAGAAGCAAATGGATACGCTGTATGACTCGCTTCTGGCTCCGCTATCGTCCCTGCGCGATCGCGCCTTGCAAAAGCAAAACGAGCAAGATCGGCCATTACCGCTCGAAGGGGAATTCAGCCGGGCTGACCAGATGTGGCTGAACAAAACCATTCTTGAAATGATGGGTTTCGATTTAAACCGCGGCTCCCTACAGATCACCGCGCTTTCACCCATGGCCGGCGGGACGGTCGAAGATGCCCGCATCCTGATCCGTTGTGGCGATTCATCGGAAACCTTCCTCGACAGTCTGGAAGACACGCTCTATCAGGGCGCACGGGGACTTTATACGCAAAGCCTGCCCGCCGAATGGTCAACGCAGCCGGTCGGTCAGGATCTTGGCACGTTGATGATGAACGCGCAGAGCAATCTATACGAAACGATTATCGGGCGCACGCCACAGTTCTTCGAATTTATTGCCGTACGCGCCGAGGGCGTATTCCGCCAGTTCAAGAACAAAGCGTTCGAAGCGGAAAACCTGTATCGCCTTCGTAAGATCATCACACCATCCGCTATCCGCAACGATGCCGATGAATTGACGAAGATTTTCCACGATGTTTTGCGCTATCGTATTGAACGCGACCTGATCAATGGATCGCTATCCGTCGCCGATCTGCCGGAGCGATGGAACGAGGAAAGCCGCACGCTACTTGGCATCGAACCCCAAAGCGCGCTTGAAGGTCCATTGCAAAATCCCGACTGGTTTACAGGCCGTTTTGGATTCATTCCGACCAACACGTTATCGCACATTATGGCGGCCACGTTGCATGACACCCTCTATGCGAAAATGCCAAATCTGCCGGACATGATCAAATATGGCGATCTGAAACCGATCCATCGCTGGCTGAGTGAACATATCTATAGCAAGGGCCGCAGCGCCAGCGGCCTAGACATTCTTAGAACCCTTACAGGGAATGATCTTTCGGTTCAGCCACTTCTGACCCATCTGGAACGACGTTATTTAAGCGATAAACACTAAGTCACAACGGGGGATTTATCCCCCGTTCTCTTTTGTGCTACAACCCTGTCATGAATTACCGCCACGCCTATCACGCCGGAAATTTTGCCGATGTCATGAAACATTTGACGCTGGCGGTGATCCTCGACTATTTAAAACGTAAGGATTCACCTTTCAGTGTTATTGACGCACATGGCGGCATCGGGCTTTACGACCTGATGGGGACAGAAGCGAACAAGACCGGGGAATGGGTGGATGGCATAGGACGCTTTAAGGATTTATTGCGCAGCAGCCCCGATGATCTGGCCCTTTATTGCGATACCCTTTGCGCTTATGTCGACAACAATCTTTACCCCGGATCTCCGCTTTTGATCGCCCGCGCCCTGCGGCCAAACGACAGGCTGATTGCGAACGAACTGCACCCCGAGGATGTCGAAATCCTGCGTGGAAATCTACGTGCCTTTAAAAACGTGCGCGTGACGCATCAGGATGCCTATGAATGTATCCGGGCCAATATTCCCCCGGTTGAAAAACGCGGCCTAGTCCTGATCGACCCGCCCTTTGAAAAGACCGATGAATTCCAGACATTGATCAAACAGATGAAGGAATGGAAAAAACGATTTCCGAATGGCGTTTTCATTATCTGGTACCCGATCAAATCCCATCTGGCCGTTGATGATCTGAAACAGGCGGCCCGCGACCTCGGCCTGCCCCGCACATGGTGTTTTGAGACGTTGCGGCACCCAAGGACACAGGCCGAAACCTTCAACGGCAGCGGCTTGATCGTTATGAACACCCCCTATCAGGTGCCGGAAAGGCTGGCCGCCCTTTTTCCGCTTTTAAAGGAACGGATGGAGCTCTACGACATTGCCGGTGAATGGCTGACAACGTCATAAGCCGATTTTCCCCACTGTTGCATAATTGCCACTACACTGTGACAATCGCAACAAACGTGTGGAATACAGGGGGACCGCCTGATTGACAAAGGGGGGATTTACTTCATATTTGGCGGTGGTTTAACTCTTTTGTTGGGAGAATATTAAGATGACCAAATTCGTAAAAACTGTTGCAGTTCTGGCTGTTGTTGTTTCCCTCGGCGCATGCGCCATGGGCCCGGCTCAGCAGGAAAGCGTTGCCAGCGGCGATGCAACTTTCTCTTCCGCTCAAACGAAGTAATTTCTTCGCTTTTAGCGCGAAAAAGCCGCCCTCGGGCGGCTTTTTTATTGGGTTTTGCTCAGCGATTGGCTCGACGGAGCGCAACCGCAGCTGACGACCATGGCCAAATTAATTTCTTAACGGCTTGCCTTTTTCCAGCATATGCTCCACCCGGGCAACCGTGCCATCATGGCGGACAAGCTTGTTAAACTCCTCCCGCTCCAGACGGTACAAATCATCTTCGGTCATGGGTTTGGTCCAGTCGGCCTTGGGGCCGCCGGACAGGACAGAAGCCAGCGCGGCGGACACCGTGACATCATAGGGCGTGGCCTTGCCGGATTTGCGAAGATCGGCCACCGCCATATCGAGCGCATATTTCCCGGACGGGCCGGGCAGGCGGATTTCCGTGACCGGCTCGGGTGCCTGATATCCTTCCACCAGCGCCAGCGCCTTTTGCTTGGCATCGTAGAGCAGGCGGTCACGGTTCATGGTGATGGCATCCGTCTTTTTCAGATAACGAAGCTCTTTCGCTTCCTGTGCCGACTTCGCCACCTTGGCGGTCCCAATCGTTTCGAAAGCGCGGCGGACAGCGCCCATCGGTGTGTTCTTGGGTGAGAACCAGAGTTTCTTGCCGCCCGTCGCCTTGTCATAGGCATCGCGTTCATCTTCCATGTAACGCAGCAGCATTTCCTTGCACCCGCCCCAGCCGGGGATCAGGCCCACGCCGACCTCGACAAGGCCGATATAGGATTCGGAATGCGCCTGCACATGGTCGACATGAAGCAGAATTTCACAGCCGCCGCCGAGCGCCATGCCGGACGGCGCGGCGACAACGGGGAATGGAGCATATTTCAGCGCCTTGTAGATCTTTTGCCCACCGGAGACGAGTTCCTCAATCTGCGGCCACAGCGCGATGTTCATGGCGAACAGGGCCAGGCCAAGGTTGGCACCGGCGGAGAAGTGCGAGCCTTCGTTGTAGATGACCATGGCTTTGTAATCGCCATCGCCCTTGCCGATCAGCTTGATGGCCTGCGCGTAAGCATCGAACACCTGATCATCCATCGCGTTCATTTTGCCGGTGAATTCGACACAGAGGACGCCATCGCCAATATCCCAGACAGAAGCCGAGGATGTTTTGATCAGCGGCTTGCTGTTCAATTTGATGTCGCGCAGGAGCAGCACGCCTTCGGGACGGATGATATCGTGATATTTCCCATCCGTGCCGAAAAACTGCATTTTACCGCCATCGACGCGGTAGAAGGAACCGTCACCGACATCGGCCAGAAGCTTAGGTACAGCAATGCCTTCTTCTTTCAACTTCGCGGCAAACCATGACGCGCCAAGTTGGTCGATCATTTCAAACGGACCGGATTTCCAGTTGGTGCCAAGGCGCATCGCCTCATCCACTTCGGCCACCGTATCCGCGATATCAGGCACGAGCGAGGCCGCGTAGACCAGCGTGTCGCGCAGCACGTTCCATGCGTATTTACCGCCCTGATCATCCGTTTCGACAACGGCGCGAAGCCCTTTCTTCCCGGCATCCATCGAGGCCAGTTTCGGTTTATCCGCCTTCACATAGTGCGCTTCGTCAAAGCCATCTACATTGATGCGCAGTGCCTGTTTCACCTTATCCGGCGTCAGGCGATAAAAACCGCCTTTGCCTTTACGGCCCGCATAACCCGCCTTGATCATCCCGTCGATAAAGCCGTAATCACGATAGATTTTCCGGTAGGAATCTTCTTTGGGCAGAGTGGAAAGCAAGGAGTCCGCAAGGTGGGGCATCAAATCCACGCCGACGAGGTCGATCAAACCGAACACGCCTGTCTTAGGAATGCCCACAGGCTTTGATAAAATCGCATCGGCGACTTCGACAGACACCCTTTGATCAACCGCAACATTGAGTGCGGATTGCATGAAGAAGGTGAGGATACGGTTGACGATAAAGCCCGGCGTGTCTTTGCATTTCACAACGCCCTTGCCGAGTTTAATATCGCAGAAATCGAGGACCTCTTGCGCCGCCTTCATATCCGTGTCCTTGCCGACAACATATTCGAGAAGGCGCAGATAGCGCGGCGGGTTGAAGAAGTGCGTGATCAGGAAATGGGATTTCATTTCCTTGTCCATCTTCTCCGTCAACAGCTCCAGAGGAATGGTCGAAGTGTTGGAAGAAACAACCGCGCCTTTCTTGCGGTGCTTGGCAATTTTTTCATAGGTCGCATGTTTGATGTTTAAATCTTCCAATACGACTTCGACGATCCAGTCGCAATCTTCGAGCAGTTTCAAATCATCTTCCAGATTTCCCGGTGTGATCAGCTTTGCATTGCGGCTGGACATCAGCGGTGCCGGATCCGTCTTAAGCATTTTATCGATTGCGCCACGCGCGATCTTGCTGCGGTCTTCGCCTTCCCCCAGATTTTTCGGCACGATATCAAGCAGAACCACCGGAATGCCCGTGTTGGCGACCTGCGCGGCAATCCCGCTTCCCATCACACCGGACCCGATAACAGCAACTTTCTGGATTGTCATGAGCAAAGACCTTTTTGACGAATTTTTCCTGTCAGTAATGATAGCGCGAAATAGTTAAAAAGGCAGTCTTTTCATGAAGATATTTTGATCAAACCGATGGTGCATGGCGCAAATAATCCCGCGTCTGCGAAAAGAGTTTTTCCAGAATGGCGCAGGTTGTTTCTATTTCCGTGAAAATCGCACCGAGCGTCGGGAATTTCTGGGTCATCAAGACGCGCATCGGAACGAGGATGGCCGCCTCCTGCGCCCTTGCTTCATGTTCGTCACCATGCGGGCGCGCGGCCAGTGCCGATAATTTGGCATGTGCGATAATCAGGCTTTCGAGCGAGCCTATATGACCCAACAAGTATCCCTGACGTATCAGGTTGCGGTATTGAAAAACCATGTAAGGCACATTGTACTTATCAAGGAAACCATTCAGCCGTGCCTCGTCCTGACGCAGGAAGTCCTTGATCAGGGCGAGTTCGGACGATTGCAGCATAAGCCCGCCTTGCGCTCCGAGTTCTTCCGCATGCTGGCGGACCAGCGTCAGGATCGTTTCGGCGGGCATCTTGACCCGCTGATCCTTCCATGCACGGCATATCTCGCCCGCGCCCGAAAAATTCTTCTGCCGCAGGGCAGCCTTGAACAGAACCATCTGATGACGTCCTTCATCCGCACCAAAAACATCCGGTAGAAATACGTGAAGATAGGAAAACGGTTCATCGAGATGGCGCAACAACGTCTCCACACGTTCGAGCCGCAGCCGCTTTTCCAGCAGGATATGGCGGTCGTGATGAATCCTTTCCAGCACTTCGCCGGTCGCGCTGTTCACTTCCAGATGGGCATGGTTTTCATCGATATCATAGGCCCGCGCGAAGTATGACAGGGTCGAACGGTTTCGGATCAGCGCACGGTTGAGTTCGAGATAGCACAGCGCATAACGAAAAAATTGTTTTTCGAAGAGCGGGAGATTGAGCCGCGCGCTCTGGCTGTTTTGTTGGGAGGCAGCGCATACGACGCCCCCCTCACAGGATTCGGATTCTTCCTCGCGCCATTCCCGTACGCGCGCGAAATAATCATTACACAACTTACGCAATGTGGCGGACAGGTCGGTCAGATCACCTTGTGTTTTTGCTTTCTCACCCGCCTGTATAACGGCCCAGACATCGGCATAGAAGGTGCGCGCCACGCTTTCCAGCGTGATGCCATGCGCCTGAAACGCGAACTCCAGCTGTTCGGAATCCAGTAGCTGCAAAACCCTACCCCTCATAAAAACCGTTGATTACGCGGCTTTTTCAAGTGTAGCGAAAGAGGCTTAATTTTCGTTAAGCTTTGCCTAAAATTTTAGGGATTTAGCGTTTGTAACACCGGTTCATCCACCATTCACGGATGATCGGCAGACTAAAGGTCGATAGCAGATAACCGCCCGTTGGAACGAACGCATCGAGATGCGGGCGGGCGACTTCCAGCCCATAGCGCATATACAGATAGGCAATTGTGTAAGTCACGGTAGCGATGAAAAAACGGCGGGTAAGGGACCCCTCCCACGCCTTTTGCATTTCAACGCGGCGATTGCGTTCCTGAATTTCGGCAAGGGCCTGTTGCAGTTGATCCATGGTTAAATCGCCTCAAGGATAATCGCCGTCCCCTGACCGCCGCCGATACACATAGTGGCAAGGCCAAGTTTTTTGTTTTCGCGTTTCAGAAGCGTTGCCAGTTTGCCCGTGATACGCGCACCGGAGGCCCCCAGCGGGTGCCCCATCGCGATCGCGCCGCCATCAAGGTTCACTTTCGCATGGTCGATGCCGAGTTCTTTCAAGACGGATATGCCTTGCGCGGCAAAGGCTTCGTTCAGTTCGACGATATCAATATCGGACACTTTAAGGCCGGCGGCGGCCAGCGCCTTTTGCGTGGCAGGAACAGGGCCGATGCCCATGATTTCGGCGGCGCAGCCGGCAACGCCGACAGATTTAATCCGCGCCAGTTTTGGCAGCTTGTGCTTGTCCGCATATTCCTCGGAACAAACCAGAACGGCGGCTGCACCATCGGTGAGCGGAGAGGCCGTGCCCGCCGTGACGGTGCCGTTTTCATCGAAAGCGAGCTTCAGACCCGCGAGACCTTCCAGCGTTGTGTCAGGGCGGATGGTGCCATCTTCGGTCACACCGTTGATTGGAACGATTTCATCTTTGAATTTACCGCCAGCGGCGGCGGCAGCGGCCTTTTTATGCGAGCCGACTGCAAATTCTTCCTGCTCTCTACGGGAAATTGAATATTTTTTGGCGAGGTTTTCCGCCGTTTCGCCCATGCCGATATAGGCCTGCGGATAAATTTCGCCCAGTTTCGGGTTTGGCATCGGGTTGAAGCCCCCCATTGGAATGCGTGTCATGGATTCGACGCCGCCAGCGATATAAACATCGCCCGCGCCGAGTTGGATGTACCCCGCCGCCATATGGACGGTTGTCATGGAAGAGCCGCAGAAGCGATTGACGGTCGCGCCCGCAACGGAATTGGGAAGTTGCGCCAGCTGCACCACGATCTTGGCAAGGTTGAACCCCTGTTCGGCCTCTGGAAAGGCGCATCCCAGCAGCAAATCTTCAATGTCCGCCGGATTAACGCCGGTTTCAGCAACCAGGGCCTTGACGACTTCGGCCGCCATATCATCGGGACGGACCCCGGCCAGTGCACCTTTTCCCGCGAAATGGAAGGGGGTGCGTTTAAAGCCGCAAATGACAACCGGTTTTTGCATGGGGATCCTCTCTTTTCAGGCCTTTTTGCATTGCGCAAAATCGTAATGGTTTTAATAGTTTACAACCTATATGGTTAATAAAACAACCACTTTCAAGCTTTGCCGCCGTTCACTTTTGCTTTGACTTGGGAGGTAAAATCGGGCAGCAAAGATCGTCCAAAAAAATTCAAGGGAAACCGGAGGTTACAGTGGCCGATCTAAAAGGACTGAAACGTATTTGTATGAGCTGTGGCGCGCGCTTTTACGACCTGAACAAAAAGCCCATCATCTGCCCATCCTGCAATACGGAGTTCACGGGTGAGATCAAGGTAAAATCCCGCCGCGGCCGCATTGCCGCCGATGATGAAATCACAGGCAGCCAGGTTGCCGAAGAAACGGAAGCCGAAGAAACGGAAGAGGATGAACTCGAGGAAGAGGCCGATGAAGGCGTTCTTGTCTCGCTTGATGACCTCGAAGACGGCGATGACGATGATGACGATATAGCCGAAGATGATGACGATCTCGATATCGACGATGATCTGGACATTGACGAGGACCTCGAAGATCTCGACGAAGACGATGATCTGGAAGAGGAAGAAGCAGACGAGGAAGAGGAAGACTAAAATTTCCGGCGTCTATCATACCTTAAGCCTAACCATCAAAGCCGGTCTGAGCGATCATCAGACCGGTCTTTTTTCCGGCGTGTTCGAGGATTATGCCCTTTCCTTTTCGTCAAAGAAGGACAAAGGGGCATGGGATTTCTTCTGGACCTTCGATCACAGGCCCGAAGCGGCCGAACTAAGCCGCCGCTTCGCGATTATTGCCGATCTGGCGGACCTGCCGCTGGCGGCCTTTGAGAGCTATATTCTCGAAGAACTGGATGAAAACCGCGACTGGCTCGCCGAAAGCTATCGGGCCCTGCCACCTTTTAGCGTTGGAAATTTTTTCATTTTCGGCGGACATTACGATGGCGTTGCGCTGGACGGACAAATCCCCTTGCAGATAGAGGCCGCTACCGCCTTTGGCTCCGGCGAACACGGCACCACCTCGCGCTGCCTTCTGGCGATCGAGCACGTAAAACAATCCGGATTTACGCCGCGCAGCATCCTCGATATGGGATGCGGGTCCGGCATTCTTGCGATTGCGGCCGCCAAACTTTGGCCCGATGTGCCGGTCCACGCCGCCGACAACGATGACGAATGTGTCCGCGTCAGCGATATCCACATATCCGTCAACAAAGTTGCCAATATCGAGGCGTTTCGTAGCGAAGGGTATGAGGCGCAAAGCCCTGTCTGGGACCACGCGCCTTATGATTTCATCATCGCGAATATTCTGGCAGGGCCGCTGATCGACATGGCGGCAGAACAATCACGCGCACTGGCGGACGGGGGATATCTTATCCTCTCCGGCACCCTGATCGAACAGGGAGAGGCCGTGGCGAACGCTTACCGCTCCCATGGCCTGACTCTGGTACAAGAATTCCCCGGCGGTGAATGGATTACGCTTTTGATGCGCAAGGACGTTAAATAATATAGTCGTCCGACGCATCCGCGCCGCCCGCGCCGAAAATACTTTTCAGCGCCTGCCCCATGCCATCGTCCTTCCGATACAGGAAAGCCTGATTCGGGTGCAGTTTATAGGCGCGCAGAACCCGGTTTATATCAGGCACCGATCCGGATTGTATCTGGCGGATTAAAAAGAGCCCGGCACTGACCGCGCGGTTAACGGAAGCACGCGTGTGCGGAATGGCCGTCGCATAGGACCGTATATCGGTCACAAAGCATTCCTTCGCCAGTTTCAGGTCGAAACGGTCATACAGGCTAAACGACAATACAGGATACTCGCTGCTTTCGTTCAGAATGGAGTATTCCCAACCTTCGATCACGATATCGTGGCGAAATAGTTTGGTGTCCATTTTGAAGAGCGGCACCGATTCGATGCTGTAATTCAGGCCGTAAATCTTTGCGCGGGATATATCCTTGGCAACCGCACGGCCCAGTGAGGATTTTACCTGTGAAAACTGGCTCCAGCCGACCGGAGGCCATAAAATAGCAGTCATACTCTCGAAACGTCCCATAACTCATCCCCCGATAGGTAACCCGTCCGGAGCTATTGCCCTTCGGACCATTTGGTAACCACACCCGTTACTTTGACAATGTTCGATATCGAATATGAGTAAAGTCGAAAATAAGAGAAAAAGCAAGTTTTTTATTTCGATAATAATAAAATCTTGTTCGTTTAGAAGGATTTGGCAGTTTTTGGCTTTTTTTCAAAGAGACTCTTGGCGATTCTTTAGTTTACGTAAGTCAAAAACATAGAGCAGGATAAAATAGTACATATACATTTCCTGCACCTCACTGACCCGAAGGAAAATATGCGCATTAAACCCATGCTCGGCAACTTCCTGCAGCAGGTACGGAACAAGCACGCCGAGCGCGGTTATTGCCATGTGGTTTTCGGGATAGATCGCCGAAAAACGGGCGGGAAGAACAACGGGTTTCCAGCGACGCAGGGCCGGGATGATCAAACCGCCGACCACCATACCGATGAAAAGCAGCAGCCGCGGCTTCTGGTCCAGCCATGAGGATGTGTTGTGCAGGTTCGTTTCCCCCTGATCGTTGATCCCCTGCCAGAAACCCGGTGTGTCCCAGTAAAAGAACCACTGCCCCCAGCTGACCTCCTCGCCCGCGATATAAAAACTGCCCGCGGCCAGAAGAAAGACCCAGATTTTTAAAAAATGGTCCCTCATCTGAAAAAACCGTATTGCCGCGATGAAAAAGGCGGTTGCGATAAAGATGAATTGCAGGATTTCGAAGATGCCGCCTTCGGTGTACATGACTTGAAGCATCTCGACCGGCTGCGATATTTCCATCGCCGTCACAAAAAGGATCAAAAGGACGGGAATCACCAGCCATAAAAATGGGTGTGTCTTATTATCGGCTCCGGTCTTCACAAAATTATCCATATCCTATACCTATATTGGCCTATGAGCCTTTTATCCCCGTTATTGCCGCTGCTGCGCAACGATCTGATCCCGCTACGGCTTCGTAAGAAGATCGGCAAGCTTGCAGGCTCGCCCGCTGCGGGTCAGCCTTTCCAGATTAAAGTGTTCGGCGCCCTTTTTGAAGGGCAAACAGGAAACCATCAAGACGATAAAATCTATACCTATGGCAGTCACGAGGCCGCAACGCTCCGCCTGATGCGGTCCATTCTGGAACATCAGCAAAAAAACGGCATGGAGCCGGTCTATCTCGATATCGGCACCAATGTGGGGCAGCATCTGGTCGCAGTGGCGGGGAAAGCGCGTTACGCCTATGGTTTCGAGCCGTGGGAGCGCGTGCGGGAGCGCGCATTGAAAAATCTCGCGCTCAATGATTTCAGCCACGTTCAGGTTCTGCCCTATGGCCTCTCGGATCAGGATGCGCATCTACCTTACTTTCCTCCTGCGGGTGGCAATCTCGGTGTCGGATCCTTTGCCGCCGATCAGGGGGCCGAAGCCATCACATTGGAGGTTCGCAAGGGCGACCCCGTCATCGCGCAGCTCGGCATCAAACCGACTTTGCTCAAGATCGACACGGAAGGGTTTGAATCCTACGTATTGCGTGGATTGAAAGAAACACTGGCACGGCACCGCCCTGCGGTTGTGTTTGAGCTTGGCGATGAAACGCGCAAAGATTTCACCAGCTATGATGTGATGAAGTCTTATTTTCCGGAAGGCTATAGCTTTTACGGCATTTTGCGTTCGCGCGAATGTCCGAAACTCGTGCCATATGTGCATGGCCGCAAGTATGAAAATCTTCTGGCGTGGCCGGACGCCAAATTTCCCCTCTAACATAAAGGCCGCTTCAAAGCGGCCCTTTTGTTATTCCACCGTCACAGATTTGGCGAGGTTGCGTGGCTGATCGACATCCGTTCCCTTGGCCACCGCCACATGATAGGCCAGCAATTGCACCGGGATGGAATACAGGATCGGCGCGACAAATGGGTGTACTTCATCGAGAGTCACCTGCCAGCTGCTTTGTTTTTGCAATTTCGCGCAGCCCGCCGCATCGGAGAAGAGGACGATCTTCCCGCCGCGTGCGACCGTTTCCTGCACGTTGCTGGCCGTTTTTTCAAACAGCACATCGTTGGCCGGAGCCACGACAACCACAGGAACCTTGTCATCGATCAAGGCAATGGGGCCGTGTTTCATTTCACCGGCGGCATAGCCTTCGGCATGGATATAGGAAATCTCCTTCAGCTTTAACGCACCTTCCAGCGCGATCGGATAAAGCGCGCCGCGGCCGAGATAAAGCATGTCGCGCGCGTCCATGACGTCTTTGGCGATATCCTTGATCGCGCCATCGTAATTCAGGATGGCGGCGGCCTTCTTGGGCACCTGACGCAGAGCATCGGCGAGCGCCTGCTTTCTGTCTTCATCCACCACGCCGCGTTTGACGCCCAATGCCAGTGCAAGGCAGGCCAGCGTCGACAACTGCGTCGTAAAGGCCTTGGTCGAAGCCACACCAATTTCAGGGCCGGCAAGAGTGTGAAGCACCGCATCGGATTCACGCTCAATCGTGCTTTCAATCGTGTTGACGATGGACAGAATTTTCTGCTTTTGACGTTTGCAATAACGAAGGGCTTCCAGCGTATCGAGCGTTTCACCGGATTGGGATACGAATATCGCCACGCCGCCTTCGGGCATCGGCGCTTCGCGGTAACGGAATTCCGAGGCAATATCCACTTCGCAGGAAATACGCGCGATCTGCTCGAACCAGTATTTGGCGACAAGACAGGCATAAGAGGCGGTGCCGCACGCCACCAGTGTCAGGCGCGGCGCGTTTGCCAGCATTTCAAGGATATCGGCAGGAATGGAAACATCACCCGTTGCTGGATTGATGAAGGAATTGAGCGTATCGCCGATCACTTCCGGCTGTTCGTATATTTCCTTTAACATGAAATGCGGATAGGGGCCTTTTTCTGCCGTCAGACCGGACTGCGCCGTGATACGGATAGGGCGTTCGACATTGTCGTTGCTGCGCGTATAGACGCGCACCGAATTGCGCGTGATCGTAACGCGGTCGCCATCTTCCAGAAAACTGACCTTGCGGGTGAGGCCGGAGAGCGCATAGGAATCAGAGCCGAGATACATTTCATCCTCGCCATAACCGACGGCGAGCGGCGTGCCCTGACGTGCGCCGATCATCAGATTGTCTTCGCCCGTAAAAATAATCGCGAGGGCATAAGCGCCTTCAAGGCGATTGATGGCAGCGTCGGCCGCTTCCTGAGGTTTCATGCCTTGTTTGATGTTATGCGTGACAAGGTGGGCAATTACTTCGGTATCTGTGTCGGAAACGAAACGATATTGGAAGGCCGATAATTCTTCCTTCAATTCCAGATAATTTTCGATGATACCGTTATGGACGACGGCGACATGATCGGTTGCATGGGGGTGCGCGTTGTTCTCCGTGGGGCCGCCATGCGTTGCCCAACGCGTATGCCCAATGCCGATAGTGCCATTCAGCGGTTCTTTCTTCAAACGCGCATCAAGATTGATCAGCTTGCCTTCGGCTCTACGGCGCTCGATCTTGCCATCAACAAGACAGGCTATACCGGCGCTATCATAGCCGCGATATTCCAGACGGCGCAGACCTTCGACCAAGCGCGGAGCCGCATTTTCTTTTCCGATGATACCGATAATGCCACACATATTATGCAGACTCCTTTTTGTTCTTTTTGCGGTCCCGATATATAGCGGCCCAGCCGTTTTTGATGATCGATGTTGCGCGGGCAATAAGAAGCGCGTCTTTCGGCACGGTTTGCGTGACAACAGACCCCGCCGCGACGAACGATCCATCTTCCAGTTTCACCGGCGCGACAAGCGTGGAATTGCTGCCTACAAAAACGCCCGCGCCGATATCGGTTTTGTGTTTATCAAACCCGTCATAATTACAGGTGATGGTGCCCGCGCCGATATTCGATTTTGCGCCAACCGATGCATCGCCGATATAGGCCAAATGGTTTGCCTTCGCGCCCGCGCCGATGATTGATTTTTTCACTTCGACAAAATTGCCGATCTTGGTATTTTCGCCGAGCGTTGTCCCGCCGCGAATGCGCGCGAATGGGCCGACCTGCGTACCCGATTCAATTTTGACATCGGTAAGGTGTGAAAACGCATGAATGGTCACGTTGTCGCCCGCGACAACGCCGGGGCCAAACACGACATTCGGTTCCACCACGACATCTTTTCCCAGAACAGTATCGTAACCAAAGGTCACTGTGTTGGGGTCAATCAGCGTCGCGCCATTCATCATCGCCCTGTCGCGCAGTTTAACCTGCGCCATGCGTTCATGTTCGGCCAGCTCGGACCGCGTGTTGATTCCCCACACCCATTGCACATCGGTTTCGACAACGTAAGTAAGATAGCCGTCTTTTTCCGCGATGCGTGGGATATCGGTCAGGTAATATTCACCTTGCGCGTTGTCATTGCCCAGTTGATCCAGCCATTTGCCAAGATGCGAGGACGGCACGCAGAAATTCCCGGCATTGCAGAGACGGATTTCTTTCTGGTCTTCGGTCGCATCTTTTTCTTCGACGATGCGGTCCAGCGTGCCATCTTCATTGGCGATCATCCGGCCAAGGCCTTTCGGCGACAGCGGGCGCACCGCCATGACGGACAGGCCGTTCCAGCCGATCATTTCTTCGAGAACATCGCGGTCAAGGAACGGCTCATCCCCCAGGAGGATCAAAACCTTGCCTTGGAAATCTTTTAAGAATGGCAGCGCGGGTTTGACGGCATCGCCCGTGCCGCGCTGCTCCGTTTGAATGGCGATTTGGTGCGGCGCCACGGCGGCCTTGACATCGTCCATGCCGGGCGCGGTGACCACGATAATTTTTTCTGGGTTTAAACTTTCCGCCACCTCGATCAGCCAGCCTATCATCGGGCGACCCGCAATCTGGTGCATCACTTTTGGCAGCACGGATTTCATCCGCGTGCCCTTTCCGGCGGCGAGAATAACGATGGCGAGGGGGTCTTTGCGTTTCATGACGTCCACTTTTCACGAAAAACACCCCGGACCTCAAGTCACAAGGTGTTTCATCGCGTTACATTTCCCAAAATTTATTGCTGGGCCAGTTGTAGCGTTTTTTGCGGCCCCTGATAACGGGTTAAATGCATGAAAAGCGTCCCATATTGCGTTTTTACGCGGATTTTGACGGGAATTGCGGGCTGGCCATCAGCAACCTTGGCCAACCATACGGTAGGCATTGTGCCGCGCTCCCGCCCCTGTTCCTGAATCGACATCCACCCGCGGGGTTTTTCATGCCATTTTCCCGCCAGAGGTTTCACTTCGACCGTGCATTCAACGGCAGGGCCATTATATACATTGTACTCCCCACCCTTCAGCTCGACTTCACCTTTATGAACAAATTCCATGCGATAACGGCGTTTTCCGTCAAAAACCTCTTCAGATCCTTCACATTTTCCCTTGCGGGCGACATTGTTCATGGTGGTGAGAGTGGCTGTCAGCGCATCGGTTGTGTTACTGGTAAGTTCGGCCTCAACGGGTTTTGCGGACCCATCCTCCTCTTCATTCTTGATGCGGTATTCGCGGAACGTGCCATCCTTGTTGTAGAAATATTCCTTTAATTCCATCTCTCCCGTGAAATCGGTGCGGGATAAATGTTTTTCAGGCGTTGCCGACCCTGTTTTCGGATTATACCAGCCCTTGGTTTCGAAGACGCCTTTCCAGTTGGCAACCTTGCCAAGAAAGCCGCGGGTATAACCTTCCAGTCGAAGGAGATAATTTTTCTTTTTGGCGGCATCAACCGTCAGGTCGGCCGCCATAACATGAAAACCGCCGGCATAAACATCATATTCCATTTTTTGAACGCCCGCGTTCGAAGACGCGCTCGACGTCGCAGGCTGCGCGAGGGCCACGCCCTCAAACATAATGGCCGACATAACGCACAGTGCGGCCACCCAGACCTTCTTTAAATGTTTTGATACCTGCCGCGCCGTCATCGTTCACTCCACCTAGATCAAATTCTTTTACACCGTTATTTTTAAGCCTCAGCATCGTTTCCCACAAGAGTAATGTGGGTGCGGAAACTTCCTTGCCAGAATCGGATGTCCAGCCAATCAGATAGGTCGCGCTGCGCCCGTGTTCAACACTAACCGCAAACGCGGCCGTTTCCCCGTTTTTTACGGCGCGGGCCAAATGAAGTTCTCCCTTGGCCGCCAGAAGCGGCGCATAAGCGGCGAAAAGTTTCGGTGAAATTCCGCCATAACCACGGCTCTTCTGATCCGCCGCATAAACAGCAGCAATCATGGCGATTGTTGCAGGGCCGTTATCCCATTCTATCTGCAAGCCGGACCGTTCCGCCGCATTCAAGCGGTTACGCCATTTTTGCTTGAGCCCGGCGCGCAACTCCTCCTCGGACTGCTGCAAATCAACCCAGATGGTTTCATATCCGGCGCGATCGTCAAGCCGTCTCAACCCCGTTTGCGCAATCAGTTTCTGCGCGGTCGGCCCATCTTCGGTTTCGGGTAGGAAGCGCCGCTTTCGCCCGAAACGGGGCGGAAACTGACGGTTTATTTCATCAAAGAACAATTTTACATGAAGCGCGGTGCCAAATCCTTCGAACCAGAGGGGGCCACGGTCAATCATCACGGCATGCAAGGCATTGAAGACAATACCTGCTTCGAACATCTGGACAATCCCGGCATCGGCGCCGCCAATCCGGATCAGTCCCCAGCAGGGTTTTTGCCGGTGAAGCGGTGCATAGGCCTTCGCATAGCTATAGGATTGAAGGATGTTGGAATAAGGGGCGCGATTGAAATTGCGCTCCCATTCATCAATGGATTGAGTGTTCCAAAGTATTTCTATTGTCATGCGGCGGTTTGTCCTTCTCAAGAGCCGCCTCATCAAAGACTTGGATCAGGTTATTGTCAACGCCGTTGTCATTCTGCGGTTCCGGCGGTTTTATCAATCCCTGCTCTATCATCTCACGCATCACCTGTTGCGTGATTTGCGGGGTTACTTCGTCGACTATTCTGGCAATGTCTTCCTTGCTCATATCCGACTTGTCATGCTTGCCCCCTTTATCTGCTTGTGGCTCTTGCGGTTTTGCCTCCACCTCTCCCCTGTCGCGGATTTGTTGCAAGGATTGCGGCGCCCGCATGGAATTCCGACGGTCCTGATTGACGGTCAAATCCTCCATCAGTTCGCGCTTCAATTTTTCAATACGCTCCGCCATTGCGGCTTTGATCTTGCCATCCTGCTCCCATGCGGCGTGATCCCTATTTTGTTCCTTATCCTGCTTACGTCCCCTATCTTTGTCATCCGGACCTGTATCCATCGGTGGCGGCTGGTTTGGCATAGGTTGATTGGGCGGCGGCGGAATGTCATCCGGCTTCGGTGGCTGGATTTCTGGCTCGGCCGGCTTGGGCGGTTCGACTTCGGGCTTCTGAAGCTGTTTTGGCGAATCCTCGCCTTCGCTTGCGTCAATGATATTGATCGGCTTTGCGACGGGTGATTTCCCCACGATCAAATTCAGCGCCTCCTGCACATGGGTGCGGCGGTCATGCAAAGCCCGAATAAACCGTTCGGGGCGTTCAACGGCATCCAGTTTGATATCCCCGATGAAGCGACAATCCAGTTTTATGTAGGCATAACCTAGAAGGCGGCCAAAAATTCCAAGATCCATATTCTCGCCGCGGATTTCTTCAAGGTCGATCTGATGGACGTTGACAAAGATCAGCCCTTTTTTCTGGATCACGCGGCGATCGGTAAGGGCAATTTGCGTCGCCAGAACCTTGATGACGTAAAAGAGGAAGATCATCGCGCCCGCCGCGAGCATGAAGAACAAGATACCACTGCTGAGTCCCAGAAACGGAACAGGGACATAGGCGTCACCGCCAAGGCCGGTGAGTGCCGCCATGCCGCGGTTCATCAGCCAGCTTAAGGCGAGTCCCCCGGCGGCCATTCCCAGAAACCACATCAGCCCCTGTAGAATGTAAATCCAGTGAAGACGGGCGATGCCGATAAGTTTTTCATCCCCGTTGATCAGTCTATGGACATAAGCCATCACGCTCTCCTTATAGTTCTCGAAAAGTTAACGGCCACAAGCGGCGATTCGTTCCCTTTCCCTTGCGAATCCTTCGGTTTTCTGGTCAATTGAGGCCCACATCAACACCCTGGAAAGACTGTTAGAAATGACCAACGCCGCCCTGCAATCCGCCCCGACCCTCGAAGCCGTCATCGAAAAGGCATGGGCCGAGAAGGAAACGATTTCCGCCGCGACAAAGGGCGAAGTGCGCGAAGCCGTCATTGAAACGCTCAATCATCTTTGCGGCGGCGAGCTTCGCATCGCCACGAAAGAGTCGGGACAGTGGACGGTGCATCAATGGCTAAAGAAGGCCGTCCTTCTGTCATTCCGCCTGAACCCGAACGAAGCGATTTCCGGAGGTCCTGGCGGCGCCATATGGTGGGACAAGGTGCCGAGCAAATTCGATGGCTGGAGCCCGGACCGTTTCAAGGAAATGGGATTCCGTGCCGTCCCCGGCAGCATTGTCCGCTGGTCCGCTTATATCGCGCCGAATGTCGTACTGATGCCGTCTTTCGTCAATGTCGGCGCCTATGTCGGTGAAGGCACGATGGTCGATACATGGGTGACCATCGGTTCCTGCGCACAGATCGGCAAGAACTGTCATATTTCCGGCGGCGTCGGGATCGGCGGCGTTCTGGAGCCTTTGCAGGCAGGCCCTGTCATTATCGAAGACAATTGTTTCATCGGCGCCCGTTCCGAAGTTGCGGAAGGCGTGATCGTGGAAGAAGGCGCGGTCCTTTCCATGGGCGTGTTCCTTGGGGCCTCTACCAAAATCATAGATCGCGCCACCGGTGAAATCTTCATTGGCCGCGTCCCGGCCTATTCGGTGGTCGTACCCGGCAGCCTTCCCGGCAAACCCCTGCCGGACGGCACGCCCGGACCATCCCTGTCCTGCGCCGTAATCGTGAAGCGTGTAGACGCCCAAACCCGCAGCAAGACCGGGATTAATGAACTCTTGCGTGATTAACCATGAAGCAGCCGCGTAATACTGTGTAAGTCCATATATTTACATATTTTAGTTGCAACCTATAGTTCTTATGCTATAAAACGCCTGAAATCCGTAGATATATTATAGAAACTAATGAATGCGTTTTTGACCGATTTTGCGCGTGCCGCAGGCCGCACCAAAAAAGCCAATTTCAACGAATCGTTTGACTGGCTGTTGACGCGCATAAATTTCAAATCGGAAGAAGAAGCAATCCTTCCC
Source organism: uncultured Alphaproteobacteria bacterium (assembly GCA_946481075.1). The sequence goes on from CAMLMC010000004.1 coordinate 85,361, forward strand.
GAAAACATCGAAGAAACCAAGGAAGCGATCCGCGAATTCCTGACCGACATGGGCTGGTTTCAATCGCGTCTTGCCTTTGAAGAATTGCTTCAGGAAAAATCGGGCAAAGAGGCCTATCGTGCCGATGGCAGAGTGCCGAACTTTTACCACGAGGTCAGAGAGTTTCTATATCTTTGCGCAAAAAGGCGCGATGGACTTCTGGCACCGCATTGTCTTGATGAGTTCGGAGGGTTCGATGCCCTGACCGCCGTTGTCTGGAGACATGATAGCTGGGAAGATCATGGCATCCATCCCACCGCTATCTATGCGCTTCATGAACGCCATATCCATGAGTTCATGAACGAGGTCGATCCAAATCACACAAATCCGGATGTTGCGACCTTCGGATACAGAGAACGCCAGAAGGCCGAAATCATCGCGCGGAACATAGATTACGTGACCCACAAACACCCCGAGCGCGACGAGAATGGCGAATTCAAACGCAAGCCGAGTGGCAAACTCGTCAAGGTTCCACGCTATCCCGATATGACGCTTTATTATGATAACGCTTCGCTGAGCCCTCATTTTCCGTTGCTCAAATTTGAAGATAGCGTTGAAGGCATGGCAACACGTTATGGTGTTACCACCTTCAGTCATGCATCGAATGTCGATTACACGCTTGAGCGCCGTCAGTTTTATGGGGGCCGCGCCCTCGACAAGGAAGCGATCGCGAAATTCTCTTTCCTGGATAAGGCCATCAAAAGTTCAGACGGGATGTTGGGCAATCTTCTATTATGCAATGAGCAAATCAATTTCTACCATGGCAAGGACCCCCATTATATTCGTCCCGTCAGTCTGCCAGACCGTTATTTCCCGCACGCCGAACGTGGATATCGCCTGCTCCCGGCCGCATGGCATCCCGTCACCATTATGCTGGAGCGTCTGGAGAATATGGCGGAGATGGAAGCCGAGAACGGACAGGTTCATACAAGATTAATCCTCGATAAATCGCTCTATCCGTCCCTGTCTCCGCATTTCCCGATCCCGCATAATTATGCAGGCCCCCTCTTGTCAGGCCAACCGCAGTATGCTCCTAATGGGCCATGAGCCTGCATTGCGCTGATATCGCCCAAAAACTAATTTCCTTTCCCTCTGTCACGCCAGAGGATGCCGGATGTCAGGCCTATCTGAAATCGCTACTCAGCGGTATGGGGTTTGAAATATTCGATCTGCCGTTCGAAGGGCGCGGAGGAACCTACAAGGTTCCGAATTTTTTTGCGCGCAAAGGCAATACGGGTCCGCACCTTTGTTTTGCCGGCCACACCGATGTGGTGCCCGCGGGAGATGAGGACGCATGGAGCGTTCCGCCTTTTTCCGGCACGGTAAAAGACGGCAAGATTATCGGGCGCGGCGCATCCGACATGAAAGGGCAGATTGCCGCCTTTGTTGCAGCGATATCGTCTTTTCTTGAAGGCAATACAAATCATAAAGGATCAATCAGCCTTCTTATCACGGGCGATGAAGAAAATGAATCCATCAATGGAACCGAACGCGTTCTGGAATGGATGGCGCAGAACAACCAATTGCCCGATGTCTGCCTTGTTGGCGAACCATCGAACCCGGATTTCATGGGACAGGAGCTCAAGATAGGGCGCCGTGGGTCCCTTTCCGGTGTGCTCACAGTCCACGGTGTGCAGGGACATGTCGCCTATCCGGCCCGTGCCGACAATCCCCTGCCAACCCTTGTAAAATTATTGTCCGCGTTACAAGGTACTGTCTTTGACAAAGGCTCCGCCTATTTTCAACCAACCAATCTGGAAATCACCACCATTGATGTCGGCAATACGGCAACCAATGTCATCCCGGCGCGCGGCACCGCCAAATTCAACCTGCGCTATTCAGACCGATGGACCAAAGAAGCCCTCTCTGAAAAAATCCGGCAGGTGCTGGATGCCGTTGACACCAATTACGATTTGAAATTGACTGTGGGCGCAGAAGGATTTTTAACGCAACCCGGCGAATGGACCGCCCTTATCTCGGCAATCGTTGAACGGGAAACAGGACACAAACCGGCCCTGACCACGGGCGGCGGAACATCGGATGCCCGATTCGTCGCCAAATATTGCCCTGTTGTCGAATTTGGCATGACGAATCAAACCATTCACAAGGTGGATGAATATTGCACGTTGGACGACCTTGAAAAATGCACATCGATTTACCGTGAAATATTGAAATCTTATTGCGCCTGACCCAATTTCGCCACAATCGGCCCCGAAATGATCACGATCCGGCCATTCCCCCGCGCCATTGTCAACCTAGATTAGAAACTGTCACGACGACATGACATTCATGTCTCTCATGACTCTCTCTGACCCCTGACTCCCCCCGCCGGTGTTTCCCCCGCCGCGGGGGTTCTTTTTTGGCTAATAGTCAATTCGCATGAGATAAAGCCCGTCGGGCGGCGCCGTAATTCCGCCCTTTGTGCGGTCTTTGGCGGCAAGCGCAATGGCAACATCGGACGCGGTCCATTTCCCCTCGCCGACATGGGAGAGGGTGCCGACCATGTTCCTGACCTGATGATGAAGGAAGGACCGCCCTTCCACTTCACATTCGATCAGGTCGCCGTGGCGTTTGATATCAAATCGATCGAGCGTTTTAATCGGCGATTTGGCCTGACATTCTGAATCGCGGAATGTTGTAAAGTCATGTTGCCCCAAAAGAAGGTTGGCAGCCTCTTGCATTTTAACCTCATCAAGGGGGCGTTTTACCTGCCACGCCTGTCCGCGTTCCAATGTCAAAGGCGCGGGGCGATTGATAATGCGATAAACATAGAGTTTGTTTTTCGCGCTGAACCGCGCATGGAATTCTTCGGATACGGTTTCGGCGTTCAGAATGGCAATCGGTTGTTTGGCGGCGCGCAAATGGGCATTAATCGCTTTTGCCAGATCAAACCCCGTAAGCGGACGGTCACCGTAATCAAGATCGAAATGCGCGACCTGTCCGCGCGCATGAACGCCGGCATCGGTGCGACCCGCAACATGGATACGGATTTGCCGCTGGCAAAAACCCGTGATTGCCTTTTCGATTTCATTCTGCACGGAGGGCGCATGGTCTTGATGTTGCCATCCCGAATACGGTGCACCGTCATATTCGATTGTTAGTTTCCAGCGTGTCATGACAGACGTGATCCGGGTTTCAGATAACCGCCATTATGCGCGGCGACAACGTCCATCGGCTTTTTGTTTTCCGGCTGCACCAATGTAACGCGCAGCGCGGTATGATCGCCGCAGGCAATAATGCCGCCATCCGACACTGTTCCTGGCGATGTCATATCTGCAAGCTGACTGACATGCGCTTCCAGTATTTTCAGACGTTTGCCGTTATCCGTTTCCGTCCATGTGCCGGGCCATGGGTTGAGGGCGCGGATTTGCCGGTCAACCGCGGCGGCAGGTTTGGTCCAGTCGATTTTTCCTTCTTCTTTTTTCAGCATCTTGGCATAGGTAACACCTTCTTCCGGCTGCATGACCGATTCCAGATGCCCTTCCTCTGCCAGTCGATCCAGAACATCCTCTATCATGCTGGACCCCATCGCGGAAAGCATGTCATGAAGGCTTTGCGCCGTTGTGGTGTGCCGAATGGCAACAGCCCTTTTCGCGATCATCGGACCGGTATCAAGACCTTCGTCCATTTGCATGATCGTAATGCCGGTCTCGCTATCGCCTTCCAATATGGCGCGGTGAATGGGCGCCGCCCCGCGCCAGCGCGGCAAAAGCGAAGCATGAATATTCAAACAGCCATATTTCGGCGCATCCAGAATCGATTTGGGAAGAATCAAACCATAGGCAGCCACGACGGCGACATCGGATTCCAACGCCATAAAGGCCGCCACATCTTCATCGCGCTTGAAATTAACAGGCGTGCGCACGGGAATTCCGTTTTCAATCGCGCATTGATGCACGGCTGATTCCTGTATTTGCTGACCCCGACCCTTCGGGCGCGGCGGCTGCGTGTAGACACACACGACCTCATGTCGAGAAGCGATCAAATTGCGAAGGGCAGGCACCGAAAAATCGGGCGTCCCCATAAAGGCAATGCGGAGAGAATGCGTCATGCCTACAAGATTTCTTCTTTGTCCTGTTGTTGCTTTTTATACTTTTTCAAAAGCATGTTGCGTTTCAGACTGGATAGATGGTCGATAAACAATGTGCCATTCAAATGATCAATTTCATGCTGTACACAATGTGATCCGAGCCCCTCGAACACGGATTCCTGCATCTTTCCCTCATAATCGAGGAAGCGAACACGGACTTCCAACGGCCGTTGCACTTCGGCATATTGACCCGGAATGGATAAGCACCCTTCTTCCCAGAAGCTCGGCTCCTCGGATTGCCAGATAATCTCGGGATTTGCCATGACGATGGGTTTACGCGTCTCCGGTTCTTCGCGGTGGGCGATATCCATGACGATTACACGGTTCAAAAGCCCTACCTGATTGGCGGCAAGCCCGATACCGGGCGCGGCATACATGGTGGCCAGCATCTTATCCATCTGCGCACGCACCGCATCATCGACACGGTCGACCAGGGCCGCCTTTGCCTTCAAGACAGGATCGGGAATTTTGATGATTTCGTACTTATCCATGAAATGCTTTGCCGTCTTCTATTTCTTCGTCTTCATAATCGTCTTCTATCAAGGCCGATGTGATCTGGCGCTGCGTATTCTCCTGCATAGAGATGGACGGCAAATCTGCGCCGGCCGGAACCACGTGATATTTTTTAAATTTGCGCGCCTGCGGTGTGATCTGGCGGTCGAAAGAACCGACCGCGTCGTTATAGGCACCAAGCGCCGTATTGATGTTTTTGCCCACCTTTGCGAAATGTTCCATGAATTTCGAAAGACGCTTGTATAGCTCTGCCCCCAGCGCCGAAATTTCGGCGGCGTTTTCGGCCAGTTTCACCTGCCGCCAGGACAAGCCGACCACGCGCAAAAGCGAAATAATCAATGTCGGCGATGCGATGACCACATTGTTTTCGGCAGCGTAATCGACAATGTTCGGATCACTCTGCAATGTCGCGCTGAACACCATTTCAGACGGCAGGAACAAGATGACAAAATCGCACCCTTTGATGTTTTCCTGATAAGACCGTGCGCCGAGCGCCTTCACATGCCCGCGCACCGCACGCGCCAAATTGCCGCGAATAGCAAAATGTTCGTCATCTCCCAGTTCTTCATCCAGCCGCGCGATGAGATCATTGATCGGCGCCTTGGAATCAATCGCGATTTTGAATCCGTCATGCAGGTTGATGATCACATCCGGACGCCCGCCGCCTTCGATGGCGGTTTGCGTATCGTAATGCAGGCCTTTTTGCAGGTTGGCCTTTTGCAGGATCATCTCCAGCACGAATTCGCCCCATTTCCCTTGCGCCGATGGATTGCGGAGCGCGGCGGTCAGTTTCGATGTTTCCTTGTGCAGATATTGCAAGTCATTACGAATGGTTTTATCGGTGGCCTTCAATTCCTCCACCATGCTGGTCATGCGGTGCAGATGCTGTTCCACCGGCTTGACCATTTTCTCGATTTCGAGCGAACGGCGCTCCAGATCATGCGCCCCGTCTTTCTGCGCAGCCTTCAGCCGTTCCTGCGCCAGCGTCAGGAAGCTTTCAGTGTTCGATTTCAGGGCCGCCTGCGCCAGCGCCGCAAAATGGTCGCCAAGCCCTGCGCGCTCCGCCTCGAGGCGGGCGCTCATTGCCGCCTTCTCCCGCTCCAGCCTTACTATCTTAGCGAACGCGGCCAGATAGCCGAGCGCGACCCCCGCCCCAGCGCCAAGCGCGAGCGAAAGAGGGTCAAAGGCAAGTTGTTCAAAAGCGTCATTATTCATGGTAGAATTAAAATAGCGATTGTAGGGGAGGATATCCACTTGAATTTCGGTAAAAACACGACGAAATCCGGCAGTTCCGGTAATGCGATGGTTTATGTGCTTCTGGCACTCGGTCTGATCGGCCTTTTGACGGCCACGATCACGCGGCAGGATGACAGTGAGGCAGGAGACATTTCGCAGGAACAAGCCGAATTTCTGGCCGCGCAGGTTTTGGAATATGCCGCCTCTGCCCAAAGTACGGTCGACCAGATGATCATGAGCGGCACCGATCCCGACGATATCGATTTTATTCTTCCCAGTTCTGCCGGATTTAACACCGCACCACATTATAACAAGCTGTATCATCCCAGTGGCGGGGGATTGAATTATAAGACGTTGGATCCTTCTGCGATTACGGAGGTAACATCCTCGCCAGCACCCGGCTACTACGTGGGCGAAGTCGGCAATGTTGAGTGGTCACCGTCAACGGCCACGGAGATTGTTTTTGCGGCTTATCAGATTTCAAAGCCGATCTGTGAATCCATTAATAAAAAAATTACAGGAAGCATCACAATTCCTGCCGTAACGCCAGCTATGAGTGATCTGTTTCTGGCGGCACCGACATGGGTTTCCACGAACCAGAATTTAACGACTGCACACTGCGCCGGATGTGTCGGGTATGCATCTCTGTGTGTTTCTCGAAGCGCAGCGGATGCTTATACATTCTATTCCGTTATCGTAAACCGATAACCATGGCGCGCAATTCGGCGATGCCTTCGCCGTTTTCCGAACTGCTGTAGAACACAGCCGGATAGGCGGCGGGGTGTTTTTTCAAAGTATCCATGACAGAAGCCTGAAGATCTTCACGCGCCTTCGCCGATATCTTGTCGCACTTCGTTAGCACGATGCGGTAATTGACGGCGGCCTTGTCGAGCAAACCCATCAAATGCAGGTCGACCTCTTTCAACCCGTGGCGGGAATCGACCAGCACCAGAACACTGCGCAATGTCGGGCGACCTTGCAGATATTGAAAGATCAGATGATCCCATTCTTCACGCTGCTTCTTGGAGACTTTGGCAAAACCATATCCCGGCATATCGACCAGATAAAGGAGCCCGCCAAGATCGAAATAATTGAGTTGCTGCGTCCGGCCCGGCGTTTGCGAAATTTTGGCAAGCGTCTTGCGTCCTGTCAGCGCGTTGACCAGCGATGATTTGCCAACATTCGATCTGCCGGCGAAAGCGATTTCCGCGCGGTCGGGCACCGGCAATTGTTCCAGTTTTGCCGAACCCCAGATAAAATCGCAGGGGCCCGCGAAAATTTTGCGGGCCTCTTCGATTTGCGAGGGCGAAAATTCGCTTTCCATTATTTCTTCTTTTTCTTTTTCGGTTTGGCGGGCGTTACCGGTCTTGGCGGTTCATGGTCATCAACGCCCAGTGCCTTTTCAATGCTTTCCTCCGCGACCTGCAATTCCGGATGGATGACGGGGCCATCCATGATTTCCTTTTCCAGTTTCTTTTCGACCGCATCCTTGCTGAAAAGATGAATCGGCACGCCCATCGATTTCATGATCACAACCTGCTGGATAATCGCGAGGATATTGTTCACGGTCCAGTACAGGACAAGGCCGCTGGCGAAACCCGCCATGATAAAGGTCATGAAATACGGCATAATCGCAATCATCTTGGCCTGAATCGGGTCTTCCGGCGGCGGAGAAATATTCCGCTGCACGATCATCGCGGCCAGCATCATCAGAGGCAACGCTCCGATCATCAGAAAGCCCGGCGGATCCCACGGAATCAAACCGAACAGGTTGAAAATCGTCGTCGGGTCCTTTGCCGACAAATCCTGAATCCAGCCAAAGAACGGCGCATGGCGCATCTCTATCGTGTTGGAGAGGACTTTATAAAGCGCAAAGAAAACCGGAATTTGAACCAGAATGGGCAGGCATCCCGCCATCGGGTTAACGTTGTGTTTTTGGTAAAGTTTGACCAGCTCTTCCTGAAGTTTTTGCTTGTCGTCCTTGTATTGGGCGCGAAGCTCATACATCTCCGGCGATACCTTGCGCATCTTGGCAAAGGAGCGATAGGATGTGTTTGCCAGCGGGAATACAAAAATCCGCAGGACGATTGTAAAGATGATGATCGCAACGCCGAAATTACCAGTAAGACCATAGAGGAATGTCAGCGCGATAAAGAATGGTTTTGTGAGGAAATAGAACCATCCGAAATCAACGGCGAGATCGAAGTTGGGAATGCCCCATGCCTGTTCATATTTTTCAAGCAACGCGAGCTTCTTGGTGCCCGAGAAGACATTAACTGTCGATGAAATGGACTCACCCGCTTTCGCGGTCATTTCCGGACCGGAATAATCCGCCTGATAGCGGTCCTTGGTTTCTTCGGTGATCGCAGGCGACATCACAAAACGGAAACGGTGTTCGGCTCCCTGGTCCGCCGGTGCGATGGCGGTCAGCCAGTATTTGCCTGTGATCCCGACCCAGCCCTGCGCCGCATTGAAAATTTCTTCCCGCTTCTTTTTGAAATCCTTGTAATCGCGCTCCAGCAGCTCTTCCCCGACATAGCCGATCGGCCCTTCATGGATCACGCCCTGATTGAGAAAATCTTCCGGCAGGCCGTGTTCTGTCACAAGCGCATATGGGAAAACCTTAACGTCGCGGCTGCTCTTGTTAATCACGCGGTTATCGATGGTAAAGGCCACATCGTCGCTAACGGATATTTCCTTCTCAAAGGTCACCCCGGATTCGTTTGTGTATGTCAGTGTCACGGGTGTTTCGGGCGTCAGTTTTTCGCCGCTCTTGACGCGCCAAATAGTATCGCCATCCGGCACAGTGCCCACGCCTTCGCCCGCGATCCATCCGGTTTCAACATAGCGCGGATAGTCTGTGCGCGATGGTGAAAGCACATTCACCAGTTCTTTTTTATCGACTTCCTTGTAATAGGATTTAAGGACGAGGTCATCAAGCCGTGCACCTTTCAGATTGATGCTACCTGTCGCCAGTGAATTTTCAAACGGCACGCGGGATGTTTCGGCGATGACATCAGGACGCGGCCTGACAATCGCGGTATCCAAAATTTCGCGCGGGGCACTGGCAATGACGGCAGCCCGCTGCGCCTCGGCAACCTGCGCGGCCTGACGCATCGCTTCGGCATGCGGGCGGGCGATCAGGAAATCATATCCAACCCACATCGCGATGGCGAGCACGGCAAAGATCAAAAGGTTCCGGCGGTCCTGCGGGTGCATCTGGTCGGGGTTTTGCATCAGGTCTTATCTTTCGTTTTCATGTGTATGCTGCGAGCACTGGCACTCGCGGCGTTTATAGCCGAGGATAGCGGCCCAATCAATGCGCTCAGGCACTTTATCGATCATCGGGCCCTTATAATAGGGATGGCATTTCGCGATCCGCTTTATCCCCATCAGCACGCCCTTGGCCGCGCCATGGGTATTGATCGCTTCGGCCGTATAGGCGGAACAGGTCGGATAAAAGCGGCATTTCGCGCCACTGAGCGGGGATATGACATACCCATAAGCGCGGATCAGGGCGGTCAGAATAATTTTCACGCGCCCTCCTGCTCTGCCAGTTTGCGCAGGCACCATTCCAGATCGCGTTTTAAATCCGTATAAATCCGCGTGGCCGTTTCGGGCCGCGCAATCAGGATATAATCGTAGCCTTTCACACCATGTTTAGGCAGAACATCGCGGGCAACGGCGCGCAGGCGGCGTTTCATACGATTGCGGCGGACGGCGGATTTTTCAAGCTTTTTGGTGACCGTAATGCCGAGGCGGCGCTTTTCAAAGTCGTTGGGCAGGACAAGAACAATCATGCCTTTGGCCACCCATTTGCGCGCACCCTCGCGCAAAAAATCAGACCGCTTTTGAAGGCGGTCTAATGATTTGATATCTTGCTTGCTTGCTTTCATCGCGGTGATCCAGTTTCGATTACCGACCACCGATAACCGATGATTTACGCGCTCAGGCGCTTACGGCCCACGGCGCGGCGGCGGGAGAGGACCTTGCGGCCGTCTGCTGTGGCCATACGGGCGCGGAAGCCATGGCGGCGGGCGCGAACGAGGCGGCTTGGCTGATATGTACGTTTCATGTCGTTATTCCGTCTATTTGCTGTTTTTCTTAAATTCTTCGTGGGTTTGTATAGAGGAATCGCCCCCTTGTCAATTTTTCTTGCGCATTAAGTTTGACGCAGCCATAGTATGGTACGATGATATTGTAAATCAGGCACTTACACGTTAAACTCGCCTTGAATTTATGACAATAAAAGCCAAAGGTTAGATCAACCATGTATCTTGACAATAATTGGACCCCTGTGGAAGGCGACGAACTGGCCGGTTTTCTGGATCAGGTCAACCCGATTGGCGGAAAATATAAGGTTTCCACGGCCACGACCAAGGTCGAATACCGGATGCTGCCGTTTTATGACAACGTAGCCATGATCCGCGTCAAGGACCCGGCATGGACCCCCGGCAACCTTTATATCTATTACCTGACAGATCAGGGCAATCTGTACTGGCTGAACGGCACATCCCCGCCGATCCATGAAATCAACGCCAAGGCACCGGTCAAGATCACCGACGACAACGTGCTGGATTACCTGAAATTCTTCTGTTTCTTCGTCCGCGGCGAAGAAGGGCCGTTCCTGATCGCCGAAAGCATGGACGACCCCTATATCCCGAAAAATATTGATGAACGTACGCGTTCCGTTATCGAAGGCACCATTCGTCCGGCCTCCTATGAGGGCAAGAACGATAAGGGTTTCTTCCTGTGCGATGCGGTTGTCTATTATTCCAACGCCCTGTTTATCGCGAATTTCGCGGTCCAGCCGGGCGGCATGATCGAAATGCTGGATGATGAGCCGATCGCGGCGGATCTCAGCGTTAAGGTCGATGCTCCAGTCTCTTAATAACAGACTGATTTATAAGGATAATTTTTGATCCAGGCGTCTATGCCGCCTGTTTCTCCCTTCCAAATTTCCATTTCCCGAAAACTCTATGGTAGAATTTTAATCATAAGGGGTAAAATACCAGGGAAACTATGAAACAATTTTGTCTATCCATATCAGCCAAGTTTTTCAGCATCTTGCTGCTCTCCAGCTTTATGGCACCGGTGGCACACGCCGCCTTTGCCGTTGGTACGGGACCCGGTGACGGGACTATACCATCTCCCCCCGGCGGTGGCGGAGCTGGCGGCACCACGCTTGGCGGCATCATGGACAATGTCCGCAACAATGCCTCGGACATTTCGGGCATGCTCGCGGGATTCAGTTATCTGGCGGGCCTCGTTTTTGGTTTTCTGGCGATCATGAAAACCAAGGAACATGTCGAAAACCCGAACCAGACGCCGATTTGGGATCCGATGAAACGCACTCTGGCGGCGGGTTCCTTTTTTGCGCTGCCGACAATTATAAGCGCGGTCGTCGCAACAGTGGGCGGTGAAAATAGCGGGTATGAGGGCTCCGGCTTTAACGGGGAATCATCCGGCGCGGGTCTCGATGCGATGATCGTCCGGCTGATGGCCGATATCTTCGTTCCGGCACAATGGCTGTTCGGCTGGTTCGGATATATCGCGGGTATCATGCTGGTCCTGATCGGTATTTCCCGCCTTCTGAAATCCGAACAGGATGGGCCGCGCGGCCCCACGGGGATCGGCACCATCATGACGTTCCTCGTTGCAGGATGCCTGTTCTCCCTCAACGCAATGATCTCTTATCTTTCAGAAACATTGTTCGGTGACGCCTCGATCGCGACCAGCGGCCAATTGCGTTATACCGATGGCCTTGGCGAATCCGCCGCCCACGCACATGCGGTCATTTCGGCCATCGTGGCCTTCTCTATCGTTCTTGGCTGGGTCAGTATTATCCGCGGATTTTTCATCCTGCGCGGGGTCAGCGAAGGGAATTCCCAAGCCTCCATGATGGCGGCGATCACACATCTGATCGGCGGCGCACTCGCCATCAATCTCGGCCCGATTATCAACGCGGTGCAGGATACGCTCGGCATTTCCACGTACGGCATCACGTTCAGCTAAAGAATTTTACCTCCCTGGTAAATACAAACTGGGGGAGCCACGGCTCCCCCTTCTTTTTCGCTTTATATCATCGTCATCATCCGTCGCTGACGCTCCGTCGATCCGATCTCATATTATAAGGCATCGTTGCCGCTTTCGCCGGTGCGGATACGCACGGCGGTGGTCAGGTCGTAAACGAATATTTTCCCATCGCCGATGCGTCCGGTATTGGCCGTATTTTGGATGGCATCAACCACCTGCTTTTCCAGTTTGTCGGGAACCGCCACTTCGATTTTGACCTTGGGCAGGAAATTGACCGAATATTCGGCGCCACGATAAATCTCTGTCTGGCCTTTCTGGCGCCCAAACCCTTTAACCTCGGTCACGGTCAGCCCCTCGATGCCGAGCGCTGTCAGCGCCTCACGCACATCATCCAGTTTAAAGGGCTTGATCACGGCCATAATCATTTTCATGTTATGTGTTCCTTTGCTGCAAGGTCTATGCTAACTGGTTATCACCGTAGAACATTTGCGTGCCTCTGGAAAGGGGCATCCGTTAAGGATGCGGAAGATGGGCAAAAAACCGGACATAGTCTATGACGTGATAATCGCCGGCGGCGGCCCCGCCGGATGCGCCATGGCGGCCTTGCTGGGCCGGGCCGGCCTTTCCATCGCCTGCATCGACCGTGACGACAAGGCCCACCCGCCCGCGCCCGATGGCCGCGCCATCGCCGTCTCTTACGGCTCCTCCAAAATCCTAACTTCCGCCGGGGCGTGGGGCGCGCTGGAGAACAAAAAATGCGCCATCGACCATATCGATATAACCGATAACGGTTCTCCCGCCCTGTTGCAATTTCTGGCGCAGGATGCCGGGGCACCTGCTTTCGGCTGGGTTGTCGAAAACCATCATCTGCGCGCGGCCTTGCTTGAAAATCTGAAACCGCTTTCGAACGTCGATCATATCTCACCCGCCGCCATTACGGATTACAGGTTGGACAAGGATGCGGTGCACGCCGTTCTGGATGATGGCCGCACCCTGAGCGCCAAACTGGTCATCGGCGCGGATGGCCGCAATTCCTTCACCCGCGAATGGATGGGCATCGGCACGCGCGGATGGGCCTATCAACAGCGCGCTGTCTTGTGCATCGTGCATCATGCCAGTCCACATGAGAATATTGCCGTTGAGGATTTTCGCGATGAAGGCCCCTTTGCCATTCTGCCCTTGCTGGACGATGCGCAAGGCAGCCACCGGTCCTCTATTGTCTGGACCGAGCAGGAAAAAGAAAAATCATCGGCCGGCACATGGAATGATGAAACATTTATGACGGCATTGAAGGAACGCTTTCCTGCCCGTTACGGTGATATTCTTGCCGTCGGGAAACGCTTCTCCTATCCAATCGGCCTTAGTCACGCACACGACTATATCGCACCGCGCATGGCGCTGATCGCCGATGCGGCGCATGGCATCCACCCTATTGCAGGTCAAGGCCTCAACCTTGGTTTGCGCGATGTGGCGGCGCTTGCGGATATTCTGATTTCAGCAAAACAAAATGGGCTGGATATCGGCGACCGCGCCCTGCTCGAACGTTATCAACGTGCGCGCCGCATAGATAATATGGGTATGATCGCCTTTACGGATACACTCGATAAAATTTTTTCGAATAAATTCCCGCCGATGCGGCTGGCCCGCAAAGCAGGGCTGCGCCTGATCGGAAAATCAAAACGGGCACAGCGTTTCTTTATGCGATATGCCATGGGATCGGGCGGCATTACCCGCGAATAAATCTATTCGTTAAGCAGCTGGTTCTTCCATTCCGGCGGCATGACCCGATATGGATCGCTGTTAACAATCACGGGTAAAATCTTGTTCGCCTCATCGATAAAATCATTACCGACGCGTTCACGGTTGCGAAGAATATCCGTGATCTGCATGCCGCCATCTGGACCGCGTCCGAATTTGCATTCATACATCTCGAGTTTGTATTGGCCGAACGCGTCGATGCTGGTGAAATAAATCCGTACCGTGGTTGCAGACCCTTCGACATTGATATGGCGGAGTGTATTTGGATATTGCGTCTGCATTTCCAAAAGCGTGGAACAAACGCCATACGCCATAGAACCTTTTTTGGGCTGGCATGAATAAACCGAGTAAATCAGGATCAAACAGGCCAGAACGGCGGCGCCAATCATCCCGTATTTTTTATAAAGGGCAATTTTTTCGGGGTCTGTTTGCTTCTTTGCCGCCGCGGATAATTGCGCGTCCAGATTTTCATCGGCAAACAACGATAAGATCGGCTTTGGCGGAGCTTCCGTGTCCACGCCTTCAGTCACGGCCTCTGGCGGCGTTAGGGTGTTCTTGTCGGATTCGTCGTTATCGCTCATTGGTTACGTATCCTGCGGCGGCGGCGATGCACTTGCCGCGGCCTCTTCGGGACTGCGCAGCTTCGTGCCGCTGGCGGCCACCAATTCTTCGACAATCTCTTCGACCACCTGACTGACCGCAGCAGAACGCAGCTCGCCTTTTTCGGCAAGCATCATGACACGGCGCTTGATTTCACCGCGCGCCGATCCGCCCGGAAAGTTGACGGCCAGCATCTGCCGGGCACGGCTGGCACCCAGCCTTGCGTAAAGACGGGAGCGGATCGCTACATCTTCGGCAGAGGTCGAGAGCGCCCATAATTCGATCGGCCCAAGTGTGTTGAGCAAATGCTGTTCATATTTGCCCTCGATCGTGCCAAGCACAAAGAGCGCAGGTGCGCCCCCGGCACGCGGACCCGTCAATTTGTAACGGATGATATTGCGCGCGGTTTGTGACAGACCAAAACGTTCACGGATATTATCGACCGCGGAATCCGAAATCGCCGCGCCGAGAACCCAGATGCCCGTGGCGAGATCAACCATGTCATTGTCGAAATCGTCAAGAAGTTGCGAAGACAATGCAATCTGTACGCCGCGTTTACGTCCCTCGCGCACGTCACGTACCACCTGTGCCCGCACAGAATGGGATTTGGATGTGCGATGAAACTCGTCATAACAAAGACGCTTGGGCGTCTCCATAATGTTCTGGATTCGCAATTCGTGATACAGCCTGTACTTCTCTGGAATATGTTCGATCATTTCCATGCCGACCCACCAGCTGCGCACCAGCACGTGCCGCGCCAGCATATACATGATAGATGTTTGGCGGTCCGCAGAGTCATCGCCCTGCGGCGATACATCCATCAGATCGAGCGAACAGACGCGGGCGTTCGAAACTTCGAACCGCGTGATCCCAGCAAGAATTGGAAATTCCCGAATGGATGATGTGATCATCCGCTCAAACGCATTGATGACGGATTCCGCCGTCGGGCCAACAGCCGTTTGTTCAAGCAACGATCTGATTTGCGGACGGCGCGAAGCAGTGATGGCGTCCGATAGCGTCGGAACCGCATGGCGCTGTGCTAGCGCCGCGATATGCGGTTCGTTCAAATCGAACATGCGGTCGACAACATCCCACCAATACGGGTCTGTCGGCAGATGCAGATTGTATTTTGCGATCGCCTCATCCACTTCCGGATCAAGGCGCGGCAGATATGGGCGCGGCTCGGCGTTCGCGGCGCTGTCATCGCGCCAGCGGAACATCTCGTCGACAACAAGGCCTGCAAGCTGCTGGATCCCGTCATAGGGCCGCTCGCCGCCCGGCGGCGTACAAAGCAGAGTGATCAGTTCGACAAGATAGGCACGTTCATCCAGCATCGGATAACGACAGCCAAGCTGTGTGTCGAACGGGTTCACCGCATAGTCCTGCGTCATCTGCAGGCGATAGCTGGCTGCCTCATGCTGGCGATCATCAGGCAGCGCCTCCTTGATCAACGAAATCATACCGGATGAAGACGGGCCAATATCGATGATGGCCACATACGGCAATTGCGAAAGGCCCGGCGTCAGACAGGTAGCGATGTTGGTGGAATTCAAAAGAACGGATTTACCCGCTCCCGGCTGTGCGAAGATCAGGTCGAACCATGTTGTCGTAACGTTTGTGCCGGTCTGGTAAGGCCAGACTTTTCCATCGGGCGTACGGAACAGCATCGCGCCCTTGTCGAAGGGGGAGCTTGGCCGTTGCCACGGCATCAGCTTCATGACTTCGAACATCGGCGCGATGGCCGTAGGCGCGGTCCCAGCGCAATGGATACCAAGCGCAGAGGACATCACGCAATCGAGCGGGTCACCCGAAAATTCGGACACCTGACAATAGCCCCAGCTTTCAGTCGCCTGTATCAGGTTGGCGAGCCTGTCTTGCAACAAGCGCAGATTGTCGCGCGGCGCCCATGTGGCAAGCGATATGCGCATCCGCACGACAGGTTCTTTTCGCGCCATACGCTGAAGGCCTTCGAGGGAGAATTTGATTTGTTTGTTGACCGCGCTGGTCACACCCAGAATAGTTGCGGCAAAGGCGCGGAATTGTGTGGAGTAGGCGCCGCCCCCTTCGATCAGGAAGGAAATACGGTATGGCACCTTCGCTTCGAACAGGCGGTTCAGCAGCATCGGGAACGGACTGGGGTCCATCGGCGCCAGCGTCATATCGGCCCCGCCCCAAATCTGGTCACCGATACGAACGATAGATTCGTTCAGCACATAACAATCCGCGAGCGCGAGTTGTTGTTTCAAGGTCGGCCAGACGATATCCGAAAGGTCGGCGCGGGTCAGCGGTGCCCGCGGCGGGATCGGCTCGCCGGGCAGGCAGGCGCGCCAGTCTTCGTGTGCCTTGCTGGGGTAGAGGTTGTTTTTGATGGTGCGCAGCGCATCATGCACGTTCATCACATCGGCCTTGATACCGAGTTCGTCAAGCGAGGAGAGGACAGCGGCCGTATAGGAGCGATGGCGCGTACGCAAGGCGTCGAGCGCGGCCAGAGGGTTCTGGCCATAACCGGCCCTGATCCATTTCTTTTTGCGGGATTCCTGCGTCGCCCGTTTCAATTCATTCTTGGTCAGGATCGACGGGCGTGTCCACAGAACGTAGTAACATTCCTCGAACGACAGATAACGGGACAGGTGACGTACACGTTCATCGAACACATCCTTGACATCCAGTTCGATTGCTTCGGCCGTCATGCGCGAAGGACGGAGCAAATCCTCAAGATGCGGGGCGATGCGGTTGGGGTCGCGGGCAAAATAAACCTGCATCGCATGGCCTTGGCGGTCAAACCGCGCCCCAATCTTGATGGTCGCCCCTTCGACCAGATAATTATACTCTTCCTCGCCGATAATCTGGCGGCTGCCATCGACACGCAGATAGGTCACCAGCGAACCATCGGAGGCCGCAAGGGTCACCTCGTCATCCGCTGTTTCAAGCCGGATAAAGGATTCAAGCGATTGCTTCATCGCCGTTTGGAACGGCGCCAGTATTTTGTCAAAAATCCGCATCGAGCCCAGATGGTCTTTTTAAAAGAAATGTCAGTGTATTAGGGTATTATACTACGCACCGACAATATAGGGGAAATTTGAAAATCTTGCAGGTTTTCCGGCGTGTGCGGATCATGGATTTTTAATTACGCAGCATCCTGCTTTGCTTTTGCATAAAGCGTTTTCCATTGCGCGGGAATCTTGCCGCCGAACGGCCCGTCTTTCGAACGCCAATAGGCCAGTATTTGCGGGAACTGGTTGAACTTCAGTTCGCCTTCGCTGATGTTGCGACGATCGAGCGGGAAGAGACGAATGCCGTCTAGTTTTTCGCCACGCTGTGCGTAATGTTTAGGCCCCAAAAAATCGCGCATGACATTGGCGAGGATGAACGGATCATCTGTCGAAATACGCGCCTTCGCATCTTCGCGCCGGGCCATGATGGCCTCCAGCGCACTGCGGGCGCTATCGGCCATTGTTCCTTGCGAGATCCGCGCAACATAAATCGCCCGGGCAATGTGGGAGAGTTCGTGCTGCTGCAATTCAGGCAGCCATACCAGCACACCGGAATTCATCTGGCTGGTTTTTTCCAGATCGAAACATTGCTGACAAAAGATACAACCCGTCACCATGTTGTCAGGACGCAAGTCATCGGGGTTGCCGTTGATGAAATGCACTTCCTGATATTTCGTGGATTGAAAGCCGCAGAACCGGCAAGTGTGATTGTCACGTTCCAAAATTTTCTGGCGCGCTTCGGCTATCACCTGCGCGGGCTTATCAGAAGAATTGGCATTGCCCGGCGTGCGGACAATGCCCAATGTAATTGGCAAGAGTGCCATGAATACCCTTCGATTACTTCGTGTCGAAAGTGATGGCTTCAACCGGCGGCGGGGCAACGCCCGAACCATCGGCACCGATTGTTGTCTGCATCGCTTCGTATACGATCGGCAGGGCAAAGAGACCACCACCCGCTGCGAGGCGGATCGCACCCTGTTGCAACGGAGTCTGCCCCGGATTTTCCACGTGGTCTTTGATTTTCAGAATACCCAGCACGCCGAGCAGAATGCCCATCATGTAGGAAATACCGGAAATCAGGCCCGGAATGCCGGAAATCGATTCTTCCATGTTTTGTACAATGTCGTTAAAGCCCTGGCCGCCGCCTGCGGTTGCAGAGGCTTGTTCAACCCCGGAGACCAGACCGATGAAAGTCGCGGCCCCTGCGGTCATCATTTTTGTTCGTAGTTTCTTTGTCATCGTCGTTCTCCTGTTAAAGTCCTGTAACCTGTTAAGTCGTCCCGTCCGCAAATCAATTCGTTGCTATTTTGCCACCTGTTACCCCAGTATACAAAATCAAAATTGTTTTTGCGAATTTGGAGATTTCCTTTATCGGGGCTATCTTCTAATCCTCGCCGGAATGCCCTTAAAAAGCCTCTCCTTGTTCCATAATTTTATTAGACCATATTTAGGGGAAATAAGGCAAATTTGCCCCTTCATCCTATGGGAACGTCAATTTATCCAATTGTTTTATAAAGGAAATTTTCCAAAACCTAAATAAGGCAGAGCATGCACGAATATGGCACAAATGTGGCAAATCCCATTATTGAAGGATTTGCCCCTGCGTCCCTTGAACCACCCAGCGCCCGTTGATGTAACTGATCGCCGTGATACGCCCGACGCCTTGCAGGCTCTCACCGACCACGACCCCCTGCATATCGCGGGCACCCGGCTTGGAAACCCATGCACGTCCCGGCTGGGCTGCGCGCAGTTCCCATTGTGCTTCCGCCTGAGCGGCGGCCACTGGCGCCGGAGGTTTTGCGGCAGGCGTCGTTTTACGTGGAGTGGGTGCCGGGGCCTTGGCAATCTCGGCCTTCTGTGCAGCAGCCTTTTTTGCGGCTTCCTCAGCCTTGGCCGCTCTGTCCTTTGCTGCCTTGGCATCGGCGGCGGCTTTTGCAGCGCGTGCAGCCTCTTCCTCCGACGCCTTTTGCGCCTTTGCGGCCGTGTCCTTTGCAGCCTTTAATTCCGACTGCAGTTGCGCCACGGTTTGTTCCAGCGCGGCAGACCCATCGGATTGGCCACTGCGCAGGGTATCAAGCTCGCCTTTCAGGCTCTGCACTTGCGACTGGAGCGTTGCGATTGTTTCCTGAAGGGAAACGACCTGCGCCTCCGCCTCCTCTGCCTTGCGGTTCGCCTCTTCCAGCTTTGCTGCATCCTCGGCAGAAGGAACAGATGCGACAGGCGTTGTGTTTTCGATTTTCGCTTCTTCCGACGCGGATGCATCAACAACTGGTGCACCAATCATTTCTTCCGGCTGTTCCTGAACGGCGATTTGCTGCGCGCCTTCTTCTTCAATGCTGTTTTTCTCGCGCGCGGCTTTCATCTGGTCCAGGATATCCTGTGCCGACATTTCGGAAGGTGCCGCCTCCGGCCCGCGAGGGATTTGATCTTCCCCGCCACCGATAACCGGAACCTGTTCGACGACTTCATCGGGCATCGGCGTAATCGGCGAAGGCATCGGCGGATTCGCGACGGCATCAACAGGCTGGTTTTCATCCAGAACGGCGACAGAGTCGGGATTATCGAGGAATCCGGCCCCGCCATCATTCGGCGCCTGTTCGCCTGCAGGTTGTTCGGCTTGCGTGGTTTCGGCCTTCTCATCCTTGGCACCGAAGATCGTGCCGTCAAGAACAGCGCCGATATTCAGGCTGGAGCGGAAGGATTCACCCTTGTTCGCGTTCATCTGTGCGGTTTTTGTCATGATGGTATAGGCCATCACGCTGCCGCCCAGAAGAACGGCACCGATAATCACCATGGTGTTGAAGCTAAGGCTCAATCCCTTGCGTTCGGATGTATTCGTATAAAGGCTTTTTTCCTTTTTTCCTTTGCGGCCAGACTGCTCCTCGCCGTCTTCGCCGCCATCCCATTCATCGTCAAAGGTTTCACCTTCGAAATCGGCGTCGTAGTCGTCTTCGGGAATATCGTCATATACACCCGCATCATCGGACAGATCGGATTCATCGAAATCGAGATCGTCGTAGTTCTCGTCGAAATCATCGTTCTGGTATTTGTTATCGTCCGACATCAACAGACCTTTGCCGTTATACGTGAATAGGAAGCCGTCCTATTCATAGGAAATTTACTGGGTTTGTTCAAGGTCCGTGACGGGCTGGAGGAACAGGATGCCCATAGGCGTCCCGCTGGCAACACGCAGCATCGGGCGGATACGGCGGGCCTCCTCATCCAGAATATCGGCCAACCTGTCTCCCGCTTCGGCGATACCGGAGCCGATTTCCTGTGTTAAATCCTTGTCGAAACTGGATACCGCCGTCGTATCGTCGCCGATGAAAACCTGCGTCGTACCGGAATCGCCCACGGCACTGGCAACACCCGTGATGAATTCAGCCGCCACGGGCAAAACAAAGCGCGACCAGTAACGGCGATCGATTTCCGTGACCATGCCAGGCAATGTGGTATTGGGGTCAATCGCCACCGCCTGAATCGGGTAATTGATGCCGTCGATCACAATCTGGCTGAAATTCAGCGTGATATATTCGTCTGTCGACTGGAATGCGCCCAGAACGCGGGAACCTTTGAGGGGGCCGGAGGCGATTTGCGCAAGGATCGGCCCCGGCGCATCGGTGTTGGCCTCGGTCAAAAGCTGACCATATTCAATTGTGCCGGCGGGCAGAAAGATGTTTTCATACTCTTCCTGCATACCTTGGGAATTCGCCATCATCATTTGCTGTTGCTGCTGAAACTTCTGAAGCTTCTTTTGCTCCAGCTGTTCCAGATAAGAGATATCGGCGATCCCCAGATGCTGTACCTTACCAATCCTCTGGTTCTCCAGCACGGCCTGCATTTGTGAAACCATGGACTGCGACATGGCATTGACGGCCGGTGTGCGCGTATCGGGCTTGGGCTGATCCGGCTGCGCGGCTTTTGTCTGGGCTACGGCCTCCTGCTGACGAATGCGTTCTTCCTGCATTGTGCGCCAGCGTTCCAGCGGATCTTCCTGATTGACGTCATCCACCTGCAAAGGCAGTGTCCCTTTTGATGTGTCGACCGGCATGGGAATGGCGGAACCGCCGGTGCGTGTCGCCGTTTCCACATCCTGAATGTTTCGTTCTTCCAGCGATTTGCGATAGCTCTCGGAAACCTCACCCTCACCCGGCACGCTAGTGACATCAGAACCACCGGTTACGCGTGAGAGGTTTTGCGGATCATCGCCGCCGCCGAACAGGATTACCCCGCCGACGATCACGGCAAAGGCAGCAAGCACAACGCCGATCTTGACCATCGGATTGTTACGCCACAAATCACCGAGCGAGCCTTTTTGATTATAGGTATCAAACCCGCCATCATCGAAATCTTCGATGTCCAGATCGTTGTCGATGTCATCATTGTTACTCATCGAGCAAATCCTCTTTCTCGGTCAGTGTGGCGCGCATGAATTCCCCTTCATCAGACAGGAGAAGCACGGGCGCACTGGATAATACATAGACATTCATGCCATCGGCGGAAGACACGGAGCTTTTCCACGCCGGCGATAGCAGGGTCAGCGGTGTGCGGACATAGGTCTGCCCGCCGGATGAATAAGCGGTCGTGCGGCCATCGACGCCGGAAACATTCAACTTGACCATGCCTTGCGCGGCAACGCCATCCAGCAAGGAGGTCAAAGTGGAGTCGCCGGCGACCATGCTTTTGCCGCCCTGCATCAGCGGTGCGGTGGCGAACGGACCATATTCAGGGACACGGGCATCAACGCGGTATTGCACGACATCGCGGCTGGTTTCCAGCGTCAGGGTAAGCGGCGTCTTCAATGTCAGAAGGCGGATAACAATGTTCCCGCGCGCGAATTGGGCGAGCGGTGTGATGCGAATGATATGGCCCCCTTGTTCGGGCTCCACCACTTCAAAATCGCCCGCCCATGTCACATCCTGCACGGGCCACGGCGCGCCGGTGGCATCCAGAATGTTGATGGTGGTCACATTACCCACGGCGGTTTTGATGCTGGGCGGCATAACGCCCGGGTCCAGCGAGATATTGGTGACGCTGACTTCGGGGCGCGGCGCATTATAAGGCGGAGTATTCACAGCCTGCTGCGTTTCATCATAACGGCCCAAAAGGGATTTGATCTGGTCGGGCTCCAACGGGAACATGCCGGTAATCGCGGCATCAAATGCATCGCGGCGAATGGATTCCTTCATTGCGCGTTTGGCTTCGGGACTTGCTTCCCCGCTCATATCTCCGTCAATGGATCCATAGGATGTTTTGCCGGCGCTATTTTCAAAATCACCCTGCAACTTGAACATCGTGCTGGTGTCTACCTCGGGCAACGCATCACCATCGGCGCTTTCCTCGGCCTCGGCAGCAGCGCGATAGCGGTCAAGCGCAGAGACGGCAGCAGGATCATCCTGCCCTGTGAGCATATTAGCATCAGCCTGCGCCGCGGCATCTTCCACCGGGTTCGGGGTTTGCGATTGCTGCCCCGTTTGTGCGGACTGTCCCATGGCTGTTGCAGGAACCAGTTTCTGTTCCTGCGGCTGCGAAGGCGCGTTGTCGGCATTGACGACTTCGCCATTGTCGGGATTGCCGTCATTCGAGGCAGGGATAATCTGGTCAGAGGGGATTTGGTCCGCGGCCTCGTCTCCCATCGAAAAACTATTCGGGATCTGCTGCTGGGCAAACCCGTCGGGCAATTGCTGCTGTGCGCCTTCATCGGCGGGGATTGCCTGCACCGGAGCATCTGGTTGGGCCTGCGCGCCGTTGTTGAAATTTTGCTGCGACTGGGCCAGCGCCTGCGCCGATGCCGCCATCACGGCCACGGCCGACAAACCCGCCAGCAGCAGACTTTTCACGCCGCCCGTACCCGAATGATATATATAGAAGCCTGACATTGCCCTCGAAAACCCTTTTAAAACCCAGCCACAATAGACTCTTCCAATATAAAAGTCATCTTTTGCCCATTCCGCCCTTATCCGCCGCCCGGAACCGCAATCCACTGCGCGATCCCCACCCCGTTCGGGCTTTCCAGACGCGGCACACGGACAATCACAAGCGTAACGACCCAGCTTTCATTCCGCTTTTTTGAGCCCGATGTAAAAGTCAGAAGGATTGGCACCTGCACGACCCATTGATACTGGCCACTCACGATCCCTTCCGATTGCAAAACGGGGGCGCCCGCGGGAATGGCGGAGACTTCCTGAGTCAAAGACTCAACCGATTCGATAATGCGTGCCTGCTGTAGAGCGGTGGAAAAACTCTGCCAGCCCGCGCGGGTAAAATGGCGGGAGGATTCCTGCAAATTGCGGCGATAATTGCTGAAGGAGAACGACATGGTTTCCGATGTCGCCTGCGCCGCCCATGATAGAAGGGCCGGAGTCGACAGGTTTGGCTGGTTGAGCGGCACCATCGGGATCAGACGGCCGTCTTCGGTTGTCGCGAAATAGCGGTTTTCCGGCTGATGAACATGAATGACGAAATACATCGCACCGATAAGACCGAAGATGGCGATGGCCTGTAC
The DNA here is from genome assembly GCA_946481075.1 of uncultured Alphaproteobacteria bacterium. The sequence goes on from CAMLMC010000004.1 coordinate 109,131, forward strand.
GATGGCGATGCGCAGCGCCAGACGGTAGCCATCACGATAAAATTCGTTGCGCACAACCACGCGGCCGAGGCCTGTTGTGTCCATGGCCTCCGGTTTGGTCGTGGCGGCTTTGCGCGCGCGCGGTTCGCCGGAAGGGCGGATATTGCGCGGATTTGGGGCTTTTTGTCCGGTATCGTCAGTCATGGATTTGCGATGGCGCTTTGCTCAAGATGTCATAATTACAGGCGTGCGGAGTCGGCCTTTTAAGCCCCGCATATTCTATTCGAACATATTCGGCCGCAAAGTACAATTTCTGACTTTGGGTTTGTCCGCAGCCAATCGGAAAAATCTTGCATTGCTGCCCCAGCCGGGGGGAGACAAACGTGCGTTTTGGTTTTAAAATATGGTAAGATTTTTTCATGACTTGGGGAAACAGTGTTTTTTCAAGATTTTAAGCAGATTGCAGGACGCGGCCGAATCGTTTTACGAAAAACGCCGCGAGGGGAAAGTGTGACGCGTCAATGAGCATGGGATTCCGCAAAATTGGGATGGGTATCTGTCTTGCCGCCATGCTCACGGGCGGTGGAATTAGCATTACCCACGCCCAGACACTTATGAATGCCCAACAATTTCTCTCCAACCCGCAGGCTTTGGCCAGCGCGCCGGGCGGCATTACCACAAACGCCGTCAATATTCTTGGTACGTCGAACGGCAACCCTCAGGCTATTTCTGAATTGGGCAACTTTCTCGGCGGAATGCCGGGATCACAAACCAATCCGCAGCAAGCGACCGGCATATTGCAAACCTTACAGCAGGGGATGTCATCGGGTCAGTTTTCACCACAACAAGCCACCGCATTATTGGGGGGCATCACCAGCAACCCGCAACTGACGCAGGCTCTAACCAATGTTCCCGGCCTTGGGCAAATGACAGGCTCTGTCGGCAATATCCAGCAAGTCATGAATAACCCTGCCGTGCAAAATGCGCTCGGCGGTCTATCGGGCATGCAGCAAGCCGCGGGTGTGGACCAGATTGTGCAAAGTGTCACGCAAGGGGCAGCCCAAAATCTTACAACTGCCGCCACTCAGGAACTGGCCAATCAAATTGCAGCCAATATGCCTGATCTTGCGAATATGATGGGCGGCGCGAATGGGATCGCCCAAAACTTGCAGAACATGCTTGGCGGCGCGGGCGGGCTTTTAGGCGGATTGTTCGGTGGCAGCGGAACCGGCGGTGCAGGCAGTGGCGGCGGCGGTGCTGGGGCCGGCGGATCGGGTCAGGACCGCGACAACGGAAATTATGAACTGGAGAGTATGGATACTGGCGGCCCCGGTGCCCAGAATGCCTGCGGAAACTGCTCCGATGTAGGAACCATCATTAAAGGGCACTATACAGAGGTCCGCCAAACCATCAAAGACGAATTCATCAAGCACCGTAACTGGATCGTCAACACCTATTGGAAAGAGCATATCCTGCCCGCCCTGATGCTGATGGCCGAACAATTGACCGCTGTCGGGATCGCGCAGGTGGAAATGATCGGCGCGATGCTCGATGCCAAACATCAACTGGAAACCCAGCGTCTGTTCCAGCAATTGACCGCGCAGGCGCACAAGGATTATCACCCGTCCGAGGGCATGTGCACCTTCGGCACAAGCGTGCGCAGCCTTGCTGCATCGGAACGCAAATCGGATATGACGCAAGTCGGGCTTGCCGCACGCATGATGCAACGCCAGACGCTGAACGGGGATGTTCTTTCGATTCAGGGCGATTCTTCGGACATTGTTTCGCGCATGAGCCGCTTTCGCACGACCTATTGCGATCCGTTGGACAATGCGAGCGGACTGGATGTTTTCTGCAAGGATGCCGACAGCGCATCCGAACGCCGCAACATCGATGTGGATTTCACACGCAATGTGGAATCGCGCCTGACGCTCGATATCGATATGACACAGGATGGTGCCGACACCGATGACCAGCAGGATCTGTTCGCCCTCTCCGCCAACCTTTTCGGGAATAATGTTGCGATGCGCATAGACCCGGAAAAACTGGCGAACGATCAGGGACTGGTCCGCGAAGACGGGGCCGGACGGCTGCTCGACCTCCGCGCCGTCTATGCCAAACGCTCTGTCGCTCAGAACTCTTTCGCGGCGCTGGCCGCGATGCGCGCATCGGGCGATGAAGGATCGGCCCCTTATACCAAAGCGCTCATCAAAGAATTGGGCATCACTTCCCAGGACGAGATTGAAAAGATCCTCGGCGAAAAGCCCAGCTATTTCGCACAGATGGAAGTGCTGACCAAAAAAATCTATCAAAACCCGTCTTTCTATACCGAACTCTATGACAAACCTGTCAATGTGGAGCGCAAAGGTGCGGCCATCGAGGCGATTTCCCTGATGCAAGACCGTGATTTGTATAACAGTCTTCTGCGCTCAGAAGCCGTTTTATCCGTTCTCCTTGAAACCATGTTGATGAAGGAGCAATCCAAGATCGTCAACGCCATGCCGGAGACAGATTGATCATGAAAAAACTTATTCATAAAATGATGGTCTTCGCTTTTGCGGCGTTCCTTTTTGCAATAACAATCGGCACAATCCCTAATTCGCGCCTGTCAAATCCAGCCTTCGCCTTTCCTGCTTGCGATTCCTGTTGCTCTTGTAGCGGCGGCGTTTGTGGCGGGTTTGTCATGGACTGTAAAACTGCTGCTGTAAATACATCGGAAACGCACAAAAATTATACCAATGATTTTACCAAACATGAATTCGTCATCCACCGCGAATGGATGGTGAAGGTGTTCTTTGAAATGCATATCCTGCCTGCGCTGATGCTGTTCGCGGAACAAATCTCTGCGATGGCCATGCATCAGGTGGTCGTCATCGGCTCCTTCCTTGATGCCAAGCACCAGCTCGAGACCCAGCGCCTGTTCCAGCAATTGATGGCGCGCGCGCACAAGGATTACCATCCCTCAGAAGGCATGTGTACGTTCGGCACAAATATCCGCAGCCTCGCGGCGTCCGACCGCAACATGGATTTATCCGCGATAGGGATTTCGAACCGCGTTTTGCAGCGCGAACTTTTATCAGGCGACTCGCTGGCCACGCAGGGACGCTCTTCCGATTTCCTTTCGCGCCTGAAGCAATTCCGCGAAATCTATTGCAGCCCGAAGGATAATGGCAACGGCCTTGATCTGCTTTGCCCCAATCCGCAAGATGGCACGCGGGTGAACAAGGACATCAATTACACCGCAACTTTCGATTCCCCGATGACGCTTGAACTGGATCTTACGGAGGAAGGCGATATCGACCATGAGGACAATCAACACGAAACGACCCTTTCAGCCGATGAAGAAGATGTGTTCGCCCTCGCCGCCAATTTGTACGCCCACACCGTCGCCCCTTCGATCCCGCAAGCTTTCCTGTCGGATGAGAATGGCACGATTAACCCCACAGGCGCGGAGCATTATATGAATATCCGCTCGATCGCCGCGAAACGCTCGGTCGCCCGCAACTCTTTTGCCTCCATCGCCGCAATGAAATCGCAAGGAGAGAAGGAAGTGCAACCCTATCTCTTCGCCCTCGTCAAGGAGATGGGGATTAAGGATGAAGAGGAATTGAAAAAATATCTCGGCGAACGGCCCAGTTATTACGCGCAGATGGAAATACTGACGAAGAAACTTTATCAGAATCCGTCTTTCTATTCAGAACTGTACGACAAACCTGCCAACGTCGAGCGCAAGAATGTGTCGATGAAGGCAATAGAGCTTATGCAAAAACGCGATATCTACCGCAGCATTCTGCGTTCCGAGGCGATTTTATCGGTCATGCTTGAAACCGCGCTTATGGAAGAACAAGATCGTATTGTCAACGAGATCAAAGTCCTGCCTGAAGATGGCGCGCTGATCGACATACCGGATTAAGGGCTGGCATGTCATGACAGATGCCCTCCATAAAAAAAGCGCAGCAAAAATCATCCTGATCCTTACAGCCTTGATCGCGGCCATCGGCGCAGGCTGTCTGGTTTACGCACGCGCGGTGAAAGGGCATGATTTTATCCGCATTACAGGCGCGGACACGGCGATGGAAATTTCTGTTGTGCTGGAAGAGGCGGGCAAGGCGTTGGCGCTGGAGGCGACGGCAAAAGGCGGTGAAACGGTTTTTAATCTTGATGATAGGAAAGCAACCCCGCCTTATGATGCGATTGTCACCCTGCGCAAGGATGGTATTTATCGCGATGTGCGCTTTTCGGTTGGTGGCAACGAAGCCTTTGTTGTCGCGGAAGGCTTTTCACCCAAAGGGCCGCTATCATGGAATGGGCAGGACGATTTGCATTTCGACTGGTCAGGACGCATCGAACTGCGGGGAGATTTAGACGATATCAAGGGCCCCCTTTGTCTTGATGCGGATGGCATGAATATCTGCCACACCGCTGTAAAGGCGGTGCGATGAAACGATATCTTGTTATCGCCGCGTTTTTATCACTTTTCGCAATAACACCCGTTTTTGCCGCCGAAGAAGGTTTGGGACAGACGCCGTTCGGCGACCCGACGGGCGGCACCAATGGTGGCTCTTGCGACTTCACTGCGATCAAAGACTCCCTTTACGAAACAGAATCCGGCGGCGCCCTAGAGGCTTCATATAGAAAACAAGGCCCTATGACACGCTATGGCCAAGCGCGTGGACGGTATCAGTTTGTTGAAGAGACACAAAACCGCATGCTTTCACAACATCCGGAATGTACCCCTAACGGACAAAACTGTTATGGCGCGAATATATATAATCAGGAATGCTGGCAAACACAGGAATGCCTGATGGACTTAAACCTTGCAAAAAATCTGGATTCCATTCGTAGCAACCCCGATTGTCAGGCAATCATGGGCACGACAATACAAGGCAAGCGGGTAACACAGCGCTATGGAACACAAATATCCGATCCTTGCGTAGTGACGGAATCCGGTCTTGCCGCCGCGTGGCACTTGGGCGGTGATGACGCCTGCGCCAACATTAAAAACGGCTATTGCGGGGGCTGGGGTGATTTTGACGGAAATGGCGGCGGATGCACGAACATGGGCACCAGCGAGTCTTGGTATATTTGTCAGCACGGCAGTCTGCCGATGCCTGGCCAATGTACGCCGGCTCCGGGACAGTCGGGTTCTTATGATCCAGGCACATCGGATCCTACCCTAACATTGAAACAGCTTGAAAGCCTGATTGGTCAGGGTGACGAGGGCTTCATCAACACGGGCGGCACCATCAAAGGAAACTGGGTGGCAAGCCTGATGCTGATGGCCGAACAATTTACGGCGAATATGGCTTACCAATTAAAAGCCATCGGCATGTTCTTTGACGCCAAGGAACAGCTGGAGGCGCAGCGTGATTTCCAGGAACGCGTGGCCGAAGCACACCGTGATTATCATCCATCGGAACAGATGTGTACCTTCGGCACCTTCTCTACCAATCTGGCAAGCACACAGCGCCGCGCCGACCTGACCCGCGACGCAATTTCGGAAGAAGGAATCGACCGAGAGATCGGCGGGGGCGATGGCAAGGGCAATACAGGCAGCACGGATACCCTGTCGCGCATAAAACAATTCCGCGACAAATATTGCAATCCGAAAGACAACGGCCATGGCCTTGCCCTTCTGTGCCCGAATGAAACCGATGCGGACATGCAAAACCGTGATATCGATTACACCCGCACGGTCGATATGCCGCTCACACTGGATGTCAACCTGACGGACAACGAAACAACCGATGACGAGGAAACGATTTTTGCCTTGATCGATTATCTGTTCATGCACGATCCGATCCCGCGTGTACCGAAAGACGCGTTGAAGTTGCAAAAATATCAATACCATTACCAAAACCTGCGATCGATCGTCGCCATGCGCGGCGTGGCGCGCAACAGCGTCGCCAATATTATCGCCCTGAAATCGGCAAGTCCCGAGCAGGCAAGCCAGTCCGGCCCCTATCTGAAAGCCCTGATGAAGGAAATGGGTCTGGCCGAAGACGAAGTTGAAAAATTGTTGGGCGAAAACCCCAGCTATTACGCGCAGATGGAATTCCTGACCAAAACCATCTACCAAAACCCGAGTTTCTATTCGAACCTCTATGACAAACCGGCCAACGTCAAACGCATTCGTGCGGCGATGAAAGCGATCAAGCTGATGAACGACCGCGATATCCATATGGCCCTTGTCCGGCGTGAAATGCTGCTGTCCATGATGCTGGAACTGCGGCTGCGCGAACGGGCGGGTCTTGTTTATGACGCCACGGAAAACGCCCTGTTCAAGGAAAACTAAGCCTCTGTTTTGATTGTATTTATGGCTAACGCGGCACCAACTCCGCTTTTGGCATCCTGCTTGCATCGTCTCTATCACCGGCCGCGTCTGCGGCAGGCGAATGAGCAAAGGATGTGAGTATATATGTCATTTATGGCCCTGAATTCCGCCTTGACCGGCCTGCGCGCGGCGCAGGTCCAGCTCAACACGATTTCGACCAATATCGCGAACGCGACAACGCCGGGTTATAGCCGGAAAATCACCCCGCAAACCGCACAAGTCATTAATACGACTGGGGAAACCATCGGTGTGCGCACCGAAACCCTGATCCGGCAGGTAGACCTCAATCTGGAGCGGGAGCTATGGACACAGATCAGCGTGGTTTCGGCAGCCGATGTGCGCGCCGGCTATCTCGGCAGTATCGAACAATTCCACGGCCCGTCGAACAAGGAGCTTTCGATCGCGGCAGAAATTTCCCAATTGAAGGACAAATTCGCCGCCCTGTCTGATTCACCTTCGGATGGATTTCTTTTGCAGGCAACTTTGTCCCAAGCCGAGGATGTGGCAAACAAATTCAATGATTTCGGGGAACTTATCACCCAGCTGCGCAACGATGCGCAGGACGAAATGGTGCAAACGGTCGATCGTATTAACGCTATTTTGACGACGATCTCCGAATTGAACGGCAACATCAAGGGGGCCGCGAATGTTGGCGGCAGCACGGCGGCGCTCGAAGACAAACGCGATGAAGCGGTAAAGGAGCTCTCCAGCCTTATCGACGTCAATTTCTTCATGCGTGGCGATGGCGTCATGGTCATCCAGACCAAGACCGGCGTACAACTGGCGGATGAACGAACACGTGAAGTCTTTTTCGCACCCGAGCGCATTGGCCCGACCACGAGTTATCCGGATAGCGTCAGCGGCGTTTATGTCGGCGGTAACCCCATAGGAAACCCCAGCTCCGCCGATGTCACCGCGACGGGTGTCGGCGGCAAGCTCGGCGCCCTTATCGAATTACGCGATCAAACGCTCATTCAATATCAAACGCAGGTGGACGAACTTGCCCACAAACTCGCCTTGCGCATGGAAGCGCAAGGTTTGCGTCTGTTTACAGATGCCTCCGGCGGCGTGCCGCTTGATACTCCGCCCGATCCGGGCCCCCCGCCCGTATCTGTTACCTATGTGGGATTCGCCACCAAAATTCAGGTGAATGAAAGCATCCGCAACAATATCACCTTGCTACAGCAAGGGACCTATACATCGGATCAGGCAATCCCCTCTGCTTCCAATGAGGTTATCCGGCGCGTGATCCAGTATGGTTTCGGCGATGTGAATTACCAGCAGGCGGCAGGGACAACCGACCTGAATATCGCTCTGCCCGCCACGGACTTACAGCAATGGCTGGGCCTTTACTCGACAAACCGCGTTGTCGGCGGCATCAATCTTGCTGACTTCTCGCAAATATCAGACGGGGTTTCTGGAACATCCGACCTTCTGGAAGACCTTGATGAATTTTTCATCAACCCTGCAGACGACCAGTTCCGGATCACATTTTCAGATCCGCGCCTTGGCATTCCCGACATGACGATTACGGTCGATTTGAGCGATGCGCAGGCCGCCTTTCCGATCAACGGCACGACCATCAACAATGCATTGGATCAGGTAATCGCCCAAATCAACGACCAGATCGCAACTGCCGTGGGGGGCACGCCTGCCTTTGCGGGTTTTGATGCAACCGCCACACGCAATTCGTATGGCCAGCTGGTGATCGAAAGCCGTGCGAATACAACATACAGCGCCAGCGGTTTTGCAAACGCGATGGGGACGGATGCCTTCGGTGCGCTCGGCCTGCAGGAACGAACCTACGCGGTGGAAGACCCCTATTTCGATGTGCAGGTTGGCGCCGGAACGCCCGTGCGCATTACGCTGGAACCCGGCGACGATATCAATGACCTGATCGATAAGATGGAATACGACCCGATCTCCGGTTCGGGCGTGCCGGGTCTGCATGTGGACTTCGATGCCCTCACAGGGCGCCTGACCCTGCGCCCCGGCATGGATAATACCAATGGCGGACCGCGTTTTGGCGGCGATATCAAGATCGTGGCAGGGCCGACATTGACGGACGGCGCGGTAAACCCTGTTCTGGCGGCTTTGCCGCAAGGGGTCAGCATGGCAGGCGCGCTATTCGGCAGCTATGCGGTCAGCGGGGGCAATGTCACGGAAAGTTCACCTGTCACCAATGTCAATTACGGTTCGGAAACATTCCTGGGTTCTGGCGTGTTCGTGACCTTCCGGCGCGATTATCTGGGGCCCGCCGCCAATGTAAATTCAGGAATCCTTACCGGCAGCAATCTGGTCGATTTCGCCCAGAAAATGGTGAACGCGCACGGGCAGGACATCGTCATTAACGATGCCCGCAAAAGCGATGGCGAAACGCTAAAGGCACTGATGCAAGAGCGTGTCCTGAACGATATGGGCGTGAATATCGATGAGGAGATGGCGAATTTGATTGTGGTGCAGAACGCCTATGCCGCGGCCGCACGCGCAGTAACGGCGGCCAGCGAAATGTTCGACGAATTACTGGCGGCTTTCCGCTAGAAAGATAACAGGAGTTAGACGATGGTAAATATATCAACACTCGGACAGTCACTGGACCAGATTGCGCGCCTGAAAGCGCAGCAAAAGACAATGGGGGAACTGCAGGTACAAATCGCCAGCGGCAAGAAGACCCAAAAGCTTTCCGGTCTTGGCAACGATATCATTCGCACGGTCAGATCGCGCTCCGGCATCAACTCTCTTGAAACCTACAATTCGAATATCACAAATGCCGACCGCCGTATTAAAATGATGCTGACCTCCGTCGCGGAAATCAAGGCGCAGGCCCAGAACATATCCAGCGGTCTCAGTTCCGCCATTCAGGAAGGGGATTATCCCGATCTGGAATCGATGAAGGCCATGGCGGAAAACGTCTATAACTTCATTCTGGATGCCATGAACCAACAGGACGGCGAACGCTATCTTTTTGGCGGGGGCGATACATCGGCACTTCCGATCAACGATACAGGACTATACAATAGTTTCCTCGGCTCTTTCCTGCCGGATGAAAGCGATATTTCCAATCCGCCTCTCGCGGCGTCGGGAATCATCGGTAGCTGGGGTGATGGTACAATTACCACGGACGAATTCATCGCCTCCTATCACGCGACATCCGACACCGTGTTGGGTTTTTCCAACGCCCTGACAACAGACACAGCCGGCAAGACGACCGTGCGTGTGAATGACGGATCGGAATTCGACTACACCACCCTTGCGAACAAAACGCCGATGAAAGACATCATCATGGTACTTGGCGTATTAAAAAATATGCCGCCTGTCGAACACGCCCCGGGCGCCCTCAACGATCCTCTTGCGACCAATCTGGCCGAAGACACCGCGCCCTTCCCACCAAGAGAAAAACAGGAAAACTTTTTTAAGGTCCTCAACGATCTGGCGGCTACCTTAAACAAAGCCGTCCAGAATATGGACCAAACGACCTACAAACTTTCGCAGGTTCAGGCACAGATCGCGCTGGTGAAACAATCCAACACCGACCAGATCAACGCCTATACGGATATTGTCGCTGATTCGGAAAACGTGGACATCACGGAAGTCTCGGCGATGATCCTGCAAATGCAAACACAGTTGCAGGCCTCTTTTCAGGTGACGGCGCTCGTCTCGCAATTGACACTGGCCAATTTCCTTGGCCGCTAGGAATGATCAGGTCGCGCTTTGAATCGTGACCTGTCTACCGGAAATCACCGCGCTCAGGCCGTGAACGGAAAGCATTTCGTTTAGAACAACATTCCATGGTTTACCCCCCTGCCACGATACGGTTGTTCCGGCATCGATGGCGGGAGAGAAAGAAAAGCTGTAATCCGGCGGAACGACTTGCGTCAGTGCAAGCGCAAGCGGCAGGTCACGCCCAAACCCGACGGCTTCTGTATATTGGCTTTGCGTAGGGTTCGCTTGCTGCGGCAAGGTCGGCGCGGGACGCGGCATCAACGGCTGCGCCTGAATCACCGGCGGTTGTTGTGGTTGCTGCAAGGACGCGCCGTCCCCGCCCGGTAGGGGCGTGATGGAAGACACGCTATAATCGAAATGTTGCGGGGCCGGTTTGTGCGGCGGAAGAGATGGATTGCCATCAAACCGCGAAGTGATCGCGGCCCGTGCGATACGCCCGTGGCCGCTATCGCTGCCGGGCGTGACAACGGGGCGTAGATTACCGGTACCTTCTATCATCGCCTGATCGAGCGATACCGCGTTGTTCACCCCATGCGTTGCACCGCTTCCCTGCAATGGATAGGGATTGATGGAAAGTCCGCCATCTGCACTCGCTGGTTTTTGGGGCTGACTGGCAACCTCGCCGGGCATGGGGGATAGGGCCATGGCTTCCACATCCGGCGCGGGCACAATCGGCATCGGCATATCCGCAGGAGCGGATGGGAGTGTGGGCGCCTGTTGAACCTGCGCCTGCTGCTGTTGCGCAGGCGGCGGCGTAAATTGAAATCCTGCTTGCGCAGGCAAAGCCACGCCCATCAAAGCGGCGGCGGAAACAATGGTAAGACGCGCGAATGTCATGTCGGGACCTCTGTAGAAGCCATTCTTAATTGTCGGAATATATGAAAGACCATAATGCGATGAGCCGTAAATAACAAGCCCAACCTGTTTTGATCTGAAGCCGCCACGAGGAACTAACTTCAGGAAAAACGATCTTTGCCCTTAACCGTAATCGACCATTTTCTTGCGGTTGTAGGAAATCCATCCCGGGCGCTTTTGCCCCAGTAGCCACGCGCGGAAGGCCCGCAGAGCCGCATCGAAGGTTAGGCCGCGCTGTTCCATAAACCAGAATATGGCGGTCAGCGTCACCGCCACGAATAACGTGCTCCAGCGGGCATGGAACAGCAATACGATATAAGGGATCGCGAGGCGTGAATCGAACGGTCCGAAACGCACGGGGCGCATCGAATTGCGCCAGTGCCAGTTGGCCCGTTCTTCCTGGGTATCTTCTATATGACCCATTAGTCACCGCCTCCCGCGCCCGTGGAAGACGAGAGCACAATATAAGTCCGGCGGTCGATCAATCCGGCATCGAAGGCAACCCCCGCCGATTTCGCCATGCTCTGGCCGTTTAGCGGCAGCATGCGCTGAATCTCCGTCGGCCAATCCTTGAAATCCATGCCCAGCAATTTATCACGCACTTCGTCGGTAAAGCGCATCCATTCGCGCACGCCCATGCGCCCGCCGGTTGTTTTCGGCACCAATGTCTGCGTGACCACCATGCGCACGGTTTCCATCAAGGCATAGGCACGCTCGGACCGCTCGTTCGGCTCAAAACTCGCGACCATGCGCTGAATTGTGGCGGCGACCCCCGTCGTGTGTGTCGTGGTGAAAACCAAGTGGCCGGTTTGCGCGGCTTCGATCGCGGCGGAAATCGTTTCCTTATCGCGCGCCTCGCCGACCAGAATGATATTCGGTTTACGGCGCAGGGCATTGCGCACACCGCGCGCAAAATCCGGGAGGTGACGCGGAATTTCGGTCTGCGAGAGAAGAGAGCGGGGAGACTTGATCGTGTCATATACATACTCGATCGGCGCCTCATAACACACGACCTTGCCGCATCCACGCTTGCGCTCCATCAACATGCGGATGCCAGCGGCCAGCAATGTCGTTTTACCGGACCCTGTCGGCCCTGTCACAATAACCATCCCCTGACGCGGCGCCCAGCCCTTGATAATCTCCTCCTCGACATTGAGGTCGGTCATGGTTGGCGGTTCGTTGGGCAACACACGCATTGTAATCGACGCACTGTCGCGGCCACGCGACAAAATCGCCGTGACGTTCACGCGGAAACGAATGCGGGTATAACGGTCTGGACGGATTTCATAGGACAGATCGAGATCGTGGCCTGAGGCCAGACGCGCCCCCGCCTCTGGTCCGTAAATTTTTGTCAGAAAGACATTCATGTCGGCCGCATCGACAGGACGGAACGTCGCCGGATAAAGCGTGCCGTAAATTTCGTTGTAAACAGGACGGTCGGTCTGGATCGTAATATCGGACGAGTTTTTCTTCACGCACCACAAAAGGAACGTGTCGATAATATCATCCGTAAAGCGGCTCGGTTCATCCGGCCACGTTTGCGCGATATTGTCTTTTGCCTTGAGAAGGCTTACCGGTTTGCGGGCTGCCATCCTTGAGTTCCGGTTTGCAGTTTGGACGGATCCGTGATCGATATGGCGCGATCCCCGACCCGCATTTCATTACCGCCACCGGTTACGCCGCGATCAACCTGCAGAGCGTACGGAGGCGAGACCATGCCTTGCGCCAAAAGCGTTCTATATCGTACCATGCCGTTGTAATCCGACGCCAGTTTGTTCAAATCCGCCTGAAAAATTTCATCCGCCTGTTCGACTCCGGCTTTCCAGCCTTTTTCGACATAGCCGTTCCACAATTGCAGTTCGTGTTTGTCGGTCGGCAACAGGATATCCGGCGGCGGCGTGATATCGCCCCATTGACGTTCCAGATAGGCGCGCCATGTGCGCGCGGCGGAGACGATACGGGCATTGCGGCCGATATTATAGATGCGGTCCGATACGGCGGCAGATTGTCCGCCCTGATCGATCAGCATGGCATCGACGGCCTCACCGATCACCGGCGGTTCGATCAGAAGGCCCGATGGCGCCGGGATCAAGAGCTGACGAAAATCGAACACCTTGTCGAGGTAACGCGCCCGTGTTTCCATTTCCTGTCGGATAAAATAGGTGCGCCACGCAAGCCCGCCGCGCGCGCCATAGGACAATGCGGCCTCTTTCAGCGCATCGGCGCGAATATCGATCGGCATACCGGTCTGGCCTTCGACTTCGGCAGGTTTCTTTTGAATCTGTATGCTCTGGATTTGTTCGAGCGAAGGCGGCGGCGCAATCTCATCCGCGGCAAAAGCAATCGCCGGCATGAGGGCCAGCGCTGCAAAAGCGGTCAGGAAAAATGTCGCGCGGCGCATCATGGGATCAGCCCCCCACGCCCGTCACAGGCGCGTAATGGAGTTCGATCATCTGGCGCTCGGAATCGACCTTCACATCGGCGCGAACGCCAAGTTGCAATCCGACATCGCGCAAAATTTCGATGACCGGCTTGTTCTGGACATCGACATTGACGACGAGCGGGACCGGCGGACGATTGCCCAGCGCAAGGAAGTTATAGCTGGCGCGGTCTGCGAGTTTGCGCAGGATTTGTTCCGGCGGACCAACCCATGTGATGGTCATGGCACGCATCAATTCATCCGGCGCATTGGTGATAGGCTGGACCGCGACACCGGGTGCCTTTGTCTGTTCTATGGCCGCCAGCGTTTGCAGGGAATTGGATGCCTTGTCCGCGGCCTCGGCCAGCATCAGGGACACTTTATCGGGCGAGGCCACGACCTGAGGATTACGTTTTGGCAGGACTTCGCATCCCGCAACGCCGAATGCGGCAATGACGGCCAGTACCGCCCCGAATTTCCGGAAAGTGAAGATTGTCATCGTCATGAATGATTCGCGAATCGTTAAAAGTCCCATATACCTTAGCCCCTCCCTGCGAGAGGAACAAGATAAGGAATAGAGTAATCCCGTCTTAGAAAGCAAATTTAGCGTGTGGCCGTGTCGCGGATCAGGCCCTTGGATCTCATGGCCGTGATCACTTTATTGCGATAAGGGCCGCCGAATTCCGGCGTTCTGGAATGGTAATGGGCAATAGCGCGGGAAAGAGAGCCGGTTTCGTTCATATGCGTGCGCAAAATCCACGCCGAAACACCCATATTCGTGCAGGGGTCATCCTTGACCCAGCTATAGGCAGTGTCTTCGGAAACCCCCCATTTTTCGGCGAGCATCGGAATCCAGAGCGTATTGATCTGCATCGGGCCGAGGTCATAGGTACCGTTATTGTTCGGCCCCACCGCCTGCCCCGGCTTGCCGCCTTCGATTTGATAAATACCGACCATGACGGCAGGCGGAACCTGATACGTCTGGGCGGCGAGCATCAAACAGGCAGCGAGAATTTTGGTCATCGTTCGTCTATCTTGGCCGTCAAATGGTTAATATTTTGTATAGGGTCGGAAGAGGGGCTCATTTCCAAATTCTATCATTTTCCGTATTGAAAAAGAAGCCGGCGGGCGGGCGAAATGATCCTACTATGATTTTTTGAAAAAGGACATGGGGTTGGCGGGTTTTGCCGGAGGCGCGGCTGGGGCCGCAGACTCCACCGGCGCGGACTGTTGTTCTTCGGCCGGCGCTTCTGCGGCCGGCTTCACACCTTTTCCGCCGCGTCCCGATGCGTTGCCCGCGGATGTGCCAAGCAAGACTTCAAGCATCGCAAGCTGCCTGTCAAATTGTTTCCAGACAGGGGTAAGGGACAATTCCCCGCGCGCGTCTTCTGGCAATGTCTTCAAACGCGCCGTTTCCGCGCGATGGGCAGCGGCGTAGATTTGTGCAAGGGATTGCAGCAAAACAAGCTCCGCCATTTTGGCATCGGCGCCCTCACCTTCAATCTGCGCAAGATTGCTGCGCAAGGTTTTGGCACGATCCGATAAGGCTGTTGCGACCTCCTGGATCAGCTTTGCCTCCTGCTGCCCGAACGGGAATTCCGCGATGGCGGCGATGGCGGGAACCAGCGCGTTCATTGCATACAGGTTTGCTTGCATTTCATCCATAAAGGGCGCGGTTCCGTCGATGGTTTGCAACCTTTGCGCATGCTGCGCGGCGGGCGCGAAATTATCGGTAAAGGCCAACACGGATTCCAGCGATTTGGCGATGCGGCGGGAATCTGTGTCGGAGGGCAGGCGTCCAGTTTCCTTATAGGAATCCGCCACGAGATCGGCGGCGAGGGCCGCAAGCGTCACACGGATAGCATCGGCATCGCCGTCTTCCGGTTTCAGATTCATTGCCTGTGAGAGAGAAATGCTGATCTTGACGGTTTCCGAGAGCAGAGCGGAAATCGTCTGCGCATCCTTCGCGCCTTCATCGGCACCATCCGAGCGTGCATTGACCGCGCGCATCAGCGGCGCGCCGAGTTTTTGTAAAAGCTGCAATATAAATTGTGATCGCGAATCCATGATGATGGCCGAAAAGAATAAACCCTACCTACCGTTACCCCATAAAAATTAAGGCATAGTTTACAGCGCCTCGCCGCCAAACCCAAGGAATAAATGGGCAAACGACAACCGCGAAAAGGTTAACGGGCTAAAACAGCGATTACGGCGTGCTGACTGCCGGAAGATCCGCCAGCAATTGCGGTATATCCTTCGGTTTTCCGCGGACGATTTTAACGGATCCATCCCTGCCGCGATAGACGCTCAAGGGCGTTACATTGAATTTATAGGCCTGCATGATCGCCATGTTTTTCTGAATGGCCTGTGTCGATACCTCGCTTTTCGCGGGCAGCGCAGTTTCATCACCGGCCAAATGGCGATAGAAAAGCTCTTCCGGATTGGGAGAGGCCAGAAGGAACGCCGCCTGTGCGAGGCTGCCCGCCTGAAACCCGACCGGCATAATGCGAACCTGTATCAGGCCCTTATCAAGGTAATCCGCCTTCATATCATTGAGCATCGCATGGCAATGCGGGCATTGCGGATCGACAAAGCTATAGATGACGGGCGCGCTTTCACTGCCCAGCGCAACCCAGTTGCTGCCCTCGACCGCAGCAAACAATTTTTCCGATGGGCTTTGCGATTTCATGGTTTCGGCGAGGGACTCGATCGGTTTCGGCTCGGTCGTCGTCGCCGCCGCACCTTCCGCGCCATCGGCCAGAAGGTCCAGAACCTCCCCGCCTTGCGCCTGAAGCGAGCGAACCTGTTCAATCGTGATCGGGCGGCCATCGGCCCCGAACATCAGGCCACTGACGAAGGCTTTTTTATCCGCCGTGACATAAAAATATTGCTCCTGCCCCTGATAGATTGCAATCCATCCATCAAGCCCATGCTCCTTGCCCAGATACCGAACCTGCGCCCCGCGTTCGACGAGCCCTTCCAGCGCCTCCGGCACGTCGGGGATCGCGGCCGCCCCCTTGGTTTGCGCATAGACGGGCGTCGATAGGATGATGAGAGTCATAAGCAGCGGCAGAAAACGTTTCATAAAGAATCCTTTGTTGGGCGGCGGCACGGTCCGCTTCTAATTTATAGTACGCCACACGGGCCGCAAAGATCAAAAACCATTGTTTTGACGTAAATAAGGCGGCGCTGGCGCTTTCTTTTTGCCACCCATGCCATATACTTTGTCATAGACATTTTCAAAGCGGAGCATTGCCATGGAATTTTACATCGGACTGGGCGTTCTCGCCCTTATCGCCATCGTGATCGTCACCTTGTATAACCGTTTGGTCGCCCTGCGCCAGAACCGCATGAATGCCTATTCCGATATTGATGTTCAACTCAAGCAGCGGTTTGATCTTGTACCGCAACTGGTCGAAACGGTGAAAGGCTATGCAGCACACGAAAAATCGGTCCTTGAAAATGTGACGGCAGCACGCGCCTCTGTGGCCAACGCACGCGGGGCCAATGACCGGCTGGCTGCCGAAGGCACATTGGGCGGCGCCCTGATGGGATTGTTTGCGGTTGCCGAAAATTATCCGCAATTAAAGGCCGACCAAAATTTCCAGCAATTGATGAGCGAGCTTTCCGATATTGAAAACAAGATCGCGGCGGCCCGCCGTTTCTTCAATAACGCGACCAGCGAGCTCAACACAGCCGTGCAGCAATTCCCGGCCAATCTGATTGCGGGCCTGTTCGGTTTTCGCACCGAGAACTTTTATGAAGACACCTCCGTCACCCGCGCCGAATTAGAGGCCGCGCCGGCCGTGAAATTCTAAAATGACAACGCCTGTCACCGGATTGCAGACCTCGATCTGGAACAACAATCTCCGCTCCCTGCTGGTGCTCGCGGCCTATCCGTTTATTCTCGGCGCGGTCGTCTGGCTCTGCGCATCGGCGTTCGGTTATTTCGCATTAAGCCATACAGCGCAGCAAGCGCCGGCCGCGGCATCGCTTCATTTCGGCGCGGGGATTGTGCAGCAATACTGGCCGATGATCCTGGGGGTTGTCGCCCTCTGGTTTGTGGTTGCCTACTTTTTTCAGGGCGCAATGATCCGCTCCCTCTCGCGCTCCCACCCCGTAACGCGGAAAGAAGAGCCGGAGCTTTACAACCTCCTTGAGAATCTTTGTATCGCGCAGGGCATGACCATGCCACGGCTCGAAATCATCGAAACCCATGCGCGCAATGCCTTTGCCAGCGGCATCGATAAAAACAGCTATTGCGTCACGGTCACGCGCGGACTGATGCAATCCCTGACCAAGGACGAACTGGAAGGCGTTCTGGCGCACGAGCTTGCCCACATCATCAACCGCGATGTCCGCCTTTTGATGGTCTGCGTGATTTTTACAGGCATGCTGGCGATCGCCGCGCAGCTTGTCTGGAGCAATATCCGCTATGGTCTTTATATCCCGAGCGGCGGCAACAATCGGGGCCGCGGCAACGGATTTTTGCTGCTGTTGATTATCGGCATGATTGTCGGGATCGGCTATCTCGCCTCCCTGCTCGCCCGCTTTTTCATCTCGCGCCGCCGTGAATATATGGCCGATGCCGGCGCCGTGCAGATGACACGCAATCCGGATGCGATGATGCGCGCTTTGCTGCGCATATCGGGCATGGCGGATGTGCCGAAGATGCCCGATGACGTTCGCGCCATGTGTTTCGAAAACCGCCACGCGTTTTTGGGGCTGTTCGCCACCCACCCGCCAATTGAATCCCGCGTGAAGGCAATATCCGATTATTCAGGCCTGCCCGTACCATCGGTACTTCCCAAACAGCGGGCGGACAGCACCGATGTTTTTGCACGCCCCCGCGAGCCGGGCCATCGCGACAATTGGATCACGCGTCAGAGATTTGCAGAACGCCGCAACAAAAACCCGTGGGGATAATTCAATCTTTGCGGAATTTTCGGGCCGTCCCCACAATCCGCCAGCTTTGGGCGTCGCGGCGGAGGACAAATCCGTTTGGATAGGGCTTGAGGGTAATTTTCATCACGGCCCCCTTGGCGTTGACGCGTTAACGGGAATGCGTCCGGCCGAGGCAAGGCTCGCGGTCATGGAAGGGGTTTGGACGGCGGCACGGCCAAAAGCGCCGCGTGCTTTCTTGTTCATTTTTTGCTCCCTGGTTCAACTGCTTATTTTTTTCTTAAGCTTGAGTTAACCATACCACGAATGTCGCATTTTAGCCATAAAAATCGGACAAGAATGCGCTTGGCGATCCCGATTTCCTTCTGGTCCGGTTTGGCTTTGAAATCGGGGCAAATCGCTTTATATACATGGATACAAACTTGTTCTAACCCCAAGGAGAAAACGAACAATGTCCTATGATCAATTCAACGCGCAGCAAACCGTGAGCCGCGGTTCAGCCGTTAGCTATGATGAGGGCCTGCGCGCCCACATGCAGCGCGTCTATAACCGCATGACGGCCGGTGTCCTTGTCACCGGTATCGTGTCGTGGTTTGTCGGTAACAGCCCGGCGCTCCTGTCGTTCTTCTTTTCCGGCCCCCAGAAATGGATCGTCATGCTGGCGCCACTTGCCGTCGTCATGTTCGGCTTCCGTCCTGACCGCATGAGCCCCGCGCAACTGCAACTGAGCTTCATTGTGCTCTCCGTTCTGTACGGAATCAGTTTCGGCACAATCTTCGCGGTCTTTACGGATGCGAGTATCGCGCAGGTGTTCTTTATGGCCACCGCCTTGTTTGCGGGTCTTAGCATCTTCGGCTATGTGACGAAGAAAAACCTGAGCGGTATGGGCACATTCCTTGTCATGGCCATGATCGGCCTTCTGGTCGTATCGCTCGGCACGGCGGGCGCGGCGGCTTTCGGTATGAATGTTTCGGGGCTTCAGCCTATCATCGCGGGTGCGGGCCTTCTGATTTTCTCCGGCCTCACCGCCTATGAAACACAACAGACCAAGGAAATGTATCATGCCTCGCACGGCGATGATGCCAATTCCCGCATGGCATGGGCCGCGGCGCTGAACCTGTATGTCAGCTTCATTGCCATCTTCCAATACCTGCTCCAGTTCATGGGGCAGCGCGAATAGATGGCAAAAACCGCTTCTGCGGCGCACAACCATAATCAATTATTGTGTTAAAACCCCGGACCTTATGGTTTCCGGGGTTTTAACCTTTTGGATATACATTTGTATTAAATTTGAAATACTTCGTGCGAAATAGAAAATAAAATCATAAGTTGTATAAATATTCGCCGTGAACAGGGGCCTAAAAATGGGGATAGATGGCAAACAACGCATAGTCATTATCGATGATACGAAATCACTGGCGGAAATGTACGTCCATTCCCTTTCCCTTCTGGGTTATGATACAGCGATGGCCCACTCCGGTCAGGAACTGCTCGACCATCTTTCAGGCGGGCCGCAGCCTGATCTCCTAGTCCTTGATATCAAGCTCCCCGATATAGACGGCATAGAATTGCTGGCCCGCCTGAAACAGGGCGGGTTCGATGCGCCCGTTATCGTAGTCACCGGCAACGGGTCCATCCATGTGGCAGTAGAGGCTATGCGGCAGGGCGCCGCCGACTTTCTGGTCAAACCCTTCTCCATCGAAAAATTGGGTGAAAGTGTGGAACGCACCATCGCCGCCGCGGGTTTGAGCGCCAAGGCAGATTCCATTCTCCCTGACGATATGTTTGCCCCGGAAGCGGGGGATGGCCAACTGCCAGGGCCTGCCAATGGCCGACGGCAGAATTTCGGCGGATTTATCGGCATTTCTCCCCCCATGCAGATTGTCTATGACATCATCGAAAATGCGGCAAAATCCAATGCCACTGTTTTCATCACGGGGGAATCCGGCACGGGCAAGGAAATCTGCGCTGAAGCCGTACACCGTTATTCCAAACGAAGCCGTGCACCCTTTATCGCCCTCAACTGCGCCGCAATCCCGCGGGAACTTTTGGAATCCGAACTTTTCGGCCATGTGAAGGGCGCGTTCACCGGCGCCGTTACGGACCGCGAAGGGGCCGTTGCCATGGCTTATGGCGGCACGTTGTTTCTGGATGAAATCGCCGAAATGGCGCCGGACATGCAAACAAAATTGCTGCGCTTCCTGCAAAACCTGACCTATCAGAAAGTCGGCGGAAACAAGGCAGAACGCGCGAATGTCCGCATTATTTGCGCCACCAACCGCGATCCGCTTGATGAAATCCGGCAAGGACGCTTGCGTGAGGATTTGTATTACCGCCTGCATGTCATACCGATCCGGATGCCTGCTCTGCGCGACCGGAAATCCGATATCATCGACCTTGCGGATTACTTCCTCAAACAATATGCGCGGGAAGAAGGGAAACAGTTCCGCCAGTTTTCTCCCGAGGCGGAAAAGAGGCTGCTGGCCTATTCATGGCCCGGCAACATTCGCCAATTGCAAAATATCGTGCGCGGAATCGTGGTCATGTATGACCGAAAGATCGTCTCGCCCGATTTGCTGCCCCCCGAACTCGATGACTGCCATATCGGTCCATCCGGTGCGATGGATGCTGCTTTCAACCGTGCGGAAATATTCCCCGATAATGGCAATGACGTCACGCCGCTTTGGAAAATCGAAAAATACGCGATCGAAAAGGCGATAGAGGTGTGCGACGGAAACATCCCCCGGGCGGCGGCCATGCTTGAAATATCGCCCTCCACCATCTACCGCAAGAAGATGAACTGGGACAAAGGCGGTGCCGGAGCCTACTTCTAAGAGGCTTGACCTCCTCCCCTTTTCGCGCCTTAATCGGGTATTATTCATTTACGAAAAAGGGGATAGTCATGCTTAAGGAGTTCAAGGAATTTATTGCGCGCGGCAATGTGTTCGATATGGCCGTCGGTATTGTCATGGGCGCGGCTTTTACCGCCATCGTCAACTCCGCCGTCGCGGATCTCGTGATGCCTATTGTCGGCGTTTTGACCAGCGGGGTTGATTTCGGCGATAAATTCATCGCCCTCAATGGCGGGGAATACGCAACGCTCGCGGCAGCCAAAGAGGCGGGTGCGCCGGTTCTGACCTATGGCGTTTTCGTCAACGCCGTGATCAATTTCCTGATCGTGTCCTTTGTCATCTTCACCCTGATCAAACAGGTCAACCGCCTGAAGAAAAAGGAGGCGGAAGCGCCATCCGCACCGGCGGCCGATATCGTGCTGCTGACAGAAATCCGCGATCTTTTGAAAAAGTAGCCAAGATTTTCTGCAACAAGCACAAACGGCGGGCGAAAACCCGCCGTTTTTTGCCGTAAGGCATGTCCTGTGCGCCGCGCCGGCTTTATTTTGGCCAATCCGTCTTTTTCGCTTGAAATGCCCGTCCACTTTCCCTATTTTCGCGCCTGTTACTTTCCTTGGCGTGTGGGGCTATAGCTCAGCTGGGAGAGCGCTTGCATGGCATGCAAGAGGTCGTCGGTTCGATCCCGATTAGCTCCACCAAATTTTTCTCACAAGTCATACTCCGCGTATAATCAGGTCTATTGGTCCGTTTTAAAACCAGCCACAGTGATCCCATACTACCTTAGAGCGTGACATATAGCGTTCTGACAAATAATGCGCGGTGCGCAGGCTTTATTGCCTTGCAAAATGCGAAGTCAGTTGACCGCTTCGATAAAATACATACCATGTAATTCTAAAGTACTCTTTACTTCCCTCCGCGTTATACCAGTCCTTAATCTTTTTAGGACATCTTTGTATTATTAACATTCACACTCTCCAGGAGACTTTTCGACATGAAAGCTATGCTCGTGCGTACCCTTGCGGTCGCCATTCTCGGTTTGACTATGACTGCCCCCGCTATGGCACAGGATTATGCCGCCAAGGCGCAAAATCTGATCGACACCAAACTCAAGGCGCTGGCCGCCGATCCCGAGATCGTCGCCGCCGTCAAAGCGCAGAACGAAAAACACGCCACACTGACACAAACAGATATCGACGCCCTGGATAAAAGATGGAAAGACGGCGAAGCCGCGCTGATCGACGGCGTCCTTGGCAATGCGACTTCTGCAAAGTTGAAAGGCATCATTGAAAGTGAAGGCGGCCTGTTTACGGAGCTGTTCATCACGGACAACAAGGGCCTGAATGTGGGTCAGAACGATAAAACATCTGATTTCTGGCAAGGCGATGAGCCCAAGTGGCAAAAACCATCCAAGGGTGAAAACGATATCACCGAAGTTGAGATGGATGAATCCACACAAACCTATCAAATGGGCATCTCCGTTCCGATTATGGACGGCGGCACATTCATCGGCGCACTGACGGCCGGCGTCAACGCCGAAATGCTCGAATAGAATATTCGAACAAACCCTTTTCATTTTAGAAGAAAACAAGGTTGATCCAATGTTACCAGGCTTTATCAAATCATCTATCTCCGCCCAATTGCTCAGCGTTGTTTTCGTCGTCGTCACGGTCTGCCTGACCGTGACGGCCTTTGTTTCCATCAATCAAATTAGCAGCGAATACCTGAACCTCTTCCGCAGTGCTCATCAGGAGAAGTCGGCCTTGCTGACCAGCCAGATGGAAGGCGCTTTCAAATGGAAGAAGGCGGACGGTATTGATCTTGCCATCAAGTCGGTCAAGGAAAACGATGAAGCCAATTTAAGCCTGTTCATGGCGGTGCTGGCGGATGGTTCCACTTTACATGAATATAAAACCCAGACTTTAAATCCTTATACCGGTGAATTTCCGCCCAAGGACATCATGGACAAAATGAAGGAAGGTAAAACGGTTACTCTCGAAACCGGAGGTCACTTCCTTGCGTTTGTTCCTTCTTTCTATCCCAAGGATCAAAGCTTCCTGGGTTATAGCGGCTATGCCTGGACCTTGCAGGAAGTCAAAAAGGATATCGCAACGATCATGATCGGCATGGGAGTCACCTTTCTGATCGTGCTTGGCGTCCTCGTCACCACGCTGGGGTTATTCCTGCGTGTGCTGGCAGTACGTCCGTTGAACCGCCTTGTCACCGTCATGGAAAGCTTATCTGCGGACAACACAGATATCGAGATTCCTTATGGCGAGCGTGCCAATGAAATCGGTAAGATCGCCAAAACCCTTGCCATCTTTAAAGAGCGTGTCATTGAGCGCAAAAGCATGGAAGCCGAAAGAGTTCGTTCGCGCGAACAAGCCGAGGAAAAACGGAAAGCCGATATGCGAGAGCTTGCCAGCAGTTTTGAAGCGCGCGTGCAGGGCATCATCCAGACTGTCGCCGCCGCAACAACGGAATTGTTCCATTCGGCGCAAGGCGTCAATAATGTTGTCGAGAAGACCAGAAGCCTTTCGGGACAAGCCCGTGATGCATCAGGCCGCGCCAGCAACAATGTGACTAATGTCGCAGAGGCTGTGACCGAGCTGGCGCAAAGCGTGCAGTCGGTATCACAGCAGGTTCAGGTTTCAAACGACAACGTGACCACGGCAACCAAGGTGGTGGATGAGGCAGACAGACAGGCGCTCGCGCTCGCGCAGGCCGCTGAAAAAATCGGTGAGGTCACTGGTCTTATTTCCGACATCGCAAGCCAGACCAATCTTCTGGCCCTGAATGCGACCATCGAAGCGGCCCGCGCCGGTGAGGCCGGGAAAGGCTTTGCCGTTGTGGCGCAGGAAGTCAAAAATCTGGCCAGCCAGACGGATGTTTCCATCACGGAAATTCAAAAGGTGATCGAGGAAATGCAGGGCGTCAGTTCGGCCATCGTTGCGCGGATGAGGGAGGCCAAGGATTCCGTTCTTCAGATTCAGGAATCCGCCAACGGAATTTCCATCGCCATCGGCGAACAATCGGCAGGGACCCAGCATATTGCCACCAACATGGATATGGTTGCGCAGGAAACCGGCTTTGTGAACAGCAGCATCACCGAACTGGATCATCAGGCGGAACAGGCCAAGCAGGTTTCGGACGAATTATCACAGGCCGCCCAGGAACTATCGGTTCAGGCGGAACGTCTCCAATCCGAAGTAACGGCTTTCCTGAAGGAAATTGCCTAGCCGTTACCTCCTTTTTATTCGAAAAATTTTACAGGGCGGGCCAAAAACCAAGGGTTTGGCCCGTTTCCTATACCATATTGGTTAACAAATTATGAAAAAATATCTGGCACTGCTCTTGCATTTATGGTAATAACCGTTCGAGATTAAGCTCGGCAAGGGGCTAAATAACCTTGTACAGGCCATCGCGTGGTGCGATCCTGAAACGGAAAAGAAAGAGAGACTAGAATGCTTCGCTTTATCTTTGTCTGCATGGCCATGGTGTGCCTGTCGCTTTTGTCGATCGCCAGCCAGTATATGCTGAACAACGGGCAATCCGGCGCGGCGCCTTCCGCAACCGTCGCGGCGGTTCAGCAAGATACGCTTCCTTCCGGCCCCAGCTTTGAAGAAATTTACGCCAGCGCGCCGCAGGCCGATTTTGCCGATGACGCCGCCGCTCTGAACAACATCGAAACTGCGGCGGGCAGTGATGAATTCTCCGCAGCCTTCACCAACACGGCGCCAAAGGCGCTGGCCGATGAAGAAGTGACGACGGTCAACGGCATGGAAATACTACGCCCGTAATCATACGGTCAACGCGATAAAAAACCGGGTCATCTGCCCGGTTTTTATTTTTTCTAAAATCTTTTATTGATGCTGAAATACACTTTCGGGTCTTTGTCCCCTTCGGTGGACACGCGCCGCGTCAGCGGCTTTGCCACCGCCACATTCGCATCGATGTCATAGGGAAGGTCAAAGCGCATGCCTGCACCGACAGAAGCAATGGAATCACGCTCCTGCGCCGCCGTCGTTGCGTCCTTGTTCCAGACCGTGCCTACATCATAGAAGCCATAGAGCTGATAGCTATCGACAAAACGGCTGTCGATGTCGACCGGTTCTTTCCATTGCAATTCGACCTTCGCGGCCAGGCCGTCATCACCTGTGATTTCGGATGGGTCGTATCCGCGGCCGCTATTGATACCGCCGACACCGAATTCTTCCGAAGATAGCAAGGCGTTGCTAGCCCATTGACCGCGCGCGCCGACAAGAAGATTGACCCCGTTCGTGATGCGCTGCAACCGTTGCAATTCAACTTCCAACTTGGTGAATTGCGGATCGGCATTGGCGCGGGTCATGTTTGCATCGCCTTCCTCGCTGGTGCCGAAAAGGTTCAGACCTTTTGAGATTTCCGCATCGATCGTATTGGCACCAATCCCCAGAAGCGTATCAAGGAATTCATAGCGGGCACCGGCGCGCAGGGCCACGATGCGGTCCATGCGTGTGTCTTCGATATTGTTGGCGCTGCGCACCTTCCGCCAGTCGAGCGTGAGGCGGCTATTCAGGTTTTCCGAACGGGAGCGGATGATGGGATGGACGAGGCCCGCGCTCAGCGTCCAGGCATTGCCGCGCACATCAAACTGGTCGAGATTCCACCCGGGTTCGGTGTCCGCTACCGTTCCCGAAAACCGGATGCGTGTGCCGTAGGGGCCAACCGGCTGTTCATAGCTCAGAGCGCCATAGGAAAGCTCACGTTCCGAATTGATGGGAGCGTGTACGATCTGCGCTGTAATGGCTTCATTCAGACCCAGCATCGAATTCAATGTAACCGCGCCTGTCGCCTGTGTCGGGCCGAGGTAGCGACTGCCGTAATTATCAAGGCCGATCAAACCGTCAACCGGATCATAATCCACGATGATCAGGATATCGGCAGCGCCCGTTACACTGGGTGAAGGGCTTAAAACGCTCCGCGCCGTTACGCCCGGCAAATCATTGATGATCAGCAATTCGCGTTCGAGATCGCGGGCATTGAGCGGCCCGCCCGTGCGGATTTGACGCGCATAGGATTCGATATTCGCCATGTTGACGTTGCCGGCGTTTTCCGATTGTTCGATCCTGATCTGGTCTATGAATCCTTCAACGACACGAAGCGTGACATTACCGCCTTCTATTTCCTGCGGCGGCACGACAACCTGCGTCAGGATGTACCCATCATTGCGGTATTGAAGCATCAGCTCGTTGGCAATCGCATAAACATCGGCAAGGCTTTGCGTTGTTCCCAGACGGTGTTGATACACAGTGGCCAGTTCTTCGCCCGTGTAGACCGAATTGCCTTCGACATTGATGCTATTCAAGGTGAATGTGATTTTTTCGGCGCCGTCCGGTGCACCCACTGCCTGCGGACGATTCACGCGTATTTCCGGCTCCACCCGTGGCATCATGTCTGGCTGACGGAATTCTTCACCGGCACGGGCGGGGTCCGCGATCGTGCTCTGGTTGTTAAGCTGCGCATATGCCGCCGATGTAAAGAAGGTGCCGGCCATTAAAAGACCGAGTGCGCGAGCGCCAAAGCCCAGATGAGAATGCATGTTGCGTGCGGCTGTCATTTTCTGCCCCGAAAAAAAATCAATATTTTATGATGGGGCCTTTATAAGCCCGTATGGAAAAATGCTTATCAGATACCCTTGCCGAAAATACGCGATTTTCCTTTGTAGATCAATGCGCAAGCCACATTTTGTATATTAGAGACGTCAGGAAGAAGCAGGCACGAAGCTGTCCGCCGCATATAAAAAATCAATACATATCAATGTTTTAAATCCAGGCCTGACAATTTTGCAACATAGGCGACAAAATCGGGATCCTCCCCTTTCATAAGGGCCGGGAGGGCCGCCACGAAGTTCGGTTTGTCCAGCCACGATTGGATGTAATCGACCCAGCTGTTCCACATACGTTGATAGGCGGGATCCTTTTCGCTTTCGAGAAGGATAAAGGCGCGTTCAAAAAGCGATATCAGCATCTCATAGAGAATATATTGCCGCCGCTGTGTTTCGGGGTCGCCGCTAGGCTGGCTATGCATGTCGAGCTCGGGATATTCAAACAGTTTTTCCTGAATCTCGGCGTAGTGCCCCATCAGCTTGTCATAGATTTCTTCCTGTTCGTTCTGCCGCTCTTTGCGTTCTTGAAGCATGAACGTACCCACCGCCAGCGGTATACCGACCACCGTGGCGATATAGCTGAGCAGTTCCATGAATTCGAGCAATGTGAAGCCGAAAATGATCATAACCCCATTGTCGCACGAAATGGGCAGGTGTTAAATCCCCTTTGGAATAAGGAACCAGTAACGGCCCTTGGCCTTCATCGGACCGGCCTTCGCTTCTGCCGCCGCACCCGATCCCCAGAACACATCGCCGCGCACCGGCCCGCGGATCGCGCCACCTGTATCCTGCGCCATCATCAGGCGGTTGAATGTCTTGCCCGAAAGATCCGTCACATCGGCGGACAAAAAGACAGGGAACCCATAAGGGAACAGACTGTGATCGATAGCGAGCGATCTTTGTGCGGTGAGTGCAATCCCTTCGCCGCCTTTCGGTCCTGTACCCGTGCCCTCGTTCTTCATTTCTTCAAAGAATACATAGGATTTGTTGGTGTTCATCAATTCATCGGCCTGTGCCGGATTTTCCCGCATCCAGCGCGTAATCGATTCCATCGACACATCCTCTTTCTTATAAATGCCGCGCTTTACCAGTTCGCGTCCGATCGCGTAATAAACATGGCCGTTCTGGCCGGCATAGCCAACGCGCATAATGGACCCATCATCAAGATGCACAATGCCGGAGCCTTGGACCTGCACAAAAAAGGCATCATGCGGATCATCGAGATAGACGATAGGTTTTGCCCCCGCCAGCTTACCGGCAACAATCTGTTCCCGCGTTTCGTAAGGCTTTAATTTCCCGGCAAGAACGCGCCCCGCAATGCGCTGGCCCTTCAACTCTTCGCGGAATTCACCAAGGTCAACCATCACAAGATCATCGGGACGGGCCAGCAGCGGATGCTGATAGGCTCCGTGTTTCGTGCGCGACCCATTCAGTGTGGATTCATAGTACCCTGTAAAAAGTCCTTCCGTGCTGCTGCCGTCGCTGACTTCGACAACCTTGAAATTGTTTTCCATGAAGCCGCGGATGGCGGTGCCATCCGTCGCTGTTATGCCTTGCAGCCTGCGGCAATTTTCCTGCCATGGCCCATATGTGCCAAAGACAGGATTCGCGGAAAACTTCTCATCTGGTGAGCGTTTCATGATGCGGGCGCAACTGGCCTCATATGCTTCGCGGAAATCAAACAAATCATCTTCATTCCATCCGGGAAGCGTGGAAAAGGAGGATGCTTTGAACACCGGCTCTTTCGACTCTGCGTCCAGTTTCGGTCCTGTTCCAGCGCAGGCGGACAGGAATAACAGAGTCGACAAAATCGTGAAACGAATATTCATGGATGACCTCCGGATAGACAAAAAATCCATACTCTGGCGAGTATGGATTGCTTTGCGCATTGCTGCAACGTCGTTGTTAAACGATGTGCGAATCCGGAACGGGCGTGCGCTCTTGTTCCTTCACATCGCCATCGCGGGTTTCATGGAGAAGCCAGCGTGGATCACGGCTTTTTAACGGCCTTGCAAAAGTCCAGATATCGTTCATCTCGGTAATCCGGTCCGGGTCGCCGGACAGAATGGCGCCGTCCTTATCACGAACGACGCATGTTTCATCCGCAATAAAACGCATGGTGACACGCGCTTCGCCGTCTACAACTTCCGCCCCCATAATTTCAGCGCGGCGCACGGAATGGATTTCGGTTGAAACGCTCTCACCGCTTTGTTCACGCTGCTTGAGGGCGTGGTCGAATGCGGCATACACATGCGGAGTTAAAAGATTCTGCAGTGTATCGCGGTCGCCTTGCGCGAACGCCTCGACGATAATCGCAAAGGCGTCCTGCGCACCTTGTGCAAATGTTGCAATATCGAAGTCCCGCATCTGGTGGCCGATCATCGCCAGCCCGTCTTCGGTTGCGATCCCGCCCTCGACACTCACATTACGCGGCAAGACAGGCCGCGTATCGATGGACAGCGGCATATCATCGTCTGCGCTAAAGGCGGATGGGACGGGCTTTACCCCGTCGATATCCGCCTGCTTGTCTGGCTGGATGGTAAAAGGGTTCGGGCGTTCACGCTCGTCCCCGTGACGGGTTCCAAGGATGGAACGCAGCCAGAAAACCAGTCCGGCGGCAATCAGGGCATAAAGAAGGAGTTCGGCTTGCAATGGATCGCTTTCTTTATTGATATCGGTTGATAATCTTGAAATGTTCCTTAAGTTTAGCACGGTAATCATCAACAAAGGAACGCTTTCCCGCCTAATCTGGCGGCGAATGGCCCAAAAAGCAAGGATTAGGATGATCTTTTTATATGGCGCGGTGGCGCTTGTTTTCCTCGAAATCGCCATATTCGTTATGGTGGGCGATGCCATTGGCTTTCTGGCGGCGCTTGCGTTGTTCTTCGGCGCGGGAATTCTGGGCGTGGCGCTGGTCCAGCATCAGGGGCTCGGCCTCCTCGCCCGCCTGAAATCGGCGCTGGATCGCGGGTTGATGCCGGTTGACGAAATGTTCGACGGCGCCTGCCTGATGGCGGCGGGGATCCTGCTCTTCGTGCCGGGATTTCTCAGCGATATCCTGGCCTTCGCGCTTCTGGCCCCCTTCATTCGCAAGTATATGAAAGATTTTCTCACCCGTCGTTACGGCGTTGATGGCACGGTGGTTCATCCGGATACGGGCGTTATCGAAGGCGAATTTATCCGGGTGCGGGAGGATGCAGCGCCCCTGAACCCGCCGCGCACGGGCTTGTAAGCCGGCCGTCTTCATGCTACCCAAAAACCTCAATCCAAAGAGGTAGAGAATTATGTCCGATCAGAACCAAAGCGATTCAAAGTCCCGCGTCGATGTCGATGTGCCGGATCTTCCCGTTATGGTTCACGCACAATATGTGAAGGATCTTTCGTTTGAAAACCCGAACGCGCCGGACAGCCTCCGTCCGTCGAAGGCGCGGCCTGAAATGGACATCAACATCATGCTGGATGCGCGCCGCGTGCCGGATGACCAGAACCCCGATCTCTATGAAAGTGCCTTGAGCCTGAACGTCAAGGCAACCCGCGAAGGTCAGGTCGTCTTTATCTGTGAAATCGTTTATGGCGCGCTGGTCACCATCAAGGATGCGCCGGCGGAC
This sequence comes from uncultured Alphaproteobacteria bacterium, assembly GCA_946481075.1. Next base: position 139,447 of record CAMLMC010000004.1, read on the forward strand.
CGTATCAACCCGACACTTTATATCGACGTACCCGCCATGATGTTCCCGTTTGTGCGGCAACTGGTCGCCAATGTCAGCGCGGCAGGCGGCGTCCCGCCCCTTTATCTGAACCCAATCGACTTCCGCGGAATGTATCTGTCGCAACGGCGCGACCAATCCGCGCCGATCACGGCGACGGCGGGGAATGCTTAGCAACATCAGGGCTATGGAGCTAAAATTTCTGTAGGAACTTCGCGCTGAGTTGTCGTCCCGTCGCCAAGCTGACCATTGCTGTTGTATCCCCAGCAGTAGATCGCACCATCATTACGTATGGCACAGCTATGAAGTCTTGAACTTGTAAGCTGCTTAAACGAATGCCCGCCCGACACGGCCGTTGGTATGCTTTTGTTAACTGTCGTATTATCACCTAGCTGACCAAAGGCATTATACCCCCAGCAATAGACCGCCGCATCGTTACGAAGACCGCAAGTAAAGTCTCCTGCGCTGGCAAGTTGAGTGAACACATGCCCGCCCGACACGGCTGTTGGTACGCTCTTGTTGACTGTAGTACCGTCACCTAGCTGGCCGTAATTATTATACCCCCAGCAATAAGCCGTGCCATCGTCTTTCAGGCCGCATGTATGATAATACCCTAACGCAATCTGGGTAAAAGTATGCCCGCCGGATACGGCTGTCGGCACCAATTTCTGGGTTGTTGTGCTGTCGCCCAAAGTCCCATACATATTAAATCCCCAGCAATAGGCCGTGCCATTGTCTTTCAGACCGCATGTATGGGTGTTCCCGCCTGCAAGTTGCGTGAACACGTGCCCGCCGGATACGGCTGTTGGTACGCTCTTATCAACAGTCGTATTGTCACCAATCTGGCCATTACTATTATATCCCCAGCAATAGGCAGTGCCGTCGTCTTTAAGCCCACAGGGATGATTGCGCCCTGTTATTAGTTGCGTGAACACGTGCCCGCCGGATACGGCTGTTGGCACGCTCTTGTCAACAGTCGTATTGTCACCAATCTGGCCATACTGGTTGAGGCCCCAGCAATAGGCCGCACCATTGTCCTTCAGGCCGCAGTTATGGTTGGCTCCGGTTGTCAGCTGTGTAAATACGTGTCCACCGGACACGGCTGTCGGTACCAATTTTTGTGTTGTTGTGCCGTCGCCAATCTGGCCATAATTGTTGTGTCCCCAACAATAAGAGACTCCATCGCTGCGAAGTCCGCAACTATAAAAACCTCCTTTTGCTGTGATCTTTCTCCACGGCGTTACTTGCGAAGGGTCCGTGAACGCAACCCACGCCGTGCCGTTGCAGTAATCATATTTCGGCGTGCCCCCCGTATAACGCATCGTCCCCGCAAGATCCGCGCTGCACGTGTTTGTATCATTGGCGAACATAAAGCTGCGGTTTTGATGGTCCATCAATGAAAACTGCGGAACGGGCGCAGGGGTCGACCGACTGGTCGTCGTGCCATCGCCTAGTTCGCCGCTCCAGTTCGCGCCCCAGCATAAAACCATGCCGTTCGCCTTGATCCCGCAAGTGTGATAGGTGCCGGGCGCGATTTTGGCGTATGTGCCGTTTCCAAGAACAACGGTCGGACTGCTCCGGCCGGTTGTCGTGCCATCACCCACTTGCCCCGATGCATTCTGCCCCCAGCAAAGCATGACGCCATCATGGCGCAGACCACAAGTATGCCATGTATCAGGGCCAAGCTGTGTGAATTTATGACCACCGGTCACAAGCGTGGGCGTAGAACGGTTCGTTGTCGTACCATCGCCTAATTGACCATCGCTATTCTGGCCCCAGCAATATCCATCGCCATTTGTAACAATGCCGCAGGAACTGCTCATCCCTGGTTTAATGTCGACAAAGGACAGTCCGCCAATCACCGCCGTAGGAACATTGCGGTCGGTGTTTGTGCCATCGCCGACAGAAGCATATTCGTTGTATCCCCAGCAATAGGCCTGCCCGCCCGCCACAATGCCGCAGGCCATGGATTGTCCCAGCGCAAATTTGATGAATTTATAACCGCCGCTTATGGCGACCGGCGCCGTACGGTTGGTCCAGCTAGCATCGCCTATCTGTCCCGATACATTGCTGCCCCAACAATAGGTGAGACCGTCTGTGCGCACGCCGCAACTGGAATATTCCCCCGCCTCGATCTGCGTAAATTTATGGCCACCGGAGACGGCCGTGGGCACGGATTTATCCACCGTGGTGCCATCGCCGATGGCGCCCGGTGCGTTTTCACCCCAGCACCATGCCGTACCGTCCGCCTTTAACGCACATGTATGTTCCGCGCCGCTATCGATCTGCACAAATGTATGGCCGCCGCTCACAATGGTTGGAACGGATTTGGCGACCGTTGTGCCATCGCCCAACTGTCCGCTCCAGTTCGCGCCCCAGCAATAGGCCTGACCATCGGGCCGCAGACCGCACATATGTTCGTATCCGCCGCTCAGACGGTCTTCGAACAGGCCGTTGTAATCATACTGGCTGAAAGGCTGGTCGGTATAGGCGGGGCCATAGGATGTGCCGTTGCAAAGTTCTATTCCATTGCTGGCGTGATAATGGACTGTCCCTTCGCGCCCCGCGCCGCAGGCGACCGAGTCTTGCGCGAATTTATATGGACGGTTTTGTACGTCCACCATGGAGAAGCCGAGGACATGGGTGGGGATTGTTTTATACCCCGTAGTTCCATCGCCTAGCTGGCCGTATGCATTACCGCCCCAACAATAGACTGCACCATTCGACTCTATGCCACAGGTGTTGTACATACTTCCTACAATTTTTGTAAATTTTTGGCCGCCCAGAACTGGTGTCGGTGCGCCTTTATTAGACATCGTATTGTCACCCAACTGACCCATATTATTTAATCCCCAGCAATAGCTCGCACCAGATGCTTCAATTCCGCATACATGATAATAACCGCTAGCTATTTCCTTAAATGTCTGATCACCCAACACAGATTTGGGCGTAGAACTCAGGGTAGTTGTCCCATCGCCTAGTTGTGAGTAATCATTACGACCCCAACAATAGGTTTTTCCGTCAGCGCGTAGACCACAAGTATGATACGACCCTCCCGATATCTGGATAAATTTATGACCACCGCTCACTGCTATAGGTGCGTAGGTGTTGGTTGTTGTGCCATCGCCAAGCTGATTGTCTGTATTTCTGCCCCAGCAATAGGCCGCACCATCCACACGTAAACCACAGGTGTGATATGATCCACCAACAATTTTAACAAATTTATGACCGCCGGAAACCAGCGTCGGCGATGTGCGGTTTGTGGTAGTGTTATCTCCTATTTGGCCGGTAGTATTTGTACCCCAACAATAGGTTGCTCCATCTGTACGTATACCGCACGGAGTAGAGCTCATGTTTATACGTGCAAATTTATGACCTCCAGCAACCGGTGTTGGGGAGCTTCTGTTGGTTGTTGTGCCATCACCCAAAGAACCGCCCGCATTATACCCCCAGCAATAGGCCGTTCCATCTGCACGCAAGCCGCAAGTGCTATGGTAACTCGCCTCGATCTGCACGAACTTATGACCTCCAGCAACCGGTGTTGGGGAGCTTCTGTTGGTTGTTGTGCCATCACCGATCTGATTATACTGGTTATCACCCCAGCAATAGGCCGCACCGTCACTACGTAGGCCACAAGCATGATTGCTACCAGTCGTAATCTTCCCCTCGTAAAGCCCGCTATAACTTCCCCCGCCGCCACCATTACCGCCCGTCACGGCGACATAGGCGCTGCCATCGCAGATTTCCATACCATTGGTTGCGTGATAGCGCAGCGTGCCCGCCGTGCCCGCCGCGCAAACGCCATCGGTGGCCAGCGTTTCATCGGCGAGTTGGATCGGCCCTGCAATTTCCACCGATGCGCCCGATTTACCGGAAATTTTTTCGGTGATCAGTTCGGCGAATTCGCCAATCCCCGTATCCCTGTCAACCCCCGCGACCTTGACCCCGCCGCCATCGACGATTTCAAGGCTCTTGGCGATTTCGGCCGTCTCGGGTGACCCGGATTTAATATTCCACAGTTCGCCCGCGCCGCCGCCCATCGCGCGCGCATCGGAAAAACTATGGGTCAGAACGATATCGTCGCTGTCGTTATCACGCACGACATAGCCGCCCGCCGCATTCGCGCAAGAGGTCTGGAATATTTGATCGGGACCCGCCGAAATGACCGCGACCACCACGCCGGAAGCATCTTCTTCCCCCTCCAGTCTGTTATCGACGGCGCAGGTTCCGGCAATCCGCGCTGTGCCATGATCCCACGCACAGTATCCATATCTTGTCTTCCATGCATCCTGTTGCGATGCGCCGATATCGGTGGGCAGAAGCCCGCCACCTGTTGGTGCGGGCGCTCCGCCCGCCGCCGCCCATGCGGGCGGTTCCGGCATACTATCCGCATCGCAATCACCGCCGGATGGAGCGCGTGTAATGCTATTCAGCGCAAGCTTACCGGCAGCAATCATTTCGTTTTCAACGACGCTATATTGCGTGATTTGATTGATAACATTCGCGGGACCTTTGACCGCCGTAACAGTGCCAACGCCGATTAATCCAACCATGCCAACAGCCGCGAACAACGTGAAGATAACATTTCCGGATTGGTGTTGTTTATTGTTCCATGCGACCATCCTCAGAACGCCCCCCACGCGGTGCCGTTGCAATATTCCCATGTTGCGGGACTGACATAGCGCAACGTGCCAACATTGCTGGCCGAACATGTTGTTGTGTCATTACCAAACCGGAAGCTGCCGCCTTGAAGATCAACCATGGATAAACCGGAGACATGGGTGGGATTCGTGACATTTGTGGTGGTGCCATTGCCTCCCTGATACATGTCATTTTTGCCCCAGCAGTAAATAGAACCGCTTGATGAAATACCGCAGCTTTGATCATGGCCCGCTGCCAGACTTACGAAACTATAAGAGGCAAGAACGGGGGTTGGCACAGATTTGGAAACCGTTGTGCCGTCCCCCAATCGGCCGCTACTACCGTATCCCCAGCAATAGGCCAGCCCGTCCGTACGAAGGGCGCAGGTATGATCCTCACCGGGCGCCACAAGGATAAATTTATGACCGCCCGTAACCAGCGTCGGCGTTGAACGCGTTGTTGTCGTGCCATCGCCCAACTTCCCGTCGACGTTCGCGCCCCAACAATAAGTATCACTGGCCGTATTGATACCGCATGAGTAGTTATGGCCGACGAAGACGCCGGTAAAAACATGCCCTCCACTTACGGCCGTGGGCGCTGTCCTGTTGGTCGTCGTGCCATCGCCTAGTTGCGAAACATCGTTTTCTCCCCAGCAGTAGGCCGCGCCATTGTCTTTAAGGGCGCAAGTGTGCTCTTCTTCACTAGATATGTCTGTAAATTTATGACCGCCAGTCACCGCAACGGGCGTTGTACTATTTGTTGTGTTACCTGTGCCGAGTTGTCCGACGCCGTTATACCCCCAGCAATAGGCCGCGCCATCTGCGCGAATACCGCAAGTCTGGCCAAGCCCGGCAGCAATTTTCACAAATTTATGGCTGCCGGAAACAAGAACGGGAGAGCTCCTGTTTGTCGTCGTGCCATCGCCCAGTTTCCCGTTTGTGTTTTCGCCCCAGCAATAAACCGCACCATCGCTGCGAAGGCCGCAAGTGTGGTAATGTTCCGCTGTAATTTGTACAAATTTGTGACCGCCCAATACCTGTGCCGGTGTAGTCTTATCGACGGTTGTGCCATCGCCCACCTGCCCGACATTGTTACGCCCCCAGCAGTAGGCAGAGCCATCAAGACGAAGGGCGCAGGTATGGCTAAACCCCGCGGCAATCTTCCCTTCATACAATCCGTTATATCGGTATTGGCTGGTCGCACCGCTCGGCACAACAACGGGGCCATAAGATGTGCCGTCGCAGACCTCAAGCCCGTTTGCCGTGGTGTATTTCACGGTGCCCGTTATTCCCGCGCCGCATGCCACGCCGTCGTCACCGAATTGATACGGGACTTGTTGGTAATCGAGCATGGAGAAACCGAGGACGTGGGTGGGGATATACGCTGTGGACCCCGTGCCATTTCCTACCGCTGCAGCACCCCAGCAATAAGCTGATCCACTTGAGGCTATACCACAGGTTCGGGTTGCACCCATTGCAAGTGAAGCGAAAGGATGACCGCCGGAGACTGCTGTTGGAATATTGCGTTGCGTGGTGGTGCCATCTCCCAACTGTCCGGTCCAGTTGCTCCCCCAACAATATGCTATTCCATCTGTGCGAATAGCGCAGGAGGAACTCCCCTCGGGCGATATTTGTACGAATTTATAATCGCCCGTAACTGCAACAGGTATTGTGCTCTGGGTTGTAGTACCATCACCTAGTTGACCATTAGAGTTTGATCCCCAGCAATAAGCCGCGCCATCCGTGCGAATACCGCAA
>CAMLMC010000005.1 GCA_946481075.1 uncultured Alphaproteobacteria bacterium
GCGTGTCTTAAACATGGCCGTCCCCCATTTACTTTTATCTCAAATTTTAGCTTATTCCTTCCAGTTTAAGAAATTATTAAGAAGGGACGCAAATTTAGGCGCAGCTCGAACATGGGAAAAGGCTAGGTTTTAGCGGGAAATGGTGCTGTTGAAGAGGATTGAACTCTCGACCTCTCCCTTACCAAGGGAGTGCTCTACCACTGAGCTACAACAGCCCTCCTGAGAAGGACGGATGGGACCATAACCGATAAAATCCCCCCTGTCATCACCCAAAAAACAAAAAATCGGGCCCGATGAAAGGGCCCGACTTCTTTAAATTCCAAAGGCTTAGAAGTGGTACGCAACGCCAAGGCGCAGGTCGTCTCCGCTCGGGTCGAAACCCGATTTGTCCTCATACCATGTATGGGAGTAATCAAGGCGGACCCCGAAATCATTATAGGCCATGAGTTCCGTGCCAAAACCAAGCTCGAAGCCATCGAAGTCCTCGTCATCCGATACACCTGCGGTGGTCGCTTCGAAATTTGCGCGCTTATAACCTATAATCCCGTAAGGCTTGATACCGAACGGCATAGCATCGTCAACAAATGACAGGCCGGGGCGGAAGCTGACCCCCCATTCATGGTCCTTTTCGATGTTCACCCCGCCGACTGTGTCATCGGCATCAGACCAGGCATAATGCGCCTCGATCGCACCGTTGATGCCAAGTCCGAGCGAGCGATCCATCAGGGCATCGAGCTGATAGCCAAGGAACAGCCCGTAATCGCCGCCATCGACACTCAGGTCCGCCCCCGCGGCCGTGTCGGTTTCGTTCCAGCTATATCCTCCAAAACCGCCGGCATAAACACCCGATAGCGGCGATGGCTGGTTCTGATACGTGGCATTGACCTGCGCTTGAGCGGAAACCGGAATAATGACGACCGCCGCGGCGGTCAGAAGAAGGGATTTTGAGGACATGATATATCTCCAATCAACGTGTTAGGGGGACATAGACGGGCCGGGGCCGTGCCTGATTCAGTTACATGAACGAAACGAAAATGATTCTGTTCCAAGCGGGAACCGCTTGAATGCCAAAATTTGGCCCGCTCTCCGCCTTTTTAAAGGGGACAGATGGATATTAGGACTGGAAACAAACGGGCCATTTGTCTATAGTCAGCCCCATATTTACGAAAATAGGTAACGATGTCAGGAACTTTGAGCGACAAAGGCAAGGAAGCCGCCGCCATCAAGGCGGAAAAGCGCGCGGCCGCTTTGCGCGAAAATCTGAAACGCCGCAAAGCCGTTACTGAGCAGAGCAAGGGACAAGAAAATGCAAAACCTCAGACCGCTGAATGATGAAATCCCCACGGACGAAAGGGCCATGCGTCAATCGCTGCCCGGCATATTATCGGACGCGCAGATCCGCGACCTCGCCTTGAACCAAGGCATGATTGAACCGTTCGTCGAAAAACAAAATCATGCGGGCGTCATTTCCTATGGCTTGTCGTCCTATGGCTACGACGCGCGCTGTTCCAACGAATTCAAAATCTTCACAAATGTCGACAATGCGGTGGTAGATCCTAAAAATTTCAGCGCGAGTTCGTTCGTCGACCGCGAAGTCGATGAATGTATCATCCCGCCGAACTCATTCGTCCTCACCCGCTCGGTTGAATATTTCCGCATTCCAAAGGATGTGCTCGTCATCTGCCTAGGCAAATCCACTTATGCGCGTTGCGGCCTCATCGTGAATGTCACGCCGCTGGAACCGGGATGGGAAGGCCATGTGACATTGGAAATTTCCAACACCACGCCCCTGCCCGCGAAAGTCTACGCGAATGAAGGCGTGGCGCAATTTCTGTTCTTCAAAGGATCAGAGCCTTGCGAAGTTTCCTACGCCGACCGCGCCGGAAAATACATGGGCCAGCGCGGCGTCACATTGCCACGCATGAAGGACTAAGAATGACACAAATAAAAGCCTCGAGCATCAAACAGGACAATGGCGATGGCAAAGTCGTCGAGATCATTCACGGTGAAGTGAAGACATCCACGCTCGATAAATTGCGTGTGCGCGGCGGCAACCGTTTGAACGGCGATATTCCGATCAGTGGCGCGAAGAACGCAGGCCTGAAGCATATGTGCGCGGCACTTCTCACGGATCAACCGGTGCAGTTCACGAACATGCCCGTCACTCTCGGTGATGTGCGCACGCTGTCCGAAGTGCTCGATTATCTGGGTATGCGCGTGGCGCTGCGCTCCGATGGCGTTGCGATGCTCCATACACCGACAATCAAGACGACAACCGCGCCGTATGACCTTGTGCGCAAGATGCGCGCGAGCGTTCTCGTGCTCGGCCCCCTCCTCGCTCGCGAAGGAAAAGCAGAAATTTCCATGCCGGGCGGGTGCGCCATCGGCACGCGTCCTGTTGACCTGCATCTCAAAGGCTTTGAAGCCATGGGCGCGACCATAGAACTGGATGGCGGCTATATCAAGGCAACCGCGCCAGCAGGCGGCCTGAAAGGCGCACATATCACGTTCCCGTTCGTGTCTGTTGGCGCAACCGAAAACATTATGATGGCGGCAACGCTCGCCAAAGGCACCACGATCCTGTCGAATGCCGCGCGCGAGCCGGAGATCGTCGATCAGGGCAACGCCCTCATCGCGATGGGCGCAAAAATCGAAGGCCTTGGCACATCCGAAATCCGTATTGAAGGTGTTCAGTCATTGAACGGCGTCAACCACGCGTGTCTTCCGGACCGTATTGAAACCGGCACTTATATGTGTGCCGTCGGTCTGACCGGCGGTGAAGTACGCCTCAAAAACACACGCACCGATCTTCTAGCGTCCCTCATTGGCCCGCTTCGCGGCGCTGGCATGAAGATCGAGCAAGATGGAAACGATGTGATCGTCTATCGCAATGGCAGCAATCTGCAAGGCATCGACATCATGACAGAGCCCTATCCCGGCTTTGCCACAGACCTTCAAGCGCAATTCATGGCGATGCTGACGATGTGCAAGGGCGCCGGCATGGTCACCGAAACCGTTTTTGAAAACCGCTTCATGCATGTGCCGGAGCTTGTGCGCATGGGTGCAAATATTTCCGTGCAGGGCAATTCCGCCATCGTGCGTGGCGTTTCAAGTTTGCGCGGAGCGGAGGTGATGGCTACCGATCTACGCGCCTCCGTAGCCCTCGTCCTCGCCGGACTTGCCGCGGAAGGTGAAACCATCGTGAACCGCATTTATCACCTTGAACGCGGATACGAAAATATTGTCGCCAAACTGACCAATGTCGGCGCGGACATAGAACGGGTGAGCGAGAAGTAATATCTGACCAAAAGTAACTGTGTAAAATATAATGCTGAATGATGACATCTACACGATAGGACAAGAATCACCCGCCCTTCTGATTCAGAAACTCCATATCAACATGGAACTGGATATCAATCGCCGCGCCATCTCCTATGTCTTCAATGCAATTCAGAGCGGGTATCAAAACAGCGCGCAATCCATAGCCGTGGCCCGGCGAAATACTTTTGATTACCTTTTTGAAAACCTCGCCAATCGCAGTCATGTCTTCGAACAATTTGTGGACATCTCGTTTCCGGATCATGACGAAATGAGACGCGGCGCGCTGTCAATGGCCATGATTTGCGATGAAACCCTGAAGGCCTACTCACTGCACGATAAAAATGCCCCCGAACTGGATCAGTTTGATGAAGAGATGGTAGAACTGGCCGTGATTTTCCTAGAAGAATCTCTCGATCTGGCAACCACCGGCGGCAAAAACCTGTCGGCCGGATATGAACCTGAAAGCCTCTTCCTGGCCTATATTAATGCCGATGATGCTCTGGATGTTATTATCGCAGACCACACGCAGGCCGACCCCCGGCTGTTACGGGATTTAGAGGAAACTTTCTTTAGACCATTGCGATCAATCCTGACAACCGATGAAGCGATTGGCCGATACCTCATGGATAAAATGGATATTGCCCACACCGCCCTCGCCAGGCATCTTGCGCCGTGCAAGATGGGGGATTGGTACATTCTTCCCGACAATGACAATGATTTAAGGATGTAACCATGGGCAATATAATTATCGCTGCAAATGACGCGGATATAAAGACACTAACACATGATTTTCAAGCATTGACGGAAGATTTCAAGATTCCGGCAACAACGATGCCATGGCCCGTAAACAATTATGATGCCGAAGCCAATCTCGATTTTATCTTCAATGAGCTGATGGTTCATCCGGAGCAATCGATCGAACGCGCCGCAATCACCCATGTCGCAAACTGCACAAAGTTAAATCCCGAATATCGAGTGGGCACTCCCATAGGCGATAAAGAAACTCTTACCCTACAAACATTAATGCATGCCGAAATGGGGTTTAATCTTATTCGGGAATTCGAAGAAGACTTCTTCAAAGATCTGCCTAACTATGATCGTGAAGCACTCATTATGGCCGCTATTTGTGATGAATTCGTAAAAATTCCCCTATCCAAAGACGCCGAGAAATATCAGTCAATTCTGGACCGCGCTTTAAAAATCTGGAATGAGGCCTGCGATATCGGAGACAATGGTCTGGAGGACGACGAAAAACCCACACCCGAAGCATGGTGCCTTGCCTCCATAGATGTTCTAAGGCAACTGGATTACATGTCGCATGACTTCAATTATATACCTTTGAAAGAAGCTAAAGCGACCGTTACGCACGCATTTCCGATTGCCGGAAGCATCGTCAAGGAAGACACGGAACTTGGCCTGTTTATCTACAAGGCCCTCGACAAGCTGGATGCCATGGTGGAAAGCCGCACATCGGCCTCAAAAACAACCCCGCTATTTGTAAAAGACCAGCCCCATCTTTAACTGGCATTTTGGGCTATTCATGGTTAAAACTCATCTATGAGCCAAGAACCAAACCTCATCCTCGCCCTGCCCAAAGGCCGCATTCTGGAAGAACTCGCACCGATGCTCGGCGCCTGCGGAATAGAGCCGGAGCCTGCGTTTTTCGATGAAAAATCGCGCCTTCTGCAATTCAAAACAAATTTGCCGAACCTGTCCATCATCCGCGTCCGGTCTTTCGATGTGGCCACCTTCACGGCGTTCGGCGCCGCGCATCTGGGCGTGGCCGGCTCCGATGTGCTCGATGAATTCGACTATCCGGAATTATATGCGCCGGTGGATTTGAAAATCGGTCACTGCCGCCTGTCGGTCGCCATGCATAAGGATGAAGTGGATAAGGATAAGCCGGGCCAGTGGAGCCACGTGCGCGTCGCCACGAAATACCCGAACCTCACCCGCAAATATTTTGCTGCCCGCGGTGTTCAGGCAGAATGCATCAAACTGAATGGCGCGATGGAGATTGCCCCATCCCTCGGCCTTGCCCGCCGCATCGTGGACCTTGTATCGTCGGGCAGCACGTTAAAGGCGAACGACCTTGTCGAAGTGGAAAAAATATTGGATGTCTCATCACGTTTGATCGTCAACCGCACGGCGCTCAAGACCATGCCGGATATCATGCAAGACTGGATCGCGAAATTCAGGGCTGCGGTTCGTTAGATTTTTTTGCAGGGCGAATACAGTCCTCTGCCAAGGGTGCATCGACACGGCGGGGATTGGCAGGACCTTCAGGATTATTCTTCATCGCCTCTGTTGCAACGGCAATCGCTTCTTTTAAATCCATTCGTTTTTCTACGATGAAAACAGGGTCATCCCTACGGCGCGGATTTTCATTGCCAGCCTGCTGCGCCGCCATTCTATTAAAGGCGACCGCGTGAATTTCCTCATCGCTGGGCCTGTTTTTACTCATGGCTGTCTGCTTGGGTTTTGGCTACCGGGTTTCACGCGGCCGGGATTATGCTTGGCATCATCGTGCGAAACAAAATGTGTCGGCTCAGAATCGGTGGATTTGCTCCCCCCCGTCCATTTTTCTTGGAGTTTACGCCTATTATATTCCATTTTGGCTTGTTCCGGATCATATGACATAGCTTACAACCTCCTTTAACATTTTCATAACTTAGCCACATATTGGTGAGAAATCAACCCATAATCCGAAAACGGATTTGCAATATTGCGGCGGCGGGTTTATACAGTTCCGAGCCCAATAACGCCAAAGGAATGAAGGATTTATGGCCAAGGAAGACCTGATCGAATTTAAAGGAACGGTGACGGAAGTTCTCCCGAATGCCATGTTCCGCGTCAAGCTGGAAAACGATCACGTTGTTCTTGCCCACACAGCCGGCAAAATGCGCAAAAACCGCATCCGCGTTCTGGAAGGCGACACGGTCGTTGTCGAAATGACGCCGTACGACCTGACCAAAGGCCGTATCATTTTCCGCGAGAAATAAGATGACGGGATCACACCCGCCTTTGATTCTCGCTTCCTCCTCCCCCCGAAGACTGGAATTACTGTCGCAGATCGGCCTTACGCCGGATGAAGTCATTCCCGCCGATATCGACGAAACTATTTTGAAGAATGAATTGCCGCGCGATCTTGCGCTGCGCCTTGCCATGGGTAAGGCCGCGAAAATCGCCGCAGAAAATCCAGATGCCTTTGTGCTTGCTGCCGATACGGTGGTCGCCGCCGGACGGCGCATTCTCGACAAACCGCGTGACGAAAAGGATGTACGTACCGCCTTGCAACTGCTCTCTGGCCGCCGTCACAAAGTCTATGGCGGCATTTGTGTTGCAGCGCCGAACGGTAAGGTCAAATCCGCAACGATCGAAACCACCGTTTCTATCCGCCGCCTGTCTGATGCGGAAATCAGCGCCTATGTAGAAAGCGGCGAATGGCAAGGAAAGGCCGGAAGCTATGCCATTCAGGGAATATTTGCGCCGTATATCAAATTCCTATCCGGATCATATAGCAATGTCATTGGCCTATCCCTTTATGATACAATGAGAATATTGGATGGACTTGGCTATCAGCGAAAGGTGTAACACCCTTGGAAATACTGGTGGAAGAACTGGATGGCGGCTTGTGGGTCGCGGCTGTCGACAAGGGTCGCCTGCAAGGGTTGGAGGTTGATCCGGCCGCCGAGGAAGTGCGCTGGGGCTCCATCTATTGGGGCAAGGTTGCCCGCATCGATAAATCGCTCGACGCCGCTTTCATTGATCTTGATGGCGATAACGAAGGCATTCTTCACAATGCCGATGTCCGTATAAAAGACAGTAGCGGCAAAATAATCAAAGGTGGCGCGAAGGCGATTGGAAAATTGCTACAGCCAGGGCAAATGGTTGCTGTCCAGGCTAAGAGCGGATATCTCTACAACGAAAACCAGTTTGACTTCGCGCGCGAAGACAAAACACCCAAACTGTCGATGGATATCACCATACCGGGCCGCTATCTCATCCTCGCTCCTTTTATGAAGGAGAACGAGGTTTCCTCCCGCATACGCGACAAAAAACTGCGCGAGAATATGATGGAGATGTTGAAAATTTTCGATCCCTACAAGGGCTTGATCCTGCGCTCCGCCGCCGCGGACATGCAAACGGATATCCTGATCCGCGAAGCCAAAATACTCAACAATGTCTGGGATCGATTACAGCCCTATTTCAAAGGGGATGACCCGAACCTTATCATGGACGGGCCGGACGCATTCGAACGCACAATCGGCGACCATGCGGATAAACTCATCGATCGGCTCGAAATCGTTACGATGGACCGTTATACGGAGATCGAGGAATGGTGCGAAGTTTTCGCGCCGGACCTTGTGACCAAAATCAAACCTGTGGAGCTTGAAGATCCTGACGCAGAACTCGCGCTATTTGATTATCGCGGCCTGCTCGGGGATATAGAGGATTTGTTTCAGGATTACGCCCTGCTCATTCATGGCGGCAGCCTGATCATTCAGGATACGGCGGCCCTGACCGCCATCGACGTCAACCGCGGCGGGGACACGCGCCCTGCAATGGATGTCAATCTTGAGGCGGCGCAGGAAATAGCGCGACAAATCCGCCTTCGCAATATCGGCGGGATCATCCTGATTGACTTCCTGAAATTCAATCAAAAGGGCGACCAGCAGAAATTCCTGAAACTGCTCGGCCCGATTTTCGATACAGACCCCTGCACCGTGCAAATTCATGGGATAAGCGCGCTGGGGCTGGTCGAAATTACCCGCCGCCGCCGCACACCGCCTTTAAGCGAGCGGATGGACACTATCGACGGCTTTAACCGCTAGGCCGTCTTAACATCTTGTGAAATAAAGCGGTTTTTGCCCCAAATTCAGGCTGGACAGGGCAGGAATCATCCCCTATAACCCTTTTACCGAAGAGCGTGCCCCGGTAGCTCAGTCGGTAGAGCAACGGATTGAAAATCCGTGTGTCGGCGGTTCGATCCCGCCCCTGGGCACCATTTATTTTTCAAAATACGCGAATATATGTCGTATTGACCTGCCGTAGCGTGTATAGTCTTACTATTCGAGATACACGACCTGACTTGCTACTTTGCCTCAAGGCTCTTTCCCAAGACATTTCTGCTTTCGATTTGGTCCGCACAATTCCGTGCGGCCCATTGCACGAAAGTGCGTTTTTTAAAAGGAGGCCAACATGGCACAAGGTACAGTTAAATGGTTCAATTCACAAAAAGGCTTTGGCTTTATCCAGCCCAATGATGGCGGTAACGATGTGTTCGTTCATATCAGCGCCGTCGAGAGAGCCGGTCTTAGCATTCCGGCCGAGGGTCAAAAACTTTCCTACGAAATCAATTCAGAGCGCGGCAAAGACTCCGCAGTTAATCTGAAAACAGCATAACAAAAGGCGGGGTTCATCCCCGCCTTTTTCTTTCTCAACCGATTAATGTGTCTATCGCCCTTTTCCATCCATTATACAAATTCTGACGATGAGTGGGGAGCATAGAAGGCTTGTAACGCCGCGCGCAGTGCCAACGCTGCGCAATATCATCCAGCCCCTGATAAATACCGGATTGAAGGCCCGCAAGATAAGCGGCGCCAAGCGCAGTAGTCTCCGCGACTTGCGGAATTTCAACAGGGCGTTCCAGCATATCGGCCAGAAACTGACAGACAAAATGATTGGCGACAAGTCCGCCATCGGCGCGAATGACATCGGGGTCATGCCCGCTGTCACCTTTGAACGCCGCCATGAGGTCGAGCGTTTGATAGGCCTGCGCTTCCAACGCTGCGCGGGTGATATGCGCCATGGTGGTGCCACGGCTAAGACCCGCAATCAATCCTCGTGCATCGGGATTCCAATATGGCGCACCCAGACCAGTGAAGGCGGGAACAAAATATACGCCGCCATTACTCTGAACAGATGTGGCAAGCCCTTCGCTTTCACCCGCATCCTTAAAAAACTTCATATTATCGCGCAGCCATTGAATGGCCGCGCCCGCGACAAAGATCGCGCCCTCTATGGCATAAGTTGTTTCACCATTTAGGCGATAACCGATAGTGGTCAGCAATCTGTTCTTTGATTGCACAAACTCATCACCAATATTCATGAGGGCGAAACATCCTGTGCCATAGGTCGACTTCACCATATAACGATCAAAACATGCCTGCCCTACCAGCGCCGCTTGCTGGTCCCCTGCCATGCCGCCAATTGTATAAGATTTACCCAGCAGGGAAACGGACGTCGTTCCGAAATCACAAACGTTGTCGTGCACCTCCGGCAACAACAATGCCGGAATGTTGAAGATCCTTAAGAGTTCATCATCCCATTTCTGCTCGCGGATATTATAGAGCATGGTGCGCGACGCGTTCGTCGCATCGCTGACATGCCGCTTTCCTTCGGTAAGACGCCATAGCAGAAAAGTTTCGATCGTGCCGAAGGCGAGATCACCCGCCTCCGCCGCTGCCCGCGCGCCATCGACATTATCCAATATCCACGCAATCTTGGTCGCGGAAAAGTATGGGTCGAGCAAGAGGCCCGTCTTGCGCGAAATCAAATCTTCGCACCCTTCACTTTTTAATTTCGCGCACAAAGGCGCACCTCGGCGATCCTGCCAGACAATTGCATTGTAAACCGGTTTGCCGTTATGGCGATTCCAGATCACCGTTGTTTCACGCTGATTGGTAATGCCAACGCTTGCCATGGCCGAGACTTCTATCGGGTAATCCTTTAAAAGCGCTTGGACACACCAAAGCGTATCGTTCCAGATATCTTCGGGGTTTTGTTCGACAAGGCCGCTGTCGGGTGTGATCAGCTTTAATTCCCGCTGGCGAAGGCCGATAATGTCTCCACCTTCCGAAAACAGAATGGCGCGGGAACTGGTGGTGCCCTGATCGATCGATAGAATTGTTTTGCCGCTCATATCTACACCCCCGCCGCTTTCAGATAATCAGGCATTGCGGCCTCCAGCGCCAGAATGGTTTTCTTTTCCAAATGAAGCCCCAGCTTTGTCCGCCGCCAAAGAATATCGTCAAGGCTTTTGGCGAATTCATGATTCAAGAGATAAAAAATCTCCTTTTCGTAAAGGCCGCTGCCGAAATCGCGCCCCATATCGCGTTTATTGTTGATGCCGTCCAGCAGGACATCGATGCGTATTCCATACGCCGCAACGTAACGCGCAACAACATCAGCAGGCAAGAAACTATACTCCGAAACTTTCTGGGCCATATAGTCCTGATAATTGCGCGGTTTTATATCGCCGCCCGGCAAGTGCGCCTTCCTCGTCCAACGGCGCAATTTGGCATTCGGGCGAATAGTTTCCATCACCTTGTCAACAACCTGTTCCGAAAGGATACGATAGGTTGTCAGTTTTCCGCCAAAAACCGACAAAAGCGGGCGCCCCTCAGGCTGTTCCAAATGAAGCCTGTAGTCCCGGGTAATATTCTGCGCTTTGCTGCTCCCGTCATCGACAAGAGCGCGCACGCCGCTAAAGGTCCAAAGCGCATCCGTTGGGACAATCTGGGCATCGAAAAATCTATTCACAGCATCGCAAAGATACGCTCGCTCCACCTCGCTGATCGTCGCAACCGTCGGGTCTCCCTCGAAGGCTTCATCCGTTGTGCCGATCAAGGTATATTTGTCTTGATAGGGAATGGTGAATACGATCCGCTTGTCCGGCTGTTGCAACAAATAGGCCTGCTCGCCGTCATACAATTTTGGAATGATTAAATGGCTGCCCTTCACAAGCCGTACATTCGGCGTGCCTTCTTTCACAAGGTTCGAGCTTTCGAGTATGCCACGAACCCACGGGCCTGCGGCATTCACAACCATCCGCGCACTGATCTGGAATTCATCACCGCTTTTTAAATCTTTGAGATGCACATACCAATAAGGCGTATCGGTTAGCTTTGACAGTTCCAGACAGGCGGTGCGCGTCAGAATCTCTGCCCCCTTCGCCTTGGCATCGATGGCGTTTAACACAACAAGGCGGGCATCGTCGGTCCAGCAATCGTAATAGCGGAAACCGTCTTTATATGAATCTTGTAAAGGCTGTCCGATAAAGGAGTCTTTCAACGAAACGGCACCGGATAGAGGCATGCGGCGGGACACCCCCCCAATATGATCGTAAAGCCACAGCCCGGCACCGATCATCCATTTCGGGCGCAGCCCTTTCACATGCGGCATGACAAAAGCGAGGGGATGGACTAAATGCGGCGCGATGTTCATCAGGACACTGCGCTCCTTCAGGGATTCCCGTACCAGTTTGAAATCGTAATGCTCCAGATAACGCAGTCCGCCATGAATCAACTTTGTGCTGGCGGATGATGTCCCCTGCGCAAGGTCCTGCGCCTCAACCATCAACACGGACAGCCCGCGGCCCGCGGCATCACGGGCAATACCCGCCCCGTTGATTCCACCGCCGATAATGCACAGATCGTAATCCGGTTCCATCGCGCCCCTGTCAGAAAGATACCTATATTAGGCTATCTTAATTCTCACAAACCGCAAGCATAGAGGGCTTAATTTTCACAGGCTTTCATCCCGTTCACACGGTGCAGGAGCCCGCGAATCCGTGCCTCCAGCTGTTCCGGTGTGAAGGGCTTGAGAATATACCCCGCCACAGAGGCCTCTTTTGCAAGCGTAACCGATTGCGAGTCCCCACGCCCCGATATGACAAGAAAAGGGATTCGGCAATCCTCCCCCCGCAAGTCATGTAAAAATTCCATCCCCGATTCGCCAGGCAGGTTCCAGTCACAAAGAATAATATCTACTTTCCCGAAGGCATAACGGAGAATATGATGCGCGTGTTTGGCGTCTTCCGCTTCGATGATGTTTCGTATCCCCATATCCTGCAAAACTGATTTCATGATCAGACGCATTTCTTTTTCATCATCGACAATCAGAACGACCAGCTCTTCTAGGCCATCGCCATTCATTGGTGGCCCCGTTGGCCGACCTGAACGCCGCGTCCTCCAACGCCCTTGTGACCGGCCTGTTGCGCCAGTGAGCACAAAAGATGGGTCAGGTTTTCGGCCTGTACCGGCTTTGGCAGAAGGATGGCGTTTCTTGGAATTTTAACGCGCGCCATATGTTCGCCCGCCGGATAACCCGACATGAAAACCACTTTGGTTTCCGGTCGTACAGCACGGAACAGGGCCGATAGTTTCACGCCGTTCATATCCGGCATAACGACATCGGTAATCAAAAAATCAATTGTACCTTTGAACTCCTCTTGCATTGCGAGGGCCTCATTGCCGTTCGAAACAGCAAGCACAACCAGCCCCATGTCTGAAAGCATGCTTTTTAAAATCTTGAGCAAATCAGGTTCATCCTCGACCACCAGCGCGGAATATCCGGTAAGGGTCATCCCCGCATCCATATGTTCCACATCCGTATTATCATTTTCGATGTAAGGCCCCCGTGCGCAGTAAGGCAGCCATACCGTAATCGATGTGCCGGCCCCTTGTTGGGTGACGACATCGATTTCCCCGTTCATATCCTTAACGAGGCTATAAACCATCGAAAGCCCCAATCCCGTGCCTTTTCCACGCTCCTTGGTCGTAAAAAACGGATTGAACATTTTGGCGCGCACTTCCGGCGGCATTCCCGTTCCGCTGTCGATGACACGCAGGAAAACATTGTCTCCCTTACGTCCCGTTTCAACGATCAGATCCCCTCCATCAGGCATCGCATCGCGTGAGTTGATACAAAGATTGAGCAATATCTGGCAAACAGGGTCTTGTGGCGCACAGATAAAAAGTCCTGTTTCTATTTTCATCATCAGATTGATAGACGCATCGAGAACAGGCCGCAGTAAAGCCTCCTGCGCGCTCACGATCTCACCGAGATCGTTAATTTCCCCTTCGACCTTTTCATGATCGCCAAACGTTAGGAGCTGAGAGGTGATGGACGCAGCACGTTGGACAGCTTGGGATATGTGCTCAAGGCAATCATAGGTTTCCTGCGCTTCGCTGGTGCTTTTCTTACCTATGCGTGCATAGCCATCTATAATCGAAAGAATATTGTTAAAATCATGCGCTACCCCACCCGCCAATTGCCCGAGCGCTTCCAGACGCTGCGCCTGAAGATAATGGTTCTCCTTGCGCTTCTCCTCACTTGTGTCCTCGATAACGACCAGGCAATAGCGACGGTTCTGACGGTACGGGATGCAATGGAGGCGAAACCATTCAATCCCTCCATCCCGAACGCGCTCCAGATCGGCATAATGCGGAGCGGACCGGGTGAGCGTGGCACCAAATTCTTCCTGCACACCAAAGACACGAAAGACATCCTGGGCCCTTTGATGAAGTATTGCGGAGGATTCGGCCCCGATATAACGTCCCGCGGGTTTGTTGGCATAAACGATGACTGGCTCCTTGCCATCAAGATCCACGGTCAGTATGCCCCATGGCATATTGTCGAGCGCAGCGGACAGTCGTAAAATATGGTCCTGCCCCTTCAACGGACGAAGCATGATCATGGCGCCGCCTTCGTAGTGGCGTGTTTCACAACGATACGGGATATTCGCGGCCATGATTTCCATCGGCGCGCCCGGCGCTTCCATCTTCTCCAGCCAGGCTTTATAGCCCTTTAAATCTTCCGGCAAAGCGGGGCAATATACAGTTTCCAGAAAAGCAGCGGCCGCACGATTATGCGCACAATGGCGTCCATCAGCCGAGAACACAAAGGTGGCGTCGGGCAAAGCCTCAACCCATGAAAAGGATTCAATCTGCTTTTTCTTGAAATACATTGGAATAATTAAATAAATACAACTTATGGTTTATATCATATCAAAGCCCTTGAGAAAACGGGATATTTTCTTTGACAAGAAGCGGAAGCCATATGAAACTATAAGTAGTTGATATTCCCGCCTTTCTTTTCATGACCAAGCGATTTTTGCCACATGCAGCCGTATTGCTGACGCTGTTCCTGACATCAGGAAAAGTGGCATATGCCAATGAAATCTTGGAATCAACCTCATTAACCGGCGTTCTCGGCTTAAACACAGTTCCATCCGCGCGCATGGACAAGACCGGAACAGTGCGTGCGGGATTCGGTCATAGCGATCCCTATAACCACGCCTTCATTGGTATGCAGGTTGCCAAACCTTTGTATGTGAATTTGCGCCAGAGCATGGAAGTATCCTCTGTCGGGGACAAACCAGGCCGCGTCTATCCCGGCATGGATTTCAAGCTGCGCCTCACCGAAGAAGACCGCTATATGCCTGAAATTTCCTTTGGTATGGACAGCGCCATAGGTCACAAGCGTCATTCATCGGAATATTTCGCGCTGTCCAAACGTGTGTATGATTTCGACCTGACCGCTGGGGTCGCGTGGGGACGATTGGGCAGCGCAGGCCATATCAGGAATCCATTTGCCAGGCTCGGCGGGCACTTCGACAAGTCACGCGATTACACGAACGAGAACGCAGGCGGGCCTTCTGACTGGTTTACGGGCAAGGATATCGGTTTCTTCGCAGGGGTAGAATATTTCACACCCCTGCCCGGTTTTTCGTTCAAGGCCGATATTGGCGCGGACCGATATCCGGGAGAGGCCACGACCACTGATTATAAGAAGCCTGCAGCGTGGAGCATTGGATTCAACTACTCCCCCAAAGACTGGATCGATTTCGGCGCGAGCCTGATCGGCGGCGATAAAGTCATGGCACGCCTGACGCTACAAGACAATTTGTTCGACTGGCGTGGCAAATCGCATAAGGACTCCACAGCGCGCCCGCTCAGTGAAACAGCGACCGAAACCAACCGTGAGAAGGCAAAAGAGGAAGCGATCGCCGCCGGTATCGCCATGGGCAAGGTGCGTATCAATGCCGGCGATGTCAGCGGGGTCGTTCACATGAATGATTATGAGCCGGCCGCTATGCAAATCGGCCGCGCTGCACGTCACCTTGCCGCCAATGCAGGGCCTGACATCAAAACGATATCCATCATACCTGTTCGCAACAACATTCGCGGAAAAGCGATTACATTCAGCCGTATTGATTTGACCAATGCGATTGAAAAGCGTCGCGGAAGCCCGGAAGAAATATGGCAAGATGTATCCTTCCGCGATGACAAACGTTCAATCAGTGAAAATCCGTCAGAAAGGAAATTCAAGTTTTACCCCGAATTTTCCTTTAGCCTTGCCGAAGAAGACACCAGCCATCTTTATCGGGCCAGCCTGGTTGTCGAAGAGCGTAAACAATATAAATGGGGGCTTCTCACCGGCAACGCATTACGCCTTAATATCACGGACAGGCTGTACCAGCTTGATAAAATCCGTGCCCTTCCAACCGATCCTGTGCGGTCGGATGTCTCGCACTTCGCCCGCAATACGGTGGCGGTTGACCGGTCATTCTTGTCGTGGATGACCACCATCCGTCCCGATCTTCACTTTGCGGCAACAGCGGGCTATCTCGAAGAAATGTATGCCGGGCTCGGCGGCGAAATTCTCTACCGCCCCTTCGGTTCCCCTTTTGCCCTCGGCGCGGAGATCTGGCGCACGCATAAACGTGACCCGGACAGTTTCCTGGCGCTAGGATTAAAGGACGAAGAGGCACGATATACAGGCCATCTCAATCTTTATTATGATGTCCCAGATACGGACATGACTTTGTTTGCAAAGGTAGGCCGCTTTCTAGGCGGTGATAACGGCTTAAGCACAGGATTGGAAACCACATTCGGCCCGGCAAAACTACGCGGCTTTGTGACCGTGACGAATGAGCGTGATCAGGACGCCTTTGGCAAGGACACAAGTTATTACGGCGGGCTGCAACTCGCGCTACCGCTTGGCAATATCCCCTATGTGCCGCAAGGAAGCGAGGCGCGCGTCAAATTTGCCCCCATGGGCCGCGATGCGGGGCAGGAACTGGATAAACCGGTTTCTCTCTATGAGATTACTGAACCAATGTCTTACCGCCACCTGGGCCGAAACTGGCAGGAGGTTCTGAATTAGGGCTCAGGGGCGTGCCGCCCATGAAACGCTCTTCCGCCAGAAGGTCTGCGGCCTCGCCCGTACCGCGGTGGTCGGCGCGCGCGCGGTTCAGAACATCGGTGACGGTATCGCCAATGCGTTCCACATGCGCCACCATACTTTCACGGGTAATGTCGAAATCGAGCGGATTGTATCCCGACTTGCGGAAATATTCATATGATACGCAAATGACCCCGCCCGCATTGATAACATAGTCCGGCACATAGAGAATATCGCGGTCCATCAACATAATGTCATGGTGCGCTTTTAGAAGTTGGTTGTTAGCGGCGCCCGCAACGATCTGTGCGTTCATTTTAGGGATGGTGTCATCATTCAGAATTCCGCCCATAGCGCAAGGGGAGAAAACCTCGGCCCCCGTTTCATAAATTTCATCAAGGCCGACCACATGGCCCGTGCCAAGTTCTGCGTGGGCCATCTTTAAACGCTGTTCATCGGCATCTGTGTAAAACAATTCGACCCGATCTTGTTTCAGTAACTTGCACAGTTCAAGCCCCACGGCCCCAACACCCTGCACAGCGACTTTCAGCCCTTGCAAAGTGTTGCCACCGTAGCGATGAAGCACTGCCGCACGCAAACCGCAGTACACACCGAGTGCGGTAAGCGGCGATGGGTTCCCGCCCAGTTCACCAAAGCCCTTACCGCGTAAATATTCGGGCGGCAGGCCAGTGACATGATCTGTTTTTTTCGCCATCGCCACCATGTCGTCTTCATTGGTGCCGGAATCTTCGGCCGTCACGTATTTCCCGTCAAAGCTTTCAACCGCTTCGCCCATATCTTCCATCAAGTTTTCGGTTTTGTCGGTACGGAAATTGCCGATGATCACGGATTTCCCGCCACCGAGCGGCAAGCCCGCCATAGCGTTTTTGTACGTCATGCCACGGGAAAGACGCAGGACATCGGTAAGCGCCGCGCCCTCATCGGCATAATCGTAAAAACGGCAACCGCCCAGCGCAGGGCCTAGGTTGCTGTTATGGACCGCAACGATCGCGACTGTTTCTGTATCTTCCCCCAATAGGAACCGGCGCACAGCTTCATGTCCGTCATAGGACGGGTTCGCCTTCAATGTGTCTTCATTAAGATTCGTGAAAATCATCAGGAGTTCCTTAAGGTGAGTGTTTCATTTTTTGTAAGGATTTCACCGAATGATATCAAGGTCAAATACCGTAAAAAAAACGCCCCTTTTTGAGGGGCGTAAAGTCATGGGTACCAGATCGGTTAAGCGTAAAACTTGTGCGTGTTCGTTAATTCCTTCGTCCTCGGCCGTTCTACAATCAGTATCCCCATACTGATCAATCTCTATAATTATATTTTACGTAAAATTTTATACATTCCGCAAATTTGAGGCGTCGCCATTAAATAACCCATTGTTATTGCTTGCATATATTAGGATTGCAGCAGTTCCAGCAAACGGGAGAAATCCGCTGGTACAGGTGCTTCAAAGCTCATTTCCTCGTCCGTGACAGGGTGAATAAAGTGAATCTCCCCGGCATGCAAAGCCTGACGCGGGAAGGCCAGAATCTCGTCCCGCACCTCCGGCTCATAACCGCCGCGGTTCAAAAGCGAGCGTTGCTCCTGTTCCGGCAAACCATAAATAGGATCACCCAGCAGCGGGTGCCCCAGATGCTGCATATGAACGCGGATCTGGTGCGTACGGCCGGTTTCGAGCTGGCATGTCACGACGCTGACCACATCATTGAATGTTTCTTCACGCAGATAATGCGTCTGCGCCTCTCGTCCCATTTTGTGGGAGCGTACAGACATCTTCAAACGGTTGGTCTGATGACGACCGATTGGAACATCGATCGTGCCCTTGATTGGCGTTGGCATCTTCCACACCAGCGCGGAATAAATGCGGCCCAGAGAACGGTCGGAGAGCTGCGCGGCAAGCCCTTGATGCGCACGATCGCTTTTCGCCACCATCATAAGGCCGGATGTATCCTTATCAAGACGATGAACAATACCGGGACGCTTGACGCCGCCGATGCCGGAAAGCTCATCCCCACAATGATAAAGCAACGCATTGACCAATGTGCCGGTAGGATTCCCTGCCCCCGGATGAACAACCATGCCGGCCGGTTTATTGATGACGAGTAAATCTTCATCTTCAAAAATAATATCGAGCGGGATATTCTCCGGCTGTGGGTTCGCCTCGACTGGCGCAGGGATGACCAGTTCGATGCGGTCGTTTGCGACTACAGGCATTGAGGCATCTGTACAAATTTTGTCATTAAGCGTGACACGACCCTCGAGGATCAAGTTTTTAAGACGCGATCTTGAAACGCCCTCGATATACTCGCCCACCATGGTTGCAAGTATCTTATCAAGGCGGCCGTTCTCCCGGACCTTGAAAATCCAGTTCTTGCCGGACTCAACGCCGTCTTCGCCGCCATCGATATCGTCTTCAAATTCGCTCATGCGGGGGTTTTACTGGGGTGAGGGGACGAAGTCACGCTTTTTATGATTATTAGCGAAGAATCGGGCTTTTTGGCTTTTCCGGTATGCAGGGATCACTGTAAACATCCAGCGCCGGCGTCGCAACGACCCAGCCGTCATAGGTATAAGGCGGCGCAGGCTCGTCCTTGGCTTGATCATCGCCGAAACTTGTCTGGCTATGCCCTGCTAAAATGCGCTCGGCCCCCGGCCCCGAAACAAGGGCCGATGCCTGCGCATTCTGCCCTGCGGTATAGTCTTCCAACGATAAGACCTGTCCGCGCTGGTTGAACGTGGCAAGGCGGGCATGGGAACGGTAATCGCTGTCCAGCGCCGCACCGTTGATCAAAACACTCGCCCGGCCATCCTCATAGGCAATAATATCCGACGCGGCGTAATCATAAAATTCGGAGTTGAAATAACGCTGCCATAAAGGCGCGCCCGATGCATCCGTTTTCATCACCCAAGCGGCAAGGCCGGTTTTCGCACCGGCAAGCGGACGGATTTTCCCTGTAAGTATAAACGATCCGTCGCTGAATTGTCCGGCGCCATAAAGCGATGCAGCGAGGCCGCGAGGATAGGTGCGTTGCCATCCTATCGCGCCATTCTTTTCAACACGCATCGCCCATCCGGCGGATTTGTTCTCACCCGTGACGATTTGCCCTGCTACGACATAGGCACCATCGAGCGTTGGCTGTAATGTCTGGAACACGGTTGTAGGTCCCGGACGGTAGGATCGTTTCCACAAAACCTTTCCTGATCCCGAAACGTTATAAATCAAACCATATTGCTGCTGGTCATCCTTTGCATCGGTGAATTGTGCGGCAACGATATAACTTCCCCCATCGGCCGGATGAATGGATTTCACCTCGACGCTACCGCCATCTTCATAGTACGGCACTTCACCTTTCGGTTTGCCGCTGTCATCGAAGAAACCGATGTAAAAACCGCCACGCATTTTATCGCGCATATCGCCCGCCACGGTATAACCGGATTTGGTCTTGATGACATGCATAATGGTTTTGGCCCCCGTCACATCGCCCTTCATCTCCCAGACCTTTTTGAAACGATTATCGAATTGGATCAGGAGCGGACGGACGGTTTCATCCTTCTTGTCCTTGGAGTAAGAACCGCCGACAACGAACGCGCCCTCTTCCAGTGGCACGACATCGGCATATTGTTCCATGCCATCATCACCTTCAGACATATCCCATTTATAAATGGCGCCGAATTGTGGTTCGCGGATGGAAATAATCTCGGTTTCGTTGGTCAGGCAGGAAGCCAAGGCTTCCTCTTCCTGCGCCCATGCGTTGCCGCTCATCAAAATGAGGATGATTGCGGAGAGGGATAATTTACGGCGTTTTCCTTCCATGCAAACAAGTGTAAAGTCGGAACGTGTAAAAGTCACGGGCTAGTTAAAGGACCACAATTTGAAAATCCTGATCGTTACCGACGCATGGCATCCGCAATTGAACGGCGTGGTCCGGACTTATGAATATCTTTATCAGGAACTGACCGCTATGGGGTATGAGGTCAAAATTATCGGCCCCGGCGATTTCCCCCGTAACATGCCGATGCCGGGCTATTCCGAAATCCGCCTGACTTTATCCCCCTATCACACATTGCGCCGGATGATCGAAGACTTTCAACCTGGCCTTTTGCACATCGCGACCGAAGGCCCCTTAGGCCTCGCTGCCCGCAAATATGCCGTGCAATACGGCATGGAATTCACCAGTTGTTACCATACGCACTTTCCGGATTACGCCGCTGCCCGTGCCGCGAAATTCCTCCCCTTCCTTTATAATCCTGTCCGTGCGCTCGGTATTGCTTTCGTCCGCTGGTTCCATAAACATTCCTCATGCCTTTTTCTTGCGACCCAAAGCCTGGAGGATACTTTGCGTGAATGGGGTTTTGATTGCCCCATGAAACGCCTGACGCGCGGCATAGATTATGCGGTCTTTCATGCGGGAGATAAAAATCTGTTCAAGGATTTGCCAAAACCGGTTGCCCTTTATGTCGGACGTGTCGCCATCGAAAAAAATCTTGAGGCTTTTTTGGATATGGACTGGAATGGCAGCAAGGTCATCGTGGGAACGGGCCCGGATTTGGATATGCTCCGCGCCAAATATCCATCCGCAATCTTTGCCGGCAAACAAACGGGCAAGGACCTTGCGGACCATTACCGCTCTGCCGATCTTTTTGTCTTCCCCTCGAAAACCGACACGTTTGGCATGGTGTTGATAGAGGCCATGGCCTGCGGCATCCCCATCGCTGCTTACCCTGTGACTGGTCCCGTCGATATCGTCACATCTCCCTTGCTCGGCGCTTTGCATGAAAATCTCGCCATCGCAGCTCAAACCGCCCTTCAGAATGGCGGAACCGCAAGCGAGCGACATGATCACGCGTTGGAACATTACAGCTGGCGCAAGGCCGCCATTCAGTTTCTAGAGACCGATTAGGGGTTTTTTGCAGTGCAAGAATCAGGTAAGATTGGAATCAGGTTGAAACACCTGACAAGAGGCCCTCTTGCCACACGAGATTGTTCATTACCGCAGTATTTTCCTGTCGGATTTCCACATCGGTGCCAAAAAATTCGCGGCCGCCCCCCTTCTCGATTTTCTACGTCATCATCACGCCGACCATATCTATCTGGTTGGTGATATTATTGATGGTTGGAAACTTTCAAAACGATGGTACTGGACCGAAACGACCAGCCAGATCTTTGATGAACTTTTTAGAAAAGCGCAGGCTGGTACAAAAATCATCTATATCATTGGCAATCATGACGAAGAGGTGCGTACCCACAATATTTTGAAACGTCTGCGCTATGCCCATCGCCTTGGCATCCAGATCAAAAACCGCGTCATTCATAAAAACGCGGATGGGCGTGAATTTCTGGTGATCCACGGTGATCAGTTTGACCGCGCCATCCTACGCGGCGCTCTAAGCCGCGTGAGCGACCGTTTATACGATCTGGTTGTCGACATTATTGAACGCCGCCGCCCCGTTAAAATCGAAGTGGACGGACAAATCAAACGATTTTCCCTGTCGAAATTCCTCTCCTATCACGGTCAGGTCGCGCTCAATATTCTAAACAATTTCGAGAACGCGCTCTGCCGAGAGGCGAAACGCAGCGATGTCAACGGAATCATCTGCGGCCACACACACATTCCGGCACTGAAACATCTCAAAGGCATTACCTATGCCAACTGCGGATCCTGGCTGTCCGGCAAACCCACCGCTATCGTTGAAAAAGTTAATGGCAGCCTTGAAATTGTCGATTGGGACAGCGCGGCACAGGACAGCGATTTTACCTATAATGCAGAATCCTTTATTCACCGCCCGGCAACGCTGCGCCTGATGCAACTAATCAGGAAGACATGGCCGTCGCCGCATGATGCCACATATAACGTTTACAAACCACGCCTGACACCGCAAACTGAAAACCTGTAATGCAAAAACATCTTCTGCCCCTATCCTGCCTGCTTGTCACGGCCCTTGTCTTTCTATGGTCCGGCATGGGCCCGTATGATCGCATGACATGGTGGATGGAAGTTGCGCCGGTGATCATTGCTGTGCCCTTGCTGGCGACCACTTATAGAAATTTTCGTCTGACCAACTTGCTCTACGCCCTGATCTTACTGCATGCCCTCATCCTGATGGTCGGCGGCCATTACACTTATGCTCGCGTACCCGCATTCGACTGGCTGCGTGATATCACAGGCGGGGATCGTAACAACTACGACAAAGTGGGTCATTTCGCGCAAGGATTCATTCCTGCGATTATTGCGCGCGAACTTCTACTTCGGACATCCCCTTTGCGTGCAGGAAGATGGATGTTCGCGCTGATTATATTTTCCTGCCTCGGAATCGCGGCCGCCTATGAAATTATCGAATGGATTGCCGCCGTAATAACCGAAGGCGGCGCGCATGAATTCCTCGGCACGCAAGGTGATGTGTGGGATACGCAAAAGGACATGATGTGGGCCGGATTCGGCGCAGTCATGGCCTTGCTGTTTTTATCTAGGCTGCACGACCGCGCACTTGCGAATCTTGCCGCTGCTGCATCAGGAAATGCTGCAAACCTACAAACGCGATAAATGGATGCGTAATCAGATAGGTTGGAATCGCGCTCAAGTAAGTATTGAACCGCCCCTTTGCCTCGAATTCCGTGCGGAATCGCGAAGTGAAGAAATAATCGCCGAGCTTGGCCGGGATACCGCCCGCAATATAAACTCCACCAAATGACCCAAGCGTCAACGCGAGATTGCCTGCAATAGAGCCGAGAAAGGCCATCATTTTATCCAGCGCCTCTTCGGACACGGGGCATGTTTTCGCAATCGCGGCCTCGGCAATTTCCTGTGCGGTTTTATCGGCCAGTTCTTCGTGCCCGTCTAGAATACGGATGGCATTGTAAATATTCACCAGCCCTTTGCCGGAACAAACACGCTCTGCCGAAATATGGTGGTATTTATATCGCAAAGTGCGGAACAGATCGAATTCGCGCTGTGTTTTAGCGGGCATTGTAACGTGCCCACCTTCACCGGAAATCGCGACATATTTATCACCATCCCATGCGAGGCTTGCAATGCCAAGGCCTGTGCCAGGGCCCACAACCGCGATCGGTGCATGGGCCACCGGCGCATCACCATTGCCGACCTGCTTGAGGTCACCGGATTTCAGATGTGGAATGGCAAGCGCAATGGCCTTGAAATCATTCATCAACGTGAAACTGTCAAGGCCTAACGCCACCCTCGTTTCCTCAATAGAAAATTTCCAGACATGGTTGGTCATCTCGAACCAATCGCCGGTGACGGGACCCGCAATCGCAAAGGCCGCGCATTTGGGTTTGATACCACCCAACCCGTTGATATAGGCCTGCGCCGCTTCCTGCAATCCGGCATAATCCGCACATTGCAAAACTTTTTCATGGGAAAAACCATTTTCATCTGCCAGCGCGAAACGTGCATTGGTACCGCCAATATCCGCAATCAGGCCTACGGGTGTCGTCATAATTTGTCTCTGCCCTTATAATCTGTAATAATTGGGCAAGACATTAGCCAAAAACGAACGGAAAAACTACCCCCTAATATGGCAAACATTCTCCTTGCGGAAGACGACATGGCGATGCGGCAGTTCCTCACCGCCGCCCTCGAAAGGGCCGGACATAACGTCATGCCCTGTGCCGATGGCTTGACCGCTCTTGGCGCGATAGAGGCAGCACCAGACCGGTATGATCTCTTGCTCTCCGACATCGTCATGCCGGGAATGGATGGAATCGAACTCTCGAACCGCGCCGCCCGCATTCACCCTGGTCTGAAGGTTTTGTTTATTACGGGATTTACCGCGTTTGAACAGCAGGTGCACAATTCTACCAACGGGCCCGCTCCGCGTGTCATGTCAAAGCCTTTCCATCTGGGCCAATTGGTAAATCAAATCGATGCCATTTTGTCGTCATAAGACGACAGGACAGATTAACCAGACAAGTTGTTGTATTGCCTAAAATTTTATGAAAATCCGTAGAGAAAAACCGTGCCTCGCCACGCCAAAAAAGGTATGATGGATATGGTCAGGATCGATGATGTATTATGTGCCGCATCGCCTGCCTGAAAACATATTCAACCGATCGGGCCTCCTATGATTCATTCCAGATTTCTGCTTGCCGTTCTTGCTGCGTCCCTCGCCTCGGGTGCCGGAACCGCCCTTGCCCAAAGCGCAGCGCCAAAATCAGGCGACCTGATTCCCCCGTCCTCCACCGTAGAGGCGCGCCTAGACCCGCTTCAATCCGAAAGCCACCCGCCGCTAAAACTTACGCCGGATAAATCAGAACTGGTTCGCCTGACTACTGAAGCCTCAAGCGTGATTGTTGGCAACCCCGAGCATATCACCGTTTTGCTCGACACACCAAAACTGGCGGTTGTCGTGCCACGCAAGGCTGGCGCAACCTATTTCACTGTGTTGGACAAGGATCAGAACGTTATTATGCAAAGACACGTTATCGTCTCCAGTCCTCAGAAAAACTATGTCCGCATCCGCCGCAGTTGTGGCGCCGCCCCCAAGGATTCCCCCTGCCAGCCGACAAGTGTTTATTTTTGCCCCGATATGTGCCATGAGATAGGGGCCAGCGGCGGCGAAACCACGACCGAATAACCGCTGGCATCTGGCCAACCCTTGCTCGAAGGTAATTGATTTAGCATGAAACCGGTTTTTCGTGGATTTACGCTTATTCCCGTTCTCGCATCCATTCTCTTTGTAGCTGCCTGTGGCAGCACATCGGCCCATCGGAATGTTAGCAATGTTTCAGAGGCAAACCGCGTCGATGCGATCCTCCAGAAGGCCGCGCGTGAAGCCAAGGCCAGCGGCAATACAGTGGAGACAGTTGCCCTCCTCGAACAAATCTACCAACGCAATGAAGGGGATGCCGCCATTGCCACCAGCTATGGTCAGGCCCTGCGCGAAGACGAACAATTGAACAAGGCACGGCAAGTGCTCCTTCCCTACACCGATGGTAAAAAGGCCTATCCCGATGCTGTGGTCGAATTGGCAATGGTCCAACTTGCGCTTGGACAATATAAGGAAGCAGAACTGACCTCACGCCGCGCTGTCGAGCTGGATCCCGAACAGGGCCGCGCCTATCTCGCACTCGGTACGGCGCTCGACGCCCAGAATAATCATGAAGAGGCAGAATCCGCCTTCCGCCGCGGTGTGGACAAATGGAAGGGCGACCCCGCGCCGATCCTCAACAATCTCGCTTTGAACCTCGCGTCGCAGAACAAACTCGATCAGGCGCTCGATCTTCTGGAACGCGCCAAGAAGGAATCCCCGGGGCGCATGGAGATTGAACGCAATATTCGTATCATCAGCACGTTAAAAGAAGGTGCCAACGACTTCCTGATTAAGGAAGGCAAGATGGAAGCGCCGGAAGAGAAAAAAGACGCCAAGAAACCAGTAACCAAGAAAACGCCTGTGAAAAAACCGGAAGAGAAAAAAGAAACCGCAGAGGCTGAAGAAAAGAAAAAGGCCGAATAATAAAAACCCCGCCAAGTGCGGGGTTTTCTATGCCAGAAACATCAGAAGGTCTGGCTTGCCTGAATACCTGCTGGCCCTAGAATAACAATGAACAATGCCGGCAAAAAGAACAAAATCATCGGCACTGTCAGCTTGGGCGGAAGGGCCGCCGCCTTCTCTTCCGCGTTTGACATACGAATTTCACGCAATTCTTCTGCCATAACACGCAGCGCCTGCGATACGGATGTACCGTATTGTTCCGCCTGAATAAGTGCAGTCGCAAACGACTTGCCATACCCGCCCACACGTTTGCCGAAATCAGACAGCGCACCGCGGCGGTCGGACAACATCGCCATTTCTGCACTTAGGACGCCCAGTTCTTCTGCAAGGGTCGGCGAATGGTCTGCCACTTCCCGCGCGACGCGGTCCACTGTTTGTTCAAGGCCAATCCCGCCCTGCACACAAATCAGCATCATATCGAGCGCATCAGGGAAAGTCTGGTTGATTTCCTCAATGCGCTTCAACGCCTGGTTCTGGATGATGATGCGCGGCAGCGAAAAACCGAAGCCCGCAGCACCAAGCAAGATACCCAATTCAACGATATGAGAAATTTCCTTGTCGGTCTTGCCAAGGATCAACATACCAAATAATACGAGAATGATAGGAATAACAATCTGGGCCGCGATATATTTCAACGGTGCCGCGTTGCTGCGTATCCCCGCCTGTAGCAATAATTCCCGCACTTTTTCGCCGTAACCGCCCGCCATTGTTTGCAGTTTATAGAAGGTAGTCATCGAATCCTTGGCGGACATTTTCACTTCGCCCTTGCGGGTAAGCTCTTCTTTGCTGGCTTCGAACAGCGTTTTACGCTTCTTCTCGATAACGCTTTTGTAGCGCTCCTTTTTGTCAGACCGTTGCAAAAACGGCAGGGCAAAGGCCGCAAAAGATAAGGCCGCCGCTACGGCGCTACCGACTACTATCAAAAGATCAGACGTTAAATCAATCATACGCTACACCTTGAAATTGATCATCTGTTTCATGACAAGAACGCCGCAGGTCATCCAGAAAATCGCCGCCGCCAAAAGCCACTTGCCGGTTACAGTATAGAACAACGTCCCTATATAATCGGGGTTAATAAAATACATGGCTGATGCCACAAGAATCGGGAGCGCACCAATAATCATAGCCGATGACTTTGCCTCGGATGACAGCGCCACCACCTTACGTTTCAAACGGAACCGCGCGCGCACAACACGGGCAAGGTTTTCAAACACTTCCGAAAGGCTGGATCCCGTCTGTGCTTGTATGGAAACGGCGGTCGCAAACATATGAACCTCGGTAAGCGGCATGCGTTTGGCACAGTTCAAAACAGCCTCTGGCAACGGCACTCCAACCTTTTGCTGGTCGAAAATGCGGCCCATTTCTTCACCCATCGGCCCCGTAAATTCGCGGGCAACCATTTTGATTGCCTCGCTTACCGGCATACCGGCTTTTAAAAGACGAACCATAGATTCCAGAACATCGGCAAGGTCAGCCAGAAATAATTTTTGCCTGCGCTGCGCGAGTTTCTTCAAAACGAATTTTGGAACTCCAAAAAACGCGATAATCGCCGTCATGGTAATCACGAATGGTCCCTTGCCCAACGCGAATACGATTCCGGTTGCGACAATGGTAAAAATAATCGTGAAAATCCAGTATTGCTTGATGGAGATGCTAAGCCCGGCCTGCATGATGGCTTCCGAAAGGGATTTACCTTCTTGTTCTTTCTTCTCTGAATCTGCGGTTTCTTTTAGTTTTTTTGCCAGTGCTTCGCGGCGCATATCCTGCGCGTTTGATTTTTTTCCGCCTTCTTCAACATGACCACCGCGAATCACGGTCATCATACGTTTCTTCTGCGCACTCTTGTTGCTGGCAATCAGAAAAGCAATCATGCCGGTCACGACCAGCACGAGCAAAAGCGATACAACGGCAATGACCACACCGTTATCCATAGGCTTCCTCCATCGCATCGAGGACAAGGCGTTCAACGCCGAACTGGCGTGCTTTGTCCCAGAATTTTGGACGCATACCGGATGATTTCAATTGCGTAATCAATGTGCCATCGGGGTTTTCGCCAAGAAACTCCAGATGGAATAGGTCCTGCATCGTCACGACATCGCCTTCCATACCTGTAATCTCGGAAATATGTGTCACTTTCCGGGACCCGTCACGCAGGCGCTGCACCTGAATGATAACATTAACGGCAGAGGCAATTTGCTCACGCACAGCTGCAGACGGCAGATTGAGTCCCCCCATCGCGATCATATTCTCCATACGGGAAATCGCTTCACGCGGGTTGTTGGCGTGAACCGTACCCATGGATCCGTCGTGGCCGGTGTTCATTGCCTGCAACAAATCAAACGCTTCGGGGCCGCGCACCTCCCCCACGATAATACGTTCGGGGCGCATACGCAGGCAGTTTTTGATCAGGTCCCGCATCGTAATCTCGCCAACACCTTCAAGGTTCGGCGGGCGGGTTTCAAGACGCACGACGTGCGGCTGCTGTAATTGTAATTCGCACGCATCTTCGCATGTAATCACGCGTTCACCCGCCTCGATATAACGGGTCAGACAGTTTAGCATGGTGGTCTTTCCCGACCCCGTACCACCGGAAATCAGGCAGTTTACACGGCATCGGCCTATCGCCATGATCAGCTTGGCGGCGGATGGCGTCATTGCGCCGAATTCCATCAGTTTTTCAAGAGTCAGCTTGTCCTTTTTGAACTTACGAATGGTCATGCATGACCCATCGACTGCAAGCGGCGGGATAATCACGTTCACCCGGGAGCCATCAGGCAGACGCGCATCGCATATCGGGGATGATTCATCAACGCGGCGGCCAATCGCCCCGACGATACGTTGCGCAATCGTCGTCAAATGCTGGTTGTCGCGGAATTTAATGCCCGATCGCTCAATCTTTCCCTTCACCTCGATATAAACGGTGTCCGGTCCGTTGATCATGATGTCGGCGATATCATCGCGCTCAAGCAACTCCTCCAGCGGGCCAAAGCCGAGCATATCGTTCGTGCATTCTTTTGCGATCATCGCAAGCTCGGCAGGAGTCAAATCCAGATTGCGGAACCGAGCGATTTCCTCAACGGCTGAATTAACCTCTGCACGCGCCTCTTCCGCCTTCATGCGGGCAAGCGCCTTCAGGTCTATCCCGTCGCGAAGATCAAGCCAGATTCGGTTGCGGGCGCGTTGCAAACGCAATGACTCTGTTTGCTGCGCTTCGCTTTCGGCGGGTATTTCTTCGTGAAGCGCGAAAATATCATCGCTATTTGCGGGCGGCTCACTACGCGGAGCTTTTTCCTCTTCAAAAGGAATAGGAGTGGTCTGGACGGTGCTTTCTGCCATCAGATCGGCTTGCTCAGGCTCCGGCGCCAACACCGGCGCGGCAAGCTGCGATTCCTGCACCGTTTTAGTCTGTGATGGCGATCCGCCCGGTTGTTTTTTCCCAAACATGCCCCTGCCCCGTACCTATTTTTTCAGTTTCAGTTTGCTTAGAAAATCGAGACTGCCAGATGGCGTGGAAGAAGAAGAGGATGCATCCCGTCTAACCAGGCGTTGCACCAATGGCAGTAATTGCTGCATCGCAGCCGCAGCGCCCTTGTCCGCCCCAATTTTCCGCCCTTCATTTTCAGCCCCGATAAAAAGCTTTGCATCAAAGGGAATAATGGCCGATGGATCAACATCCATTGCCGACTTTATGTCGGTTTTCGCCACTTCTTTGCCCGGTGCGATACCAGACATATTGATAACAAGATCGATGTTGGGATGTGTGCCGCCGATAAGTTTTTTCATCTCGTTCATAAGCGATCGCGCCGCACGGAGCGAAGCCAGTGTCGGCATTGCCACAAGAATCGTTTCATGCGAACGGCTTAGGATCATTTTCATCACGGCGGGAGAGGCACCGGATAGATCCGCGACCACCACGGGATAATTTCCCATCACCATGTTCAGCATATCTTCCAGCTGCTGCGGTTGAGCATTGCTGTCCAGCATAGCCTCTGCCCCCGTAGCCAGAACTGCAAGCTTGTCATTGGGGTGAAACAACATACGACGGAAGGAATCATTATCTTTGCTGCCTACGGCGCGTAAGGCTTCGCTCGTGCCGGATGCGGGTTCAAATCCCATGCCAACGCCCAGTGTGGACCATCCGCCCGCAACGTCGAACAGAAATGTTTTCTGAGACAGTGTATCCGACAATCCCCATGCCAGCATTTGCGCAATTGTCGAAACACCAACCCCACCCTTTGACCCTGCCACGGCGATTAATTGGCTACCCGATGTACCCAGTTTTTCAATCAGCGCGCTCGCGATAACTTCGCTGAGTATATCCAGTGGCACGGGGCGTACCAGATAATCACTTACGCCCATGGCGGTCAAAGACCGGTATAAATTCACATCGTTCACAGGACCGATGACAACAGCACTTGTCCCTTCATCACACTGGCCAGATAAGTCGCCAAGGCGGCCGATAAAACTCTCGTCCGTCGTATCGGTTTCAACCAAAATCATATCCGGCGACTTGTTCCCGCCATAATATTGAAGAGCGGATTCTACATCGCCTTCGATAACATTCACAACAACACGCGCAAAACGCCAGTCGTTCATTAATGCACGCGCCGCCTCTATCGTTTCCCTATCCTTAAGGAAAAGATCCACTTTGGCACTTGGTAGTAATACTGAAGTTTCTTTACGCACTTTGCCCCTTAACTTTCCTTGTCCCCTAAGCGCATCCCCTATTGCGCCGAAATTTGATCCCTTGTAAGCACATCGAGAGGTCCGCTCGCCTCATCCTCAGTAACCACACGGTAATGTTCCGTGCTGTTGGCGGCGCGGCGGCCATCACCCGCATCCAGATGGCTGTTGCCTTTCAAATCTTCCGGGCGGTAAATCTGACGCGCCAGCATAGTATCGGTGGTACAACCGAATTTGTAATCGCCGATAAACCGGGTCGTCTGGTTCGTATCCGTTCCAGGCAATAGATTACATCCGGCCGGCGCCTGCGCCTTGACTGCATCGTATGTAATCATCAGCATCGGATCGCCCGCCGCCTGCACTGTTTCCGCGTCAACATTCTTGATGCCGAGCTTGCCGAGCCTATCCTTATACGATGACAGATCGTTGAATGCCTTCATCGCGGTATAGGAGGGCGATTTTGGATCGTATACCAGTGAGAGATGCAGGCTACCGCTGCCATAACGGGCATAATCGTCGGCAATCATCCGCAAATGGCCATCTTTAATGTCCTTGACGGCGAGTTGTTGCATCACGGTTTCGGACGTCAGAACCGGTTTGTTGACGTTCATCATCGACGGGGTCGATTGCGGCGAACAGGCCGTGGCCAGACACACGAACATTAGAAGTGAACCGGATTGAACGAGTTTGCTTATCATGATCTATGTTCCCTTAATCCGTAATATATCCAAAGCTGCCGATATTCTTTGTAACGGCCTCCATTTTTTTGGCGCCATAAGTGCGCGACATATTCGCCTCGAACACGCGGCCCAGCGCGCTCCTCTCACGTTCCGGCGCTGCGCGTTTGGGCTCTATCGGGCTTTGTGCCAACATCTTTTGTTGCGACAGGCCTGCGGCCGGGGCCATATCGATTCTCTTGCCTTGAGAATTTTCTTCCAAATCGGCCATCGAGAGGCGTGGCACACTGTTCATATCGGCTGGCTGGTTCGCATCGGACATGGGCACAGGTGCAGGTTCCGGGGCTTCCGCGCTCTGGTTCTGTGCGAATGGTTTTACGAGATAGGGAGTAACCAAAACCACCACTTCGGACTCATTACGTTTGAATGTGTCTGATTTCATCAAATCGCCCATGACAGGTACATCCTTTACGCCCGGAATTTGGGTCAGGCCGGAAATAGAGTCGGACTGGATCAGACCCGCGATCATCAAGGTGCCACCGCTCGGCAGTTCCACAGTTGTCTGCGCGCGGCGCACATTAAAGCTCGGAACATTGATACCATTTAACTGAAGCGCCTCTTCCGTTGTCGTGCTGGAAACTTCCGTTGTCATCTGCATCGAAATGCGGCTGGCCGACATGACCGTGGGGCGGAAATTCAATGAGACCCCGAACGGACGGAATTCATAAACGAGGTTTCCGTTGCGGTCGAGTTGCGTGGGGATTGGAATTTCACCCCCGGCAAGGAATCCTGCCTGCTCACCGGAAATGGCGGTCAGGTTCGGTTCGGCCAGCGTATTCAAAATACCTTCCTGCTCCATGGCACGGGCAAGAAATTGCAGGGGTCCGAAGCCGCCTGTGGCGAAATTCAGACCGAATAGGCCAAGCTGGGCAGGCGCACCAAGTCCAAGAGCCGCTGCCGTTCCCACAGTGCCTGTCCAATTCCCTGTGCTACCGTTTTGC
Source organism: uncultured Alphaproteobacteria bacterium (assembly GCA_946481075.1). Next base: position 32,174 of record CAMLMC010000005.1, read on the forward strand.
AGGTTGGTTTCAAGGCCGAGATCTTTCAGGGCGCTGCGCGAGACTTCCAGAATCTTGACTTTCAGCATCACCTGCTGCTCACCGGAAACGGTCAGCATGTTGGTTACGACTTCATCGATAGATGTCGCACTGACATTCTGCACTTCCGCGGCATATTGCGCGACGAGGTTGGCCACGCTATTGGATACGGCGGGCGTAGAAACATTGCCGGTGATAACCAGTTGGTCTGTCAGGGCGCGGATCTGAACATCCTCGTCCGGATATAGTTCTTCGATCATGTCTTCGAGCTTGGTCGTATCCATCTGAACATGGACATTCATCTTTTTAACGATGTTGCCTTCATCGTCCATGATCATCAGGTTGGTATCGCCCAGCGCGTTGCCGACGATATAAAGCTGGTTGGAACGAACGGGCGATACATCGATAATGCCGGGGTTCGCTACGAGAACATCGGAAACATTCTGGCCGAGATCGACAAGCTCGGCGCTGCCCAGCATGACATTGACGGAGGGCGTGCGTGCGTTTTTGGATGGCAGAAGGTCCGCCTTGTCCGCCAGGGCAGTGCCGAGCGGTGCGATAATGACCGCCGCAAACGCGATGGCGCAAAGTATTCTGCCCCTGAAGGATTTCATGGTTTTCATTGTTGTTCCCCTCCTTCTTCCGTGCCCGTGATAACGGGCATGGTTTCCGTGCCGGATGATGTTTGTTGTGCCGGAATGGTGACTGAACCGCTTGGACGCTGTTCGACGACCGTGCCGCCGTTGTAGATTTTAACCGCGCCGCCGGCCCCGCCATTTTCGATCAAGGCCATATTCTGCATAATCTTGCTGGTTTGGACATCGGTGGTATAAGACGGCGTCTTTTCAACATCGTCATCGCCAAGACCGCGCAACGATAAAATCATATCGCCCATTTCGGCGGCGAGCGCGACTTTCTGCGCACCGACGCCATCCACTTCCAGTGTAACGGTCTTGGCCACCTTGGCGGCGTCTTCATCGCGCGTGGCCTCCTGGTCGACCGCAAGAACTTTGACATTCTCCAGAATCGTTTCGGATGCCACCTGATTGATCAGCATTTTGGTTTCAGGGGTATTGCTGGCTCCGCGGATTTGATAGGTAACAATCACATCGACAAAGTCACCGGGCGAAATAAAACCGCCTGCCATCGTATCGGCCTTAACAGGAATGGCAACGGCGCGCATCCCCTTCTCCATTGTGGCGGCGACGATGTTCCCCTTGCCTTCTTTAAAAGTATAAGATGTCAGGACTGGCTGGCCCATTGCCACGCGGGTTGTCAGGCGGCCAGTTAACGCCTCTTCGGCTTTTTGGTCTTTCTCACGAACAATGGCACCGGCAAAGGGCTGACCCGGCCACGATTGCCATTTCAAATCACCTGCCGTCAGATTGGAACCCAGTGGCAAATCCTTGGCGGCGACCAGAACATACGATGTTTCCGTCGTGTCATCCGATTTCTTGCCGCCCAAAGATGCCTGAACGAGGACGGCCACCAGTATGGCAATCACGAAACCACCGATCAGAACGATCATTACATTTTTGTTCATCGTATAATCCCCGCTTTGCTTTCGAACGAACGATAGACCGTTTGGAATCGCTCGCATGGACAAAGGATTGGTGAGACAAGAATCAGAAAACTTTAGAACTACACCCACCCAAACTATCGGCTTTTGGTTAACAAAACCTTCAAAAGCCCAACCCTGTTATTTTTACCGACTCTCTGTTCGGTTATGTCAATTTGCAACGCCTGCCAGCATGGCAAGTTTTTCCGGCGCAAAGTACCCCAAATGATAGAATGCAATGATCGCGCCAAGCGCCAATGCAATTCCATAAGGCACACCGCCGAATCCGCTTTGGGCTTTGGCAATCCAGCTACCTTCCGGCGCATTCGGGGCCAGAACACGCTTGTTCATCACCTTGGTGGCAATACCAAGCAAGGCGCCCGTGATCGCCATGTAGAAAAGGAAAGCCGGAAGACCGGGCAATCCCATCCACAGGGCGAGCGCGGTCGCCAGTTTCGAATCACCCGCGCCGATCATGCGCAGGGAAAAAAGAACGAATGTGATCGCGAACATAACAAGGCCCGCAATCAGATGCGATTTCCAGGATGCAAAAAATTCCATGCCCTGCCCGCTGAACGCATCGGTGGCATAGGCCGGAATAAACGCCAGAATGATCCCAAGGCTATAGATGTTTGGAATGTTCATTGCCTTGAAATCGGCGATGCCGGACGCAATAGCGAAGCCGGTTGCTACGAGCAGGCAAAATACGATGATAAATAAAATCATATGCAGCGATGCCTTGGATGAAACAATGGAATGATTTAGGCAAGAAAAAGCCCGCCAGTATCGAAAAGACAATGCCGGCGGGCTCTTTTGGTTGACGGGCTTTTAAGCTAGCCCGCGATTATCATGAACCGTCAAGGCGACCCGTCAGGTTGTTGAACAGCACTTCCAGTTCATCGCCGAAGGCGAAGACGGCGGCCACAACAGCCAGGGAAATACCGGCAGCAATCAGGGCGTACTCGATAGCGGTCGCGCCGCTTTCGTCTTTCAGGTACGCATTTTTCAGCGCGATCAGTTTAGTCATCATTGGAGGATCTCCTTCGTTTGGTTTCCAACACTAGTTTTACGTTTAGTGGTTTTATTGTAATCGAGCTTTGAACAAGTCATCGCCCCAACCTTATAACTTTAGAATATACCATAAGTTTTTAAAAAGTGGTTAAAAAATGAGGGGTTTGCAGTATTTATGAAAAAAGAAATAGCTTTTACTAGAAAATATATTGTAATAAATTTATATAAATTTTTAAGAAAATCTATTTTACATGAATATCCTTTGCATTTTGAGAGTATTACTTAATAAATAAAAACAATTACTTTAGTTTTTTAAAGAAACAAAGAATCAAGACCTTCAAATCTCAGCCGTGTGATTCGCTTATACAATCATCCTACAATAAAAAAGACGGGCGAATATTGCCCGTCTCCTATGCCCCCGTTAAAATGGGGCTGCTTATTACTTGGTAATGTGCAGGTTGCTGAGCTCTTTGGCGATAGTGCCATAAACCTCGATCAGTTTGGCCTGCGTCGGCGCGTCATACCACATACTGGGCTGGGTCGCGCACTGCTTATAAATCTCCTTCGTCGAATTGCTGATATTGCTATAAAAAGTAATCGTGTAAACCAGCGCGCCTTTGCTCTTTAACTCGTCGCAGACATCCAGAACACGGTTGTTTAGTTTGTAGTTCGACATATTCGCGGTAGAGCTGGGTCCGTATACAGAGTAATAGGGATGGACCTGGTTCTCCCCGTCAGTCATCAAGATGACGGCCTTTTTCCAGTTCGGGTTTGCCCATTCAACGCCTTCCATGAACGGGAAGTCTGGAGAGAGAACCCGCAGGCCCCAGACAAGGCCTACGTTCACGTAAGTGTTGCCCGATGCCTGCAACGTTTGAATATGACTCAAAAGTTCGTTCTGGTTGTTGCTAAGCGGCAGGATACTGGAACGCGGGCAGATGTTGTTGGGTTTAGTGTTTGCGGTATAGCTATCACAAATAACATCATCCGATGAATTGCGGCAATAACGATAAGGCTTCCATGGCCCATCGTGGTCCTCGACATCATCAGGATACGCGCCTTCCAGAATACATCCGCCCCATTTCATGCGGTTTGCCGTATACCCAGCGTCATACTTGAGTTGATCATAATAAACCTGATTGCTCGCCCCATCGATAACCGACAAGTCGACAAACGGCAGCCCGTAATTTTGTCCGCCCGGCGTCAGACCCACGCCATAGGGGCCGACATTGACCGATGTGCTGAACGGGACAAGGCCGATCTTCAGGTAATTATGGTCATCCGTTCGCTCGAACATAATATTGACGAAGTTCGTGGCGGCGGTGCGCAAGGCGCCGATATTGTTATTGGTACTCATCGACCCTGTTACGTCCATAACCAATGCAACTTCGATGGCCTTAACCTCACGACGAACTTCGGTTTCGACATAAACATCAATCGTATCGACACCGACCAGTTTCATAAAGGATGTATCCAGCCTTGCCGTGGCATTGACGCCCAGCGTATCAACGCCGGGTTCGACTGTAATATCAACCGTGAACCCCACCTTGTCTGGGGGGTAGTTCGCCTCGATGAAATCATTCACCCGCGCCTCGATTTCGTCCGGATCATCCGAGGATGATGCCGCCGCCGCCAAAGCCGCGGCATCCACCGCATGGGTCAGTCGTTCGCGCACCAGATAACTTTGGGCAAGATCGACCGACATGCCGACCGCCCCCAGAATAATCGGCACCATCACACCGAAGACAACCGCAACAACACCGGCCTGCTCCCGCATATATAGGTTGATATTGTTAATGATGCTTTTCATCACACACCTCCGTCCGGTTTATCCGGGACAATTTGTACAGGTCACAGTGGCACTACGCCGGCCGCGCAGGAATGCCACTTCCCTCATATCGATTTCATCAACCACGAATTTAGTGAAATACGGGTTGTAATTGTAACCGGCCGTCACGATAATCACACCCTCACCGGGGTCGCCGAGACCTTCCGTGCTATCGACGGCTGTATTGTTCGGTTCCATGTTTGCTGTGACACGCCAAAGAACAAAAGGAACGCCATCGTCATCAAACTGAACACTTACAATATCGTATCCCATAGGCGCGGTATTGTATGGCTCCAGAGCCAAACGACCTGCCGCAACAATATCGTCCACCGTATTCATATCCAGCGTGCGGTGACGTGCCACAAGGTCACCCATGATCTGCGCGGCACCGATCGTTTTTTGGTTCACGACAATTCCCTGCCCCAGGTCGAAGCATCCCATCAACAAGGAAATGAGAACAGGAAAAAGTACGATCGTCTCGGTAAAAGCCGTTGCCGTTGTATCCCTGACCCAGCGTAATGGAAGAAGCAACGTCACCATCATTCCTCCTCGAACTCATAGGGTTCGTTCTGAAGAACGATGGTGGATAGCATACTGCGCGTAGCCCCCCCGTTATTGGTCAGCATCGGCTGCATCATCGGCGTGACGATGGGGTAGTTATAGGCAACGCGGATCAGAACAATGTCGCTGACTCCGCCGGGATCAAACCCCTGATCCTGTAAATTTCCATCCTCATCAAACTCCGCGCCAGGCATCTCCTCGGCATCGCCAAAGCTAGGCACCGGCTCGACTTGAAACTGAATGCGCCCGCATGGAATAAGGGCTGCGGCAAAATCGCACACCGCTTCGCGAAATAGCTCTTCCTGATTCCCGCCGCTTTGCTGAATCTGGCCCGTACGGATCAAACGGGCCGCGGTAAATGTCGCTTCCTGCAGAACGCTTTGCGCCGTAAACATCAAGGCCATTTCAATGGTACCAACGATCATCAGGACAAAGGGAATCCCGACCAACGCGAATTCAACCGCCGTTTGCCCCTCGCTGTCCCTTGCCCATTTGCGCATCAAATTCATAAATTGAATCTTATTTGTCTAGAATTGTAATAAACCCCATAAAGTACGAAAAGCATGGCCTCCCCGCAGGGACGCGCATGCTTTCAATCTTCTTAAGTATAGGCCCGCATTGATTAAGGATGGTTTAATGCGGGGCCTGCATGGCGTGATCATCATGCTGCCCTTCGAACGGCCGTTCCTTGGCAAAACCGAATTCATCGAGAGGAATGGTGCCACTCACCTCAGCGCCCCAGCGCTCTATAAGCTCTTTCTGATGTGCTTCTATATCTTTAATACGCCCCTTTGCCCGTTGCACCATGATCGATGAAACGATACCTGTCAGGGCCCAGTCGATGAGGTAACCCATGCCCGCCGCCGTGAACATCACAACGATGGTCAGGGGCTGGATCAGGAAATTCAGCGCAATATCAAGATTGTTACCCTTTGAAAACACTTCCAGAAGAAAGGGCGTACAGCCCGCGAAATTCATCGCGCCCACTGTGATCGTGCGGAATTTGTATTTCGATTGATCAATAATCGCTGCGACCAGTGTCGGCAACATGCCGACAATTAAAATGACGGCCAGCGCATGGAATACAAAACCAAAGATGACGAAGCCAATTAGAAGTACATTGCCCCTCCATCCCGCTTTTTTTCTTTTTCTTCTCTTGGCCATATATTTCATCCAATCCTAGAAATAGGCATCCCTGCCGCCGAGGGACGACAGAACGGTGGCAATAATAATAAGCCCCGCTAGAATACCCGCGGCAATCGCCGCCACCTGTTTTCCAAACTCCCTCCCGAATTTCGATTCATCTTTCAGTCCGCGTTGCAATTCGCTACTTTCTTCTTCCAACTCGAAATATTTTCGCATGGCACGGCGGAATCCGACATTGTCCTCCTGATAAGTGGCAGGGTTGTCGAACAGGTTTAAAATCTTGACGAGGTCGCCTCCATCGCGCAAACGCTCTGCCTTTTTGCGGATATCCTCGCGCAGTTCGCGGTCATGGAAACGTTCATACAGCGGCTCGACATTCTCCAGCATCCATTTCGCAATACCGGGGAACCGTTCAAGTGCTAGACGTTTTTGTAAAGTTGCCAAAACGCGCATTTCCGCCAAAATACGTCGATACGGCTCGTCGGCATTCAAATCGACCAGATAAGAGTCGATATTCTTGCGGTCCTTGGTCAGCAAGAACGCGACGATATGGCGGTCCATGAACATCGCGGGACGGTTCGGGAAGGAAGATATCTTCTCATAGGTGCGCATAAGCTCTTCTGCCGAACGCACATAATATTGCGATATTTTTTCAGACAAGCATGGCGCTTCATCATTAAAGGTATAGATACAACGCTCCAGCCCGCCGCCGATACCTTTTTGCCGCAGGAATGCTCGCGCTGAATCGTATTTACTTACAAGGTTGCTGACGTCGGATACCGAACTGGCCTGCATATCGACCCATTGGGTAATCAGATAAAGCATGAAAAAATCAATATATATCTGCAAATCACGCCTCATAATAAAGGCGTCGGTCAGTGCCGTCCCGATACCTTCTGGCATGACGTTTATCGTTTTATAGCGCATGGGGCCTTCCGGATGCAGCGCAAGCGACACACGCGCGACCAGCCTTTCGGTATAACCCGTGCCCTTGCCGCCCTCATCGGCGAGCGCTGTTGCGCGATAGAGGCGTTCGGCCATTTGCTTATCTTCTATGGCGCGTGCCACCCATTGTTCCAGCTCACCATTCTCAACTATCTGACGCGCTTCGGTTACATTTCTCCCAAGGTCTTTTGCAAGAATTTCTGGACGGTAATATTTATGACCGTTGAAAGCGAGCGGCCTGTTGGCTTTTGGACGGCGCGCAGATTGCTTGGGGGAGAGGCGTCGCCCGTCCAGCCATTCGGCAACCTCATCAATACTCCATCGTTCGGTCGGATTATCATGTAGCAGCCCGCGCAGAAGTTCCAAAATAGCGCCGGTAAACCGGTCTTTTCCGGTCAAGGCCTGATATGACCCCTCGTCAAGTTTCGCTTCGATGATTTCATCATCGGTCATTTGCTCGAGTGAATCTGTCGTACGAAGCATCAAAACAATGCAGACACCAAACGCATAGAGGTCGTCCGCCATCGTGCCGGGCCCGCGTCCCGTGGGGCTCGCCATCGCGCGCTCCACTGTTTCATAAATCACGGGCATTTGTGATGAAACCGGTGTAGAGAGGCATTCGCCTAGAATTGCGCGCTCCAATGTGCGGGTCGTCCCGCCGTAAATATTCGATAGACGAATACAACCATGCACCATATCCTTATCGCGCATGTCAGTCAGAATATTGACCATAGGCCGGACGAACGCAGACAAAACCTGTTCCTGCCGCATGCCGAGACCGCCTTGCGCATCGTCCAGTTTTAGCGGCTGTCCCAGATTATTCTCGAAGATGAAGCAGAATTTTTGACGACCACCCGACAAGGGCCAGTTGACAGGCCCCCACGCGATAAGGCGCGCCAACGATGGATTGATGATGGCGGCATAATTCGATGCGTATGATGTGCGCGGCGTTAAATGGTCTTCGCAGATCATAGCATAAAGATTGGGGGGGGCGTTATCCATGCCGCGGGCGGCATAGGCCTTGACTGGCCCCTTATCCAAATGGGCAATACGGGTACCGGAAAAGATGACGATGTCCTGATTGAACGTGACTTCTCCGGAAAGGGACTGATCCTTCCCGGTAGCGGGCAAATCGGCTTTTTCTTTCGGTTCATCCTGAACCGCAACATCTGTCATATTATATGTAAACCAATAGTTAGGGTTTTCTACACCCTTAGAATGCCCGAATAGGCTTAACCTATTGTAAACGGATTAACCGAAATGTCCAATCTAGCGATTATATCGACGTAAAACTGTCGACCCTACGGAGCGAAGCGGTGGACAAGGACGACAGCAATCAAAAATTAGCCAAAGAACGGATCGTTCATCAGGATTGTGTCATCGCGCTCTGGACTGGTGGACAATAACGTCACCGGCGCATCGATCAATTCTTCGATACGGCGGATATATTTGATGGCAGACGCATTGACATCGGCCCAGCTGCGGGCACCGTATGTGCTTTCCTTCCATCCCGGAATAGTTTCATAGATCGGCTTCACATTCGCCTGATGTACCTGTGATGCCGGGAAGTAATCGATACGGCTGCCATCCAGTTCATAACCAACGCAGATTTTCAGTTCGTCAAATCCGTCGAGCACATCAAGTTTTGTAAGCGCGATCCCATCGATCCCGCCTGTCTTCACGGCTTGACGGACCAGAACGGCATCGAACCAGCCGCAGCGTCGTTTGCGGCCCGTGTTGGTACCGAACTCGCGGCCTGTTGTGCCGATCTTTTCACCGATATCGTCAAACAATTCTGTCGGGAACGGGCCGGAGCCAACGCGGGTTGTATAGGCCTTTGTGATGCCGAGGACATAGCCGATGGATTTCGGACCAACACCCGCGCCAACGGCGGCCTGTGCCGCCACGATATTGGAGGAAGTCACATAAGGATAGGTGCCATGATCGACATCGAGCATATGGCCCTGCGCGCCTTCGAACAAAACCTTTTCGCCTTTGTATTTCGCTTCATCAAGACGTTTCCAGACAACGCCTGCGTAAGGCAAAACTTTGTCGGCGACATTCATCAACTGGTCGTAAATTTCACCTGCGTTGATTTCATCCCAGCCGAAACCGCGCATCAATGCGTTGTTATAACTGACCAGCGCTTCCAGTTTTTCTTTGACGATGGAGGAATGCTCAAGATCGCAAATACGAAGGCCGCGGCGCGCCACTTTGTCCTGATAGGATGGGCCAATACCGCGCCCTGTCGTTCCAATCTTTTTATCGCCGCGTGCCTCTTCCATCGCGCGGTCGATTGCGCCATGCAGCGGTAGGATCAGGTTTGCGTTTTCCGCGATCATCAGATTTTGCGGGGTAATCTCGACGCCTTGTGCCTGCGTGCGTTCAACTTCCGACAGGAATGCCCATGGGTCGACGACCACGCCGTTGCCGATGATGGAAAGTTTTCCTTTGCGGACGATACCGGAAGGCAGCAGCGCGAGTTTGTAGGTTACGCCATCAATGACGAGTGTGTGGCCAGCATTGTGACCGCCTTGGAACCGGACGACAACATCGGCGCGGCTCGACAGCCAATCAACGATTTTGCCTTTTCCTTCGTCACCCCATTGCGAGCCGACAACCGCGACATTGGCCATGATAACACTCCCTGAAAGCTGGTTTTTTACGGCCCAGTATTAGAGAAGTTGACAGGGTTTGCCAAGGATTAAATCAGGCCGGTGCCCACTCCGTCGATGGATATTGAACGGCAAGCTGCGCAGCGGTTTTAAGGCCTAGAGCCTGCCGGAAACGTTGTTCGGAAACTTTGAAATCTGTTCCGGTCGCGGCTGCGTATTCACCCGAAAGCCTATGCAGCGCATCCATGCCCAATTCCAGATACGACCCTTTTGATGGACTTTTATCACTATAAACTCTCAAGACAGCCTCTATCTGGCTTTTAATGGAGCTATCACGCAAAAGCGCCTGCATATAATCAACTTTGTCTTTTGTCCTGCCGCTGATATTGGGGATATCGGGATCGCTCGCCAGAAAGCGTAATATATTCTCCATCGTCGCTTTGCTGTGGACCATGCGCATGTTTTTGGATTCAATCTTATGTTTGGGCGTCATAAATCGCTTAGCGCTTTTAAGTGGGTAAACCTCTTCGAGATGCACCACTTCACCATATCCATCAATATTGGTGATGCCATAACTGATGACAACACCACACTCCGGATGATAGGCCAACTGCCCTTTGCGGATGGATTTTAAACGCTCAACTTCGGGAATATCCAGAATGATCGCTTTTGATGATTTCCTGATCTCGTCTACCGATTTCGCGCTGGCCTTCCGCACAAAGTTGCGGCGGCCCGATTTACCCGGCTTGGGGTTGTCATTGCCGTGACGCAATTTATTGATGAGCGCCCCCACGGCGGCTTCGGTGCGAATAGAATTGAATTCCTCTTTCAATCCTTTGACGATGGAGGTCCGGCTCGCCTTGGCCTCGAAGGCCTTGCGCACATAGGATTTTTGCTCTTCGGTCCAAACGTCTCTTTTACCCATTTCACTCTCAACCCGTTTTTATCAGGGCTTTATCTAATAAGGGTTTCGTAATTACGTCAATAGCCGGAATATCTTATTTTCTAACAGCCACAACCCCTTGATCTTGAACGGATTTAATCCCTGCCCAGCCATTCTTTACGCTCACAGCTTGCGGTACCGGTTGCGGTTTGAACGGCAAAACCGGCAGGATCGAATCCATATACAGCGTAAATCCCGTAGCGGTTTCGCCTGATAGACTGACATTATAGCGCCCGCCACGGCCCAGTTCCCCGTGCGCACCGAGAGCAAAGAGAGTAAAGCTCACGCCCGTTTGATATTCAAATCCGCGCCGCTCCAGAGGATCAATGGTAATTTGAACATCTTTAAGCCCGTATACATCGATCGCGGCACGGAGCCCTACAGCAACATCCATCAGTCTTTTGATATCGGCGGCGGCCTTCGGCGGCAGGGCGATAGAAGAAAGCGTTGTCATGGCGCGATCGACGGATCCCTCTACGGCCATCAACTGTGTCAAAAATTCTGCCGCCTTTCCTTTTTGTAATCTCAATCCATCCGCATCACGCTTTTCGATATGGTCGTCGAGAACCAACTTTTCTTCGACGGACGTCGACATCTCATTATAAATATTGTCGATGAGGGTTGGTACAGTCAGGTCAATGGAGAGACGCCGGATACCTACAGCCGAAAGAGCGTTCAGCGCCATCAATGTCATCTCGATATCGGCATCAATGGAATCTTCGCCGATCAACTCGCATCCCACCTGACAAAACTGGCGTTCGGGACGAAGCTGCGTACCATTCACGCGCAAAACATCGGCGGCATAGGAAAGACGTAAAGGGCGATCTTCCCTTGCGAGGCGTGAACTTGAAATCCTTGCAATCTGCGCTGTGACATCGGCGCGTATGCCCATCATTCGTTGCGATACGGGGTCCATCATACGGAAGGTTTTACGGGCGAGTGCCTGCCCCGGCCCTGGCCCCAGAAGACTTTCTTCAAACTCAACCAGGGGCGGCTTCACGCGGGCATATCCGAACGAAGTGAAGTTCTCCATGAAGGTTTCAATCGTACGCGCCTCGGCCTCGGCCTGCGGAGGCAAAAGATCGACAAGACCGTTGGGAAGAAGCGTGGCCGGATTATCCTGATATTTATTCATGGACCAAGTTATAGCGGGTTTTCCCAGCAATGTCATCACGGGCCGGCCATACATGGGCACAGATCTATTGGGATTTTTTGCCCTTAAACTTCCGGAAGAAAGCCGTATCGGGCAAATCACCGCGCACGGCCAGACGTTTCATTTCGCGGGCGGCGAGCAATGTTTTAAGGGCCTGCGCCTGCCCATACTGACTGGCGATATTGATGGCGGTGCGCCCTTCATGATCGCGCGCATCGATGTCGGCGCCGTTCATTACGGCCATACGGATGGCGGGCAGGTCTCCCTTGAACGCGCCTATCCACAGGCGGAGTTGGGCCTGTGACATCTCGGCTTTTGAAGGAGCTACCGGTTGATTGGCAGGGGCACATAGAACGGGCATGGCCGGATAGGTCGGCGCGGCCTGCTCCGCGAACAAATGGCGTATCGAAACCGGCACACTATGTTTCTTAGGGCCGGGCGTCTTTTTCGCCGCGATGGGACGGCGCTTGAAGCGAACGGAGAATCCTTCCCCGCGAACCTGTCTCATATCAATTGCTCACTTGTTCTATGACGGCGCAGATATCGCCGACAATTTTGTTGATCTTGGCTTCGTCATCGCCTTCCGCCATCACCCGGATCAGGGGCTCTGTGCCGGATTTACGTATGAGAAGACGTCCATCATTGGACAATGTTTGCTCGGCCTTTGCAATCGTTTCTTTAACGCGGTCGTTGTCCAAAGGTGTGGCCCCGTTCGCATATCGCACATTTTTCAAAATCTGCGGCAGGGGCGTGAACAGGGTGCAAGCATCGGATGCCTTTTTACCGGACTTTTGAACGATGTTCAAAACCTGCAATGCGGCCATCAAGCCATCACCCGTCGTGCCATAATCGGACATGACGATATGGCCGGATTGTTCGCCGCCAAGATTGAAACCATTGCTTCGCATTTTTTCAACGACATAACGGTCACCGACGGAGGTGCGCTCCAACGTGACGCCTTGGGATTGCAGGAACCGTTCAAGGCCAAGGTTCGACATAACGGTCGCAACCACAGTATTCTGAACTAATGCACCGCGTGATTTCATATCGAGGGCCATAAGGGCCATGATCTGGTCGCCATCTACCTTGCGCCCCTGTTCATCAACGATGATCAGCCGATCGGCATCACCATCGAGGGCAAGGCCGATATCCGCACCCTCTTCCACCACGCGTTTTTGCAAGGCTGCTGTATCGGTGGCACCGCATTTCAGATTGATGTTGCGGCCGTTGGGTTCAACACCCATCGCAATAACGTCGGCCTCTAGCTCCCACAATATCTGCGGGGCAATTTTATAGGCGGCGCCATTGGCGCAATCGACCACGATTTTCAGGCCCTTCAGACTATCGCCCTTCGGCACCGCGTTCTTCAGAAATTCGATATACCGGCCCGGCGCATCGTCAAGACGTGCCGCCTTGCCGATCTGGTCTGCGGGGGGCAGCAACTCCGTCTGGTCCATTTCCAAAGCGGATTCGATTTCCAGCTCCAGCTGGTCGGACAGTTTGAACCCGTCCGCGCCAAACAGTTTGATGCCATTGTCCTGATAGGGATTATGGCTGGCGGAAATCATCACACCGACATCGGCGCGTAAAGAACGGGTGAGCATGGCAATGGCGGGGGTCGGCATTGGCCCTGTCAGAATGACTTCCATCCCCATGGCAACAAAACCGGCGGCCATGGATTGTTCCAGCATGTAACCGGACAAGCGCGGGTCCTTGCCGATCACAACACGGTCCATCGCCCCGCCTTTTTGCGCGGCGCGCAGGATGTGCGCGGTCGCCATGGCCACGCGCAGCGCCATATCCGCCGTCATGGGAGGAATGTTCGCGGTGCCGCGAATGCCGTCAGTGCCGAAATATTTGCGTGTCATGAAAATGGTCCTTCAGAAGCCAATTTGTACCATTGGCACGGGGGATTTCACAAGGATTTTCAATCCTTTCGTCCCTTTTCAGACAAATCCACGCTGCTCGTCACGCATTCCGGCTCGCACCCCGGGCCGTTGGGCCGCGTGAAAACGTATGTAGGACGAATGGTACGGACTATGTGCGTCTTGCCGTTGCGCTTGACCGCCATGATGACCTTGCGCGGCGTTCCGTATAAATAAATATCGCCAAAATAATGCTGGTCCTCCGGCAGGGCACAACCAGATTCGGTGATCATCACACCTTTGGACGAACAGGTCATGCTCGGCCCCTGGTCACAGGGTTTGAGAGGCAATTCGCCGCGACAGGTTACCCTGATCTGGTTGTTAAGGCCGGCGAAAAACTGGAATTCATATTGGCCTTCCTCATTGAACATGTCCGGCCCCGCGCGAAGAATCAGGCCATTAGTGCACCCCATCTGGGTGCACACTTTTTCCTGCGCGATGGCAGGGGCCGATATGATCATTCCTATAAAAATCAGAAGACCATATTTCCACATGATAAAGCTTACGCGCCCTGCGCCTCTGGATTGGCGGGCGGTTTAAGCCCGCCTGTCGACGGGACAGAAGACCGCGGACCATTGTGGAGCGTGTCTTCCAGCGCATCGCGCAGGATCGGCTCCCCGCGCAGCAGGCCCTTGATTTCATCTCCGCTCAACGTTTCATATTCAAGCAACGCTTTTGCAACGGTGTGAAGCTGATCGTTGAATTTTGTCAGGATATCCGTGGCCCGGGCATAAGCGTTTTGGACGATCTGTTTGATCTCGGCATCAATGATGCTCGCCGTTTCATCGGACAGATTCTTGCTCTGCGCGACGGAATGCCCAAGAAATACTTCTTCCTGATTGGCGGAATACAAAATCGGACCGAGCTTGTCAGACATGCCCCATTCGGTCACCATACGACGCGCCATTTCGGTGGCCATGCGGATATCGGAAGATGCACCAGTCGTGACTTTCTCCGCACCGAATATCAACTCTTCGGCAATCCGTCCGCCCATGGCAACAGCAAGATCGGCCTTGAGTTTCGCCTTCGAAACGGAAATGCGGTCGCCTTCCGGCAGGCGCATCACCATACCGAGCGCCCGGCCGCGAGGGATAATGGTCGCCTTGTGGATCGGGTCTGATTCTTCCTCATGCAGTGCAACGACGGCATGGCCGGCTTCGTGATAGGCGGTGAGTTTTTTCTCCTGATCGGTCATGACCATGGATTTTCGCTCCGCGCCCATCATCACCTTGTCCTTGGCATCTTCGAATTCCTGCATACCAACAACGCGTTTGCCTCGGCGGGCCGCAAGGAGTGCGGCTTCGTTTACCAGGTTCGCAAGGTCCGCGCCGGAAAAACCGGGCGTTCCACGGGCGAGCGTTGATGTGACAACATTCTGCGCCAACGGCACTTTCTTCATATGAACGGAGAGCACTCTCTCACGCCCCTTCACATCGGGGAGAGGTACGACGATCTGGCGGTCAAAACGACCGGGGCGGAGCAGCGCAGGGTCCAGAACATCGGGGCGGTTGGTAGCGGCAATCAAGATCACCCCTTCTGTCGCCTCGAACCCGTCCATTTCAACAAGAAGCTGGTTGAGCGTTTGTTCGCGCTCATCATTCCCGCCGCCAAGGCCTGCGCCACGGTGACGCCCAACTGCATCGATCTCGTCGATAAAGATGATGCAAGGCGCGTTCTTTTTCGCCTGCTCGAACATATCGCGGACGCGGGATGCACCAACACCCACGAACATTTCAACGAAATCGGAACCGGAAATGGTGAAGAACGGAACATTCGCTTCACCGGCCACGGCGCGGGCCGTCAATGTCTTACCGGTCCCCGGAGGGCCGACAAGCAGCGCGCCCTTCGGGATCTTCCCACCCAGGCGTTGGAATTTTTGCGGATCTTTCAGGAATTCGACAATTTCCTGCAACTCGACTTTCGCTTCGTCGATGCCAGCGACATCTTCAAATGTCACGCGGCCATGCTTTTCGGTAAGAAGACGCGCCCGGCTTTTGCCAAATCCCATCGCGCCGCCACCGCTTTTGCCCTGCATCTGTCGCATAAAGAAAATCCACACGCCGATGAGGAGCAGCATCGGGAACCATGACACCAGAATTCCAAGCGCGGAGATTTTTTCGGGGTCTTCTTCCTGTGCCGTGATTTTGACACCGGTGCCTTCAAGGCGGTCGACGACATTTTCGCCTGTTGGAATGCGTGCTTTGAACGCGCTGCCACCAGATGTGAAATGGCCGGTCATATCAAGGCCTTTGATCGTCACATCGGAGATACGGCCTGCCTTTGCCTCGGCCATGAAATCACTGTAGGCGATTTGTTCGGTTTTGCCGCCGGATGTTGTCCCGCTATTTTGTCCGCTTTGGAAGACATTGAATAAAAACACCATCATAAAACCGATGGCGAGCCAGAACATCAAATTGCGACCAAAACCGTTCACTTCTTTTTCCCTTGAAAATACGACTTGTTAATACGCGGGCTATCTTAGGCGCAAATAGCGCGAATGTCCAAAAAAACAAGCCCGCTTACACCTATATTAGAAAGGAAACAAGGCCGAATAAAGGCGTAAGCCCTGCCTACCCCCTGCTATTGATTGAAGGTAAAGGGGGTAAAGGTCGGTTCGGCCGCATTCGCCGGCACGCGGTTTTCGATGATGTATCGCAATTCATAATACGGATCCCCCTTATAGGCGCGCATTTCCACCGCCGTATCTTTGGTTTGCCAGTCGGCTTCGATTCGCACATGCCCCATGGCAAAAGCGCGGTCGAATAACTGCCCGTAACGTCGATATCTGTTATCGGTCCAGACCAGCCCCTCGCGCACCGGCTTACCGTATTTTACCTCAAGCTGGTTTTGCGCATCGGCAACAATATCCAAAATTTGATGTGTATAGGGGCGGTGCAGTTCCATATAACTCACGCGGACGCGCCACAACTTTTCATTGCGGAAATCATAGCGGTAAATCCGGCGCGTTCCATCCACATCCTCGAAAAAAGACAAACCGTCTCGGTCGTCGTAATAAACGGCCTTTTCATAGGCACGCACATCTTCCGGCGAAACGCCCCAGATAAAGCCGCGAAACACATCGGCTCTTGCCGCGCCCGGCACGCACAACCAAACCGCTAAAACAAAAACCATAAAACGCATTACGCCTTTTCCCTTGTAATCGTAATCATATCACCTTTGGCGGATAGCGCGAAAATACACCCACCGAGCGTTGCGCTCTTGAACGACTTTTCATGCAGCAAGCGCGATAACAGCGTTTCCATCTTCTCCATGCGCGGACCGTAATCATCGGATGGATGAAGTTCGTCCACCGCAGCCAGCAAAACACGCAGGATCAATTCTTCCGGCGCGGTGCGCAGTGCGCTCCAGTTATAGCGGTGATTGTGCGTATCCTTCCATTCGCGGGTCCGGCTGCCAAGATCGCTTGCCGTGCTTTCAAGTGCCTTGCGCGCGCGGGCAAGGCGTGCCGCCGTGACAGACAACCGTTTTGATGTCAGCCCCTCCTCTTCCAGTACGGTCCAGGAACCGCGCAGGCGCGGGCGCAAATATTTTCCGTTTTCGTTGGTGGGATCCAGCGCAAAGGGAATGCCCTTTTCCATGCACAGCGCCACCAGATCGGCCTTTGGCGATCCCAAAAGCGGCCGGCACAGGATGATCCCGTCCTGTAATTCCTGTAATCTTTGCATACCGGAAAGCCCGTCTAACCCGCTTCCCTTCGCAAGACGGATCAGGAACGTTTCGGCCTGATCGTCCTGATGATGCGCCGTGAAAAGATGGCGAATGCCATTTTTTTGCATGTAATCTCTGATTAAATCATACCGCGCGGCGCGCGCCTCTTCCAATATGCGGGTTTGCGGCTTGTCCCCCTCCCAGCGCAAAATAACGTGTTTGACGGCGGGCCAACCTGCGATGCTGACGCCCACATCCATCGCCTCCTGCGCGGCTTCGGGGCGCAGGCCGTGGTCGACCGTGATGGCATGAACCGCAATACCGCGCGCCGCCGCCCATTGGGAGAGCATCCAGCACAGCGCCATGGAATCCGGCCCGCCGGATACGGCAACCGTTATCGCGCCATGCGGGTCGATCCCGTCCAGTAATTGTGAAAAATCTTGGTCTGTTAACGGCATGGAGGGATTATAATCAGACGGGCGGGTTTTTGCCAGCCGCGGTCTTGACATAGTGATTTTTATTTTGGAATAAGAACTGCCATAAAGCTGCAACGCCCCGTCCCCTGCGATGGTGAGCTTATGGGCATTTCATTTCTTCCGGCCAGTTCCGGCACCTCATCGCCAAAGGGTAAGAGCACGAGATTTTCATCGACCCTCCATGTCCCGCTTCCTGTTCCGGAATCGGCCGTTGGTATATCATCAAGAGGAATGCCCAGCTTCTTTATAAGAAACAGGCAGACATCTCTGGTCAGGTCGCTGATATTCAACCTGATATCATTCGCATCGGTACCGACACCAACATGGTTTGCCAGTTCCCCTTTCATATGGCCCGGCACCCAGTTAGTGGCGGCTCCCGGGTTGGCAAGAACACAGTCCTTCGAGATGGGACGGGCGGGAATGCCATATTTTCCGTCCCAGATATTACACCGGCCATCCGCTGGCGTATTGGGATTGGGCGTGGACAATATAGCCCCGTTGTTTCTTGTAAAGATAGTTGTATGAAACTCCAGTTGATTTGCTTCGCACCCCTGTGCCATCAGGCGCTGGGCATGGGCCCTCAGAGATGATGTCAGATTCAACACCTCTGCGGCGCAAAGCGCTGCCTTTTCCGTGGAAACACCGGCACCGGATCTGGTCGATTGCGTCACGACATAAGACAGTCCCGCGAACAACGCAACGGTAATGAGGATCAGGAACAATATATTTCCAGACTTACGATTGGCCTTCATATAGTTCCCCCCTGAAAATACTCGTCAGGAACACCCAAGTGCTTGCATTTCCTGATCACCTTTGGTCAGTACGGGCGCAGGGCCGTTCGGATATTTGCGTTTGAGTTCGCCGAGCGCGATGCAGGCATCGGATTTTTTACCCGCGCCCGCAAGACTCATGCCCAGCTTCAGAAGATTATCCGCGCCCTTGGGGCCATTCGGGAATTTCTGATAAGCTTCGGCAAACACGCGCGCAGCCTTATCGAACTGGCCTCGCACATAGTGCGTCTCGCCGAGCCAGTACAATGCATTCGGCGCCAGCGCATGATCGGGATGCTGTTTCATGAAGGCGGAAAAAGTTTTTTCGGCGGCGTCATATTCCTGACGCTTGATCTCACCAAACCCCTGCTCATAAACGGCCGCAGCATCAGTTGCGGCGGCACCTGTTTCAGCACCTGTGACATCAACGGCGGGATTGACGGGAACGTCAGGTGGCGGCGGATTGGTTCCATCACCAACAATCACTGGAAACTCGCTTTGTGGCTGCTGAGGCACTGTGCCGGCCTGCGGGACGGAGGCGGGAGGCGCCTCACGCAATTGTTTTTCAATCGCATCAAGACGCATGCGGGCATCTTGCTCCAGCGCATCAAGCTTCATCTGCAATTGCTGATTATCATAAGATTGCTGCTCGACCTTGCCGGTCAAATCGCGCACATCGTTTTCAATCCGTTGCAGGCGGTCCAGAAACGGGTCCATGGATTGCGTAGTCATCGTAACGGACCCCGGTGGCGGAGCCTCACCCTTATAGACAGCGCGGTTCAAAGTCTGGATTTCGTTCTCAAGACGCGAAAGACGGTTTTGCACATCACCGGATTGCGCGAACGAAGGCATAGTAAAAAAACCCAGCGCAAAAATGGAACACAGGCACAAAGGAAACATCCTTTGTGCCTGTGCCTTAACTTTCAAGGAACGGATCATACCGGTTCAGCAACCTTACTGAACGCGTGTTACGCCGCGGCGGTTTTGTGCCCAGCTTGCTGCATCGGAACCGATAACGGCAGGCTGTTCCTTACCATAGCTGATCGTGTTCAGACGGGATGCGGAAACACCCATGGAAACCAGGTAGTTCTTGACCGAGTTTGCACGGCGGTCTCCGAGAGCAAGGTTATATTCGCGTGTCCCGCGCTCGTCAGCATGACCTTCAATTGTGATGTTCACATTCGGATAACGGTTCAGCCACTCGGCCTGACGGTTCAGCGTGTCGCGGGCTTCGGGGGCGAGGTCATAGCTGTCATAAGCAAAGAAGACGCGGTCACCGACATTGGCGGCGAGGTCTTCTTGGGAACCAGGGATCGCTGTGCCAGAAACAGAGGAACCATCGGCGCCATAAACACCGGTACCATCAAGCGGGCCGCCATCGGCGCGTTCACCAACGGTTACGGCTTCACCGGCGGCTTCGTCCTTCGTGGAAGAACAGGCAGCGACCGATACGGTCAGAAGGGCGATTGTGAGCAAGCGGGTGAGCATCTGGTGACTCCTATGGAATAAAGAATTTCGTTGTTTGAATGACTACGCCGGAAAACCCGATTCGGTTCCGTTCAGACCTTTGTATTACCGCTCAAAGCCGCTTGCAAGGCCCCGCATAACAATACCTTATTCTGTTCACATTTTATCCACAATGCGGGAACGAAGGCAGATCAACGCCTCAGCATGACAAGCGGGAAACCGGAAATATGGGTGGCATCGCGTGGACGGCCAAAGGGACGAAGAAAACGGGCATGATCCGTTTCATATGTCTTCAGCGCCTCATAGGCTTCACGCAGAGACAATTTATAATCGCTGTAATCGTTAAACCTATCACGAAGGTCATGAAACGAGGAAAAAGGGTGCGCCAGCGAAAGTTTTATAGCTAGCAGGTCTTTAGACTTTGCGCCCTTGCGCAGACAATATTTGTCTTCTTCGCCCGCCTGATTTTTCGGTTTACGGATCGCGACCATGCGCTCGGCATAATAGGCATTATCCCTGCCACGGACGGCGAAAAAGTCGGTCGTCAGCCTCTGTGGTATTTCAAACTGGTATAAAAACATGCGCCCCCGCTTATATACGCGGCTTTTATCAAATTGCGCAACATTATGTCAACGCATAATTTTATCCGCCGGGCAGCAACTGGCGGATCATGCCAAAGATGCCCGACCCTTCTTTTTCCTCTTGCGGCTCCGCCTTGGTTGACATCCACACTTTTCCCGGACCTTCTATATTCAACAGGAACTTGCCCTCGCCCCCGAAGATGCGGTTTGCCCCGCCTTTCAACTCCCGCAGCCTGACCTTGACCGACTGGCTCAAGGCCAGAACGGCATCCCCCTGCACACTGACGGTTTCCCCCTGCCCCAGATCCCGTTCATGCACCTGTCCGGATGATGTCAGCAAAACCCGCGCAGGTTCGCCCTCGCCTTGAATGATCTCCTGCACGCCACGGCCCATGCCCGAAAAAGTGCGAAGACTTTTGTCGCGGAGGTTAAGAAAGTTGATATCCACACTGTTATAGGATGCGAAGAACGCGCCGTTGTTACACAGGATGCGCTCTTCCACCGACATGTCGATTTCCACGATCTCGCCTTGCGTTTTCGGTGTGATGATCAGTTTTTGCGGGCGCGTCGTTTCGTTGGTAAAGGCCGCCTGCAACAGGGATTCCCCGGAAAACAAACTGCCCGCATTCTTCACGCGCACCAACGTCATCTCGATTCCGCTATCCATGGATAGAAGCGATCCGCGCTCAGCATAAACGACATCACCGGGCTGAAGAACAATTTCCGCGGTTGGCGACACACCATTTTTGATGTCAAAGCTATGGTCGTTTGCAAATGCAGAAGCAGGAACGATGCGCGGAGTTGGAATAACTTGCGCCTCTGTAGGCTCATCGGCATCTGGATCGAACAAGGGACTTTCCGGATCGAACCTCGGATCATATTCATTGGGATCGGATTTTTCTTTTTCGATGCCCAAAAAATTATGAACCAGATTGTCATTCTGCGCATTGCTTGCCAGCGAAAAATAAGCCCACGCACGGTTCAATGCTGGTATGGCAAAGGCGGCGGCGGTGATGGCGATCGCGAATTCCATCGATACAAACAGCGGCATAATCTCGTCCTTCGCACACTGAATATAGGCACTTTGATTATCTGGCTGCTCCTGCGAACATCTTTCGATAATGGTGGGCCCTAAAATATGCGATTGAAGATGATAATTGACATGGTCAACGGCGTCTTGTTGCCCCTGCGCGTCTTGGCCCGCGCCATTGCTGGCCACCTTCACCATAACGCTATGAACGGCATCCCTGCCAACCAAACCTGAGACCATAAGAACGGGGGCTCCCAAAACGGCCCGTCCCGTCCCCTGCATGCTGTATTTTACAAATTCGCTCTTCATAACGCCGCCTACACAATCAATTTCAGGCGTTATAAACACTTTCTTATTATTATGTCAATAAATCTTTAAGCTGGCGGAGGATATCCTCGGCATCCTTACGATCGTAATAATCGGTGGCAATCGTCAGGTACTTCTCCAAAACCTCGATGGCCTCGGCCCGCCGCCCCGTTTTGGCATATAAAACTCCCGCATCGAACAAAAGCCGATATTCGTTCGGGTCAATCAGGCGCATCATTTCAACGGCATTGAGCGCATCCTTGTACTCCCCTGCTTCAATCAGCCTCAGTTTGATATTATTTTGCAGGCGGATCAGGATTTCGCGGTTGGTCGCAGGCTCGTAATAACTAGCACTCAATTCGGCATTCATGCCCTTGATGCGTTTAATAAGCTGGCGAAGGCCCGGCGCATCGAGCACTTCACACCGTGAGAAAGGGTCGAAGATCAGACGGTGATTACCATGACCGATGCGACAGAGGAAATGGCCGGGGAAATTAAGCCCATCGATATCAAAGCCAATCTTTCGTCCCACATCGATATACAAAATCGCAATCGCGATCGGCATGCCCTTGCGACGGTCGATGACGCGCATGAGATCTGCGTTTTGCAAATCATCATAATTGTCTATATCGCCTTCATAGTTTTCGCGGTCGGAGAGGATATGTTTGAGCGCGGCAAGCTGCGCACCCGCATCATCGTCAGCCCCTTCCGCTAACAATTCATCGTGACGCGCCTTTACATCCTTGCATAATTTGTCCAGATGGAACTGGTAACGATCGATGGAAATGCCCGGATGCGTCATTGCCGCCATCGCAAGCGCCGTTAGTCCCAGATCTATTGCGGAATCCTCGCGCTCGCCGGTTTCAATCAGAAAGGCAGCAGGATCGAAAATCACTGCTGGGCTCGCGTTGCCTGAACAGGTTCGCCGATCATCTTAACGTAAGAGACGACTTGCTTGACGTTCGGGATGGTGCGGGCGATGTCCATGACGCGGTCCAGCTCCCTCTGGTTCATCGCCACACCCATCAGGTAGACAACACCCTGCACCGTATCGATACTGTAATTGAGTGAGCTGATCTCCTTATCAAACGTCATCGCGGTGCGCAGGCGCGTGGTGATCCAGTTGTCGCGGACAAAGCCCGGCACACCTTCGCTATCCGCCACGCGAATTTCGTTCATCACCTGCTTCACGCCTGGCACCTGCCAGACAAGGCGAACGGCCTCGACACGATCATTCGGGTCCTGCACAACGCCTGTCAAAAGGACGCGCCCCTGATTGACGGTGGTTGATAGTTTAGAGAAAGTATTAAGGTCGTATTGGAACCATGCCTCGTTGATCTTGGCCTTAATTCCCGCATCGCTGAATGCGCCGGAAATACCACCCTCTTTCGAAGCGGCGGTGCCGGCGGCAGCCCCCGTACCGACCGCCATGCCCAGCGGTGTACAGGCGGCCGTCATTATAAGGGCGGAAACGGAAAGAACAAAAATACGAACGGACATCACATCACCTTTAAAACAAATCAGATAGAGCCATTATGAATCGCATGACCATGCGTTGTCCAGATGACGCAATGAAAAAGGCAAGGATATGGCAATTACGTCAAAACGCATCGGCCGGGCGGCATGTTCCGGATGGGCGGCGATGAAATGTCCGGCGGCGGCCGTGATGCGTGATTTCATGCGGGGCGTGATGGAGAACAACGCCTCTTCCGCGCTGGGTCTGCCTTTTACTTCAACAAAAACCAGCACCCCGCCATCAAGGGCGATCAGGTCTATTTCGCCCGTCCCCACCGCTTTGTAACGCTGTTTTAAAATTCTGTACCCTTTGGACCACAAATACAAAGACGCCATGCCTTCGGCCATCAGGCCGGTGCGGTATGTATCTTTGCGTTTCTGCGGCATGTATTTCACCTGTCATTCTGAGCGTAGCGAAGAATCTCCTTATCATATCAAAACTCTTGAGATCCTTCGGCTCGCTAACGCTCCCTCAGGATGACAAAGCATGCGTCATCCCTTCCCCGATAGTTTCAACGCCAGCGTATAAATCGCTTTCTTCGGCTTGCCGGTGGATACCGCCACCATTTCCGCGGCGTCGCGTACGGAGAGTTTTTTCAGGGCTTCACGCAATTGTCCCTCAATCGTTTCCGAAGAGTTTTCAACTTCGCTCTTGTTCTCGCCGATGCAGATAACGATTTCGCCTTTTAACTGCTCACGCCCCCGAACCTGATCGAGCACGGCAGACACGCGCCCGCGCAAGACTTCCTCGTATATTTTCGTCAGTTCACGGGCCACCGCAATCGGACGGTCCCCCAGCACGGTCTTGATATCTTTCAAAGATTCTTCCAGACGTGGACCGGTTTCATAAACAATCAATGTGCCTGGAATTTCCGCCCATTTTTCGAGGGCGGATTTACGCGCGCCAGAACGGGCCGGAAGGAAACCGGCAAATGAAAAACTATCGCATGGCAATGCAGAAAGTTGTAATGCGGGCAGGACGGCATTCGCCCCCGGCAACGCCGTTACCTGATGCCCCGCCTGAATAATCTCCCGCACCAGCTTATACCCGGGATCGGAAATCATAGGCGTCCCTGCATCGGAGACAAGAGCAACAGACTCCCCCTCCTCAATCACTTTGATAATGTTCTTGCGGTCTCGTTCCGTTGCGTGATCGTTGTAGACGCGCATAGGTTTTTTGAACCCGAACGCCTTCATCAACTTTCCTGTCACACGCGTGTCCTCACAGACGACCAGATCGACGGTGGAAAGAACGTCAAGTGCGCGGAAGGTCAGGTCGCGCAAATTGCCGATCGGCGTCGGCACAAGGTATAAACCGGCTTGAAGGGAAATCGGCTGTGGTGCGGCCACATCTTTTTGTGTAGGATCGGTTTTCATTGCCCGTCATTTCAATAACTTAAAGAGGAGAGTATCAGGAGCATGTCTTTATTCCACCGCTTTTGTACGATTATCCCCCTGTTTATCGCAATCATCGTTCTGGCGGGCTGTGCCGATGTCACCGTGCCGAATGCGCCATGGAGAACACCGACCGCGCAGGCGCCATCCGAATCCGCTTCTGTTACAGGCCCTGCCCCTTCCCATCAACAGACCACGGCGCAAAGCGCCGCCCCCGCTGGCAGTGCGATCAAGGTTGCGATCCTTTTGCCTTTGAGCGGGCAACATGCGGCGCTTGGACAGTCGATGCTACAGGCCGCGCAACTGGCGGTGTTTGATTTAAACAACGATAATTTCGAACTTCTGTCAAAAGATACGGGCGGAACACCGACCGGCGCTTCGACCGCGGCGATTGCCGCCATGAATGACGGCGCTCAGCTTATTCTGGGGCCGCTTTTTGCCGAGGAAGTCCGTGCCGTAAAAGGCGTAACGGCGGGACGAAATATCAATGTTCTTGCCTTTTCCACCGACTGGACACTCGCAGGCGGCAATATCTACATCATGGGCTTCACGCCGTTCGCGCAGGTGGAACGCATTGCCGCCTACGCGGCATCAAAAGGATGGCGGCGCACCGCGATTGCCTCTCCCGCCGATACGTATGGCACATCCGTTGCGCGGGCATTCGAAGGCGATGCTGCGAAATACGGCATTCAAATTTCCCGCGCGATATCCGATCCATCGGCATATGATTCCGTTTTCATTCCTGCGGGCGGGACGGCACTCACCTCTGTCTTGCACCGCGTGACCAATCCCGGCGCGCAAAAACTCGGCACGGGGCTTTGGGAAGATGCGGGGATTGCCGCGATGCCGGCCATGAACGGGGCCATCTTCGCCGCGCCATCACCATCGGCGCGAGCGAATTTCGAAAATCGTTACCGCTCTACCTACGGGCAATCACCGGTGCGTATCGCCACGCTCGCCTATGATGCAACGGCGCTCGCGGCGGCCCTCGCCCCAACCGGATATAGCGCAGCGGCATTGAAAAATCCCGGCGGCTTTGCAGGGATCGATGGCATCATGCGGTTTCAAGGCAATAATTTGATGGAACGTGGTATGGCGATTTTGCAGATCAACAATGGCCGCATCGTCGAACTTGATCCCGCGCCGCGGGCGTTCAGATAAGGCAAGCCTGATATTTCATAAATGTCTATATTCTTGTCATTTTCTTCCCCATGACAACTGTGGCTCGCTGCCTGGCGTTGAGATTATAGGGACCATTCACCATTCCTACGCTGCGTAAGTCATAAGTGCCACCTTATGACTTACGCCGCCTTTTTGGTGAACCAGCGACGCTTGGCCTCTTCATACCAGCGGGAAATGGCGCTGCGGGTCACATCGATGACGGACGCAGATGCGGTGGGTACAATCGTAACCGACTTGTGCGCCTGTTTCGCGGCCTTGTGCTTTTTCAGGCGGCGCTCCATTGATTGAAAAATCCGCTCAGGCACATTGACGCCAGATGCTTTTTCGAGCCCCTTGAACCCCGGGAAGGTGTTCGCCTCACACACCGTGTAGCCGCCGCCCTCGAGGAAGAGCAAATCCACCCCGCCGATCTGGATATCCAGTGCGGCAACAGTTCTAAGCGCGATATCGATGGCGGTTTTGTCCGGCGTGAACGCATGGACCGATCCGCCCGCGCTATAATTGGCCTTGAAATCGCCTTCCTTGGCGCGGCGTTCCATGCTGGCGATCACCTCTCCATCCACGGTGAACAGGCGTAAATCGCGCCCCTTCGATGCCGCGACGAATTTCTGGAAGATCAACTGGATGTTCGGACTGGTCTGGCCGATCATATCCATAAGGTCACGGAACGCTTTGGGCGTGTCCATCAAAAACACCCCGGTGCCGAGTGCGCCGTCTAGCGTTTTGACGATGAGGGGGAAGCCAAGCCGCTGCTCGACAATCTCCATCATATTGTCGTCGATGGGGAATTTGGCGAGCATTGTATCGGGGGATGGCAGCGCGCTTTCGGCCAGCACCTGATGTGTGTGCAATTTGTCGCGCACCATCTCGATGGTCGAGGCTGTGTTATAAACAAGCACACCGGACCGCTCCAGTTGGCGGACGATGGCAAGGTTGAAATAACTATGGTCGCCATGATTGAAATACGGATACACGACGTCGGGCAACGGCACCGGCTTTCCGTGGATCAAAATGGAATCGCGTGTTGAATCGCTGACGAGAATGTCGAAATCGGCGGGCTTGTAAACTTTTAAGGTGATGTTCAGGCGGGCCGCCTCTTCCTTAAAACGGCGAACCTCATGCGCAAGATCGGCGTTCGACTCAACGTCATCGCCGTACAATATCCAGACTTCCATGATCCCTCTAATCCTTCTTTATCTTATATATGCGGTTTTATCCCATGAATGACGTTTCGGGCAAACCGAATTTTTGGCCCAGCGGAATGCCCAACGATTCCAGCTTATTAGGGGTTCCGTTTACCTCCCTGTGGATAACCTTGCCACCCATGTTGCGAAAACGCCCCGTTTTTATTTAAAACAGTGCGTATCGTTTAAATCGTTAAACATGTAAAAGAAGGAGACCCCTATGCAGGTACCCAGCGCACAGCAATTGCAGGACATGGAACAACAATTCAAGGCAGGCCGCCCGCGATCGGAAGAATCGCGCCGCGCGATTCTGGACGCTACGCGCCGTCTGCTTACGCACATGCCAATTGCGAAGATTTCGATCGAAGCCATTGCAAAGAAAGCCGGAGTTGGAAAGACGACCATCTATCGCTGGTGGCCAAACAAACAGGCCGTGGTGATGGAGGCGGTATTCAATCAGCCCGGATTTCAGAATATAATGCCCCAGTCGAACGATGCCTTTGAAGGCATTCGTGGGCAGGTGGAAAAACTGGTGCGTCAGCTCGGCGGTAAGAATGGCCGTATCGTTGCGGAAATTATCGGCGAGTGCCAGGGCGATATCGAAACGCTCAAGCTTCTGGTGAAAAGCTTCTTTCAGGACCGCTACAACGTCCTCGCCTATTACCTGCAACGTGGTAAAGCCGAAGGGCAATTCAAGGATAGCATCGATCTCGAAGTCGCGATCGACTTGATACTCGGCCCTGTCATTTTCCGCCTGATGTCGGGACAGAATGTTGACGACACCTTCGCCAAGAAAATCTCCGAAATGTTCTATGGGGCGCTGCGGGCATGATGAGAACCTCCCGCAACCTTGTCCTTGCCGCGGCTGCGCTGGCCGCCGTCCTGACACTGACGGGTTGCGGCGATGGCGCATTGAAACGCCAATTGACCGTGGCGGGCATTTATTCCATCTGCAAACCGGACGGCTATCCTGTCGTCTGCTTTGCGGATGCAGACGGAAAGGATGGCGGGCTGTTTTGCATGCCGCTTTCCGAAGTCGGCGGAAAATGTCTATGACCCGGCTATCGGCATAGCACTTTGCTCGGCAGCACGTATAACGACGATATCAAAGAAAAAGCCGCCCCACTGGGCGGCTTTTTACCCTCTATAAGTTTCCCGTTATTCGGCGGCCTGCAGTGCTTGCTGCTCCATCGTGGCCATCATCAGCGCGGTTTCAAGGTCGCGAAAAGGCACGGTGTCCATGATAGCGTAAAGCTCTTCTTTAGGGGCCTGGGCCTGAATCTGGCTGATCTGGCTCAGGAACATTTTCAACCGCCCCTGATAATCCTGCTGGCTTCTGCTGGATCTCATATGATTTGTCATGTAATTGTTCTCCCTCTCGTCAAAAAGGACGTTTTCCCGTTGGTCAGACTTTGAGCACACCCTGCCGCAAAATCTTATTTTTTGCGTTTTTTGCATGAAAAACTTTATTTTTATGTAAGTTAAGCCTATAAAAAATTATAATGCATGGCAAGAAAATTATTATTTATAATTTGTGACCGGAACCACTTTTTCTACGATTGATAATACAAATGAACCTGATTTCTTCCGCCCAATGCCGCGCCGCCCGCGCCCTTTTAAACTGGAGCCAGCCCGATCTGGCGACTCGTTGCGATATCCACGTGCAGACAATCAGCAACTTTGAAAAGGAAGCGAGCACACCAAGTAAGACCACTTTGTCTAAAATCATGACCGTCTTTCACCTGCAGGGGATTCTCTTCGAGGAAGATGACGGGGTTAAACGCACCAATCAGACCATCCAGCAATATCAAGGCGCAGAGGGCTTCCGCTTATTCATGGATGATATCTATGAGACGATGAAAGAACGTAAAGGTGAAATGCGCCTGCTTAATGGGGACCCAGACTTGTGGCTAAAATATCTAGGAGAGGATTGGTATTACAATACCCATGTTCCACGTATGCGAGAAGTACTCGATGGGAGCATTCCGAAAATATTAGTACAAGAAGGACAATATAATTTCATAGGCCGCCAGTTTGCAGAATATCGCTGGCTCCCTAAGAAAATATGGCATCCAAATTCTTTTTATTCCTATGGAGATAGAATAGGATTTTTAAACTTCGACAACAACGACATTCAAATTCACGTTATCCGTCATCGTAAATTCGCTGAAACCTTCCGCTTTCTTTTCAACCTTGTCTGGGACCAGTATTCCATCATCCCCGACACGGATGATTACAAACCGAAGGCCACGGGAAAATAATCACTAGCCCCTGATCATCCCCGCAAAAATTTTGTAGAACGCTCCACGCTCGTCCCCACGGCGCCAGACAAGGCCGATTTGACGACTGAAACTTTTTCCTTCAATCGGAATATAGACGATTCCATCGTTTTCGCGCCGGGCGAGCGCGGGCATTAATGTCACACCTTGTCCGCTCGCCACAATCTGGCGGATTGTTTCAAGGCTGGTCGCGCGAAATCCGCGGTCCTCTTGCATCATGCTGCCCTGACAGACGGACAGCGCCTGATCGCGCAGACAATGTTCTTCCTCCAGAAGGATCAACCTTTGCGCCCGCAAGATATCTTCAGAAACGACGGACTGGGCCGCCAGCGGATGCTTCTTGCCAACGGCCAGATAAAACGCATCATCAAACAAGACATGATGATCAAATGCGTGGGAATCGGTCGGAAGGCTGACAATCGCGACGTCAATAACGCCATCCAGAAGACTTTTCAGCAATTCCGCCGTCACCCCTTCTTTCAGGGTCAGGGTCATACCCGGGGCATTTTCCCGCACGGCCTGAAGGATGGATGGAACAAGATAAGGCGCCACGGTGGCAATCGCGCCCAGTGACAACGTGCCCTGAAACGGATCGGTCTGCTGACGCGCTTCGAGCCTGATTTTTTCTGCCTCATCCAGAATTTTGCGGGCGCGCGGCAACAGGCCATGACCATAGGGGGAAAGCCGGACACTGCGCTTGGTCCGCTCGAATATCTTAACGCCCAGCTCCTGCTCCACCTTTTTGATCTGCGATGAGAGCGAGGGTTGGCTGATATGGCAGGATTCCGCGGCGGCGCTAAACGAATTCAGGTCGGCAACGGCCACGATATATTCCAGATCGCGAAGATTCATATATAGTTAATACCTATCAATATGATTTGTTAAATATATTTCACCTATATGATTTCAGGCGGCAAAGTGCAATCAAATTGAAAGGACCCACACCATGAATACCCCCGCCAAATGCCCTTTTATGCACGGCTCCAACACCGCCACCGGAACATCCAATACCGATTGGTGGCCAAATGCCTTAAACCTTGACATCCTGCACCAGCACGATGCGAAAACGAACCCGCTGGGTAAGGATTTCAATTACCGTGAGGAATTGAAAAAGCTCGATATTACGGCGCTGAAAAAAGACCTGCATGATCTGATGACGGACAGCCAGCCATGGTGGCCGGCGGACTGGGGGCATTATGGCGGATTGATGATCCGCATGGCGTGGCACTCGGCGGGATCGTACCGCATGACGGACGGCCGCGGCGGCGGCAATACGGGCAACCAGCGCTTTGCGCCGCTCAACTCATGGCCGGACAATGCAAACCTTGATAAGGCGCGCCGCCTTTTGTGGCCAATCAAGAAAAAATACGGCAATAAAATCAGCTGGGCCGATTTGATGATTCTGGCGGGCAACATCGCCTATGAATCGATGGGCCTCAAAACATTCGGCTTTTCCTTTGGCCGTGAAGATATCTGGCATCCGGAAAAAGACGTTTACTGGGGCGCGGAAAAAGAATGGCTCGCCCCGTCCGATTACCGTTATGACGATGTGTCCAAACCATCTACCATGCAAAACCCTCTGGCCGCCGTGCAGATGGGATTGATCTACGTCAACCCTGAAGGCGTGAACGGCAAATCCGATCCGCTCAGGACGGCAGCGCAAATGCGTGAAACCTTCGCCCGCATGGCGATGGATGATGAAGAAACCGTGGCGCTCACGGCGGGCGGCCACACGGTTGGCAAATGCCATGGAAATGGCAAGACGGATAATCTCGGCAAAGATCCGGAAGGTGCCGATATCACTGAACAAGGGCTTGGCTGGAACAACCATGTCACGCGCGGCGTGGGCCGCGATACGGTGACCAGTGGGATCGAAGGCGCATGGACAACGCATCCGACCAAATGGGACAATGGTTATTTCTACCTGCTCTTCACCTATGACTGGGAACTGAAAAAATCTCCGGCGGGCGCGACGCAATGGGAACCGGTGGGCATTAAGGAAGAAGACAAACCCGTCGATGTCGAAGATCCTTCCATCCGCTATAACCCCATCATGACAGACGCCGATATGGCCCTGAAAATGGACCCTGCCTATCGCGAAATCGCGCTGCGCTATATGAATGATTTCGACGCGTTTTCCGATGCATTCGCCCGCGCGTGGTTCAAACTCACCCACCGTGACATGGGGCCAAAGGCCCGTTATATCGGCCCCGATGTGCCGGCGGAAGATTTAATCTGGCAAGACCCTGTTCCTGCGGGCCGCCGCGATTATGATGTCGATGCGGTGAAGAAAAAGATCGCCGCCTCCGGCCTCTCCATTTCCGATCTTGTGACAACGGCATGGGATAGCGCCCGCACGTTCCGCGGTTCTGACCTGCGCGGGGGCGCCAACGGCGCGCGCATCCGCCTCGCCCCGCAAAAGGACTGGGCGGGCAACGAACCGGACCGCCTCGCCCGTGTTCTTTCGGTGCTTGAACCGATCGCGGCTGAAACCGGCGTCAGTGTCGCCGATATCATCGTCCTCGGCGGCAATCTCGGCGTTGAACTGGCGGCGAAGGCCGCTGGCTTTGATATCACTGTGCCTTTCAAGCCGGGCCGCGGCGATGCATCGCCGGAACAGACCGATGCGGATTCCTTTGCCCCGCTCGAACCGCTTCATGACGGCTACCGTAACTGGCTGAAGGATGATTACGCCGTCAGCGCCGAAGAAATGCTGCTCGACCGCACGCAATTGATGGGCCTTACCGCGCCGGAAATGACGGTGCTGGTGGGCGGTATGCGCGTCATGGGCACCAATCACGGCGGCACGAAACACGGCGTGTTCACGGACCGCGTGGGCGCGCTGAGCAACGACTTCTTCGTAAACCTCACCGACATGGGCAATACGTGGAAACCGGCGGGCCAAAACCTCTATGACATCCGCGACCGTCAAACAGGCGCGTTGAAATGGAGCGCAACGCGCGTTGATCTTGTGTTCGGGTCCAATTCCATCCTGCGCTCTTATTGCGAAGTCTACGCGCAGGACGACTGCCGGGAAAAATTCGTCCAAGACTTTGTGGCGGCCTGGGTCAAGGTTATGAACGCCGACCGTTTCGATTAAGCTGTGTATGCTGAAATCTCCTTCGGGGGATGAAAACGGCGGGATTTCACCCGCCGTTTTTATTTGACATAAGCATCAAAGCCCTGTAAAACCCCCCGCACCATGCAGGGTCATATTAAAAAATCGCTGAAAAAATCGTCCGCACGCGGCAAAACCGCCGCTGTGTTCATCGATTTCCAGAACCAGTTTTTTGACGCGCAAGACCGCGACATATTCGAAAACGCCGCTGATTTCGCGCAGGATTTGCGCGGACTGGGGATCGAACCTGTCTGGGTGGCCTATAGCAGCCTGAACCGCCCCGCCACCAAACAATGTCTGAGCGTTCACGAATTCCAGGCCACACAATATGGCCCCGGTGAATCCCTCTCCCGTCTTGTCAAGGCGGCGCCGAATGAAACCGTTATCCTGAAAGACCGTCCGCAGGCATTCGAAGAGGTTATCGATAGACCGGACAAGGTATTGTTCCCATCGGCGCTCAGCATACACCTCGACACAATGGGCGTTGATACGCTTCTGGTCAGCGGCGTAATGGCAAAGGGCTGCGTTGCCGCTACTTTGCGCAATGGTGTCCTGAGCGACAAATTCACGATTGTCGCCGTGGCGGACTGCATCAATATTCCGGCGGCCGAACATTACAAGGATTTTTACAAGGGTGTCGCAACGCTTAGCGAAGACCCGAAACTTATGCGCAGCCAGTTTGCGATTGCGCGTTGCGACGATATCCTGCCCTATCTCCACAAATCGCGCACGCCAAAGCCCCGCACGTCTGTGGACGGGGCGGAAAGAATAGAACCTTATTTGCCGCCGGGGCCTGTCAGCATCCGGTCTTTGGTTGCATGAGCAAGCTCCATCCCCGTACACATGAAACCCTTCTATCCGCATGGCGCGAAAACCGGCTCGCTGCTGTACATATCGATATGCAGCGTCGCTTTTCCCCCACTGAGGCGCTGTGCGAAGCCGTAAAAAAACTCTCTACCTCACTGCGCGCACTCGACGTCGAAAATATCTGGGTCGCTTATGCGTACAGAAACATGAAGATGCAAAATGCCCGCGCGGATGTAGGGCATATTGCGGGGGAATGTGAAACGGGGCACAATATTCTGGATGGCATCGGTGCCGATGAAAAAGATCCGCTCATCGTCAAAAACCACGACTCCGCCTTTTATCTCCCCTCATGGCCCCTGCATAACCACCTACAGGCGAAGGGAAAAGACACGCTTCTTATCACCGGCCTGCACCATGATTACTGCGTTGGCGAAACCATTCAGGACGGCATTCTTTCAAACCGTTACAACATCGTCGCCGTGGGTGATTGCATCGATATTCCGGACCAAACCAATGCAGGATACCATTACTATGCCCGCTGGATGGCGCATAATTGTCAAAAAAGGGAACAACGTAGGGGCGTGTACAACCTCCCGCGCGAACAGATAGACGAGCAATATCAAAACCGTTTCCACATCGCGACATCCGCCCTCATAATCGATGCGCTAACGCCATAATAAAGATTGACATCATAGGAATAATATCCTATAATGTCTCATGGCAAATCCCGTTCCCAAACCAATCCGAAAACCGCGCGCATTCTCTGGATGGTCGCCAGAGCGCCGCGCCAAACAATCCGCCATGATGCGGGCCCGCAAAATCTGGGAAAAATCCACAGGGCCGAAAACGCCCGAAGGCAAAGCGAAATCCGCTGCAAATTCCTACAAACATGGGCTTTACGATGCCCCGACCAGATCGCTGCGCCGTTTTCTGTATCTCAATGCCCGCTTTCTGACGGCTCTCAATCGTTCGATCTCATTTGAAGAGAAATTACAAAGGCTTGCGCAGAAACGGGCCCAGTTGGACAAGATAAAAAAATTCTCGAAACCCGAAAACGAACTATTGAAGCCCCTAAAACAACAGACTCCTGAAATGGGCATGACGGGAAAACTCCCCCCTGCTCACATTGTTCGCTTCCCCCCGCCTGCGGGGGGATTAGAGGGGGGAGCGCCTCATAACGGGCTCTTGCACCACCTTCGTCATCCCCGCGGCCTGCCGCAGACAGGCTCAACCAGCCAGGACCTGGAAAGATCGCGGCAAAGCCGCGCCTTACATTCGCAAATATTGCAATTTCCGGCCAATCGCACTATAGAAAGGCCCATGAACTGGAATGTCGCCGCCCTGTACCGTTTCGTCGCCCTGACCGATCTGCCCGCGTTGCAGGCGGAGCTCAAGGCCACATGCGATGAAAACGGCATCTCCGGCACCATCCTCATCGCACCCGAAGGCGTGAATGGCACCATCGCGGGCGTGGGCGAAAAGCTTGAGGCCGCGCTCGACGTGCTGGACCGCCTGACCGGCATCCGCCAGGGCGAATTAAAATATTCTACAGCCTCCGGCAATCCGTTCCGCCGCATGAAGGTGCGGATCAAAAAAGAAATCATCACGATGGCGGCGCCCGAAGCGGACCCGACCAAAATCGTCGGCACCTATGTGAAACCGGAAGACTGGAACGCGTTGATCGCGGACCCGGAAGTGACATTGATCGACACGCGTAATGATTACGAAACCCGCGTTGGAATCTTTAAAGGCGCGATCGACCCGAAAATCGAAAAATTCACCGACTTCAAGGATTTTGTCGCGGAAAACATGGACCCCGCGAAACAAAAGAAAGTCGCTATGTTTTGCACCGGCGGTATCCGCTGTGAAAAGGCGTCCGCCTATATGCTCGCGCACGGGTTTGAAGAAGTCTATCACCTGCAAGGCGGCATCCTGAAATACCTTGAAACCATTCCGGCGGATCAATCGCAATGGGACGGCGAATGTTTCGTCTTTGACCGCCGCGTGGCGGTGGGTCATGGCCTTGTCGAAGGCAACCATGATCTATGCTATGGCTGCCGCGAACCGCTGACGCAGGAAGAAATGGCAAGCCCCGCCTATGAAAAAGGCGTGTCCTGTCCGCATTGCATCGACGATCTAAACGAAGACAAAAAACGCATGCTTCGTGAACGCCACCAGCAGTTCGTGAACGCAAACGCCGCAGGCAACCCATTATAATTCATTGACATAATAAACGGCATGCACTAAGAAACCCCCGATCTTAAGGGAGTACACTCTATGACACGGCATTTTAATCAGGCTTTCAATTTCCACGCTGACGCCCCATCCGGCTATTGGGAACAGGCGCGGCAATATCGTGAAGAGCGTGACTATCAGGCAGCAGAAACTGTTTTGCGCAAAGGCGTTGAGCATTTCCCCCAAAGCGCGCGCCTTTGGAGCGAGCTCGGCAAACGGCTGGCGCGCACCTATGACATCGACCGTGACGATGAAGCCATGGAATGCTTTGAACGTTCCTATAATCTGGCGCCGAACGATCAGTTGATCGCCTCGGACTATGCCGCCTTCCTCTTCAAAAAAGGATTTGAGCAAGAATCCGAAATCACCTATCTGCGCGCCTTCGACGATATGAATGAAGGGCACTGGAAAAATATCCGGGTACTCTGCGGCCTCGGCGATATCTATCAGAAAATGCACAATTACGAATATGCGGCAATATGTTTTGGCCGTGCCTGCAAAATGGATGATAGCGATGATTTCGCAGCCCGCCGTTTTGCCGAAGTCGTAATCAAGCATGGCGCAACTTATTCTGATAACGGATGGGACGATTATTACGAATATGCTCAGAGCCTGATTAATGAAGCCGGCCCCGCCCCTGAGCCAGCCGGCATCGACAATATCCCTCGATAAAAAAACCGGCCTTTGGCCGGTTTCTCTGTCACGGTTGCTCTGCACGCTCTGGCGGCTTGCCGTCTTTCATGAACTTCTGATGATAGCCTTTCTTGTGCTTCTTCTTGCCTTCCAGCCCGTCAAGGATGCGGTCCACAAAGGCCTCGCGGTCAGAGAGCGGCAATTCGGCAAGAGCCTTGCCCATGATCTCGGCGCGCTGGCGTGATATCTGGTCGCGGGTATCGAGCATCGGCTCCACCGCCTTCGCATAGGCATCGGGGTCGAATTCTTCCGCCGTGATGATGCTCCTGACAATCTCGCGCTGTGCCTTAACCTCGGCGATCAGCGGTTTGACCTGCTCCCGCCCCTCCTGGAACGTGCGGGCCATGAAATGACGGGCCTCCGGGCTCATATTCGGCGGTATGCGGATGTCATCGCGCGCGAATTTGAACAAGAGCCCCGCCCCGACCGCGATGAACAGTACGTTTAGCACCAGCGAGAGCGTGAAAATCACCCGCATGCGTTTGCTAAGCTCGCTCATAGCCACCCTCCTTCATTGATATCAAGGAACGAAGACCAGTCCTGCCCCAAAGGGATCAGGCTGTCACCCGCCTGTATGCCGACAACGACTCCGAATATAACCAGCGTTGCCATCACAACGGATGGGTGCGGCAGGGCAAACATCACGGATATTTCCGCCCACAAGTTGCGAGGCATCTGACGGGCCTGAAGATCCTGCATCGCCGCATGAATGATGCGTTCCGCCAAATTCGACGGAGCCTGCGGCGGCATGTACCGGGCGCGAAGCATTTCACTCAATTTATCCTGTTGTTCCATAGCGTTCCCCCTTTGCAAGGTTGTGAGATTGCCTGTCATTTAAAAATTCTTTCATGCCGGCCTTGGCGCGCATCAAAAGCGATTCCAAAGCCTTCACTTTAACCCCCATAATATCCGCCGCCTCGCCATTGCTTAAACCTTCATAGAAACAAAGGTTGAGCGCGGTTCTCTGGCGATCGGGCAATGATGCGATCGCGGCCTCTATTCGCGCCTGCTCCTCACTCATTATCGCCTGCGCTTCGGGCCCCACGGCTTTGTCCGGGAGATAATCCAGCGCGGCGTCTCCAGCATTGCGCCTTGACTTGCGCAAATCGTCAATATTCATATTTACAAGGATACGGTAAAACCAGGTCGTGAACTTCGCCCCCTTATCCCTCTTCCACAAAGTTGGCTTTTGCCAAATCTTCAGGAAAGATTCCTGCACCATATCCTCTGCCAGCGCAGCATTGCCGCAAAGTCGAAAGGCAGAGGCATAAAACCTCTCTGTATGCCGCCTAACAAGGATAGAGAAAGCCTGATGATCGCCCTGCTGTATGAGGGCCATCAGGCTTTCATCGCTATCGTCATTACCGGCCTTCAGGCCCATTTGTCATTGTCCCGCAGGAGGATATTTATTCGGCGGCAGGTGCCTCAACAGGTTTTTCAGCCGCTTTTTTTGCCTTCATTTCCTCGCGTTTCTTCTTCCACTCGGCCCGTTTGGCTTCGTGATGTGCCGTGGCTTCTTCCTTGGTCACAAATCCATCGCTATTGCCATCCATGGATTTGAAACGCTCCTTGGCGAGCGCCAGAGATTCCGCCTCGGAAATTTTGCCATCCTTATCCGTATCAACCTTTTCGAAGAAATGCTCGCCCTTTTTGCCTCCATGCTTCGCCCCGTCCTCGGCCAGTGCCGGCAGGGCCTGAAACGCAAATACGGCAGCGGTCAGCATCAAAATCTTTTTCATGGTTTGGTTTATCCTTTGTTGATTGTTGGGGTTTGGTTATTTCCAATATACATATGCTACGAAGGGCCTGTTAAAACCCTTCGCAAAAAATTCAGTATGTCGGAGTTTAGCTGTTTTATACGGACGGGCCAATATCGATCACTAGGCGTGCGCCATCCTTGCCACCCGCCTTCAGATATTCGGTTGAAAGAATTTTTGCGCCTTTTTTCAATTGGATAGCAAGCGTGGAGCCGCCGGACGCACCGTCTTGCACATTCCAGCCCGACACAAAAGTCGAGTTTTTCGGGGCACCTGTCTTGCTGCCAACCCAAGCCGTGCCGGGCAGATCGACCAATAACAGTTTTTCATTGTTATCAAGATCAAAGGCCGCATCCGGCTTCATATTGCCACCAAGATCAATCACGACGCGGGTCTTGTTATTGTGCTCACCGATCCGTACGCCTTTGACGGTTTCCGTGATGGCCGGAAGGGCTGAGGGCTTTGCTGGCGCAGCGGCCGTTGCAGCTGGCGTAGAGGCAGTGGTTGTCGTGATAGCGGTTTTAGTTTCAACCACTGGTCCGGAGGGCGCCGCCATTTTATCCATTGCGGCAAGAACATCTTCCGATGGCGCAACAACTTCGGTTGTTGTCTCTACAGTCTTTTGTACACTTGTAGGCGCTATCGCCTCTGACTGCGAAGAAACAACACGCCCCGGTGCCTGTTGTTCGATTTCATCGAGCAAGGTCTGAATGCGTTCATTCGTCGTATTCAGACTGGCAAAGGCCGGCATAATGCGGTCGTAATCACGGCGCAAGGAATTAACCGTCTCTTCAAGCTTGGCGATGCGGTCTTCCACAGGCGCGCCGGATATTACGGTCTCGGGCGGTGCACTTAATGGGGGCGTCGCGCTTGCAGGGGCAGCGGAGTCCGCCGAAAGCGAAACAGGAGTCAAAGTATCGCTCTCGGTCAAGGTGTTTTGAGTGATGCTTTCAGGTGGCAGAGGTGCCGCGGATTTTCCGGCGCCGAGCCCTGTATGCTGTCCACCGGAACAGGCAGCCAGTGTCAGTGCGGAGATGGAGAGCAATAATCCGGAGCGAATATGAGAGCGCATAAATTTTTCCTGTAAAAAGGAGGCAGAATCCAAGGTCTTATCGTAAAATCAAGGCAGACGCCGTCAAGCGGGCTTGGTAAGTTTTACCACGCTTATACACAGGCTTATCCCGCTCTTTTCCGACCTTTCATCCGCAGGTAACGCACGATAAAGGTATAACCGCGCGGGTGGATAATCCCCATAAGATGGGCGGCAAACAGACCCAGCCAAGCAGCGAACATGATTACTGGCGGAACGTTGTTGAATTGGCCGACAAAGCCGATTAACGCCGTGAGCGAAAACAGGCCCAGCATAATCCATGTCGTCATGGCAGGGGAAATGCCGGCATCAATGAAACGGTGATGCAAATGGCGGCGATCTGCATTGAAAGGATGCAGCCCGCGTAAGGAGCGCGCAACAAAAAGCCCGAACGCATCCATGACAGGCAGGGCGATCAGCCAGATCGTGGTCGTGGGCTGAAGCAGCATCACCGGCGGCTGGGACAGATTGATCGCAAACCAGCCGATCAATAGTCCCAGACACAACGCACCGGAATCCCCCATAAAGACAGAAGCCTTTTTCCGCCAGGGCCCGCGAAGGTTAAAACATAGGAATGCCAGCAAACTGCCGAGAAGGATGGAAAGAGCCTCAACCCCCGGCGCATAATCCGCCGTAACGCAAGCAAGTAAAAGCCAGCCGCTCACCAGCGCGCAAAATCCACCTGCAAGCCCATCTACCCCGTCGATCATGTTGATCGCATTC
Source organism: uncultured Alphaproteobacteria bacterium (assembly GCA_946481075.1). The sequence continues at coordinate 72,154 of CAMLMC010000005.1, forward strand.
ATAAGAAGCACAATTGCCAGAACGGTAAATGCTTCGGCCACGAATCCGAGCGGTAACAACACCTCACCCGTAGCGACGATATTCCCCAGCGTGACGATCTGCCCCTTACCGAAAATAACGACAAAGCAACAGGTCCAGACCATAATGATGAATTTTACGGCCGGGTTGATCGGACGGATATCGTCAACTGCCCCCATCAACAACAAGGTCGTCAATCCGGCCAAAAGCGGCCATGGTGCAATTTCGGAAATCCCTGCAATCGCAGACACAACAATGAAGACGGGAAGGACGACAAGCCCGCCGATAGGAGGAACGGGGGCCTCATGCCGTTTACGTCCGCCGGGCTTATCGGCAAAACCATGATGAAGCGCCAGATGGCGACCGACCCAGAGCATCAGGACGGACACAAAAAATGCAGCGAGTGGCAGGATAATTGACAAGAAAAAGGGCGGCCCTATCCGCGGTTATTGAACAGAAATTCTTTGTACATTCTGCTGCCGCTTACTTCAATCGCTTTTCGAACCGCAAAGGAGAAAGCGATGCAATCGTGGATTTTCCTATAGACTTTATGCCTACCCTGAGGATGTCCGCCAGCAAATGCGCTCCCGCGAGCGTCGAAACTATACCATGCGATCCATGGGCGGTGGATATCAAGGCATCGCGCCCATTCGGCGCAGGGCCTATCACCGGGAAACGGTCTTTCGACGCCGTACGGAGCGCCGCCCTGCCCCCGATAATGTCACCCGCCCCGATCGCCGGAACATTCGCCCTTAAATTCCCGATGATCTGCGCGTGATCTTCGTCCAGAACATCGGTATGATCCAACCACTTCTGGAAGGTCGATCCCACAACATGCCATCCGTCGGAAGGCGCGGAAATATAACCGCCATAGCAGATGTTGGCCTTTATCGATGGCATCAATTCCCTTATCAGCGATATCTGCCCACGCACCGTGTGTAGTGGAATTTGCGGAAAGATATCCGCAATCGATGCGCCGTGCGCGTGAATGACCACTTCATCCTCATTAAGGGTTTTGCTTACAACCTCTATATCCTTTGCATAGGCGTGACATAATTTCTTGGGATTGAGCCGTATAGAATCCGGCAGAAACAATGCATCCTTATCTATATCTATGCCTGCCACGGCGCTTGCCGATTCTCTATCTAGCAATTGCATATGATCATCATGCCAGCCCCAATTGTCCTTGGTGCGTGTAAGACGTGTGCGTTTATCGTCATCGGTTAGGAGATGGAGGGAACCACAGCGCAGGTAATCAATATCGTTCAAATGCGGCAGCGTTCTTACAGCTTGCGCGTATGCCGCCGTATAAAAATCCGACTCCGCGCTTCTGAACGCTGTAAAACGTGGATTGACAATACCACAAGGATTGCCCGACGCGCCGGAGGCAATACCGTTCGGGTCGACCAGAACAGGGTTGAAGCCGTATTGTTTAAGAACATAGGCGCAGGATGTTCCGGCGAGACCGGCGCCAAGAATGACAATGTCACGTGCAGGCGTCTTATCTTCGCGGGCCAGTCCATTAAAATGGCCCGCCATCATGTCGCGCTTGCGACCAAATCCTTTGCGCTTTTCAACCGTAAAGCCCGCCGCCTGGAGTCCGCGTTTTACAAACCCCGCCGCGGTAAAGGTCGCAAAGCTTGTGCCGGCGTGGCTAAGCCGTGCGATTTCGCTGAACACTTTCTCCGACCACATATCCGGGTTTTTGGCAGGCGTGAAGCCATCGAGAAACCAAGCATCAACCTGCCCGTCTATTTCGGGCAAGGCGTCATTCGCATCATCAAAAATCAGGGTGAGCGCCACGCGATTATCGAACACCATGCGGTGAAAGCCCGGCACGCGGATCGGATATTGTTCCAGCATTTTGGACAAATACGGCTCCAGCCGTTCCGCCCATGGCGCCAAACCGTGCCGAATCTCCTCAGCGCCCATAGGGAACTTTTCAACGCTGACAAAATCGAGGAAGGCTCCTGTCTGCGTGGTTTTTTCAAATAATTCCCACGCCAGAAGGAAATTAAGGCCCGTGCCAAATCCGGTTTCACCGATGGTAAAGCGCGGGCGGCCTTGCCAAGCCGCCGGCAGGTTGTTACCGTTCAAGAATACATGGAGCGTTTCATCCGGCCCGCCATCCGCCGAAAAATAGACATCATCGAACTGCGTTGATCTTGGCGGCTGGGTCATTTCGTACCATATAAAGTAAGTCATATTTAAACGCAAAAGGATTAGAGTTTCTCATGACCTCGCAAAACCCGCTTCTTTCCGATTTCACCCTGCCGCACGGCGTCCCTCCTTTCGATCTTATTCAGGAAGACCATTACCTGCCCGCTGTGACCAAGGCCATTGAAGAAGCCCGCGCGAACATCGAAGCCATCAAAACGAACGCAGAAGCGCCCGATTTTGCCAACACCGTCGGCGCACTGGAAACCGCATCCGAACGGCTGGGCAGCATCACCACCATTTTCTACAATCAATTGTCCGCCGCAGGGACCGACAAACTCGAAGAACTGGCGCAGGAAATCGGCCCCCTCTCCTCCAATTTTGGCAGCGACGTCATTATGGACGCCGATCTGTTTAAACGTGTGAAAGCCGTTTATGACCAGCGCGATTCATTGACACTCACCGCCGAAGAAAAAACAATCCTTGAAGATTGCTATAAGGGTTTTGTCCGCGGCGGCGCTCTGCTTGATGAAGCCAAGAAGCAAAAGCTTCGTGAAATCAACGAACAGCTTTCGGTGATGGGACCGGAATTCGCCAAGAACGCGAAGAAATCTGCCGAAGCATTCACGCTTGTGATACACAACGAAGCCGATCTTGCAGGCCTGCCGCCAACCGCGGTTGCCGCCGCAGCCGAAGAGGCCGAGGCACGCGACCTCAAAGGCAAATGGGTTATCACACTGGATTACCCGAGCTTTGGCCCGTTCGTCACCTATGCTGACAACCGCGCTTTGCGTGAAAAGGTCTGGCGCGCGTTCGGATCACGCGCTTACAAGGATGAATTCGACAATTGCGACAATGTCCTGAAAATAGTGCGTCTCAAGGACGAGCGCGCAAAACTGCTCGGTTATAAAAACCATGCGGATTTCGTTCTGGAACAACGCATGGCGGAAAAAGCCGAAGCCGTGATGGGCTTCCTCAAAAAACTCCTCGCCATTTATAAACCATCTGCGCAAAAGGATTTGAAAGACTTGAAAGAGTTTGCCGCCCAGCGCGGATTCGAAGGCGATATCATGCCGTGGGACATTGCGTATTACAGCGAGAAATTAAAGGAAAAACTTTTTGCGTTCTCTTCCGAGGATTTGCGCCCTTATTTCCCCCTGGAACCAGTTCTGGAGGGGACATTCACTCACTTCTCCAAATTGTTCGGCATTACCTTCACACCGGCGAAAAACTACCCTGTCTGGCATGAAGACGTAATGACCTACAACGTCACGGATTCAAAATCCGGCGAGTTCATGGGTGTGCTCTATGCTGATTTCTATCCGCGCAAAGGCAAGAAGCAAGGCGCATGGATGACATCCTATCGCGAGCAAGGCACATTCAGCGAAGGCATGAAACGCCCGCTCGTCGCCGTCGTTTGCAACTTCACCAAGCCCACGAAGGACGCACCGTCCCTTCTTACTCACGATGAAGTGCTGACCCTGTTCCACGAAATGGGCCACGCGATGCATATGATGCTTTCGAATGTGAAATATCCGTCGCATTCGGGAACATCGGTTTTATGGGATTTCGTCGAGTTACCTTCACAGGTTCAGGAAAACTGGGCCTACACCAAAGAAACGCTCGATTTGTTCGCCAAACATTACCAGACAGGGGAGCCTATCCCGCAAGACTTACTCGACAAGCTTTATGCCTCGAAGAATTTCTTTGTCGGATGGATGGGGCTGCGTCAGGCCAATCTTGGTATGCTCGACATGGCATGGCATTCGACAGATCCATCGTCGATAAACGATGTTGCGGCATTTGAAGACGATGTAACGAAAGACACAACACTCTTCCCGCGCATGGCGGGGCCGACATCGACATCCTTTACCCATATCTTTGGCGGCGGATATTCGGCCGGATATTACTCCTATAAATGGGCGGAAGTTCTGGATGCCGATACATTCGAATTGTTCATGGAAAAAGGCTTGTACGATTCTGAAACCGCAACGCGTTATAAAAATGAAATCCTCGCAAAAGGTGGCAGCGAACATCCATCCGTGCTCTATCGCAACTTCCGAGGGAGAGATGCGGACCCCGACGCCCTGCTCCGCCGCGAAGGATTGCTGGCATCCCACGGGGCCATCGCGGAGACAGGCCGCGCCGCAGTTTGAACGCAAAATAAAAACGGAGACTTTGGTATAAACCAAAGTCTCCGCCGTGTGTGGGGTTACACCCCCTCTTATTATTACCGTTTTGTAGTGTACACCCTTGCCTGTCTGTCCCGGCCTAGTGTGGGGATCGGCCAACGGTTAACAGGCTAAAACTTGGAGGTTTTCCAAGTCTTGGTTAGGACAATCTAAAATTGCAGCCCATTTGTCAATAATTTTTTTCCTAATATAGGCAGCGATTTTCCTTGCATGATTTTACAGATTGGGATAAAACCAAGCCCAAGTTAGAGGCAGTAGAACCTTAACCCGTGGGAATAATTATAGAAAATGTCGATTACAACGGCACAAATTCGAGGCGCACGTGGGATTCTGAACTGGAGCCAGCAAGATCTGGCCCAGCGCACAGGCATATCCGCAACTTCCATCGGCAGCATCGAAAACGGCCAGACGACCCCCCGCGCAAGCACAATCGAGACCATTCGCAAGACGCTGGAAAACGGCGGCATTGAATTTATCGGTTTGGATGGCGTGCGTCAGAGAAGCGGTGATGTAACTATTTTCCATGGAAAGACTGGATTTTGGGATTTTTACGAAGATATTTATAATACAATCAAAGACGATCCAGGACAGATATTAGTCAGCAACGTTGATGAACGCTTGTTTGAAAAATGGCTAGATGCCGAGAATCTGGAAAGACATGTGACGCGTATGAGGAATACAAAAGGTATTTCTTATAAAATCTTGGTTCAGGAAGGCGACACCCATGTTTTGGCAACGCCTGACTACGCTGAATATCGCTGGATACCCAAAGAGCAATTCACATCAGTTCCATTCTATGTCTACGGAAAAAAACTGGCTGTCGTATTGTTCGAGGCAGAACCGACTGTGATTTTGATTAAATATGCGGCTGTAGCAGATGCCTACCGCATGCAATTTGAGGGTATGTGGAAGACATCCTCTCTCCCAACGCCAAATATAAAAAGATTGTAAGTAAGCTGGTTATCATGGATGCACGAATAGAAAATACCATGACCCTTGTCCGACCCGGCTTAACGTATGTCGGAGAAAGGGCCCTTCAGGACCAACCCGAAGCCAGTAATGGCCGCGTTGTAGGAGTTTTGCGTCGTATTGAGCCTGACAACAAGGTACTTAGCTCTAATCAAGCTCAACGAGAGGGCTTTAAAAAAGCTTTTTTTGATACGCTAGAAGGCAAAGCAGAAGGGGTGCTCACACCTTACTTATTTTTTGATCTGCCTAAAACGTCTCCGCAAATTGAACAAGGCATCTGGGGATCCCAAACCCCTGTTAGTGTTGGTGCCAGAGCTTGGGATGAACACATATCACAGAGCTTTTCAAATGTGAAAGGGCAGCCCAACGCCTACGGATTTACTCATGGAGATGTGGAAGTTATCAAGCTTGCATTAAGTCAAGGGCTCGCTGATGTCTTGCCATCTGGAGCCATCGCCTATTTTGGCTATGGTGTCGGCGAAAAGATGGCCGTAACCAAAAAAGATGGTAGAATTATTAGCGGCATGTTAAAGGCCGGGAAAAATATTACAAACCTTAACGCCGTTGATATGAATGACCGCTATGTCAGCGACGCTTTAAGGTTTTTCCACGATAAGTATAATATTACTTCCAGCGGTATATCCGGCGACTTCATGGAAGGGCCATTATTACCCATCCCACCAGAGGCAAGAGATACTGGCTCAACGGCTATAATAAGCCTTTTTGGCGGCCCTTTCGGCAACGCGCCCAATATTAGCGGCAGTACGCCTATGTTGAATGCCGTTCGATACCTACGAAAAGTGGTAGATCAGCACGGACCGGGTAGCCATATCCTAATGACGATGGAAACTCGTCCATCCGACCCTGCCTTGTCTAAGGCCTTTATAGAGCAAGCAGAAGCAAGATATGCCAGAACCAAAGTATTTGAAGCGTTCCTGCTTAGCGCCTTCCCGCGTGCCGTTCATGACAACATCATTTCCAAACCATATGATGTGTTCAAGAATTGGAAAATGGTAACACGTTTCGATCCAGATCTTTCAACGACGAAGCTCATTGCCGAATGTAAAGAAGATCATATTATCCATACGTCACAAGGAAGTTACGAAGCATTAGCCGGTAGCCAGATTGTCCCTATTCTTTCTAATAAATGGACAACAGAAGAAGTAACTTCGATCTTTAACGTAGCTGGCGCGCGGCACATCAAAATATATGGCGAAGGAACGCACAAACTGGTTCATGCCGTAATGGGAACCGCCCCCGCCGAACCATCGATGTAATTTTATGTATGCAGATGTCTCACCCGAGACACTGTACTTTCATATGAATGCGGCTATAATCGAAGTATGCCCCACCCGCTCGACGGAATATATCAGGTAACCAGCACCACGGATTATAACGGTCCGTTAGAAAAGAAATCGGACGGCACGACCGAAATCCGGAACGGCCAGACGCGACGGTACGACCGCGCCAATTGCCTTTGGACCAGCACCTTTAATGTCCTTAGCGATACCGAAGTCGAAATGATATCGGTTGCGGACCCATCAGAGGCCCACATTGATTTTCTCCTCACCGCGCCAAACGGCGCGCCGACACGTGAGCCGGTCACTTATACCTCGAGGTTAAAGCTCGCCCGCAAGGACGATCGCATCCAGATGTCGGGGCAGATCGAATATGGCGGGACGATCACGTTCCTGACGATGCGCAAGACCGGCCCGTTGGAATCGTAACGCCCGCGCGCTCCAGATACCATTGATAGGTCTGATACAAGCCATCGCGCAGATTCGTTTGCGCTTGCCATCCCAGCGCCTTTAATTTCGAGCTATCGATTAATTTCCGTGGGGTTCCATCAGGTTTTGACGCATCAAAGCGAATGTCGCCACAATAACCGACAACATTGGCAATCATGTCCGCAAGATCAAGGATGGAAATTTCCTCACCGCTGCCAATATTCAGGGCTTTATCGTCATCATACTGTTCCATCATCATAACAAGCGCACAGGCAAGATCCCGTGCATAAAGAAATTCACGTAAAGGGCTGCCGCTGCCCCATAGTATAACTTCCGCCGCCCCTTCCGTCTTTGCTCGGTGGAATTTCGCGATCATTGCCGGGATCACGTGACCGCTTTCTGAATCAAACCGATCATAGGGCCCGTAAAGATTGGTCGGCATAGCGGCGATGTAACGGCACCCGAATTGACGTCGGTAAGATTGCACCATCTTTAATCCTGCAATTTTTGCGATGGCATAGGGCTCGTTCGTCGGCTCCAGAGGCCCTGTCAATAACGCTTCTTCCGCAATCGGCTGTAGCGCCATTCTCGGATAGATACAGGACGAGCCTAAAAACAGGAGCCGCCCCACCCCCGCGCGATACGCGCCTTCAACAACATTGGTAACAATCGCCAGATTATCGCGGATGAAATCGGCCGGGTATGCGGCATTCGCACCAATGCCGCCGACCTTTGCCGCCGCCATGAAAATGCAATCGGGTTTATTATTAAGCAACCAGCGATAGGTCGCCGCCTGATCGCATAAATCCAGCGTCTGATGTGGCGCACTTAAAATTTCACAATCGATGGATTGAAGTTGATCCAGAAGGCTGCGCCCGACGAGGCCGGTTTCCCCGGCAATAAACACGCGCTTCCCCTGTAATGAATACACGCGCTCAGCCATAAATTTTCTTCATGCGCGATGGAATCCGCTCCGCCTCGACCATTTCATGGACCAGGTCCGTAAAGCTATAGGATGGGCGCCAGTTTAGCTTTGCGCGGGCCTTGGACGCGTCCCCGCACAAGACATGCACATCAAGCGGGCGGAACAAGGCCGGGTCGACCCGCACCATTATCTGCCCCGTTTTATGATCCCTCCCTGTTTCGGAATGCCCAGCCCCATGCCAGTCAATCTGAACATCAATAGCGGCAAAGGCCTGCTTGACGAAATCACGCACCGAATAAGTCTCGCCGGTGGCCAAAACGTAATCATCGGCCTGTTCCTGTTGCAGCATCATCCACGCACCGCGCATATAATCACGCGCATGGCCCCAATCACGCCGTGCATTGAGGTTGCCGAGCGTGAGGCAATCACGCATTCCGGCCTCAATCTCCGCGACTGCGCAGGCAATTTTGCGGGTGACGAATTCTTCGCCGCGCAGCGTGCTTTCATGATTGAACAAAATACCGTTGCTGGCGTGATATCCATAGGCATCGCGGTAGGTGCGCACCATCCAGTAGGCATAGAGTTTTGCAGCGCCATAAGGCGAGCATGGCGCAAAGGCCGTCGCTTCCGTTTGCGGCGCGGCGGTGTTGCCAAACATTTCGGAGGAGGAGGCCTGATAAAACCGGGCATGGCCTTCCATCCCAACCGTGCGCATCGCCTCAAGCAAGCGGACGGTACCAAGCCCGTTCACATTCCCTGTCAGTTCCGGCATCGCGAAACTGACATGGACATGGCTCATCGCGGCAAGGTTGTATATTTCATCGGGCTTTACCCTATCCAGAATGCGGATCAGGCTCCCCTCATCCGCCATATCGGCATAATGAAGCGTGATGTCCTTATGAAATTCATGGAAACGCGCCGTGTCGTCAAACGGCAGATAGGGGCGGATACCATGAACATCATAACCACGGTCCAGCAGCAACTCCGCCAATATGGCGCCGTCCTGCCCGGTTATGCCCGTAATGAGTGCTGTTTTATGCGTCACGCCGAATTCCCCCACACCGTAAGGTTGTCATACAACCGGATGCGGGGCAAGAGGGATTAGAAATCCATACCAGGTACGGATGGACGAATGATTGCCTCAAACCCTTCTTTCGGAGCCGCCGACGGGATCTGGGCATCCTTAGAAACATGCGTGATGCCAACTCCGGCACCGGCGACCAGATTCCCGCCAACCATTTTTGTCGTTGAGCCATGGGCCTTCACGGATGAAAGATCTCCCAGAATTTCATCCAAAGGCTGGCCGATCAATGGTTTGATGCCAAGGCTCATGACAACACCTCTTTCGATGTCTGGACATACATGGCATTCGTCACCGCACCCGGCCAATATCCATCGGGACATTCTACCACGGCGATCTCGCTCAGGTGAGTTAAAAGCTCGAACAAAGACTGGTTCGGCATATCGAACCTCCCGACGGCCTGCCCGGCCGCCACAATTTCAAAAAAACGCGGATTGGCGCGAAGCTGGTAATAACCACGGTCGATTTGCGGCAACGACCGCTCGACCACCGCAACCACGTTGCCGTTGCCCTCCAGAAAATCGCACCCTGTCACTGTTCCCACACTCATGACGTACTCTACCCCTAATAATATCGGCTTTGTTCTTATGGCCCATCCTAATGGGTGGTTCTTAATATTGTATGAAGTTTTGCCATAAAGCGGCAAATTTCAGGAAATACTAATAGGCAAAAAAAAACGGCGCCCGCAGGGCACCGTTTTGTGATTTTTTACCCGCTGCTGTTAGCAAGGCGCTTGCTGACAGCCCAAATCCGGACGCGGAGGTGGGGGTGGGGGTGGCGGCGGCGATGGAGGCGGTGGAGATGGAGGCGGTGGCGATGGAGGCGGTGGTGACACTGTTGTAGTGCTTTCACTCTCACAAGTTCTCATAGCCGCGCTTAAATCTACAATAAACATACGGGATGTTTGCAGCACTTCCTCATGCCATGTCCTAGAAAGTTGCGGAAGGCCAGATACATTCGTGAAAACGTAATTCTGCAAATCTGCCGCAGCATCAATCGCGTGTACATTTTTTTCTCTACCATTCCAACTTGGCATCGGAACCGCTTTCACCTCGGTTACAGGAACACCGCCTCGATTGGTTGTATTCTTTAAATAAAGTGCGTGCTCGGTATCACAACTGCTGTTTGTAACGGTGGCAAGACGGCTTCCTTCAAAAAGATAGCCCTCTGTATTGGAAGGACCTCCCTTAAGGTTGGCGTCCGAAAAGCCCTTTGTAAAGGTTACTACCGCAGAATCGTTGCGGCCAGCCTGTGCGGCTGTTACACCACCACCAAGCATTGCTAGTCCTGCCAACGCCCACGCTCTAATTTTTTTAAACATACCTTTGTCCCTCTTTTTTGAAGTTACGCTTTTTTAACCGCAATCTTTACATAACGCAAGATATTTTTGCAGAAAAGTTTTAATTTTTTTGAAAGAGTCGATTATTAACTAACTTGTTAATCCTTGGTTCCCTGCCTCTGGCCTGTTAACCAATTTTAACATATGCTCCAGCAATCCCATGGTTTATTAAGTATCTCTGGTTTCACCCCTGTTTTGCAAATTTGCGGAAAAAGCGTTCTTTAAGTCAGCATGGAAGTACGGATCGGCTATGGTTTTCCATCATCCCTGCCCGGCAAGGCGTCAAACGTCCAGCCGCGGGAAACCGCCGATTCCGCCAAGAAACCTCTACTTTCATCTGCCGATGGCGTGGTTTTAGCCCCTCTTCCGGCGAACGGCAACAGCCCACGGATTACACGGCTGACATCCGAAAGCCGCGAGGAAACAGATGCGGGGTATCGCCGTACACAAATATTCGAGCAAGCCGATGGCCGCAATTTTACCCGGGTAGAAGAAATGGCCATCACGGCGACCGGTGCCCGCCGCGCCGTCATCCAGCAAAACCCGTCCGGCGGCATAACCCGCTATGAAGAGGTACTGGACCGTGAACCATCCGGCACCTTCCGCCGCACCCAGCGCTTTCAGGACGAGTCAGGGCAAAGCGCCACAGAAATCACACCGAATTTCCAGGTCACGGATTCTTTCGTCCTGAGCGGGGGCGGCGCGCCATTCTTCGCCGATTCATCGCCCTTTACGCCCATGCGCGGCACGCAGCTTGATTTGAGCGCCTAAGACCACCATACTCACTGTCATTCTTGGCGAAGCGAAGTATCTTTCTTTCAATCGCCATCGCTCTTTCAGGATGACAAAAAGGGAGAATATCATGCTCAAAGGTAAAACCGCCATCGTTACAGGGTCTACCAGCGGGATCGGTCAGGCCATCGCCCGCGCACTGGCCAAGGCTGGCGCGAATGTCATGCTGAACGGTTTGGGCGATGCCGGAAAAATCGAAGAAGACCGCGCCGCGATGGAAAAGCAAACGGGGTCGAAGATCGCCTTTCATGGCGCAGACATGACAAAACCGGACCAGATCGCCGACCTCATCGCCAAAACAAAATCCACCTTTGGATCGGTCGATATCATCGTGAACAATGCGGGCGTCCAGCATGTGGCTCCGATCGACGAATTCCCCCCGGAAAAATGGGACCAGATTATCGCGATCAACCTGACATCCGCGTTTCATATGACGCGTCTTGCCATCCCGCATATGAAAGCGGCCGGATGGGGCCGTATTGTAAACCTCGCCTCCGCCCACGCGCTCGTCGCCTCGCCGTTCAAAAGCGCCTATGTCGCTGCCAAGCACGGGCTAGCCGGCATGACCAAGGCGGTCGCATTGGAAGTTGCTGAAAAGAACATCACTGTTAATGCCGTCTGCCCCGGATACGTTAAAACGCCTCTCGTGGAAAACCAGATCGCCGATACAGCCAAGGCGCGCGGTATGAGCGAGCAACAAGTCATCAGCGATGTCATATTGGGCGCGCAGCCGACCAAGAAATTCACGACGGTCGATCAAATCGGCGACCTGTGCGTCTTCCTGTGCTCAGATTCTGCCGAAAACATCACAGGCTCCATGCTGCAAATCGATGGCGGCTGGGTGGCAAAATAAATCATGGCTAAACAATCGGGAGCCAAAACCGTCAATGTCGCGCTCCAAGGGGGCGGGGCACATGGTGCGTTTGCGTGGGGAATTCTCGATGCACTGCTCGAAGATGGACGGATTGCGGTCGAAGGCCTGACCGCCACATCCGCTGGCACGATGAATGCTCTCGCCTTCACGCAAGGCATGATGGAAGGCGGCCGCGATGGTGCGCGGCAAGCATTGGAAGATTTCTGGCTGGAAATATCCCGTGCAGGCACGATTTTTTCCCCCGTTCACGGCAATCCGGTGGAGCGGATGCTGGGTCTTGGCACAGGCGAAAATCCCTACTCCTATTTCATGTTCGATACATTAACGCGGATGTTTTCGCCGTATCAGTTCAACCCGCTCGATATCAACCCGCTGCGCGATGTGCTGGAACGTGCTATCGACTTCGATAAAATCCAGAATTGCGATGCGCTCAAACTTTTCGTCAGCGCAACGAATGTACGCACCGGAAAGGCCCATATTTTCAGGACGCCGGAAATTACACTCGACGTTGCAATGGCCTCGGCCTGCCTGCCGTTCCTGTTCAAATCCGTTGAAATAAACGGCGAATATTATTGGGATGGCGGTTATACGGGGAACCCGGCGCTTTACCCTCTCTTCTACGAAACAAAAAGCCAGGACTTGATCCTCGTTCATTTAAACCCGCTATTTCGCGATGAAATACCAACGACCGCACCCGCGATCATGAACCGCATCAATGAAGTATCGTTTAATTCATCCCTTTTAAAAGAATTGCGTGCGATTGCATTTGTAAAAAAATTGATCGAACACGACATGATCAAGGATGAATACAAACATCTTTATAAAGACCTGCTGGTCCATCCCATCCGCGCAGATGACATGATGAAGGAATATTCCCTGACCAGTAAATTCGACACGGATTGGGATTTCCTGACCGATCTGCGTGACAAGGGTCGCGAGGGCATGAAAATATGGCTCGAAGAACACTTCGATAATATCGGCCGCGTTTCAAGCGTTGATCTGCATGAGCATTTCCTGAAGGAAAACGGTACCGCGCACAAACGCACCAAAGGGGAAAAACCAAGCCTGCCGGAGGTTTTCGCAGGACCAAAAAAGAAAAAGGCCACCTGATAAGGCGGCCTTCTTTATTCTTAGACATATCCCAGCAATACAAGGATCAGCAGGATAACCACCACAAGACCGAGACCGCCGGATGGGCCGTAACCCCAGTTCTTGCTGTGTGGCCACGCTGGCAGCGCGCCCACAAGAATAAGAATTAAAACAATCAATAAAATAGTGGTCAATGACATCATTCTCTCCTTCGCTTATGGAGAGCCAACATCAAACTGTTCAGGAAAGTTCCCCTATTCCGGCAAAACAAGCCCCAACCCCTCGGCATAAACCCGCCTTACGATATCCAGCCCTGCGCCTTCTTCGGACGGGGCGTATTCGGTCAGGCAACATCCGGACATCGGCATCGCACCCCGCAGATACTGCAATATTTCTAAAAGCCGCTGCAGGGTGAGACCGCCCGGTTCCGGCACATGCACGAACGGAAATACTTTTTCGTCCATGACATCGCAATCGACATGAAGATGGATATGCGTCATGCCATTTCGTTTGAAATGATCGATAACGGCATCGAGTGGTCTATTATCATACATAATGTCCTTCGCGCTGAAACGCGGTATCCCGTAATGCGCTATCACGGCGTCTTCTTCAACTTCTGTATCGCGCAGGCCCAGATAGGCAATCTGTTCAGGCCGCAAAGGCAATTTCGGCTGCACGTCGAATTCAATATCCCCCATAAGGTGGCGTAAGACCATGCCATGGTAATTGCCGGATGGCGAAGTGGACGGCACGTGGATATCGGCATGGGCATCAACCCATATAATGCCAATACCGCCATGATATTTTTCATTCATATAGGCGATCGGGACAAACGACCCGCCGCAATCACCGCCCGTAGTCACAATGAATTCGGGCCTGATCCGTTCGACGATCTCCATTGCATCATGTATCTGACGATTCAGAATCTCGCGGAAATGAATGCCGCCTTCCGTCTGCTTGTCCGCTATGTCGGTCGGCTGCAATGGCACCTCGACAAATCCTGGCGCCTTCTGCCAGATAGCACGAAGCGCGGGGGTACCCGCCGGAATGTTGCTTGGGACATATCCCGCCTGATATTGCGGAAAAAACAGAATCGTGGGGTCCAGACTCATGGAGGCCTCCTTACCTGTCTAGTATACGCCATTCCGCAGTTATCGTTCCGTTAAATCCATGGAAAATATAGGTAAAATTAATTTCTCCGATAATAGTTGACTGTTTGGTAAAAAACTCTATTTGTGTGGGGGATTACCACAGCGCATAAGAAGAAAGATCATGGCCCGTCCAGACACCGGAACACGGCAGAAACTGATCGACACAGCAACCGATTTGCTGTGGACTTCCAGCTATGGATCCGTCAGCGTGGACGACATTTGCAAGGCCGCCGATGTCAAAAAAGGCAGCTTTTACCATTATTTCCCCTCCAAGCAGGGCCTCGCTATCGCTGCGATGCAGGAATATTACGAAGAAGTCATCAAGCCGGACATGGAACAGCTTTTTGCCGCCGATTTGTCCGCCATCCGGCGCCTTGAAAAAATGGCTGACTCCGTAATCGAGGAACAACGTGACACAATAAAGAAATATGGCCGTGTGTGTGGCTGCCCGCTCGGGGCCCTTGCCTCGGAAATGATTGGCGATGAGGCGCAGGATATCAACAATGCGGTCAATGATATGTTTACCCGTTGCAAATTCTATATGCGCCAAATATTGGAGCAGGCAGCCCAGGAGGGCCTGATTTCACAATCCGAAATCGACAATAAAACCGAAGAAGTGCATGACTTCATTACCGGGCTCATGATGATGGCCCGCATCCATAACAGCATAGAAGGCCTGGAACGCGACCTGAAGCCCGGTGTGGCGCGCATTCTGGGTGTATCTTACAACAATTGACCGCTAAGAGATTTTTTATAGGAGAGAAATCATTATGTCCCGCCGTCCTTCGAACAAGTTTCTTCTAAGTGCCGCCACCGTCCTCGTCCTTATCGGTGGATTTGGTGTTGTGCAGACATTAATGCCAGCGAGCGCAGTTGGACAGATGGGCGGTGAGATGCCGGCGATGCCTGTTCCCTATATCACGGTCGAACAAAAGCCGGTTGAAATCTGGAAAGATTTTTCGGCGAGACTTTCCGCCGTCGACTTTGTTGAAATCCGCCCGCAAGTCAGCGGTCTGATCGAAAAGGTTCATTTCACCGACGGACAGATTGTGCAAAAAGATGACCTGCTTTACACGATCGACCCCCGCCCCTATGCCGCCGCCGTGGCACAGGCGAAAGCAGATCTTTCTGCCGCCTATAGTGAAGTGGCCTACGCCAAGCAGGAACTGGCGCGCGCCGAAGAACTGATTAAAACCGGCGCGTTGTCGAAACAGGTCTATGACCAGCGCGTGAATGCCCGCAAAGTGGCAAGCAATGCCGTTGGCGCCGCAGAAGCACGCGTAAAAAGCGCGCAGGTCGATCTTGACAATGCCTCTATTAAGGCCCCCATCACAGGCCGTATCAGCCGCACCGAAATTACGGAAGGCAATCTTGTCAGCGATTCCAACGCCCCGCTACTCACCACCATCGTGTCGGATCGGGACATTTATGCCGATTTTGAAATTGATGAACGGACTTATCTGCAATTCATTCGGACCAAGGCCGGTCAAACACTGGAAAGTGAGCAAGAGATTCCCGTCCGCCTGCAAATGAATGCGGATAAAAAATGGTACGAAGGGAAAATAAAAAGTTTCGACAACCGCATCAATCCTTCCAGCGGAACAATCCGCGCCCGCGCTATTTTCACAAATGAAGACGGCGCGCTTTTGCCCGGGATGTTCACCCGCGTGCAAATCGGATCGCCGAGCGAGGAAAGCGTCATCACTATCCCTGAAAAAGCCATCGCAACGGACCAGAGCCGCAAATATGTTCTGGTCGTGGGTGAAGGCGATGTCGCCGAATACCGCCAGATAACGCCCGGCGAAACAATCGGCGCGGACCGGGTCATTATATCCGGCCTGAATGTTGGCGACCGCGTAATCATTGATAACCTGATGAAGGTACGGCCCGGTGCCAAGATCCAGCCTATGACACAGGAAGAACTCGATGCCATGAAGGCGCAAATGGCGCAGCAGGCACAGGGCGGCGGCGCACCGCAAGCGGCGCCGGAAGACGCCGCACCGGCCGCCGATGAAGAACAGCCGGAAGCCGAGGCCCCTGCCGTGCCGGAAACGCCCGCCGAAGAACCGGCGGCGCCAGTAACCGAAACACCTGCACAGGAATAACCGATCATGAATTTTTCCCGTTTCTTCATTGACCGGCCAATCTTTGCCGCTGTTTTATCGATCCTCATTTTCATTGCGGGTTTTGTTTCCATGTTCCGGTTGCCGATTTCGGAATTCCCCGAAGTCGCGCCTCCATCCGTTGTGGTATCGGCAAACTTTCCCGGCGCATCTCCCTCGGTGATCGCCGAAACCGTTGCAACGCCTCTGGAAGAACAGATCAACGGCGTGGAAGGCATGCTTTACATGTCCTCCCTCGCCAACACCGACGGGAACATGCAACTGACCGTCACCTTCCGCATCGGAACGGACGCAGACCTTGCGCAGCAACTCGTGCAAAACCGCGTGGCACAGGCCGAACCGCGCCTGCCGGACATCGTCCGCCAGCTCGGCGTGACGGTGGTGAAATCCTCCCCCGACATCACGATGGTGGTGCACATTACATCGCCGGAAAACAAGTATGACTCGCTTTACCTAAGCAACTACGCGACCTTGAACGTCAAAGACCGCCTGACCCGTATTCAGGGCATCGGTCAAGTACAGGTATTCGGCGCGGGCGATTACGCCATGCGTGTCTGGCTGAACCCCGACAAGATTGCCGAGCGCCGCATGAACGCAAGCGAGGTTATCAATGCCATTCGCGGGCAGAACATTCAGGTTTCGACCGGGACCATCGGCGGCGCCCCCTATTACGATGATGCCATTCTACAGATGCCGATCAATGCCAAGGGCCGCCTGAGCAATCCGGAAGAATTTGAAGATATCATCATCAAGCGCGATGAAAATGGCGTGGTGACACGCCTTGCCGATGTTGCACGTGTCGAACTCGCGGCACAGCAATACGCGGTTCAATCCTTGCTTGATGGCAAGGAGGCGGCTGGTATCGGTATTTTCGCGATGCCGGGATCGAACGCTCTCGAAATATCCAAAAATGTCCGCGCCGCGATGGAAGAAGCCAAGACTTTCTTCCCACCGGGTGTCGATTACGAAATTGCGTATGATCCGACCGTGTTCGTAAGCGATTCGATTGAGGCCGTTATCCATACGTTGCTCGAGGCTGTGATTCTCGTTGTCCTCGTCGTCGTCGTATTCTTGCAAACATGGCGAGCCTCTATCATCCCCCTTCTGGCGGTGCCTGTATCCATCATCGGGACATTCGCCTTTATGATTATGTTTGGGTTCTCCATCAACGTGCTTGCCCTCTTTGGCCTGATCCTCGCGGTCGGGATCGTGGTAGACGATGCCATCGTGGTGGTTGAAAACGTCGAACGGAATATTGAAGAAGGCCTTAGCCCGCGGGATGCCACCATCCAGGCCATGAAGGAAGTGACCGGACCGATTGTCGCAACGATGCTGGTGCTCTGCTCCGTCTTTATCCCTATCGCCTTCGTATCGGGATTGACAGGGTCGTTCTACCGCCAGTTCGCGATGACGATTGCTATGGCGACTGTGATTTCGACTTTTGTATCCCTCACGCTTTCTCCGGCGATGTCCGCCCTGCTTTTAAAATCCCACGACGCGCCAAAAGATGCGCTGACACGCGGTATGGACAAGGTGTTTGGCGGCTTCTTTAATTGGTTTAACCGCGTGTTTAAAGGCAGTGCCCGTCGTTATGAACGCAGCGTCGGCAGTTTCGCCCGCCGCAAGATTGTTATGATGATCGTCTATGTCGGCTTTATCGCGCTCGCCGCCTTTGTGTTCCGGATTGTCCCAGCCGGATTCGTGCCGGCGCAGGACAAAGGTTATGTCGTCGGCTTTGCACAATTGCCTCAGGGCGCGACACTGGAACGCACACGCGAAGTCGTGGACCAGATGAACCAGATCATGATGGCGCAACCTGGCGTACAGAACGTAGTGTCCTTCCCCGGGCTTTCGATCAACGGGTTTACCAGCTCATCGAGCGCAGGGATTGTTTTCGCAACCCTGAAACCGTTTGAGGAACGTCAGTCGGAAGAATTGTCGGGCGCCGCCATCGCTGGCGCGCTCCAGCAAAAATTCTTTGGAATCGATCAGGCCTATGCCGCCGTATTCCCGCCGCCGGCGGTGAGCGGAATGGGAGCTATCGGCGGTTTCAAGCTGCAAATTCAGGACCGCGCGGATGCGGGATATCAAGCCTTGAACGATGCCCTCCAGGCCGTCACCATGCAGGCCTATCAAAACCCCGCGCTCTCAAGCGTTTTCTCCAGCTATAACATCGACACGCCGCAATTGTTCGCCGATGTGGACCGGACGAAAAGCCAACAGCTCGGCCTGAATATTGCAGACGTGTTTGACACGATGCAGATTTATCTGGGGTCGATGTATATCAATGACTTTAATCAGTTCGGACGCACCTATCAGGTTGTGGCACAGGCGGATAGCCAGTACCGCGCGACGGCGGAAGACATCTCCCGCCTGCGTGTGCGTAACGATCGCGGTGAAATGGTTCCGCTCGGTTCTGTCGTGCAAGTGTCGGAAACCTTCGGACCGGCGAACGCCATGCGCTACAATGGTTATCGTACGGCGGATTTGAATGGTGATACGGGTGCCGGCTATTCATCAGGTGAGGCACAGGCCGCTATCACGAAAATCCTCAATGACACATTGCCACCCGGCATGACCTTCGAATGGACGGATTTGACCTATCAACAGATTCTGGCCGGAAACACGGCAGTGTATATTTTCCCGCTTTGTATTCTGCTGGTCTTCCTCGTGCTCGCGGCTCAATATGAATCGCTGACATTACCGCTCGCGGTTATTTTAATTGTGCCGATGTCGATGCTCTCTGCCATCGTCGGGGTCCTGCTGTTTGGCGGTGACAACAATATCTTCACACAGATATCGCTTTTTGTGCTGGCTGGCCTCGCGTGTAAGAACGCCATCCTGATTGTGGAATTTGCGCGTGAGCTGGAACATCAGGGCAAGAGCATTATCGAGGCGGCGAAAGAAGCCTGCTTCCTGCGTCTCCGCCCGATCCTGATGACATCCTTCGCCTTTATCATGGGCGTGGTTCCATTGGTATTCAGCGAAGGCGCAGGCGCCGAAATGCGTCATGCCATCGGCGTGGCCGTATTTTCCGGCATGCTGGGCGTGACGTTCTTCGGCCTTGTGTTTACACCGCTCTTCTATGTCATTCTGCGGACGATGGAGGTAAAGATCACAGGCCGCAAGGATCCTGTGCGCTTGCATGGCGATGAAATTCCGCCTTGCGAGGTGAAACGCAAACCCATGTCGAGCGGCGAAGATCTGGACGATCCGGACAACCAGCCGCCGCATTATCCGAATAACAAACCGGACTATGGATTTTAATGGTTAGAGAAAAGGCCGGATGAATGTCCGGCCTTTTTATTGCATGAGTTTTTGTGCGATATCCTGCGCCTGAGCGCGTATTTCGGGCATGGCGGTTGTTTCGAACAATTCACCGAAACAGGCGGGGCCGATACGATAGGAGGCATCATAATGCCGCCCATTTTCGTCGTAACGATAACCGAGCGCGTTAATCACAGCATCCGCGCCGCCAATCGTTTCGCCGCACTTGCATAGAACCGCGCCGTCTTTATGAATGCGCACCGCACGATCCTTGACAATATTCAACCGCCCCTTCGCTTTTAAATTGTCAATCATCTCCGCATTTTCCGGCGGCATACGGTGACGATGAATGTTCCACGCCGATAGGGCGTGACGCATAAAGATCTCGCGCTGCAGTTTCGTTAACCCTTCCCATATCGGGTTTGTCTGGGCGCGCAAGGAATCAATCGCCGTCTGCCAAAACAATCCCGCCTCTTCGGCGGTGCGCACATAAAGACGTATCTGTTTCATCCAGTCTGCAACACTACGTTGATGAAGGAATCCTTCCATTGCTTCCCAGACTTGCGGCGCAGCATGTGGTGCGGGAAACCATCCATTTTTGGATATGACGGTAAAATGGCCCTTGAATCCTTCTTCCACCAAGGCAGAAATAGCGTCAATGCCGCTTAGTCCCGTGCCAATGATAACAATATGCCCCTCCTTGGGGACAGCCTTATAATCAATCTCATATGGGCTTTTGGAATATACGCTGCAGGCAGCATCGCATTCGATAGAAAGCGGGCGTACATTCCCTGTCGCGACCACAATCTCATCGAACATCTCTTTACCTCGCCCGGTTTCGACGTCATAACCTGTGCCAGCATGGTAACGGACGGATTCCACATCTTGCTGTCGCAATTCAACCGGCAAGGCCATTCGCGCCTCGTCAAACAAAGATTGCAGATACCGTGCATAAACCATGCGGGGAATAAAATCGATCGGTTCAAATCGCGGTTCATTTATCGCAAGCCATCGCACCAGATGGTCCTTGTCATCGGCAATCCCGCTCATATTCGCGGCGCGAACATTGAGCAAATGCGCAGGATGCGTTGTGCCATAGGCCACTCCCTTGGCGAAAGCACCCAGGCGGTCATAGATGATGATCTTTTTAAAATCCGCCTTGAGACGGGCCAAATTGGCAAGCAACAAAACACAACTCGCCCCGCCTCCAACAATAGCCAGTGTTTTCATCTGTGTCATAGGCATACGAATGCTTATCCTGCGCCGATAGTTCGTTAAAACCGAAGCTACACGCTACAGGGCGCGGCGAGTACGGTAAAGCCGATAATATCTCGGTCTCCGTCCTTGCGCAGCCGACCTTCCTCGAACGCCCGCAATTCCAGCCCCGCCTTATCAAGACAGGAGCGGATATAAGCAAGAGAATGAGAAAAACGATGATCCGCGCCAAGGATGAAGTCACCTTCTTCCAGCCTCTGAACGCTAAAGGCCACAAGGCCACCTGGCAACGCCGCCCGTGCCATGCCGGCGATGACTTCTTCAAGCGCACCGATATAAACAAGCACATCGGCAGAAATCACAAGATCATAGGTTCGCGTGTTTTCGGAGAGGAAATGTTCGAGGCTATCAACATGCAATTCCGCATATATCGCTTTCTGCTCCGCTTCAAAGATCATGCCTTGCGAAAGATCGACGCCGACCGCGACATCGAACGATCCCTTGATCGCCTCCGCCGCTAGGCCGGTGCCGCAACCAAGGTCCAGCAGCGCGGGATATCGCCTTTCAGGCTCTGTTTTTAGAAGAAGGTCACGAATTTGCCACGGGGTTTTGTAATC
This sequence comes from uncultured Alphaproteobacteria bacterium, assembly GCA_946481075.1. Next base: position 93,690 of record CAMLMC010000005.1, read on the forward strand.
AAGGGTCTCAATCAACGCCTGGTCAAAGCGGGCGGCATAATCATCGAACAGACTGCGCACATACGGCTCCGGCAAACTATCCGGCACCGGCGCCGCACCGAGAATGGTAAGTTTGACACTCGCACCCATATGGTCTTGGGGGTCGAGGTCCAGATACCGCTCGAAGGCGGCCACGGCCTCCTTCTCCCGTCCCGCCTGTCTCAGGCATTCTCCCAAATGAAAAGAAAGCGGCGGCCAGCCCGGAAACATGACAATCGCCTGCTCCAAAAGATCGGCGGCGGCCCCAAAATCCCCGCGTGCGGCAAGCGCCTGCGCGTAGTCGAACCGCCGGTCCACCACGAGATCGCCTGAACCGCCGATTATTATGCCTGCTGTCATGATCGCTGCAGGCTTATACACGGGCGCAAGAGCGCCAGCCATAGGAATATAAACCATAAAAAAAGCTGGAATTTTGGGGCCAAATCCGTATATTTGCGGCATTGCAATAAAGCTTTAAAAAGAAGAATAGAAGGAAGTGTGCCCAGCATGTCTTGGACAAATCTGAAAATCGGTAACAATGTGCCGGATGAAATCAACGTCATCATTGAAAACCCCATGGGCGGCGATCCCGTTAAATACGAACTGGACAAAGACTCGGGCGTTATGTTCGTCGACCGCTTCCTGCACACGGCCATGTATTACCCCGGAAACTACGGCTTCGTCCCTCATACGCTCTCGGGCGATGGCGACCCCGTCGATGTGCTCGTCATCGGGAATGTGCCTGTTATGCCGGGCGCCGTCATCTCCTCCCGCCCTGTCGGCGTTCTCATCATGGAAGATGAAAAAGGCATGGATGAAAAGATCGTGGCCGTGCCGGTGGCAAAACTGCATCCCTATCACGATAATGTCGAAAACTACTCCGACATCCGCCCGATCCTGCGCGACCAGATCGAACATTTCTTTACGCATTACAAAGACCTTGAAAAAGGCAAATGGGTAAAGACCATCCGTTGGGGCGATGCCGCCGAAGCCAAACAGATGATCCTGGAAGGGATTGAGCGGGCCAAAAGCGCCAAGGCCGCCTGATACGTCATCCCTCTTAAAAAACCCGTTCCGAGGCCGGCGTCAAAGCCGGCCTTTTTCATGGCCTGAAAAACCGCATAATTATCCGTATTTTATGGATTTTTTCACATGATAACGGATTTTACCCATTGCATTTGCGCCGTTCAGGGCCTATATAACACGGACTTCATATGTATGGGCGTTTAACGCCCTTTTTCATGGTGGCGCGGGATGGAGCAGCCCGGTAGCTCGTCAGGCTCATAACCTGAAGGTCGTAGGTTCAAATCCTACTCCCGCAACCAACTATCAGTTCGCAGATATTCGCCACTGTATTTAACCCCTTGAAATAAAAGATATAAACAGGTTTTCCTGTTCGCTCGCAATCGCGGGTGACATTCCACTTCCGTGATTTTTTACGGCATGGCACACGGTACAGCAGTTCAATTTTCATTCTGTACCGTAAAGAAAGCTTGCTCATGCCAAAAATGTCTAAAGGCCTTTCAGATAAGGACGCCTTAAACGCCAAGCCGCGGGCAAATGCCTATAAGCTTTACGACCGCGATGGTTTATGCCTCTTGATCCGCGTGTCAGGCTCTAAAGTCTGGCAATATCATTACAGCTATAGAAACAAGCGAAAAACCCTCACGATAGGAGAGTATCTTCAGAAAGGCATTCCTGGCCATATCGGGCTGAAGGAAGCCCGTACGGCTAGATATGCAGCAAGAGACCTTCTCAATCAGGGGATCGACCCCAGCGCCCGTAAACAGGCGCAAATAGGCCAACTGGGTGCTGAAGATACAAGCTTCGAGGCGCTGGGCCGTGAGTGGCATAGCAAAGGTACATGGGTAAAAAAGCATTCCAATAACATTCTTCAATCTTTGGAAGACGACGTTTTCCCCATTATTGGCGCCAAGCAGATCGCAAATGTAACAAGTCAGGACGTAATTGCGGTTTTGAAGCATGTTGAAGGAAGGGGGGCGTTTGACGTTGCACAAAGGGTATGTCAGCGCTGTCAGGCCATTTTCGATTACGCTATTGTTAAGGGGATCTGCGACAATAACCCAGCGCTGGGGCGCTCGAAGTTTATCCAAAAGCCTAAAACCAAAAACCGGCCCCATTTAAAAGAAAAAGAACTGCCTGAATTTTTGAATAAGCTAAGCCAATATCATGGCCGCGAATATGTGAGAATGGCTATGGAGCTTTTAGTTCTTACTTTTGTACGCCCAGGCGAATTACGTCATATGCGCTGGAATGACATTGATGAGAAAAAGGCGATTATTAACATCCCTGCCGAGAGAATGAAAATGGATCGAGACCATATCATCCCTTTGTCGCGGCAGTCGCTGGAATTGCTTGATGAGCTTAAAAAAGTAACAGGCAAAAACGACCTTTTGTTTCCCAGCGTAAAAAATAACCAAAAGCCAATCTCTGATGTAACTCTAACAAAAGTATTGATTGTGATGGGATATACAGGCGCGCAAAAGGTTGTACCGCATGGTTTTCGCCATACGGCATCAACGATTTTAAATGAGCAAGGCTTTAACAGCGACCATATTGAGCGTCAGCTGGCGCATGTGGAAAAGAATAAGGTTCGGGGTGTTTATAACCATGCCGAATATCTGGAAGACAGACGCCAAATGATGCAATGGTGGGCTGACTATTTAGATATACAGAGGGAAAAAGGTGGAAAACTGGAAGCTATACAAAGCCATTCTCAATAATCCTGAAGGGCTAGAAGCTCTTCAGAATACCGATATTCTCCCAGCCTCTTATGTAAGATATTCAGATGCCTTATTGGTATTTGAGAGACAATATTTTCCAAATTCATTAGCAGATGAAAAAAATTACCACTACAGGGTTAAAATAGAGCAGGAAAGAATCCATTTACCTAACCAGTATTTCGATCGATGTCGTCAAAATGAACAAATAAGGATGGCGGAAGAGCAAAGGACTAAGGCGCGAATAGCTATTAATGACGCTTTGTATAGGGACTTCATTAAATCCTATGTGTTCAAAATCAATAAAAAGAAATTTTTAAACAAGCGGCCAACTAAGATTTCGAAAGAATGGTGGCAGAGCAAGAGTGCTTTCGATATTGACGCATTAAGCCTCCATTTCGCTAAGAAGGCCGATATAACCACTGTGCACGGTCTGATTGCGCTGGAAAGAAAGAGCCTCGACAAATGGGGAAGCGTTTATCCTGCTGAACCTCATATAAAAGGACGTAGGAAGGGAACTGGCCATGACGATACTCAGCAAATCGAATTTATGAAGCAAGTCATGATTGAAACAAAATGTTCCCGCCATGCCGCGGCTCAAAAAGCTGTAGAAAAATTTGGTTTTAAATCCTCAAGAGAAGCAGACGTAAAGCGATTAAATGAAAAGTTTTCAAAGACTTACCCCTTAGTGATTTAATCTCCATTAATCTCCAATGAAATTCTCTGTCCGCTTATGCACGCTGGAGCCATTCCGCGTTCAACGACATAGGAGGAAAGAGTGGAAAAATCATTTTATACCGTAGCCGAAATAATCGAGATTACAGGTCTCGGCAGGACCAAAATCTATGAAGAAATAAACTCTAACGCCCTAAAAGCTAAAAAGTGCGGCACGCGTACCTTGATAGAGGCCGCTTCTTTTGAGCAATGGAAGAATAGCCTCCCTACTTATCAAGGCAACACCAATGCCTAAACCAAACGGTTTAAAAGGTGATAGCGGAATTAGTGGGCATTTGGCTGTATTGAGGTTGGCTCAGATCCTAGCTTATGATGCCAGTATTGATAATGCGGCAAGGAGAGTATTTTGCATTCTTGCAGGTTACGCTGGGCCAGAGGGAGAATGCTGGCCATCTATAAAACAAATCGCTCAATCTTTGGGAATGTCGAGAGCCGCTGTAAGCAAACAGATAGATATATTAATTGACCACCAATATTTGATTAAAAGGCCGAGATATAAAAGCAATACGCGGGCACGCACAACAAATGTTTACATATTTAACATAGCTCTGGCACGCGATTACTACAAAACCCCAGATATTTTCAGCAAAAAGAATGTCACCCTAATAGTTTCATACCTTGTAACCTTATTAAGTTACAGGGGAGTGACACCTCTTGAATTTAGGGGGGATGGTACCTATGCAAGTGACACAAAAATAACAAAGAAAAAAACATATTTAAAAAAACAAAATAAAAACGAATGTAAAGCTGCATCTCGTGCAGATGCATGGGAGCGAGAGAACGAGCGAAGAGAAGCGCTGGGCATCTCAGTAGAACAAAATAGAAAGTTAAGAGATTTATATGAAGAATTAAAAGGGATTATAGGCACCGATCAGGTTGTTTCCTTTAACATTCATGCACAAAAATCTTTAAAGTCATCAACTCCAACAGAACAAGTGGATGAACTTATCGTCGTTTATCAAGCGGAACTATCTAAACAGCAGTCAAAGAAATAATATGTATTTTATCTTGCCGGAGAAATATTAGGGATGATGTTGCTCATAAGTCGAGCAATTAACCCGGCCAAGGCTTGCCTCACGAAAGTTATTTCCGCGCTTAACTTTCGAAACATCAACAATGCGGACAGATGTATTTTGGCTTACCAAGCGGTGCTCGTGTAAAATATCGCAGATATAAGAGGCAAAACCATGCCGCTTGGAGCCATCATCTAAAACGCTAATATGCCATTCTATCTGAGAGTTAGGATCATAGTATAAATCTACGACCTTTTGCTCTTTCTGTATTTCCTGCTTTGCAAGCTTGATTTCCTTGCTCTCGGGTTCACTGGCCGAAGCTAGCGACATAAAAATAATGAATGAGATGAAAATCAGGCCAACAGCGCCGAAGAATATTTTCAAGAATTTGGACCCTGATTTTGACGGATCATGAGCCCCGCAACTAGGACAACTAAAAGCATGTTTGGCAACCTGGCCGCCGCATTCAATACATTTCACAAGCATTATCAATCTCCCAATACCAAAATAAAACGGCCGCCAGATTTCTCTGGCGAGCCGGGGAGTGATTACCGTACTAGGACGGCCAGCGTATTCACGCTAGGCGTTATTATATTCCGCTGCTCCCCGACCATAGGTCGAGAAAGCAGCACCATTGGTTTCGGCCTGATGCTTTAGGCCGCCTAGTAAGGGGTAATCAGCCCCGGAGCTTCCTACTTAGAAAGCTCTATGTGCCAAAGTAATGGGGTGTGCTGGTTTTAGCAACGAAAACAGTGCCTAGGGGCCTTGGGTCCTCCCTAGCGCCTTTCCAGACGGGTGCCGCCCGACCGCAAAACGTCTCTAGTTAGAGGAAAAATTTTTGTATTGCCGTAGATGCAATAAGGTATAATTGTTTATATTCAACGGGTTATCATGGCCGAAGGATTTTGCCTTGCCGTAAATGTGTGCAACCATGATTAGCTATTCCTTGTGGCTGTTCTCATAATCAGTTACAAAAAAGTATTCAGAAAAAAATAATTTATGCTCTTTTCAGTGAGTGAAGCTCTGAGATTTTTCTATTTTTAGGCCGCTATGGGGAGAAAATAGCCTATGCCAAATATGCCCAATGCATCTCAACTAGATATTCCATCCTCGATTTCTCCAGAGATTGCCCCCCTAACAATAAATGCGTCTATCGCCGATCGTATTACGTTTGCTTCACATCAGAATGATGTCGCGATTATCGCTGATCTGATAATTCAAAATAATACAGCTGAGCCCTATGAAAATTTAGAGCTAACCCTCACCTGTGAACCAGAGCTAGTTGGCAAAAAGAGCTGGAAAATTGATAGGATTATGCCGCATAGCGAAGTTCGTATACGCGATAGAAAAATACCACTATCGGGCTCAATGCTTTCTGAATTGAATGAAAGGATCAGAGGCACTTTAAAGCTAACAATCGTACAAAATGGAAAAACGCTTCAATCCTTAGAGCAGTCTATAGTCGGCCTTGCAAAAAATGAGTGGGGCGGCGCTTCACATATGCCAGAATTGCTGGGGGCATTCTCGATGCCTAATGATCCGGCTGTCACCACCATTCTAAAACAAGCCGGAGAAGCTTTACGCAAAGCAGGCGAGCGCCCCTCCCTTGATGGCTATCAATCAAAGTCACGTAGCCGGGTATGGCAAATAACATCAGCGATATGGACGGCCATATCGTCGCAACGGCTTGTGTATGCCGAACCTCCTGCTAGCTTTGAAACAGAAGGTCAAAAAATACGAACTCCCGGGGAGGTATTAGAAGGGGGTATAGCCACATGTTTAGATACAACCTTGCTATTTTCAGCCGCGCTGGAGCAAGCGGGCTTATACCCCGTTATCGCTTTTACAAAAGGACACGCATTCTGTGGGGTATGGCTTCAACCTCAGCAGCTTCCTTCTTTAACTGTAGATGATTGTGTAGATATAAGAAAATATATCGCTTTAAAGGAACTTGTCCTTTTTGAAACTACATTAGTAACAAATGAGCCACCCCTCTCCTTTTCGAAGGCGGTAGAAGTTGCTACTCAACAAATATCAGAAGAAAATGAAGATAAATTTGTTTATGCCCTAGACATTAAACAAGCGCGACGCCATCAGATTACCCCCCTCAATACAAGCATATCTAAGATCGCGTCCAATGAAGTACTAGAAGCTGAGCCCGTAACATTAGGCTTAGAAATTGCTCCTGAGTTGCCAGCTTTCGATATTGGGGTGGATGAAAGCTCAGCTCCAGATACCCCGGAAACCAGATTAGATCATTGGAAGCGCAAATTACTGGATTTAACAAAAAGAAACAGGCTTTTAAATCTAAAGCCTTCAAAAACAGCCATAAAGCTTTACTGCCCCGACCCTGCAACTTTAGAAGATAAGTTGGCAGAGAATAAAAAAATCACCGTTATACCCTTGGCAAAGTTGCCTGGGGACGCTGGCACAAGAGATGAGGATTTGTTCCAAGGGAGAACAGGAGAGGACTTCAAAAAGCGTTTTGCACAAGAAGCTTTAGACCGCAATGAAATTGTTGCTGATATGGCACAAATCGATCTGGATGCGGGGCTAGTGCAACTATATAGAAAAGCAAAAAATGACTTACAGGAAGGCGGAGCCAATACATTATATCTCGCATTAGGCATGTTGCGCTGGAAGCAGGCAGAACATGAAACGAGAATATATAGAGCGCCCCTTTTGCTTGTTCCGGTAAAATTGGAGCGGCAAAGTGCGGCATCAAAAGTGAAGATCGTTCATCATGAGGATGAGCCAGTCTTTAATATGACTTTGTTGGAGATGCTACGACAAGATTTCGACCTCCATATTCCCCTTCTTGAAGGAGAATTGCCTAAAGATGACTCAGGAGTAGATGTCCCGCTTATTTGGGAAATCATGCGGAAGGCTATACGCGAAATTCCCGGTTTCGAAGTAAGCGAAGATGTCGTTTTAAGTACGTTTTCATTTGCAAAATACTTAATGTGGAAAGATCTAGCAGAGCGCACTGACGCTCTGAAGCAAAGCCCCTTTGTAAAACACCTCATAGAAAGCCCTAGGGATGCATATGAGCATTCAAGCAATTTTATAAAACCATCAGAAATAGATGAAAAAATAGACCCCAAAGATTTATTTATGCCATTACCGGCGGATGGTTCACAGATTGTGGCCGTGCATGCTTCAACTCAAGGGGGAGATTTCATTCTGGAGGGCCCTCCGGGTACCGGAAAATCTCAAACAATCTCTAATATAATTGCCCATAATCTAGCCCTAGGTAAGAAGGTACTTTTTGTATCAGAAAAGATGGCTGCGCTGGAAGTCGTTTATAACAGGCTAAAAGATAAAGGGCTGGGTAAATACTGTTTAGAGCTACACTCTAACAAGGCGAATAAGAGGGAGGTTCTAAACCAGCTTGGCGCATCATGGCATAGTAGAGAAATAAAGGCTCAGGATGAGTGGCATATGCATGCTCAGCGCCTGAAAGACCTAAGAGACAATCTTAATAATTTTGTAAAAATTTTGCATACGCCTCACAAGACCGGAGTAAGTGTGCGTATGGCCATTGGCCAAGCTGTTCGCTGGCAAGAAAATTATCGGCTAAAGCTAGACTGGGGAAATAATTTATCGAATGATAGATTAAAGGATAGAGGCGACCTAGAACAAGCGAGAGACATAGCGAAGAGATTAGGCCAAAATTATGCGGTGTTGAATGAGGATGATGTAAAGGCGTTCTCGGATATACAACAAACAAATTGGTCAAATGCATGGCAAAATGATTTAGTTGATGCGGCAAGCAACATAGTAAAATCCGCCAATCATTTAAGCCTAGCTACGCAAAAAATTTTAGTTTCAATTAGTATTGAAGAAAAATCAGATTTAACGCTCGGTTTCTGTAACCAGCTAAAGAAAATCGCAACGGCAATTAAAAAAGCTACCTCCTACAATTTGGGTTTTGCGCTGCAATCCGAAGGGCAGGAAATTTTTGACGCTCTTGAAAGATTATACGATCTTCTGGAGGCATATAGAACGGCCAAGGCAGAATTACCTTACATAGATGATAATGTAAAATCAGCGCCTATTTCTCTATGGAAAGCTGAATGGTCTGAAGCAGAGAATAATTTATGGCCACTAAACAAGGCAAAGTTATTTTTATTACGCCGTAAGATGAATAAATTTTTATATCCTCATGCGGATTCTAATGCAGAAGTTAATTTGGATGTAGTAGATAAATTACATTCTTACCTTGTTAGCATTGATAAGCTTGCATCCAAAATACCAATGAGCGCTCCTTGGGATGGCTTAAGCACTGATATTGCGAACTCAAGAGAGATTTTAGAAATCGGAAAAGGTCTTCGAGAGGGGATCGCTGGCATTTCGAGTAGTGTAGAAGAATTTCCTCGAATTCGAGAAAGGATATGCGCTTTTTGTGTAGACGGTAGAGATATGTTGCAGGCAGGCATGCCTATACCGGCCTTAGCAACAGAATTTATTGATTCCTTGGAGCGTTTCGAAGGTTTTTATAAGAACTATGAACATTTATGTGACGCAAAAGAACTCGGCGGCGATAATCTTGCAGTCATTACCAATAAAGCTGAAGGCATTGTTAATCTCCAGACGAGAATAAATGCTTGGTGCCGCTGGCAAAATACAACTAAAGAAGCTCGTTCCTATGAAATTTTCCCTTTGGTGTCAGCCATTATTAATGGAACAGTCCTCCCTGAGAATGCAGAAGATGCATTCTATACCGCCTACTGTTCTTGGCTATCTGAGCGTCTAATAGACGATAGAGATGTATTACGAGAATTTTCGGCAGTTTCCCATGAAGATAAAATTATACTCTATCGACAGATCGATAAAAAATTATCGGAATTATCAATAGAATATATAAAGGCTAAGCTCAGTGGCGATATTCCCGATCCAGAAGATGTTACAAGAGCATCGGGTTATGGTATTTTAAACCGCGAACTACAAAAGAAAATGCGGCATAAGCCTGTTCGTCAGCTCATTACCGAAATGGGCGATGCTTTAACAGCGTTAACACCTTGCCTACTTATGAGCCCCTTATCCGTCGCCCAGTTTCTTTCGACGGATAGTCAAATGTTTGACTTAGTTGTGTTTGACGAAGCGTCGCAAATAACAGTCTGGGATGCTATTGGTGCGATTGCACGGGGTAAAAATGTCATTGTTGTGGGTGATCCCAAGCAAATGCCTCCTACTAGCTTTTTCGATAGAAGCGCATCTTCGGAAGAAGAAACCGATGATGATATAGAAGACCTTGAGAGCATTCTTGATGAAGCGCTGGCCGCTAGCGTTAAATTACATCGTTTAACTGGCCATTATAGAAGTAAGCACGAAAGCCTCATCGCCTTCTCTAATCATAGATATTACAATGGTGAGCTTGTTACATACCCCGCCGCTGAGACGAGGGAGACAGCTGTATCTCTTATCAAAGTAGAGGGTGAATATTTACGGGGCAAAGGCCGGACTAACCCGGAAGAGGCGAAGGCGATTGTAAGAGAGGTTATTGGTAGATTAACCGATCCAGTTCGAAGTCAACTGAGCATCGGTGTTATTGCTCTTAATTCCGAGCAACAGCGTCTAATTGATGATTTGCTCGACCAAGAAAGAAGAAATAATCCAGAGTTAGAAAAGTTCTTTGGTGATGATGTAGAGGAACCTGTTTTCGTTAAAAACCTCGAAACGGTTCAAGGTGACCAGCGCGATGTTATCTTGCTCAGTATTGGATATGGCCCAGATACCCCAGGCGCTCAAACCATGTCTATGAATTTTGGCCCTTTGAATAGAAAGGGCGGAGAGCGCCGGCTGAATGTCGCTATAACCCGCGCTACGTCCGAGATGGTCATTTTTGCTAGTTTTAGCCCTTCAATGATTGATCTAACTAGGACATCTGCTCAGGCAGTTAGAGACTTAAAGCACTATCTGGAATTTGCGGAGAGAGGGCCTGTTGCGCTGGGAGAGGCCATAACCCATATAGGTGGTCACGATAGCTACGACTCCGATTTTGAGGAAGCTGTTGCAGATGGCTTACGCAAGTATGGCTGGGTCATTCACACCCAAATTGGTGTTTCTAAATTTCGTATAGATCTAGGAGTAATGCACCCAGACAATCCCGGATGTTATCTCGCTGGAATTGAATGCGATGGAATGACTTATCATAGCTCTCCTTCGGCGAGGGACAGAGATAAAGTAAGGCATGCTATTTTAGAAAATCTGAATTGGCGTCTTATTCGTATCTGGTCAACAGACTATTTTATAGATCCGAAACATACCCTAGAGCGCGTAAATGAGCAGCTCAATAAAATCTTAACCAGCGACAGGGAACACAACTCTAAAATTCCCCCATGCGCGAAAAACGACGCTGTAATAGAGGTGGATGAAATTGAAGATGATCAAATCGGCACTGCCGTCCTAAAATCTTCTAATGTGGTAGAGCTTAGTGTGGCTAAAACGAGTGATGAGGCAGAGTTACAATTATCTGCTGATCAATTTTATGAACCGAGCTACAAAGACACTATTAAAGGTTTAGCTGAAAATATTATTGACGATATTGGCCCTGTTACCTTCAAGCATCTAACTGACAAAATTGCTCGAGCACACGGATTCCGTAGAACCGGAACGCAAATTAAAAAGGTTGTTTGGGCCTCTATATTAAAAAGTAGGAAATATAACAAAACTGACGATGGGCACACCGTGCTTTGGCCAGAGAGCGCTGATCCATGTGAAGTCATGAACTTCCGTGGCCTTGATATTAACGGACATGTCAGGGAATGGGCGGATGTGCCTTATCCTGAAAAATTGGGTTTAGCGCAAAAGATCAAGGGTCTAGGAAACATCGAAGATCCAGCTGCAATGATGGCCAATGAAATTGGGTTAGGCCGCTTACATCAGAGCACTAGGGCTGAATTAGAAAATTTAATCTGTTTTGTCCGATAGTTCAGATGAAAGATTTACACCCAAATAAAAGACTTCGAAATTTTTCTATCTCTAGTGCAGATGGACGCTCAAAGCTTACGGCTTTTCATGTAAGGCAGATGAGCGATGAAGAATATTTAATGCTAAGAGAAAATGTTAGAAAAAGGAGCTTGGCACGAGGGCATACTCAGGCAGCGCAAAAGCAGGCCGATCAGCTCTTAAGAAAACTATCTATAGCACGTAAAGGTAGAAAAAAACCTGAGTGGAAACTGCAATATTACTATAACAAGAAAGATAGTGTCCTTTTAGATGCGTTTTATTCAGGTAGAACGGATAAAAAATTATGGCGGCCTTATAAAAAAAGAAAAATTGAAGCGGCACAAATTAACTTGGATGTTTTTTCCCTTATAGATGAACCTGAGGCAACATTTAATAAATTTTCTGAGATTGCAAAAGCTGAGGCCAACGCTCGAAGCATGCGCCTAAATTTTACTGATAGCATGTGTTATGATATGAGCCCTTATTTATTGCTAGCTCTTATGCAGAAAGATTTTCCAGATAGATTTGTACTCAACGGGCTTATAACTGAGGAGGTCAAGCAAGTGCTTGAATCTGTCGGTTTGTCAGATTACATGCAAATCCAAACTCAAGGCAGACCTAAAGAAATCGCGATGAATAACGAGGGACAGCTAGAATGGAGAGAAGTTACGTCTCCTAAAAATTGCTTAGATGATGTAATGCCATTTAACCTTCGGTCCGGAGGGGGGATTGAGGCAAGAAATTTAGCAAAATCGGAACAGCGCGATGAAAAAGAGGCTGAAAATTTCCTTAACACCCTAAAAGACTGGATAAAGCGCCATAATCCTAATCAAACCATAAGCGAAGAAATCGAAGGAAAAATAAAAGATGTTATGACCGAGCTATTTGATAATGCTTTAAGACATGGCGAGCCAGTAAATGAAACTGGAGTGTGGCATACGGTAGGAGTACTTCAAAAAAGAAAAGATCGAATGGGGAGGAATATAGTTGTATGCAATATAGCCATATTAAACACAGGTAAGACTATATCGGAAACACTAGACATGGCTCCACAGGAAGTTCTAGATGATATTAATGTCTATGTAGAACTTCACAAAGATGCTTATGAGAGAGAAACGCTGAAAACAGTCTGTGCTATTCAGGATAGAGTATCGAGAATTCATTATAATGATGAAGAGAATGCGGCTCTTAACGGGATAGGTTTAATGACAAGTATAATGACCGTCTTTAATCCTCTTTTCGTTTCTAACCTTCCTCAATATGAACCGTCTTTCACCCTTATTTCCGGCAGAAGCTGGGTAAGCGCAACTCTTCCTTATATAAAATCTTCTGGAGAACACGGGAAAAGACAGCTTGCGTTTAACGACCAAAATGATATGACAAAGCCTCCCAGTTCTGAGTGCGTTAAAACGTTGTCTCAGGCCTTTCCAGGCACGATCATTAGTCTTAGATTTGTGATTGGAGCTGATAAACTAGAGCAAGATGCAAAAGATGATTGATATTGATTTAAGCGAAGTTACGGAAGGTGGAAAAATTTCTTACCTTAGCGGTAAGAAAAAAGGTTTAGCAGTAAGAGAGACCTTAAACCTTAATGCTTTAGATGCAAAAAACGAAATCGTAAGAATAACAATGCCCTTAGGTGTTAAATGTAATGAGTCGTTCTTAGGAGGTTTATTATCTAGGAGCATACAGCATTGTGGAACACGCGCAGCCTTTTTGCAGCGGTTCGTATTTATTAATTTTTCAGACCAAACCTTAGAGAAACTAAGTGATGTAATCACTGCTACTTTATCTAAGGGAACGGCATTATCGAGCTTAAGAGATGACAAATAGTCCTCTAATTAATACAGCCATATGTGATCCAGAACTCCTTAATTCTCTATTGCACAGAGATTTAAGCTGTGCTCCTGAATGGACAAATATTATCGTAGCCATAATAGCAACATTAGCCGCTATTATTTCAGCACTTTGTGCTTGGCATGCTAATAAAAGTTCGCAGAAACAGGCCAAAAGAGAGTATTTTGATAAGGTATGCGGAGATAAATTTTATCAAGAGCTAACAAAAGCCAGAGAGTTTTTCAGGCCTATAAAATCACAACTGATGTCATCCAATTTATCTCCCGAAAAAGTAGAAGCAATTAAGGCAGGTATACGGAGTATAGATGGATGTAAAATCTCTACAGAATGTTTTAAAATTGATGAAATACTCGAGGCAGAAGAAAAGCTAACTGAAATATGCGATGATATATATAAGCAACTTTATGCCATTAAGGGGTTTATCGATGAGCAAGAAGGCGAATGGTTTTCTAGGGCTAATTCTTGCATTGAAAGCATAGATAACGGCTTTACAAGCATGGTAAGAATTTATCTAAACCTAAGAAATAAGGCAAAAATAAAAAAATAGACTTAGTATGGGCCATAACCAACTAAGTTATAATCTAGACTTGCTCTTAGAGAAAAAGTACCCAGTTATCTGTAGATAACTTTTTACGGTATAAAGCGCGGTATGATACGGTTTATACGATGCTTTAAATATAATATTTTCAAATGCTTAACTCTCGAAATTGGTTACTACTCCCGCAACCAATCTTTCCGGACAATTGATATCCTATCGTTTCTCTCGCCGGGATGGACGTGCGCGGGCTGCGCGTTTATGATTTTCCTTCCATAACGACGGGAGCGATACAATGAAATATCTTCACACCATGGTGCGCGTGCGCGATCTGGAGGCGAGCCTTGATTTTTACGTCGGCAAGCTCGGGCTTGTCGAAGTGCGGCGCACCGAAAATGAAAAAGGCCGCTTTACGTTGGTCTTCTTGGCGGCGCCAGGGGACATGCCCCAAGCGATTGAGAACAAAGCACCATTGCTAGAACTCACTTATAACTGGGATGATGAAGACTATAAAGGCGGACGGAATTTCGGTCACCTCGCCTACCGCGTTGATAATATTTACGAGACCTGCGCGAAGTTGCAGGAAGCCGGCATCACAATCAACCGCCCGCCGCGCGATGGCTATATGGCGTTTATCAGATCGCCGGATAATATCTCGATTGAGTTGCTCCAGAACGGTGATCCCTTGCCCGCGCAGGAGCCGTGGGTGAGCATGGAGAATGTCGGGGAGTGGTGACTGTATCAATCGTCAACGCTGATTCTTCGATTGCACAAGCCATGAACTGCATGAAGCCTCTTCAAGCATGACGCGAACTTCTCTGGAGCGTATACAGAGCACGACTGACAATCGGGTATTTTTTGTATTTCATTATTAGAAGCAATTGGTATATTGATCGAGCGTCGATAACTGCAAACATGATCATAATCACTATGATGAGCTTGATAATCGGCTTCAGATAATGAGTCTCCGCACAATGCACACACACCCTTCTCTCGCTTAAATAATTGCGAACGCATGTAGGGGTTAGCCTGTGCCTGATGGGCAAAACGCCACCAGCCATTCGAAGATTCATGTCTCTTTTTACAATCCCATTTGGCCAAAACAGGAATCAAATATCTTTTATTCACCGGCAGAGACCAAACGCCATCAAAACGCTTTTGGTGCTTTTTAAAAATTCTGGCTAATTTCCCTTTCCGAAACTTCGCCGGGATCTCTGGCAACTCATACTGTCTCTGTCTTCTTAGATTCTCTAGAAATTCCATTAAAGTCGGATAATTTTCAACAGGCACAAGCCGGTTGCTCAAGTGATCTTCTACGAACAAACCGCCTTTTATGGCCTTGGATTTCATCGCATTGAAGCTTCGCCCAGTTATTTCTGAAGCCTCGGTTGTCGTGTAAATCCCTGCTTTTAAAAGATTATAAAGACAACAAACTTCAATAATTGACCATCTTGCTCCATGCCTGCTCATAGCGATGATTATATCAAAATTATTCAAAAACAAAAAAAACCCGCCATCAAGGCGGGTCGTTTGTATCTTGTACATCGTGCATAGGTTATGAGGGTTTTAATCCGTGGGTTTGAAAGACTTGGCAGTGACCTACTCTCCCACGTCTTAAGACGGAGTACCATCGGCGCTAAGGCTTTTCACGGTCCAGTTCGGAATGGGATGGTGTGTTTCGCACTTGCTAGAACCACCAAGTCATCCAAAACCACGGTTAAACGAAAGACGTAAGAAATATGTCTCTTTTCTGCTGAGTAATGCTTGTTGGCATTGTCAGTCTTTTAACAGACTTGACACTGCGCGCGATAATTCATGTCCAGATAAACTGGAATGATTTAAATTCAAGCCAATCGAGCAATTAGTAACAGTTAGCTTCACACGTTACCGTGCTTCCACATCTGTCCTATCAACGTCATGGTCTATAACGGCTCTGATAGGGAGTCCTGGTTTTGAAGGAGGCTTCCTGCTTAGATGCTTTCAGCAGTTATCCCGTCCACACATAGCTACCCTGCGGTGCCGCTGGCGCGACAACAGGTACACCAGAGGTGTGTCCATCCCGGTCCTCTCGTACTAGGGACAGCTCTTCTCAAGACTCCAACACCCGCAGCAGATAGGGACCGAACTGTCTCACGACGTTCTGAACCCAACTCACGTACCTCTTTAAATGGCGAACAGCCATACCCTTGGGACCTTCTCCAGCCCCAGGATGAGATGAGTCGACATCGAGGTGCCAAACAGCGCCGTCGCTGTGGACGCTTGGGCGCTATCAGCCTGTTATCCCTAGAGTACCTTTTATCCGTTGAGCGATGGCCCTTCCATATGGAACCACCGGATCACTTTGACCGACTTTCGTCCCTGCTCGACTTGTCAGTCTCACAGTCAGGCTAGCTTATGCCAATGCACTCGATGGACGATTTCCGACCGTCCTGAGCTAACCATCGCGCGCCTCCGTTACTGTTTGGGAGGCGACCGCCCCAGTCAAACTACCCACCATACAGGGTCCCAGCTCCGGATAACGGAGCTTGGTTAGACACGACGAGATTCCAGGGTGGTATCTCAACGGCGACTCCATGCGGACTAGCGTCCACACTTCAAAGTCTCCCACCTATTCTGCACAAGAAAATCGGCGTGCCACTGTAAAGCTATAGTAAAGGTTCATAGGGTCTTTCCGTCTAACTGCGGGAACCCCGCATCTTCACGGGGAGTTCAATTTCGCTGAGTCTACTGTGGAGACAGTGGGGAGATCGTTACGCCATTCGTGCAGGTCGGAACTTACCCGACAAGGAATTTCGCTACC